>JAABSX010000005.1 GCA_011390205.1 Microscillaceae bacterium | reverse complement strand
ATCTAAGAGTATTTGAAAGAACCAAAGAAAAAATGAAGGGATATGTAGCTGTGCAAAGAAAGCTACTTTGTTTGATGTACACTCTCTGGAAGAAAGAAGAAGATTTTGATGAGAAAAAACACAAAAAACATATTTTAGTAGAGGAAGATAAACTTCCCCTACCCGAGATAGTAAGCCAGTAGGCTACTTCCCTTTTTCCTTAAATCAAAGATAAAACGAATCTATTTCTAAAACAAAATTCTTGGAAAAATTATATCAAAATATTTGGAGTTTAAGATAGTATCTAAGACCAGTAGGGGCAGATGATGTTGAAAGACTTAAGGCTGCTGGTGCTACAAGAGAAGATGTGAAAAATTGGCTAGGTGCATACAATAATGCAATTGAGTTAAGTAAACAACAACAATTAAAAAAAACAGGACAATCTGTAAATGCGAATAGAACAGCTGAAGGTAGAAAGGGAATTATGATAAAACTTTTAAAAATATGGGATTAAGATATGAATATACAAACTATTAAGTTTCATAACAATAAGGAAAAAGACTTACTATTAATTGTAGAACCATTTTGGGATGAAATTATTTTACCTAAAAACTCATTCGTTAAGATTATAGTAAGTAAAATCAATAATGAATTTGATGACGGTTTGTCGTTTTTTATTAGTGACGATAATGTTATATTGCATGAGGCTAGAGATCTACAAATTAATATTTATGCTGATGAGTTATTAGTGTATCCACCCAGTTCTGCGTAGAGTGTTTTGCGTAGTTTGAGTGCAGCGGAAAACTACGCACTTGCTATGATGCAAATCTTCGGATTTGTCTGTTTTTTGGGAAAAACAGAGAGTGATTGAGTGATGTGGTGTTTGTATAAATCTACAACACTAAGGAGAATCACATCTTATACCTACTCTGATACTACGAAGCTCTTATGAACACAAAGAGGTAGCGAATGAATATTGCTACCTCTTTCTTTATTCAATCCTCTGCATAAGCCATGGTATCATTCATCATTAAATCCTCATTCTGGTCAGAGCGTCTTGACCCACAACTGCAAACTGGTCAGATGCGTCTCGCTCTGACCAAAGGTCTTTGCATCATGAAGTCGTGGTTTTGGGTATTGATTTGCGTTTATTTCAGAATTTTATTTTATATTTTAGTTTAAATGATTCGTGAAAGTTTGTTCTTAGCGAGATGCTAAGAACAGTTTGCTGTTGCGGGTCAAGACGCTGCGACCAGAGGGGGAGATTTTATGTCTTTGCGTATAAGATTTCAACGCCAAAAGAAATAGGGAAGTTAATAGACATGGGTTAATGTAACGTTAATGTCAGATACATATCAGACCAAAAAAATCTATAAAAAATCATAATTATTTTTTGAATCACTCAAAAAAATACTATCATTGTAAAATATTTCTAGTCTAAAACAACTAAAAACCTAGATTTAAAAACGCCTAATCTCTCTCATGAGTCTATCTGCCAAAAATAAAATCATCATCAAATCCGTCAGATTATTCAATGAATGGGGCTTCGGGGCTGTTTCTATGCAAGAGTTGGCAAACCAACTCTCTATGACAAGAGGCAATCTTACCTATCATTTCAAAGACAAGGAGGCACTCTTAGAAACCATTGTGGAGCGTGTATGGGCAAAAATGGAAGCCGAACGGAGCAAAATCAGGGCTTTGCCCTCTTTTGAGAATCTATACAACAGCACCAAAATCTTGTATCAAACCCAAAAAGAGTATTCTTTTTTATTTTTGGATAGGCACGTGTTGCAGCACTCTTTGGTCAAAAACAAATTTAGAGAAATGACCCAGCAAGCCATCACAGATTACAAAGCCACCATTGCTTTTGCTATGAGGCTTGGCAATATGAAGGCAGAGCCATTCAAAGGTTTGTACCATAATCTTGCTTTTATCACTTGGATGCTCAGTTTTTATTGGCTTAATCAGGAATTTGCAAGAGGGGCAGAAGCACACGATTTTGAGGAGATGATTAAAAAAATATGGAGTATTTTACTGCCCCACTTCACCGAAAAAGGCACGCAATCTTTCATTAAGTTTTTTGGGCAAGAGTATTACAATACACTCGGCGCCCCCTTTGAGATAGAAGATTTAATCCAGTTTTGAAGATTTACTTAGATATTCAAAAAATACAAATAAAGTAGCCCATGAGAGCACTCAAAACCTACATCAATCCACAAAGTGAGGCATACAAGGCCAATTACGCCCAAATGCTTCAGCTCCTCGAGAAGCTACACCTTCACCTCGAGGAAAGCAGGTTTGAAGGCAGTGAAAAACAAATAGAGAGGGCAAGAAAAAGAGGAAAACTCCTCGCCCGTGAGCGGATAGAGCTTCTCCTAGACCAAGACAGCCCCTTTTTAGAGCTGCTGCCCCTCGTAGGGATGGGCCGTAAAGATGGCTTCGGGGCAGGCGGTACGAGTGTGAGCGGCATCGGGCTGGTAGCGGGCAAATTGTGTATGATTAACTCCAATGTAGGCACTCGCAAAGGCGGCTCTGTGGACTATCACACGGCTTTCAAGACATTCAGAATCAATGAAATTACTTTAGAAAACAAACTGCCTTCTATCAATCTTGTGGAAAGTGGAGGGGCAAACCTGCCCGACCAAGCCAAAATATTTAACTATGGTGGCGCAGGATTTAGAGAGATTACACGCCGCTCCGCACTTGGCATTCCGACCATTTCTGTGGTTTTTGGCAATGCCACAGCAGGCGGGGCTTATGTACCAGGGATGTCAGATTATGCCATTTTCCAAAAGCAAAAAGCTAAAGTATTCTTAGCAGGCCCTCCCCTCGTGAAGATGGCAACCAATGAAGAAGTAGATGACGAAAGCCTCGGAGGGGCAGAAATGCACAGCCGCATCTCAGGAGTCTCTGATTATCTGGCAGAAGATGAGCTAGACGGCATCCGATTGGCACGCGAGATTATGGAAACTATCTCCACGCCCAAGCCACAGCCCATACCCGAAGAGCCTGTGGAAGAGCCACTTTATGATGCCGAAGAAATCTTAGGAATCGTCTCTGCCGATGTAAAAGTGCCTTTTGACGTCCGTGAAGTGATGGCTCGTGTGGTAGATGGCTCTCAATTTAGTGAGTTTAAGCCTGAATATGGCAAGACACTCGTTACGGGCTGGGCAAAGATTCACGGCTATCCTGTGGGGATTTTGGCAAATAATGGGGTGATTTTTTCGGAAGATGCCAACAAAGGCACACAGTTTATACAGCTCAGCAATAAAAACAACATTCCGCTGATTTTTTTGCAAAATGTGACGGGTTTTATGGTGGGGAAAAGCTACGAAGAAGGCGGAATCATCAAAAATGGAGCAAAACTCATCAATGCAGTCTCCAATAGCAAAGTACCATCTATCACGCTCATGATTGGGGCATCTTATGGAGCAGGAAATTACGGCATGAACGGACTTTCTTACCAGCCAAATTTTCTGTTTACCTACCCCAATCATAAAATCGGTGTGATGGGAAGCGAGCAGCTTGCGGGCGTGATGGAAATCGTGCAGCGGCAATCTGCCCAATCTTTAGGGCAAGAAATCAATGAGGCCCAGATACAAATGATGAAACAAATGCTCATCAAAGAAGCCGAATCCAAATCTACTGCTTGGCATGCCACCTCTGAGATGTGGGATGATGGCATCATAGACCCTCGTGATACCAGAAATCACCTAGGTTTTGCACTTGCAGTACTGTATAGCCAAGAAATCAAAGGCTCGGAAGGCTATGGCATATTCAGGATGTAATTTTTCCAAACTATCAAACCTTGGCCTCCAAACAAGCACTTTCTTATGAATAAAAACAAAAAAATATCTCCCATTACGTCCATTCTGATTGCCAATCGTGGAGAAATCGCCTCACGCATCATTCGTACCTGTAGGAAAATGGGCATTCGCAGCATCGCCGTTTTTTCGGAGGCAGACAGGGCAGCCCTTTTTGTGAAAGAAGCCGACACCGCCTTGTTTATCGGAGAAAGCAATCCGAGTGAATCTTACCTTCACCAAGACAAACTCATAGAGATTTGCCAAAAACACCAGATAGATGCCCTGCATCCTGGCTATGGTTTTCTGTCTGAGAATGCTGCTTTTGCCCAAAAATGTGCAGAGGCAGGCATTGTATTCATCGGCCCTAGCCCTGAGATTATCGCCGCCATGGGTTCTAAATCCAGTGCAAAATCTCTGATGCAGCAGCACCAAGTTCCTGTCATACCTGGCTATCAGGGCAAAGACCAAAGCAAAGAAACCCTCCTCAGCGAAGCCAAAAAAATGGATTTCCCTATTTTGCTCAAAGCTGCTGCGGGAGGCGGAGGCAAAGGAATGAGAATCGTAAGCCAAGAAAGCGAACTCGAGAAGGCTATAGAAGCTGCTCAAAGTGAGGCTCAAAATGCCTTCGGAGACAGTGAGCTGATTATCGAGAAATACATCGCTTTGGGCAGACACATAGAGTTTCAGATTTTTGGAGACAAGCACGGCAATGCAGTCCATATCTTAGAGAGAGAGTGCAGTATCCAGAGACGCTACCAAAAAATCATAGAAGAAAGTCCTTCACCTGCATTGAGTGAAGAACTCAGAACCAAAATGGGCGAAGCTGCCCTCAAAGCCGCCAAAGCACTCCACTATGACAATGCTGGCACTGTAGAGTTTATGCTGGATGACCAGACTCAAGATTTTTATTTTTTGGAGGTCAATACTCGCCTGCAAGTAGAGCACCCCGTTACCGAAGAAATCACAGGCCTAGACTTGGTAGCCCTACAAATAAAAATAGCCGAAGGGCAGCCGCTGCCCTTTTCTCAGCCAGAAATACAAGCAAAAGGCTATGCCGTGGAGTGCCGCCTCTATGCCGAAGATGCTCAAAATGACTTTATGCCCGCCACAGGCAAAATTTTGCATTGGCAAGTGCCCAAAGTAGAAGGACTCAGGGTAGAAACTGCCGTAGAAAGTGGCTCAGAGATTTCTATTTATTATGACCCTATGATTGCGAAGCTCATCGTGTGGGCAGAGACCCGAGCCGAAGCCCACCGCAAGATGCATTATGTGCTGCGTAATTTGCTTTGTCTAGGATTGACGACCAATCAAAATTTTCTGAGTAAACTATTTGAAAATCAGCTATTTAGAGAAGGAAAGTATGACACACATTTCCTGAAAAGTGTATTTGATTTTGGGCAAAGCAGTCTTGCTCAGGAAAATAAAACGCTTGCTGCCATCGCTTGCTGCCTCTCACAGTGGCATACACGTGAGCAACAAAGGACATTGCTCAGAAATATCCCCTCTGGCTGGCGAAATAGCTTTTATCAGCCTCAGCAAGAGAGTTATTTTTGGGGAGAAGAAGAAATCTTGGTACAGTATAAATACCTCAAAAACCAACGATTTGAGTTTGATATGGCTTCACAGATTTGGCAGGTGCAGCTTTTAGAAGTGAGCAAGCACAGCCTTTCTTTTGAAATCAATGGGCAGTATTGTATCTATCACTTTGCCCAACATAAAAATCATTATTATCTTCAAAACGAACAATTTGGCAGCATCACCCTCCAGCTCAAAGAGCGATTTCCCGAAAAAGAAATAGAAAAAGTAGCAGGCGGTTTTGAAGCACCCATGCCCTCACAAGTCATCAAAGTACTGGTAGCAGCAGGGCAAAAAGTAAAGGCGGGAGATAGCCTCCTCGTGCTTTCTTCTATGAAAATGGAAAACACCCTCTCTGCCCACCAAGATGGAACTGTGGCAGAAGTCTATGTAACCGCAGGGCAGAGCGTAGAAGCAGGTTTTTTACTTCTAAAAATAGAAGCTATAATCAATGACTAAAAAATATTTATCAAACAAAATGGATTAAAATATGTCAAAAAATAATAAAGTAATCATCTCTTGTGCACTCACAGGAGCGGCCACTACTCGGCAGCAGTGTCCCCACATCCCCTACACACCCGAAGAGCTAGGCGAAGAAGCCAAGCGTGCCCAAGACGCAGGGGCGAGCATCGTACACATCCACGCACGTGAGAATGACGGCACACCGAGCTGGAGGCTAGAAGTATTTGAGCAAATCCACGCCGAAGTCCGTAGGCATTGCCCTGACATCATCATCAATTACTCCACGGGAGGTGTGGGCATCGCCAAAGAAGAACGCATCAAACACATCACAACTCTGAAGCCCGACATGGCAGCCTTCAATATGGGAAGTATGAATTATGCGATTTACTCCTCCTCCGCCAAAAAATTTTATTTCAATGCAGTTTTTGCCAATCCCTTTGATGATATGCAATTTTTTGTGGAAAAGATGAGTGAAGCTGGCACTACTCCCGAGATGGAGTGCTTCGATACAGGGCATATCCGCAATGCTGAGCCTCTGATAGATATGGGCTTAGTACCTGATAATGCCGTGTATAGCCTTGTGATGGGGGTTTTGGGCGGGATACCTGCCACTACAGAGAATCTCATCCATCAAGTCCAGCAAATCCCTCAGGGCAAGCATTGGCAAGTGATAGGCATCAGCCGCAAACAGTGGCAACTCGCTGCCGTAGCCGTAACGATGGGTGGAAGCTTTAGAGTAGGGCTAGAAGATAATTTTTATTTACCCAATGGCGAAATGGCAAAATCTAATGGGGACTGTGTAGAAGCTGGAGTAGCTCTAGCCCACATGCTCGGAGCAGAAATCTCCAGTATTCAAGAGACTCGCCAAAGATTGGGGCTTCCTTTTAGAAATTAGGAGCAAAAAAATAAGTGCCTGACTCCTCTGAATCAGGCACTTTGAATAGACTTACATAATGGCGATGTGATTGTGTAAAATAACATCTTGAGGGTGCTCATCTAATATTTTATGTGCTTTTTCTACTTCTGGCTTAGGGCCATGGATAAGCAGCAAAAACTTACCGTCTTCAATGTATTTTTTGTATTTTTTAGAATCTTCGTAGTGGTCTTCGTGGCCTTCTATTTTGCCCTCAGTGCCGTATTGAGCACCAAAGAGTGTGCCTAGCAAAGTGCCCCCTAGAGCACCTACTGTAGCTCCTGAGAGTCCTCCGAGAACAGGGGCTAAAAAAGCTCCTCCCAGATAAATCAAACCCAAGCCAGGGATGGTCGCCATGCTGATGCCAGCCAATAGCCCTACCGAACTCCCAATAAATGCTCCTTTATCTACGGTTTCTTTCCAAGTATGTATTGAATCTATGTCTTCTATAGCTTCACCTTTGCCCACCACACCTACATGCCCCATAGGGAAATCATGGCGTTTGAGCTCTTTGAGTGCTTCTACCAAGTCAATATGTGAGTTAAACACTCCAACGATTGCGTCTGTTTTTTGATACATAGTTCTTATTGTTTAAAATGATACAGGCATGAATTATAAAATAACAACCATAGCGAGGCAAGAATTGTTAGATGGATTCATGAAATGACCACAAAATAATATTTATAAAATAGCTGTATTGCCAATATTTTATTTGTGATTCAGTAGAATGAACCATCACTTAGGACTAGACTACAGTATTTTTTAATGCAAGTTGTGGAGATGGAGATTTACCCTACTACGATGGGCTCAGGGCTGGCACATAGCACGAATACCAACAAAGCAAACCAGCCCAGTATTTTACGCCCAAGGCTCAAAGGTTCATCTTGCGTGGCAGGAGGGTGATACACCCCCAAAAACCGCCCTAATAAAAATGCAAAAGCCATCCAACCGCTGTAGCCCTGCACTGTGGGATAAAAGAAACTGCATAAAAACTGCCCTGCAAACACAGCCAAGGCAAGTAAAAGCACATCATTAGACTCTTGGGAGATGCGTGAAAAAATGAAGTAATACAAAAAAATCTGTACAGGTATCCAAGTAAGCAATGTCTCCAGAGATTCATAAGGGTGAATAGCACCCAGACCCGCATAAAATACAAAAACCGTGAACAATACAGGGGCTATCCTCGAGTGCCATTTTGCCCCTACCAAGCCGTACAAGATATGCCCTCCATCTAGCTGCCCTATAGGCATGAGGTTCAGGGCTGTGAATAGCAAAGCCAAAAAGCCTGCAAATAAAAAAGGATAGTGAAACATTTCATAAGGGTGCGGGATTTTATGCCTATCTTCTGCTGGCACTACCCACTTTTCAAAGCCCCAAAACAATAAATTTCCGCCCAAACCTATCATTCCCTCTTGTGGCTTTCCTACGACTCCCTTCTCTCTGTTTTCTTTAGTATCAGGGTAGTTATAGGCATATTTGGCATAGTCAAGCCCGTATTTTTTGTATTCTTCGGGGTAGAGTGTTTTGTATTCGGGGTTTACTTCAAAGACATACTCAGGTGAGGGCAAATGTGTGAAGCCATACCAAAGAACCAGTAAAGCCACCACAAAACCCGCCAAAGGACCTGCTATGCCTATGTCAAAGTATTGTGTACGACTTTTGAGCTGTTGTTTTATCTGAATAAATGCTCCCATCGTGCCTATCGTAAAAGTAAACCCTAGCCAAAGCGGAATATAATAAGGCAAACTTACCCTGACACGGTGCCAATATGCCATAAAATAATGCCCAAACTCATGGCAAGTCAAAAACAATAGGAAAGGGACAGAGAAATAAAAGCCTTTTGAGAATTTATCCCAAGTAAACCACTCCGCAAAGTGAAAACCCTTCTCACCCAAGAGCAGCAAATCACCACTCATCCACTCCATCCCAGACAAGGTAGTAGTCAGTAGTGTAATCACAAACAAGAGCAAATGAATGAAGTAAGAACGTAGCTTTAGCATAAAATTGATATCCCTTTAAGAAGCTAAGATACAGTAAAAATATGTCTTATCCGCTTATTGGCAGTAATAGAAACTAAGTGTAGCAAGAAAGCAGGGCTGGACAGAGCTGTCAAGAGCTGGTCTCAGTGATGAGTGTAAAAAAGAAATAAAGCAAACGAAAACTAAGTAAAATCAAAATAACCCCAATAAAATTATTGATTCTATTAAGAAAATCATTGCTCAATCCTTTGCCTGTCTGATTGGCAAAATAGGTCTTGAGCAAATCCGTGGTAAAGACTGTGGCCAAGATAGTGGCATAAAACACAAACATCTCAGCAGGCTGATAATCACGAAGTTGATTTACAGTAGCTACCACGAATATCCAAAGTCCAAAAGTAAAAGGATTGAGTATATTCAGAAAAAACCCCTCTACCACGTATTGAAGGTCTGGAATATCATCAGAAAGCTGATGCAAGGCAGCTTTTTTATGTTCTTTGAGAGATTTTAGGCCAAACATAAATACCAGAACACCTCCCACCAAGCTGAATACTTCTTTGAACAAGTGGTTTTCGTAAATGTGTGAAAGCCCAAAATACACCAGCAGCACAATCACAAAGTCACTGGCAAGGATGCCAGAGGCAAATAAAGCCCCTTTTTGAAAGTTTTGATGTATTCCGATTTTGATGAGTGTAAAGAAAGAGGGACCGAGTGCGGCAAATGCAAGCAGCAAACCAGCCAACACTCCGCTGAATATAACTTCTAATAAGAGCATACTGACTACTTTTGATGATAAACTAGGTCATCTTAGTGCTTGTAGCCCCAAAAGAACCTTTTTTTCCAAAGTACAAATCTAATAAAAATAGCTTCAGTAACAAATGAGATTTTTTTTTCGGGGAAAATACGTCAAGTACTAGGGTAAGAAATTTTTTCAATCTGAATGTTTTTAAACAAAACTTCCCAATCATCTGCACATTGTTGCATGTCTTCATCATCTTCTTCATAGTACCATTGGAGGTACACAGGGTGTCCTTTTCCAGCGAGTTGGTCTAAGGTTTTGAACATTTCTACGAAGCACTTGCCAGAGCCAGTGTTAAAGTACTCAAGCCTAAAAATGATGACAGTACTTTCTGTACATGGGTTTTTGATATATTCTTTTACCCAATCAATCATCGGGCGGTAAAATTTGCTTGAGACATCAGGCATAGAGCGATAGCCTGTGATTTCTATCCGTCCTTTTCCATAATCGAAATTAAGGGAAGGGTTTTTTTTGTTTTCTATGACTCGGATTGATTGCATATTTATTCCCATTTAGAAAACCAATGTAGTTATTTTTTTTGTTTTATCCATATTTTTGTTCAAAATTTAGTGATTTTTTGGCTTCGCCCCAAGGAGTCTTTCAATGGCTTTGGGTGCTACAAGGGTCTCTTGCCTTATTTTTTCTTGTAATTTTAGGAATCCACCTATCAATGCTTCAGGGCGGGGTGGGCAGCCGGGCACATAGATATCTACAGGGATAATCCTGTCCACTCCTTTGACTACATGGTAGCCGTGCTCCCAGTAAGGGCCTCCGCAGTTAGAGCAAGAGCCCATAGAGATGACATACCTTGGCTCTGCCATTTGCTCATACAAACGGCGTACACGGTCTGCCATTTTAAAAGTAACTGTGCCTGCCACTATCATTACATCAGACTGCCTAGGAGAAGGGCGTGGAAAGACCCCAAATCTATCCAAATCATAGCCAGAGGCAAAAGTGGACATCATCTCTATGGCACAGCAAGCAAGCCCAAAACCCATAGGCCATAAAGAGGACAGCCTAGCCCAGTTCATGAGGTCTTCTGCCTTGGTCAAAATAATTCCTTCTTCTGCAAATTGGGTATCTAATAGACTCATTTATCTTTTATTTTAATAATACTATATGCACTGTACTTTTATACCAATAATAACGCTGTCAACTAACACCCTCATAACCCAATGATGACTTGATAAGTTAAATGGTTTGCGGGTTATTTTTTTTGTAAATCGCTTGCTTTGATTTCTTGTTTCCATATTTCTTTGCCTTCATGGCTGATAACCCTGACAGTCAGCACACGCTCTTTGCGAGTGCCTGTGATGCGCATGAGGGCAAAATTACGCTCTCCGAAATAAGTTCCTTTCACACGGTATTGGTTATCTTCATTCAAAGACCTATCACCCACTGAGCCTGCCGTGAGGGGCGAGATAGTGATGTCATAAAGTGGATAAGTACCTTCTCTTTCCATTTTAGAAAGCTCAGTGTGGTGTCGGTCTCCGTCTAAGAATATGACACCTGAGATATTATTTTGGGCAATTTCTTCTAAAAGTTTATTTTTCTCTTCGGTATATTGTTGGTAGGTTTCTAGCCATGGGCTTTGGTTAGAGTTAAGGACTTGCCCCCCCACGACCACGAATTTAAAAGGGGCTTGGCTGGCAGTAAGTGCATCTATAAGCCATTCAAGCTGGGCAGCACCAAGGTATTCTCTGCTTCCTGTCTTTCTATTTTGTGGGCTTCTAAAATAACGATTGTCTAGCATAAAAAACTGACAGTCATTCCAAGAAAAAGTATGGGCAATGCCTTTTTCGGTGATATAGTTGGAGCTTGGCCAGAAGAGTTTGAAAGCCTTAAGGGTGCTGTCTTTTAGGTGAAAACTACGATCAGAGTCATTAGGGCCAAAGTCGTGGTCATCCCAGATAGCATACTGATGTGCAGATGCCAGCAGTGCCTGCATTTCGGGCAGTGAGCGTGTGTGTGTGTAGCGGCTGTAGATCCCCGAGGCTGTGTTCCAGTCGGCTTCTCTCAGGTAAGTATTGTCGCCCATCCAGAGCATAAACTCAGGTTTTTGCTCGTAAATAGTTTTGAAAATATGGTAATCTCCTCCGTAAGCCTTGCCTTGTCGGTCGTAGATTTCTTCATTGACGTAGTTACAGCTTCCTATCGCAAACTCAAACTCGGGTGGGTCTGTACGCCACTGCCAGAGGGTTTGGCTTCTAAACTGTAGGGGGTAGTCAAAGTTTATTTTTTGCTCATTGATGTATAATTCATATTGATATACTTGGCTAGGTTCTGTGTTTATTTTCACCTGAGCGATGTATAGATTGTCTTTTTTTGTCTGGATATTTTCCGTAAATTTTTTTTCTTGTGGTTTACCTAGTTCGTAATAAGCAAATTTTACGGAGGCTGGTGCATTGGTTTGTACCCACAAAGCCACTTCTTTCATCTCTGAATAGCCTAGCATAGGCCCTGACTGTAGCAGTGCTTTTTGTGCAAAGCTCATTTCTATGCAAGAAAAACATAGAAGAAGTAGTACGAATAGTTGGATTGTTTTTTTCATATATGTGCTATTTTAAGGACAATATTACAAAATAAAGCAATGTATATCTAGTCTTTTTTTAGAAATTCACCTTATTATTCTTTATTTTCACAAAAAAATTATATACTAACATTTTATATATGAAAATCTTAAGAACACCCGATGAGGCATTTGAAAACCTTCCTGATTACCCTTTTGCCCCTCACTATACAGAGGTTTCTGGGCTAAGAATGCATTATGTAGATGAGGGCAAAAACCCACATGAGACCGTGCTAATGCTCCATGGAGAGCCTTCTTGGTCTTATCTTTACCGCAAGATGATTCCCGTAGTAGCTCGGGCGGGCTACAGAGTGATAGCTCCTGATTTGATAGGTTTTGGCAAATCTGATAAGCTCACTGATGCCAGTGCTTATAGTTATCAACATTATGTGGATTGGATGAAAGGCTTCATTAAAAATCTTGACTTGCGAAACATCACCTTGGTTTGCCAAGATTGGGGAGGTCTGATTGGCTTGCGTCTTGCTGCTGAAAATGAAAGTAGGTTTAGACGCATCACTGCGGCCAACACATTTTTGCCCAATGGCAAAGGCACGCCTTCTGAGGCATTTTTACAGTGGCAGACCTACGCCAAGACCTCTCCTACTTTCAATATTGGCAAGATAGTCGGTGGAGGCTGTGTCAGTAAGTTAAGCCCTGAGACCATTGCTGCTTATGATGCACCTTTTCCTGATGATAGCTACAAAGTAGCGGCACGTATTTTTCCTTCATTGGTGCCTACTAGCCCTGATGACCCTGCCGTGCCTGCTAACCTCAAAGCTTGGGAGGTATTGCAAAGATGGGAAAAACCTTTTTTGACTGCCTTTGGAGATTCAGACCCCATTACAAAAGGGGGGGATGCCTTCTTTCAGAAGGTTGTGCCAGGTGCAAAAGGTCAAAAACACATTACGATACAGCAGGGAGGTCATTTTTTGCAAGAAGACAAGGGGGAGGAGTGGGCAGAGGCAATTGTGTCTTTTATCAAGGAGAATCCTTAATAATTAGTTTTTAGTGATTATTCAGGATAAATATCTGATTATCAATTTTTTATAAAAAAAGCTTCACTCGTTTACAGATGATGTGAAAAAGTGAAGCCTTCTTGAATGTATTAGTTTTCTACTGCCATTGCTTCTTTTTCAGCAAGGTATCTTTCGGCATCTAGAGCTGCCATGCAGCCCGAGCCTGCTGCCGTTACGGCTTGTCTGTAGGTGCTGTCTTGCACATCTCCACAAGCAAAGACACCTTCTACATTGGTGCGGCTAGACCCTTTGATGGTTTGAATGTATCCTTGTGCATCCATGTCAATGTATTCTTTGAAGATTCCTGTATTGGGGTGATGCCCGATAGCTACAAAAAATCCACTGATGGGAATCTCTCTGACCTCACCTGTTTCTTTATTTTTGATGCGGGCGGCTTCTACGACTTGGTCACCTATGACCTCTTCTGTTACTGTATTCCAGAGGATTTCGATATTTTTTTTGCTTTTGATGCGTGCTTGCATAATCTTAGAGGCACGCATTTCGTCTCTGCGCACGAGTATATATACCTTGTTGCAGATATTGGCAAGGTAAGAAGCATCTTCGGCGGCGGTATCTCCTGCACCTACCACGATTACGTCTTTTCCTTTGTGAAAAAAACCATCACAGACGGCACAAGAGGAAACTCCACCACCTGCATCACGAAGTCTTTTTTCAGAATCTAGTCCGAGCCATTTGGCAGATGCACCTGTGGAGATGATGACAGATTCTGCCTCTATTGTATGTTTTTCATCAACGGTTACTTTATGGACATCTCCCGAAAAATCTACTGAGGTAGCAAAGCCTGAGCGTATGTCAGTTTCAAACCTAGCGGCTTGCTCCATAAGGTCTTGCATCATTTCCGGCCCCATGATTCCTTGGGGGTATCCAGGGAAATTTTCTACCTCTGTGGTAAGCATTAGCTGCCCACCTGGCTCCATTCCTTGATAAAGTACGGGTTTGAGGCCTGCACGTGCGGCGTAGATAGCTGCGGTATATCCTGCGGGTCCAGAGCCGATGATAAGGCATTTTACTTTTTCATTATTCATATTCTTGGTATTAATAACTTTGAAAAAACGAACAAATAAGCCCAAGAGGTGAGTCTTAGGCTTTTGTTGATTTGGATACTACTATAATGCTTTTATCCTAAATAAGGTTTCAGTGCTTTGCTGTGCACATGCTGTCTCAGCCTTTTGATGGCTTTTTCTTTGATTTGTCTGACACGCTCTCTTGTGAGGTTAAATTTCTCTCCTATTTCTTCTAAGCTGTGTACTTGCCCACCATTGAGCCCAAAGAAATAACTTACTACATCTGCTTCACGCTCAGAGAGAGTAGAGAGGGAGCGTTGTACTTCTTTTCGGAGGGAGTCATTGATAAGCTCAGAGTCAGGGGTGTTTAGGCTGTCATTGGTCAATACATCTAGCAGGCTATTTTCTTCTCCTTGTGCAAAGGGTGCATCTACAGAGATATGCCTTCCTGATATTTTGAGGGTATCAGCAATTTCATCGGCGGTCAGTTCCATCACTTCTGACATTTCTTCGGCAGAGGGTTCACGCTCATAGAGCTGCTCAAGGCTAGAAAATGTTTTAGAAATCTTGTTCATAGCCCCCACCCTGTTGAGGGGTAATCTTACGATTCTGGACTGCTCGGCAAGTGATTGTAAGATTGATTGCCTAATCCACCATACAGCATAAGAGATAAATTTAAAGCCTCTTGTCTCATCAAAACGTTTTGCGGCTTTGATAAGACCAAGATTGCCTTCATTGATTAAATCACCGAGTGTAAGCCCTTGGTTTTGGTACTGTTTGGCTACAGAAACTACAAACCGGAGGTTGGCTTTGGTAAGTTTCTCGAGGGCGATAGCATCTCCTTCTCTGATTCTCTTTGCCAGTTCTACCTCTTCGTCAGCAGTTAATAACTCTACTTTACCAATCTCTTGAAGATATTTATCAAGAGACTGGCTTTCACGGTTGGTGATTTGTTTGCTAATTTTTAGCTGTCTCATCATTATAACCTAGGTTTGTTGTGTATTTTATCTAATTAATTTATTACACGTTTTAATTAGTTACACGTTGCGTTTTGTACAAACGTACTAACCTCTGTGGTACTAAAATCGTGCTACGATTTTGGTATCAATGCTTTGCGAGATAGGCGATACTTGCCCGTTTTTTTATCTACATCAAGGAGTTTTACCTTGATTTCTTCACCTACATCTAGCACTCCATCCATTTTTTCTATGCGCTCCCATTTGATTTCGGAGATATGGAGTAAGCCTTGCTTACCTGGTAAAAACTCTACAAAAGCACCAAATGGCATGATAGATTTGACGACTCCATCATAGGTTTCTCCTACATCAGGGATGGCCACAATGCCCTGCACACGTCTGACGGCTGCGGACATAGATTCATTATTGGTTGCGAATATATTTACATATCCCTGGTTGTTTTTCTCATCAATAGAAATAACTGCACCAGATTCTTTTTGGATTTCTTGTATGATTTTACCTCCAGGCCCTATCACTGCACCAATCATATCTGTGGGGATGACAAGGGTCTGTGAGCGAGGTGCGTGTGGCTTAAGGTCAGCATTTGGCTCAGAGATAACTTCTAGCATTTTCCCTAAAATATGCAATCGTCCTTTGCGGGCTTGCTCTAGGGCTTCTGATAGAATTTCATAAGACAGGCCATCTACTTTGATGTCCATTTGGCAAGCCGTAATTCCGTTTTTAGTGCCTGTTACCTTGAAGTCCATATCGCCTAGGTGGTCTTCATCTCCTAATATGTCAGATAAGACGGCATAGTCACCTGTTTCACTGTCAGAGATTAAGCCCATGGCGATGCCAGCTACGGGCGCTTTGATTTGAATACCTGCATCCATAAGTGCTAAGATACCTGCACATACTGTTGCCATAGAAGAAGAACCATTAGATTCTAAGATATCAGACACGATTCGTATGGTGTAGGGATTGTCTTCTCCTTGTGGGAGCATATTTTTAATGGCACGGTAGGCAAGGTTTCCGTGTCCTACTTCTCTTCTTCCTGGGCCTCTGTTGGGTTTTACTTCTCCTGTGGAGAATGCGGGGAAGTTGTAGTGCAAGATAAATTTATTGTAGCCGCTCAATACAGCACCGTCTATCATCATCTCATCCATTTTAGTACCTAGTGTACAGGTAGTGAGAGATTGTGTTTCGCCTCTTGTAAAGACTGCCGAGCCATGTGCTGAGGGTAGGTAATCTACTTCGCACCAGATAGAGCGGATTTCGTCGTATTTTCGGTTATCCACTCTTTTCTTTTCTCTGAGTGTTACATCACGGCTTGCTTTCTTTTTGAGTTTGGCAAAGTATGTTTTTGCGAGGTCTTCATCTATTTCTGTCCCTTCTGCTGCTTCTTCGGCGAGTTTGGCGAGATATTCGTTTCTTATTTTTTTGAATCCTTCGGCACGTTCGTTTTTGTTGTCATTTCCGATTTTTACAAAATCATAAGTAGCTTGGTATAAATCTTCGAAGATTCTTTTTTCTAGAGCTTCATCGTGTACTTCGTGAGAGTAAGTGCGTTTTTCTTTGATGCCTACTGCTTCGGCAAGTTCGGCTTGGACTCTACACTGGTCTTTGATGGCTTCGTGTGCAAACTTGATGGCCTCGATCATATCTTGCTCAGAGATTTCTTTCATCTCTCCTTCTACCATCAAGATGTTATCTAGGGTGGCGGCAATAATCATATCAAGGTCAGATTTTTCTAACTGTTGGTAAGTAGGGTTAATAATCATCTTGCCATCTATGCGGCCTACTCTTACCTCGGAGATGTACGCTTCTATAGGAATATCAGATACGGCAATGGCAGCCGAGGCAGCAAGTGCGGCAAGTGAGTCTGGGGGGGTAAGCCCGTCAGATGAGATAAGCTGGATATTAATCTGTGTATCTGCGTGGTAATCTCCAGGGAACAAAGGTCGCAAAGCTCTATCTACAAGCCTTGAGATGAGAATTTCGTGGTCAGAGAGTCTTCCTTCTCTTTTGAGGAAACCTCCTGGGATTTTTCCATTAGAGGCGAATTTTTCTTGGTAATCTACCGAGAGAGGTAAGAAATCAGTACCTGGCTTTGCTTCTTGGGCAGAAACTACTGTAGCGAGGAGCATTGTATCTCCCATTCTTACGACTACGGCACCATCAGCTTGGCGGGCAAGTTTGCCAGTTTCTATCGTTATTTCACGATTATCGGCAAGTTGAATTGTTTTGGTATGAACATTTTGCAGCATACGGTTTTGTTTTTATGTGTTTTGTTTTGATGCACCCACAAAAAAATTAAGAATGAATCTAGTTCATTCTTAATTTGGAGGGATACTATGAGATTATTTTCTGATATTCAAATCAACCAGTACGGCACGATAGCGCTCGATATCTGTTTTTTGGAGGTAGTTTAGTAAACGGCGACGCTTACCAACCAATTTTAAGAGCCCTAAACGAGTAGAGAAATCTTTTTTATTGATTTTGAGATGCTCTGTGAGGTGATTTATTCGGTAAGAGAATAGAGCAATTTGAGCCTCTGGCGAGCCTGTATCTTCTTTAGATTTTGCCTTGCCGTGATTCTCGAATAACTCCTGCTTCTTTTCTTGGGTTAGATACATGATGATTATAAATTATTAGTATTAATGGGTTTATTCATATTAATTTGCAAATTTCGGTTTTTTGTAGTAAAAAAACAATTATCAGGCAGGCTTTTTTCTAAATCGTTTTTGAATCTTATCCCACCAAACCAAATAAAAGTCAGTTTCAAAGAGTCTGGAATCGTTTCGGGCTTGATTTAAAAATAAAAATCCAAAGAATAATAACACGATATTTGAGAGAGACATCCCTAAGAGGGCGGATATAAAGCCTTCTTTGACCCATTTTTCACCAGTGATAGAGATTACATAAAACAAAATAAAGAAAATAATAGAAATCAGCACAGGCACACCAAGTCCTCCTTTTTTAATGATAGCTCCTAGGGGTGCACCTATCAAAAACATAGAAATACAAGCAAATGCCAGTGTGTATTTTTTGTATAGCTCCACCAAGAACTCCCTTGCTTGCTTTGCTTGTGCTTTTGTGTTGTTTGCATAGTTTTTAGTAAAAGAAGCAAGTCCTTTTGCTTGGGAAAGTGCCCTTGTAACCTTCTGCACCTCTGTTACATTTTCTACGATTCGGTTAGAGGCTTGGCTTACGATAGGCTTGACTTCTTGTTGGGATTTATTTCTTTTTGGCAGTTCCTTTTCTTGTGTTACTTTGACTTTTTTAGCCAAGTCCTTCTCTTGTTTGGGTCTGAATCGTTCGGGTAAGTTTTTTTCTTGGAGGCTGACACCCGAGGTAGTGCTTATTTTTGTTTGATTTTGTGATGGTGTTTCAGTGTCTTTGTCAGCGTCTTTGTCATTTTGTTTCTGGCGTTTTTGTTTTTTAAATGCGGCAGCAGATTTGTTGAGTGTATCTTCTTCATTTAAGTTGAGATTTGTAAGAAGTGATTTATCTACTGCTTTTTCTATTTTTTCTGTTTCTTTAAGGTGGTAGCGGTAGTTTGGCAGCAGGTTATTGATGACTTCTTTTTTTCCTTTGATAAGTGATTGGTTGATTGAGTCCACATCTAGGGCGAGCTGTCTGGCATTGCGCATGTATCTGTGCTGCTCAAAGAGTTTTTTATCTGTAGATTGCATATCAAAAGAACTGAGATTGAATACAACTTGGCTTTTGTCAAAATTGCTTCTCAAAAACTTTTGGGTAGAGTTGTTGCCATCTTGCATAGCTACTTTGTCATTGTAGCTTTTGCCTTTGAATAGCTCTAAGACGAGGTATCGGTCATTGCGAATGGTGTACATCCGCCCCGAGTCTGCCAAAATCAGTTTGGTATTGCCACGCCTATCTGTATGGTCATAAATCATGACATCTTTGATGGACTTGCCATCTGTAAATTTTTGGTTGATTTTGATGCTGTATCCTGGCAGGCCATTGTAAAAAGCCCCTTCTTTGATGCTCAGTGAGGGGCTTTTCTGCTTGATGTCCCAAAGAAGCCGATAAGCCTCTAGGTTGGCTATGGGCACTATCCTGTCATTAAACCAAAACGAACCCACAGACACAAAGGCTGTCAGTATAAAAATAGGTGCTAAGACTCTCGTCAAGGAGATGCCCGCACCTTTGAGTGCGGTGAGCTCCATGTGCTCGCCCAAGTTTCCGAAAGTAATCAGAGAGGACAGCAAAATTGCAAGGGGCAACGCCAAAGGAACAATGTGCACAGAAAAATAAAAAATCAATTCGGCAAATACAAAATAAGATACTCCTTTGCCTAAAAGATGCTCTAGCTGCTGCATTAGCTGCTGAATCAAAAGAATAAAGACGACTACGGCTGTAGTCAGGATGAAAGGGCCTATAAAAGCACCTAAAATTAATCTATCAATTTTTTTCATAAAAAATCAGTCTTGCAAGGCTTCATTCAAGAGATACCAAACCAAAATTTACTTAATTTGCCTGTATCCTCTATACGCCTAGCACTTCACGCAAACGAGTAATAAGCCCCTCCCAGAGGTCTTGTAAGTCTTGCTCGTCTGTCATTTCAGAATAATCTGTAATATTTATGTAAGTAACATCTGTAAGTTCGCTTTGTTGCAGACGAATGTCGAGATAGTTTGGGTTGTCTTCTATTTGTTTATTTTCATCCAAAAACTCAAACTTTACTTGCTTGTTTAAGCGTGAGACAGTGAGCCTTGCAAAGTGGTCTGTATTGTCCCACATAAAATTATATTGCTTAGGCACGTCCATTTTTACGGGGCCTATAAACCACTCTGACAGGCTGTTGGCATTGTGTAAGTAAGGGTAAATGCTTCTTGGAGAGGCATTTATTTCGTATTCTCCTGTAAATTTATACTTCTCCATTTTTTGTGTTTTAATTTTTATTAAAAATTATGGCATTTTAAACAAAAAGATTTACCTTTGCAAGCCAAAGGAAAAATAAGCACAAAATTATTCCCTTTGTCCACAATTTGGCGAGGTAGCTCAGATGGTTAGAGCGTCGGATTCATAACCCGGAGGTCGGGGGTTCAATTCCCCCCCTCGCTACTTTTATTTAATTACATCCAGCATTTCCCACTAATTTTCTGACAAATACACCACGCTTCGTATAATCTCTACAATTTTATTGAGTTCACTTTCTTGTAAAGAGGAGCCAGAAGGCAGACAAAGTCCTCTTTGGAATAAATCTTCGCTGATGCCTTGGTTGTAAAAAACAGTGTGGGCATACAAGGGCTGTAAGTGTAGAGGCTTCCAGAGTGGGCGGCTTTCTATGTCTTGGGCAAGCAAAGCCATGCGAATCTTCTCACGCATCTCAAAACTAGGCGTAAGCAGGCATGTAAGCCATCTATTGCTGTAGGTGTTGGGATATTCTTCTAAAAAAACCAAAGATAAATCTGCCAAGGCCTCTTTGTAATGGGCATAATTACTTCTTCTCTGACAGATTCTTTCTTCTAAGACTTGCATCTGTCCGAGACCAATGCCTGCCAAGAGATTACTCATTCTGTAGTTGTAGCCCAGCTCACTGTGCTGGTAGTGTGCGGCTTGATCTTTGGCTTGTGTTGCCCAAAAAAGTGCTTTTTCTTTTTGTGCTTCTGAGTGTGTGAGCAGTGCCCCCCCTGCCGAAGTAGTGATGATTTTATTGCCATTAAAAGAAAACACACCCAAATCACCCAAAGTACCCGCAGCTTTTGAGCCATACAAGCTGCCCATGGCTTCGGCAGCATCTTCTATGATGGGCACCTGGTAATGCTGTGCAATGTCTAAGACTTCACTCATTTTTGCCATCTGCCCATAGAGGTGCACTACCAAAATAGCCTTCGGCCTGATGCCTTTCTGAGTAAGGTCTAAGAGTGCTCTTTCTAATAACTGAGGGCAGATATTCCAGGTATCAGACTCACTGTCTATCAGCACGGGGCGGGCTTTTTGGTACAAAATAGGATTGACTGTAGCCACGAACGTAAAACTAGGGCAAAGCACCACATCCCCCTCACTTACGCCGAGCAGATGTAGTGCTAGGTGCAGTGCAGCGGTGCCGCTATTGAGTGCAAGGCAGTGAGGGATTTTTGTAAATCTACAAATGGCTTGCTCAAAATCATCTAAATTTTTACCTACAGGAGCGACCCAGTTTTGAGCCATTGCTTCGGTGATGTAGCCAATTTCTTTTCCGCTTAGGTGCGGAGGTGAGAGGTATATTTTTTTGGATTGCATGAATCATTTTTTTTTGAATAAATGCTATATCAGGGTTGAGTTATGTCATTAGTTGTTTTAAATTATTGATTATTAGCTACTTAGCCCATTCTTGTAAGGTATTTTAATCCTTGCAGGGTTTCCCCAAGCGAGGGCATTGTCTGGAATATCTCTGGTAACTACAGCCCCTGCCCCAATACAGCAGTGATTGCCTATCTTGATGCCAGGCAAAATAGAGGCATTTAAGCCGATGAGTGAAAAATCTCCGATACACACACGCCCACCCAAGACTGCACCAGGGGCAATGTGTACGAAATCTCCTATCAAAGCATCATGCTCTATCACAGAGGCGGTATTTAGGAGGGTATGTTTGCCTATTTTGGCATAGGCCTGTATCACAGCACCTGCCATGATGACTGCCCCCTCGGCAATGTCTGCTGTAGGAGATACGCAAGCCCTTTCATGTATCACCTGAGCAAAGGCATGCACGATTTTGGAGGCTATCTGAGCCCTGGTTTGATTGTCTCCGATGCTGATAATCAGTGTCTCACCAGGGCAAAAGTCTGGCTGGTAGCCTGATAAAACCCTTAGCCCCTTGAAAAAGGCTTGGCTGGGTCTGTCATCAAAAAGGCCTTTTACTTCTATTTTTTTACTTTCTAATGCCTCCCAGATGACGGCTGCGTTTTCTCCTGCACCATATATGAGCATCGTATTTTTTATTTATGTATTTCCATTAAATTTTTCGCTCAGTATTTCTCCATCATTTTTGTGGAATACTTTGAGGGCAGTCAGCCACAGTATTTGTAAATCAAGCTGCCAAGTGCGGTTTTGTACATACCAAGTATCCATCTCCAGACGTGCTTTCCAAGGCAGCCTATTGCGTCCGTTTATCTGTGCCCAACCCGTAATGCCTGGCCTGACATGGTGTCTTCTGCGTTGTTTTTCATTGTATAACGGGAGATACTCGGGCAGAAGTGGGCGTGGCCCCACCAAGTTCATCTCTCCTGTCAGCACGTGCCATAGTTGCGGCAATTCGTCTATTGAGGTTTTACGCAAAAAAATCCCAAAAAATGTAAATCTTTGATTATCAGGCACTAAGAATCCATTTTTATCATAGATTTGCTGCATGGTTTTGAGTTTGTATAGCGTGAATTTTTTTTCATTTAGACCTATTCTGGACTGTCTGAAGAAGGGATTTTTGAGCGTAATAGAAGTGATAATTATCAAGGCAAGCAATAGCAAAGGGCTTAGTAGAACGAGAAGCACAAGGGCGATTGTTTTTTGGATAAGGTGTGGCATGTACGAGGTTAGGCTTAAAACATACCCATTTGGAAATATTGACAGTTATTATATATATTTTGTGAAAGCTAGTTTTTGATAAATAAAATGAGCCGTAAAACTATCCAGTTATTTTAAATCAAACCTAGGTAGTTTACGGCTTGTTTAGAAGTTATCAGATGAGTAAATCTTGTATTTCTTTCAATGCTCGCTCGGTGAGGGGCTTGGTGATAAACTTAATCACGTACTCATTATCGACAATCTTCGCGATGTCTCTTTTATTGTTAGAGCTGGATAGAATCACTACTTTGCATTTTTTGCGGATGGCATCAGGAAATGCTTCAAATTCAAATAAAAATACAAAACCATCTACTATGGGCATATTTATATCCAAAAATATGATTTCAGGTAGATTTTCGGGCGTGTGTTGTACTTCTTCGAGGTATTCTAGGGCACTTTTTCCTGAGCTACGAATTTCTACTCTTTTGGCGAATTTAGTAATCTCGACAATTCTTTTACTGATAAAGTTATCCGTATCATTGTCATCTACTAATAAAACCAAATCAACTGTTTTTGCAGACATCGTTATGTTTTTGTTTGATTCAAGGATTAAAGTTTAAATTTTTTTTGCTGTTCAAAAAAACCCAAACTTGGTACTACTTACAAAGGTATCATTTTTATTCTAAAAAAAAATACTTGCCTAAAAATATTGGTCTTTCTTGATAGCAAACATAAGCAAGAATGTAAGTTTATTTGGAATAAAACTATAAAATATTCGTATTTATTACACATCCCTTTAAATTATATTTATCTCTATGAAAACACTTACGCAACTTTTTATCACAGGCTTATTTGGTATAGGGCTTTTGTTTTTCTCTCTACACACAGCTTCTGCACAAGGAGGTGTCTTAGGCAAGCTTAAAGACAAGGTAAAAGAAAAGACAAAAGAAAAGAAACAACAAATAGAGGAAGACATCAAAGAAGCAGGGCAAGATTTAATCAGCCAGCAGTTTGAAGAAATGCGCAATGCGTATGATAGCACTAACTTCAGCTTTGCCATAGCCCTGAGTGATAACTCTGGACTCTACGAACACCAAGAAAGGGCAGAAAAGTATAAAAAAAACCTCGTCAGAGTAACTGACCTCATGGGGCTTACGGAAGACCAAAGCCAAGACGCTCTCAAGCTAGGAAAAGATTACAATGAACTTGGGCAGTTTTCTTACGCCAACTATCGTTTTAAAAGGGCTGAATATTTTTTTATACTCGCAAAGGCAAAATTTGAGGAAGCCAATGCCCAGCAGACCATTTTCTACCCAAAGGTAATTGCCAATCTTGGGCTGCTTTACCTTACTACAGCCCGCTATGAAGATGCCCTCAATGCCAATCAGTCTGCACTCAATGTCAGAAAAGACAATCAAGGCACACAAAACACAGGCTATGCCACTGCCCTCAATAACTTGGCAATGACTTACAAAAATACAGGGAAATATACCGAAGCAGAGCAGTATTTTGAAGAAGCCCTCCAAATAACAGCAGCCACAGAAGGTAAAAAAAGCATTACTTACGCCATCGTACTTAATAACAAAGGAATGCTTTTTCAGATGATAGGACGATATGAGCAGGCAGAAAACTTGCTCAAAGAAGCCCTTGAGATAGCCAAAGGCACACTCAAAGAATCTTCTAATAATTACCAAAGAATGCTCTTAAATTTGGCACTGCTCTACCAAGACCAAAAAAAATACGATGCCGCCAATGCCATCTTTCAAGATGCACTTGTACTCAAAGAAAAAAGATTGGGCGGACGGAATCACCCTGATTTGGCGCACCTGCTCAACCTACAGGCAAGCCTTTATTTAGAAATGCAAAAAGATACAGAGGTAGAAAGCCTGCTCCAAGAAGCACTCCGAATCTATGAAAAAAGATTTGGGAATACGCACCCTGCCTACGCCAATACAGCCAGCAATCTAGGAAACTTTTACCGAAGCAAAGGGAAAAATAGTGAAGCCGAAATACTCCTCAAACAAGCCTTAGAAATTAGACTCAATACCCTAGGAGAGAATCACCCTGATTACAACCAAGCCCAAGAAAATCTAGCCATCCTCTACTGGCAAATGGGAAAAACCAACCAAGCCGCTCAGTATTATAAAAAGGTAATCAAAGGCAATCAAGATTTTATACGTGCTTATTTCCCAGCAATGAGCGAGGTAGAAAAAGAAAAATATTGGAATAAACTACGCCCCACTTTTACAAGGTTTTACTCTTTTGCTACTGATTTTGGGGCAGAAGACCCAAGCCTCTTGCAGGAAATGTACCAAGCCCACCTGAGCACAAAGGCGATTTTGCTCAGCACTACCAGCAAAATCAAACAAAGTATCTTACAAAGCAAGAATGAACAGCTTATCAAAGAATATCAACAATGGATTCAGCAAAAAGAACAACTCGTCAAATATTATACATACTCTAAAGAAGAACTACAAAATGAGGGGATTAACCTTGACTCTCTAGAAAATGCCAACAATGCCCTCGAGAAAAATATCTCCCAAAGTGTACCCACACTCTTTGAGCCTGTCAAGACTTACGAAGATATTGCTAAACATCTCAAAGATGGTGAAGCCAGTATAGACATCATTAGTTTTAGACATTTCGAGGGAAGATTTACAGACGAAACGCACTATGCTTTCTTAATCGCAGACAAGGCACACCCACAAACGCCACAGCTCGTACTTCTCAAAAATGGCAATGAGCTTGACCTAAAATATTACAAATATTACCGAAATAGCATCAAAGCCCAAAAAGAAGATAAATACAGCTATGCACAGTTTTGGCAGCCCATAGAAAGCAAAATAGCCAATAAATCCAAGCTTTTTGTGTCATTAGATGGCGTCTATCATCAGATTAGCCTCCAAACCCTCCAAAAACCTGATGGAAAATACCTCATAGATGAAAAATCTTTTATTTTTCTGACCAATACCAAAGACATCTTTCAGAGACCCAACACCAGCAAAACAAACAAAGAAAAACAAGATGCCATCCTTATTGGCTTTCCTGACTATGGCAGCCAAGGCACAGTAACGCCCCTGCCAGGCACAAAAGCAGAAGTGCAAAATATCGCACAGATTCTTCAAAAATCAGGGCATCAGTCTGTAATGCTTACCAACCAACAAGCCTCCGAAACAGCCCTCAAAAAGGTAAAAAATCCAAGTATTCTCCACGTGGCTACCCACGGATATTTTATGGATGACCCCATCAATACAGGCAATCAAAAGATATTTGGAATAGAAATAGAAAAAGCAAGACAAAACCCACTGCTCAGAAGTGGTATCTTCTTAGCCAATGCAGAGCAAGGCATAAAGGGCAGGGATAACAGACAGCTCCAAAATGAAGACAACGGGATTCTGACTGCTTATGAAGCATCAAGCCTTGAGCTCACGAACACGACAGTGGTGATGAGTGCCTGTGAAACTGGACTAGGGGATGTCAAAGCGGGTGAAGGAGTCTATGGGCTACAGAGAGCCTTGCAAATAGCAGGTGCAGACCTCGTCATTATGAGCCTCTGGACAGTCAGTGATGAAGCTACCAAAGAACTAATGACACTTTTTTATCAAAATTATGTGCGTACAGGCAATAAGGCTTTGTCTTTTAAAGAAGCACAGACCTCACTAAAGAGTAAATTTAAAAATCCGTATTATTGGGGGGCTTTCGTGATGGTAGGCAGGTAACAAAAATGAAATATAGGTAGAATACTTTGTTAGATTCTACCTATATTTTTACTTTAAAAGTCAATAAAATAATCTAAGAAAAACTCTTGCATTGCATATGAAATGAATGGGGGTGTTTTTGAATTCAATAATCCAACGGATAAATTTTGGTTAGCCGAAGAAGAGTTGAGCTCTGATGAACGCAAAAAAATACTGGCTAAACTAGAAAGTAATACTAATTGTGAAATCGTTCTTATTGGGGATTATAATCATGCCAATATAAATCAACAAGGTTGTCAATGTAAAGAAGATAACTAACCCCTAGTTGTGCGTAGTCTAAGTGCAGCGAGACTACCCTCACTGATTAAAGGCGCCTACTGGTCTAAGGTGTGCCGTGAAGATAGATAACAAAAAGGTTATTTATCAAAATATAATTGAGATGGGAGGAGGTCTCCCGTTGGCGTTGTGCAGCAAGACGTTCTGACCAGAATGAGCCTTCGACATGACAAAACAGTCCTTACCATTCCGTAGGAATCTGAAGGTGTACCGAAAGGGCTACGCAGCAAAGCAGATGCCTAGGGCATGACAAAATAGAGCAAAAGGCTATCCATACAAGCTAAAAAAACACCCTGAATGATGCATTCATGGTGTTTTTTTTAAATTTGTGGCTATTTATATTTATTCTACTGTTACAGATTTGGCAAGGTTTCGGGGCTGATCTACATTACAGCCTCTCAATACAGCAATATGGTAAGAAAGTAACTGAAGAGGAATCACAGAAATCAAAGGCACCAATGCCTCATGGGTTTTAGGAATTTCAATGACAAAATCAGCCATTTTTTTGATGAGCGTATCCCCCTCCGTTACGATGGCGATTACCTTCCCTTTTCGGGCTTTGACTTCTTGGATGTTAGACACGATTTTTTCGTAGCTGCTGTCATCAGTAGCAATGACCACAACGGGCATTTCCTCATCTATCAGAGCGATAGGGCCGTGCTTCATCTCAGCAGCAGGGTAGCCCTCTGCGTGGATGTAAGATATTTCTTTGAGTTTTAATGCACCCTCAAGCGCCACAGGGAAGTTATAGCCTCGCCCAAGGTATAAGAAGTTACGAGCATCTTTAAACTCATCAGCGATGTATTTGATTTGCTCATTGAGTTTGAGGGCTTCTGCTATTTTAGAAGGGATAAGCTCCAGCTCTACGAGTATCTTGCGGTATGTTCTCTCTGAGATAGTTCCTTTGCGGTAAGCTATCAGCAGTGCCATCATTGTGAGCACTGTAATTTGCCCCGTAAAAGCCTTGGTACTTGCTACACCTATCTCAGGGCCTGCGTGGATGTAGGCTCCTGCGTGTGTAGCACGAGGGATAGAAGAGCCTACGGAGTTACAGATACCAAAAATAATGGCTCCCTTTGATTTGGCAAGCTCTATGGCAGCCAATGTATCGGCTGTTTCACCTGATTGGGAGATGGCTATGACTACATCATTCTCTCTGATGATGGGGTTTCTGTATCTAAATTCGGAGGCATATTCTACTTCTACAGGGATGCGGGCAAGCTCTTCGAAGAGATACTCCGCTACTAGGCCAGCATGCCATGAAGTGCCACAAGCCACAAAAACCATACGGTCAGCACTCAAAAGCCTATTAAAATACTCGGTAAGTCCCCCAAGCTGCAGCGTACCTGTGCTTGCTTTGATTCGCCCACGCATACTGTCTGCTACAGATTTAGGCTGCTCAAAAATTTCTTTAAGCATAAAGTGCTCAAAGCCCCCTTTTTCTATAGCTTCTAGCTCTAGGTCAAGTTTATGAATGTAGGGGCGTTTGGAGATAGAGTCCAAGTTACGAATACTCAATGTCTTATCTTTAATGACAGCGATTTCGTGGTCATCCAGATAGACCACTTCATTGGTATATTCTATGATAGGGGTTGCGTCTGATGCCACAAAATACTCATCTTTACCTATCCCGATGACCAGAGGGCTGCCTTTTCGGGCGGCTACCAGTGTGCCAGGCTCTTCTACTGCCATCACTACGATGGCATAAGCCCCTACTACCTTTTGCAAGGCAAGTCGAGTGGCCTCTTCTAGGTTCGTCTTGGTATGTGTATAAATGTCTTCTATGAATGTAGCCAACACCTCCGAATCGGTTTCGCTTCTAAAAGAATAGCCTTTATTGAGCAAATCTTCTTTGATGACTGCATAATTCTCGATGATTCCATTGTGTATCAGCACGATGGTATTGTTAGAAGAGAAATGAGGGTGTGCATTTACATCATTGGGCTCTCCGTGTGTAGCCCAGCGTGTGTGCCCTATGCCTGTATGCCCGTGCAGTGCCAGTTCATGAAGTTTCTCTTCTAGGTCATTTACTTTACCTTGTTTTTTATAGACTTGCAAAGAGCCATTGAGGAGGGCAACTCCTGCACTGTCATATCCACGATATTCTAAGCGTTTTAGACCTTTTAAGATAACTGGATAAGCATTTCTGTATCCTGTATAAGCTACAATTCCACACATAAAAAAAATATTAAAAGATTAGAAGTTATGTACAATCCTTGTTTTTGACTTTGCCGATGCTGTAGGATTAAAAACGAATGATAGATTGATGGCATTTCAGAATATTGAATAAGAATAACTAGGCGGATTGTCTTCTCTCGACATACCTCATTTTGTAGCTATTTCGGCAAAATACAAGCAACCTAGTTATCAACTGCTAATTTTAAATACAGCATAAAGATTACCCTATTTCAAGCAAAGAGGCTTGTAAGAGTAGCCCCTGCTGATTAATTAAATACAGAATAAAAGACCCTTAATTTCATAGAAAAGGGGCTACTTTTTTGTGCATTTAGAATAAGACGATTCACCCTTGCACTCAGTTCAGTAGGTGAGATTAAGAGAGATTTATTGCTCTTCGCACCTGTATATAAAAGCTGCAAATAGGTAGTAATGTCAGCCCTATACTCTTCACTGCGTTCATTATAACTAATCACCAGAGGTGCTTCAAAGCCAAAAGGGTTACGTCCTTCTTGCTGCACAATCAAATCAAAGTCTGTTTGATTGACGTTGGTTTTGAGTACTTGGTTGCTTTCATCAGATTCATAAAGAATCAAGCCCTGAGGCTCGTCAAACTCTTCGGTACTTCCAGGGGCTACTTTGATAATAAGCTCTGCACGGTTAATGGCGATGTTGCCTTGGCTGCTCAGGCTTTGCAAATATGGGAAAGTGATTTTGCTCTGAAGACCTACACCTGATTGCACAAAGCAAAGGCTATCAGTGTCTGTAATGCCTACTTCATCATATGTATTTCCTAAGCTATTTCCCAAGAGGGTACTACTTCTATCACTCACTACCTGATTAAACCTTCTGCCTATGCTTAAGAAAAAACCAAAAATACGGTTGGTGGTGCTTGTGCTTGAGATTTCGCTGTAGTGTAGATTCATCCTAGAAGCAATCGCACTCGTATTTAGCCCCACCACGAAGACATCCTCGCCCTCAGTAGCTTGTGATACGAGGGCATAACCTTTGAAGCTATTCAAGAAATCTGCCCGAGATTGGTTACTTTCGGCCGCATTGAATAGCTGCTGCCCTAGCACATCACTTAATCGTATCCGATAAGCAGGTGATGCTCGTAAATCTTCACCTTTTACCGTAAAAGTATAAGCAGGCGTAGGATTGTAAGCCACACTACTCTGATTGGTGTAAATCACTTCATTTTGTATGTCTTCTGTCAGCTCGTGCAGGCTAAAAGTCTGGGAAGCTGCTATATTTCCATACAAGTAATTAAAGTTCAGATTGAGCACCAGCGAATCATAAGACAGCGTGCTTGTCTCTGTTAGTTTTAGTAAAGACAGTGTATCTGCCACCAACTGAAAGTAAGACTTTGCGGTGATGTCTCCTAACTGCGTGTCTTTGTATCTTCCTGCAAGCATTGTAGATGTATTGGTGCTATTGACATAGCCCAGCACAGTGGAAGCCTCTATCGAGAGCGTATCTGTAAAAAAGACACCGACCTCATCACGAGGGATAAGCCCGAAGCCAATCTCTCTGGACTCTTCACAGGCAAATACACCTAAAAGCCCCATTAAAATCAACATAAAACGCATATGGATTCTAGTCAACACTTGCCAGTTCGTTATAGAGTTGGTAATAAAGTTCTGAAAACTCAGTAGTTTCATGGATGGTACTAATTTCACGTTCGGTTTCGGATATAGATAATAAGTTTTGGGTTTTTTCTGAATAAGTATCTTCTGCTTTCGTAACGGCATCGGCATACTTAAGACCTGTTTTGATGAAAGCATCATAATCTTTAGAAGCAAGAGAAGGGATATTCTCAGGGTCTATGTCTGTCATTCTTACTTTATCAAAGAAATCATCTCCAAACTGATGCTCAAACTCATTGTCATAGACTGTGAAGACGGATTTAGTATTCTGGAAAGTCGGTTCTTTGAGGTAGGCAGTTTTTAGATACATCGGAATCAAAGCGCTCATCCAGTCGTGGCAGTGCACTACATCTGGTGGCCAGCCTAGTTTTTTGACGGTTTCTAGCACACCTTTGCAAAAAAATATGGCACGGTCATCATTATCTTCAAAGAATTTCCCTTCTTTGTCTTTGAAGACTGCCTTGCGGTGGAAGAGGTCTTCATTGTCTATAAAATAGACTTGAAGCTTGGCAGTGGGGATAGATGCCACTTTAATCACGAGTGGGCGTTCTTCATCTCCTACTGAGATATTGATACCCGAAAGCCTCACTACTTCGTGTAGGCGGTTTTTTCTTTCATTAATAGTACCAAAGCGAGGGATAAGGATACGGATTTCCATGCCTTTCTCCTGCATTGCCTGGGGTAATCGGCGAACCAACTGAGCCACTTTAGAGAGTTTAAGAAAGGGTTTGATTTCACTGGCTACATACAGTATTCGGAGTTTTTGCATTCTCGATAAGATTTAGAATCACATTTAAAATAGATTGCAAAATTACAAAAAAAATATAAGATTTCTATTTTTAGTCATATATCACTAGCTTTGAGGCATTTGTAAATTTATTGATAGATGTATGTTACAAGTTTTTGAAAATTTATCTACGCTGCATTCTTTTCGTCAATCACTTCTCCAAAGTGGGCTTTCACTGGGTTTCGTGCCTACTATGGGTGCTTTGCATCAGGGGCATCTGGCACTTATAGAAAGAGCCCTTCAGGAAAATGACCAAGTGATTTGTAGCATTTATGTAAACCCTACACAGTTTAACAATGCCCAAGACTTGGCAAAATATCCTAGAGATTTTGAAAATGACCTTGCACAGCTCCAAAAATTCAGCAATTTGCACGTCTTTTTGCCCAATGACCAAGTGATGTATCCTGCGCCTGCCCTGCTCAAATTTGATTTTGGCTACCTGGAGCAGGTCATGGAGGGGCATTTTAGGCCAGGGCATTTCAATGGTGTCGCTATGGTGGTTTCTAAGTTATTTCACCTTGTAAAGCCTACCCGTGCTTATTTTGGGCAAAAGGATTTACAACAAACACGCATTATCCATCGCCTTGTCCAAGACCTTGCCTTTGACCTAGAGCTGGTCATCTGCCCTACCATCCGTGAAGAAGACGGGCTGGCCATGTCTTCACGAAACCGCCGCCTCTCTCCCTCAGAGCGGATAGCGGCTAAGCTCATCCCTGATACACTTTTCAGTGCTAGAGAAGTTATTCAGGTCCGAAAAAACAGCATTGAGGAAATAAAAAACCTAGTACACAAGCATTTTGAAGAGGCGGGCCTGAGGATAGAGTATTTTGAGATAGTCGATAGATTTACCTTGCTTCCGATTGAAAACCTAGACAATGTCAAAGAAGTAGCCCTGTGTATAGCAGCTTATTTAGGAGAGGTAAGGCTGCTTGACAATGTGATTTTTGGGGTCTAATCACAGGGGCAATGCGGCAAACAATGCCTTTGGCTAGTTATTTTGTATGATTTCAAGTATATTTAAGCAACCTAAAATTAAAAAACAATGAATGATGTAGCTTTCAAATCTTGGGTAGATGTGCCTGCCCAAAGTGATTTCTCTATTTATAACCTGCCTTATGGTATTTTTTCAAGCCCTCAGCACAGCAAGCGAATAGGCGTAGCGATTGGCAACGAGGTGCTTGATTTGGCAAAGGTTCAAGAACTAGGCTTTTTGGATGAATTCAAGTTGGCAAAAGGATTTTTTGAAGCAGAATTTTTAAACGATTTTATCGCTCTGGGAAAATCACTTACCTCTGCCATTAGACAAAAACTCACCCAACTACTGAGTAAAGAGGAAACAGAACTAGTCAAGCATTCTAAAAAAGTCCTTTTGCCACAATCAGAAGTGAAGATGCACTTGCCTGTCAAGATAGGAGATTACACAGATTTTTATTCTAGCATAGAGCATGCCACCAATGTCGGGACAATGTTTAGAGACCCCGAAAATGCCCTTTTGCCCAACTGGAGGCACTTACCTGTGGGCTATCATGGGCGTGCAAGTTCTATTGTGATTTCGGGCACAGAGATTCGCCGCCCTTGGGGGCAGAGCAAAGCAGATGATGCCGAAATGCCTACTTTTCAACCCTGTCGTTTGTTAGATTTTGAGCTAGAAATGGCCTTTGTGGTAGGTAAAAGTACGCAACTAGGCGAAAGAATCACTACTTCTCAGGCCGAAGAATACATCTTTGGAATGGTACTTTTCAATGATTGGTCAGCTAGAGATATTCAAAAATGGGAGTATGTACCCTTAGGACCTTTCCTTGCCAAAAGTTTTGCTTCCTCTATCTCTCCTTGGCTTGTGCCACTAGAAGCCCTTGAGCCATTTCGTGTGTCTGGCCCTGCCCAAGAGCCCGAAGTGCTGGATTATCTTAAATCTGAGGGTCTAAAAAACTATGACATACAGCTAGAAGTAGGGCTTAAGCCTGAGGGTGGAGAGGAAAAAATCATTTCTAAAAGCAACTTTAAATATATGTACTGGAATATGTGCCAGCAGTTGGCCCACCACAGTGTCAATGGTTGTAATTTTAATGTGGGTGATATGTGTGCTTCAGGCACGATTAGCGGAAAAGAGCCAAGCAGCTACGGCTCTATGCTAGAGCTTACTTGGCGAGGCACAAAGCCCATCACTATGCCTGATGGCACTGAGCGAAGGTTTATCCAAGACCGTGATACCCTTACCCTGAGAGGTTTTGCTGAGAAAGAAGGCATCAGAGTGGGTTTTGGAGAAGTCAGCGGAAAGATTTTGCCTGCGGAGTAATCAGTTTTAGAGAAGCAAAGGCTTCCCCCCCTCAGCAGAGTAGGCTGAAAAGGGAGAAGCCTTTGTTATTTACAGTATTTCACAAAAAAATAAATACTTACTCAGGTCGCCATTTTTCAGGATTTCTACGCCACTCGTGCAGAGAAGCCATTGTTTCTTCGCTCACACCCTCACGCTTAAAGACCTCTACCAAAAGTTTGGTATAGTCTGTCAAGGTATAAAAGAGAAGGTCATTTTCTTCAAATTGTGTCTTTGCAAACTCAAAACCATAGGTAAGGATGGCTACAGAACCCAGTACCTCTATTCCCGCTTCTCTGAGTGCTTGTGCCGCCTGAATGGTGCTTTTGCCCGTGGAATAGATATCTTCTATCAAGACTGCTTTTTGCCCTTTTTTGACAAGCCCTTCTATCAAGTTTTCTCGCCCGTGTCCTTTGGCTTTTGCCCGCACATACAGCATTGGGAGGTGAAGCTGTGCTGCAAGCAATGCAGCCTGTGGCACTCCGGCCGTAGCTACCCCTGCGATGACTTCTACATCTGGAAATTGTGCTTGTATGAGTTGGATAAATCCTTGAGTGATTTGGCTTCTAATCTCAGGGTATGAGATGGTCAGGCGGCTATCACAGTAAATGGGTGATTGCCAGCCCGAACTCCATTGGAAGGGTTTTTTAAAACTAAACTGTACGGCCTGTACATCTAAGAGCATATTGGCAACAGCTTCGGATAAGTTTGTAGAATTAGTCATATAATTAAGGCTTAAAATTTAGGATTTATCAAGTATTGTGTTTTTTTTGCATTTGTTAAAAAATCGCTTACAAATATAAGCATAGCCTATGAATCTTTTTATAAATGATATGCACATTGTGCTAAAACCTCAAACAGAAGACGTAAATGCGTCTGATTTTGAGATAATACTGGATTTAAAAGAAAGCATTATCAAATACAATAACCTGAGAGGGGTTATTTTGATTCAAAATGCACAGGAGAAAGATGTGAGAGAACTGCTACAACTTACCCTAGAACATAAATTTGAGCAAATAAAAAGAATAGAGTTAAGGGTGAGTAATTTTAAGGTGGTGAAACGAATGGTGAAGGGTTCTTTCAAGATACTCAAAGCAGCAGGAGGTTTGGTGAAGCGAAAAAACAGTGAAGAGCTTTTGCTGATGTATCGTCTAGGAAAATGGGATTTTCCTAAGGGAAAACTAGATGCAGGAGAAAAATTCAGGGCCGCCGCACTGCGTGAAGTAGAAGAAGAATGCAACGTGAAAGTAAGAATCCGAGAAAAAATAGGCACTACATGGCACAACTATACGATGGGGCGGACACAGATTCTGAAAAAAACCCGATGGTTTGCGATGGATTGCCTTGATGAATCTAAGATGAAGCCCCAAAAGTCTGAAAGTATAGAGGAGCTTGCTTGGATGCAAGACCCACAGATAGAGGCATCACTTCAAAACTCTTATGAGTCTATCAGGTGTGTTTATCAAGATTACAAAGAATCTCTCAGTAAATAAAGGCTGTAAAGGTCAAAATAGTGATAATTGGGAATGTCTTCAAAAAGGTATTCAAAATTAATCCATTCAGGGTTTTCTGTAAGCAGCTCTACAGCTCCAAAGTAAGTTTGGAGCTTTTGGTAAATTGCCGAGATAGGGTCAACATTTCCATAGATATAGAGTGGGCTGTTTTCTCTAGAGAGTCTTAATTCGTCAAATACAAACAAGGCATAGTATATAAAATCATTGGCATCACGGTAAGAGAACACATTGCAAAACTCTAGCTCTCCTTCTCTGATGATTGCCATCATAAAGTGATTGTTCTCCACAAAAATATGGCTGCTAGTGCCTTCACTATGAGGAAATTTCTGGTATATTCCTTCCAAAAAAGCAGTAGTCTGGTGCACAAATTGAATATCACGCATAGGATAAGTCTGAGCAAACCACTGTTTTACTTTGACATCTACGTAAGATAAGCTGACTGCCTCTAGCCGCTCTTGTGGATTGCTCACTAAATATTCTTTGTCTGTTTTGGGCTTGACAAGCTGTAGGTATCTCTCAGGTGCACTTGCTTCAAAGAGTGCCTGAGGCACAAGGGTAAAAGGCTGCTCTTTTTGAATAATGCTAATTCCTTTCCAAAAATTGGCTTTCAAAAACATGTCATTGTCATAGACACGGTTCAGGGTGCTCAGAAGCTCGTCAGTATCTAAGCGGGTAAAAAATCTATACTCTTGCAGCAAAAGACACTGGTGGTCTAGTGTATTGATGGCACAAAATCTAAAATGCTCGCGGCTCAGTGAGATACATAATTGATAGTAGCTCATATCTTCTACATCAAATTTATCAGATTTAATATAGGTATCGAGCTTGTAGAGTTTATCTGTTTTGTCGGATTGTATCATACTAATTGAGGGTTGTGTATCTGAAAGAAGCGAGGGTTTGATGCTTTAAAATTATTACTCAAAATCTTACTCAAAGTAAAGTAGTGTATAAAAAAAGCATGTATGCTTTTCTAGTGTCATACATGCCTTTGTCTTTAGGGTTTTATTCCCAGTTGCCTGCGGTGCTTGCCTCAGTGCGAGAGCCTACACGCAAAGGCGCAGATTCTAATTGCTCGATTCTTTTGCTATACAGGTTAATGTATTTGCTAACTTCGTCTAGTTCTTCTTGTAGTCCTTGATTTTCTTTGTCTGTTTTGCCTTTCATTTTTCTTTGTATCTCGATGGCCTCTTGGGTAACTTCTTCTGATCTTTTAGTAAAATGTTTGATAAGGCTTGTTACAGAGTAAGGCTCTTCTTTGTCATTAAATTGAGCACCTCTTTCAGGGTTGATGGGGTATTCATCTCTTACTTCAAATACATTGAGAGATACATTTCCAGAGGTTACGACACCTGCATAGAGTGTAAACTGCTTATTGGTGCCAGCAGCCTTGCTGATTTGGCCAATGTTTATATTGGGGTATTGTGAGGACAAACTGTCACTGACCGAAATCATTCCGAGTGTATCGATAACTTGTTTTACTTTTTCTTGACCGCTGCCATCATCTAGGTAGGCTTTTTCTGTAATCTGTATGTTAGGCACTTGTCCAGATTGGGCAAACTTGGTGAGTTCGTCCCAGTTGCCGCAGTATTTGCCATACTTACTGAGATACATGCCTTGTAAATCTCTTACAAATTTGAGTTTGGCGATGTTTTGCTTCTCAATACTGCTGATGTATTGCTTTTCATCTACGGGGCCTTTAACATTGCTGTAGAGCAAATACGCAAGGAAGAGAGAAGCAATCACTAAAACTGCGGTAATTATTCTTGTTATCATTGTATTAATCAATTAAATTTGTTAGTGAATCAGAAACCTAATTTTTTAGTTATTTGAGTAATAATACCCTTTTTTTTTCAAAATAAAAGAAATTTTTGGAATATTCCGAAAAACTTGGTGCAAATTTGAGAGATTTTCCTGCTGAATCTCTTCAATGCTTAAAAATCTCACTTCCTGAATCATCTGAGCATCTTGGGGCATCTCAGGGTCTGCTCCTTTTTGCAGCGTTCCTGCCACTTGTTTTACCTCAAAAAAAAGCTCTATGGCATGCAGTGGAGGCTCTAGGTATTCATTTACAAATAAAAATCTTTGTATGAATATTTCCAAGCCTGTTTCTTCTCTAAATTCTCTTTGAAGCCCCTCATGTGCAGATTCGGCATACTTTAAGCCGCCGCCTGGGGCTGCCCAGAGATAGCCTTCCATGCCGATATGGTTGTGCTTCACCATTAGTACTTGCTCATTTTCTATCAGTATCCCACTGACCCGTATTCTGAGTCTATTCCCAAAGACCGCTTGTATTTCTTTTTTAATTGGGTGCATTTGTCTGTTTTTTTGAGAGTTAAAACTTTTTATGTATTCAAAATATTTCTATGCTGTCATCAAGTGTATGGAGTGTCCGAAATCAGTTTATGTTGTTTTTTAAAGTATAAAACACTGACAAGCAATAAGTTACAAAAAAATATACACCTCATCAAAAAAATCATTGCTTATATGCCTAAGCGTACTAAAATCAATAAAACACATCAAATCCAGAAGGCTTCAGATTTTGAAGATTATGTAGTGGACAAACGCCAAGCCAAGCGTGCCAAATCTCGTAAAAACAGACGCAATCGGCATTATGTAAAGGCCATGCTTCGTAATATGACCGAAGAACAACAAGACCTATAAACATCACAAGTGCATTAAGACTGTGCTTTTTTCTTCAAAACATATATTAAGCTTGAGTATTGGTTTGTTTTTTTGGCGTGCTGGTTAGATTGCCACCCCTGCCAGAAGCCTTTGAAAAAATTGGTCTTTTGGCTTTTGTACTTTTCACTCAGCAGGCTGACATAATAAGCATCATAATACATCGGAAGCATTTCTTGTATCTCGAAGTGATGTTTCTTGGCAAGGTTTGCTACATCTGTGGGTGAAAAGTGATACAAATGCCGTGGCACATCATAAGCCGCCCAGTAGCTCCCAAATTTTTGAGCCTCCCAAGTTTTGCGGTTTGGAAGCGCAAGCAACAATATCCCCTCAGGGCAAAGTAGGCTCTTGAGTCTTTCTAAGGTTTCTTGCAAGGCATGCACATGCTCAAGCACATGCCAAAGTGTAATCACCGAATAGCTTTCTGTGGTGAAGTGTTCAGAAAATAAATCTTCTTGGATAAATAGCCCTGTGAGTTTCTCTGCTTGTTGTCTAGCGGCTTGGTTGGGTTCTACGCCATCTATTCTCCAGCCTTCTTTTCGGCAAGTATTCAGAAACTCCCCCGTGCCGCAGCCATAGTCTAAGATTTTCAGTTGTTTTTCGGGGTGAAAACCACTTAACCGTGCTACCAACTGACTTTTTTCTTTCAAGGCACTTTGTCTTACCCACTGATACAGTCGGCTCGTAAGCCCTTTTTTGGTATTGCTATGAGAAATGTATGCCTCCGAGTCATAATATTTGGCAATACTCTTAAAATCAGGGCGAGGGTTGGTATAGCAAAAAGTACATTCTTGGCACTGCACTATCTTAAAAATCTCTTGGCTTACCGTAAAATCTTGGGCTTCTGTAAATAATTGTGCTTCTGTATGTCCACAAATAGGGCATTGGGTCAGGGTCTCGAGCATAGAGTGTTGTTTTAAAGTGATGATGCACAAAGATATTAAAAAATCATCAATCTTATCACTTTACAGCTACCTCAGTCTATGGTCAGTGAGCTATTTAGGCAGTGATTCAGAATAGTTTATTTTTGATTCCTTCTGCTACCTATCCACCTCTCCAAGCACAAAATCAATAGAACCAATGATGGCAATCAAATCAGCAATCATCGAACCCCTAGAGATTTCGGGCAATACAGAAAGATTGCTAAAACAGCAAGAACGGGCCTTGCAACGTACAGGCACATCACTCCGCCCATCAGTGCGAAAGAAAAAGCCAAGTTCACCTTTAGGGTTTTCGGCACGCACATAAAAATCCATCGCCTTAGGTCTGATTTTCTTAGGGACAAGTGCCTGTGGGTCAAAATCACGAGTGCGTTTGTGGTCAGTAGTGAGCCTCTCGAGGCATTGGGCGATGATATGCACCGACTCATAGCACTCTTGCAAGCGAACCCAAGTGCGATCCCAGCAGTCTCCTGTCGTACCCATTTCGCCCTTGCCTATCGGTATTTCAAACTCAAGCTCAGGATAGACAGAATAGCCGTCCACACGCCTGAGGTCATATTTTAGCCCCGAAGCCCTCAACATAGGCCCTGAGACACCATAATTAATCGCCAAACCCATCGGCAGTACGCCTACATTGGCAGTACGCTGGATAAAGATTTTATTTTCAATCAAAAGTTCTTGAGTTTCTAGCAGTTTGGGCTTGAGGTATTTAATAAATTCAAGACAACGCTCCTCAAAGCCCACAGGCAAATCATAAAACAGCCCTCCTACCCAGATATAGTTATAGAGCATCCTTGCCCCACAAATCCACTCAAGCAGACGCATAATGTGTTCTCTATCTCGCATCATCCATAAGAAAGGCGTAAAAGCACCAATGTCCACCCCATACGTACCCAAAGCCACAAAATGAGAAGCCAAACGGTTCATCTCCGCCACCAAAACTCGGATAAACTCCACTCTTTTGGGGATTTGCTCAGTGATGCCAAGCATTTTTTCTACACCCATTGCGTAGGCATGCTCAGAGTTCATGGCAGCTACATAATCCATTCTATCCACATAAGGGATAATTTGATTGAAGGGCAGACTTTCGGCATGCTTCTCAAAGCAGCGGTGCAGATAGCCCAAATGAGGCACTACATCCACCACTATTTCTCCTCTGGTGATGACCTCTATCCGCAATACACCGTGTGTAGAGGGGTGCTGAGGCCCTATGCTCAAAATCATTTCCTCTGATTTTAAATCTTCGAGTTTGTATTTATTGGGTTCTGATTTAAGGAGGTTGTCTTTCTCAAAAACATATTGAATCTCTTTTTGAGCAGAGCGTTTGCTTTCGTCAGGGATATTGAGTTCGTTGGGCTTCATGGGTATATCAGTTTTCAAGGTTTTCAAAAATAGCTTTTTTCGAGAGAAATTGTTTTGAATGGAGTGGAAAATTCATGACAAATCTCTACATTAAATCCATTGGCTTTCAAATTTCATTGTAATTTTCGCCTATTAATTTCGTACTCATAGATAAATACTATCCAAATGAAAATTCTTTACAGCTCCTTGTTATTGGCTTTTAATTTTTTTATTTTCTCTCAAAATGTATGGGGGCAAGATGTATCTGGAGTCTGGCGAGGAAAACTCAGCCAAGAAGTAGGTGGATTATACAGAGAATATGATTTTGAGCTACAGCTCACTCAAAAAGGCAATCTCATACAAGGAATTTCTAAAATCACTGTAGATGGACACTTTGCCAACCTCAGCTTAGAAGGCACAGCAAGAGGAAATTTCATAGAATTTAAAGAACTCAAAATCATTGACCAAAAAATCAAAAAACAGGCTTTTTGGTGTCTTAAGAAGGGATTACTAATGCTTAGTCTGCATAAGGGCTATGAATACCTGCAAGGCAACTGGCAGGGCTGGAGCAAAGAAGGAAACTGCACACCAGGCAAACTTTGGGTGAGCCGCCCACAGCTTATAAAAGTGGAAGAAAGCCTCCCCCTTATTGTCCAAGAAGAACAAGCATCTACTCAAAAAGAAAGCCAAGAACCCCAAACAAAAAAAGAAGAAGAACCAGAAAATTCTCTTGTCCCTTCGGAGATTCAGACAGAAAATACCTTTCAGGGGCGTATCACGCGTGAAAGCCAGCTCCCCGTAGAGGTTCGGCAAGCCATACTCACCCTTGAGGTCTGGGACCACAAAGAAATAGACGGAGATGTGATTTCATTGTATCTCAATGAAGAATCTATTTTAGAAGATTATACTTTGACAGGTACAAGGCATCAAATCAAAATCACTCTAGACCCTTCCAAAAAAGACAATTACCTCATGCTCTATGCCCATAACCTAGGAGAAATCACCCCCAATACAGCAGCCATTTCTGTAGATGACGGCACAGAAAAACAAATCCGCATTCTCCGCTCTGACCTAGACCAAAGCGAAGTGATTTTGCTGAAATATATACCCGAATAGATTGGAATCTAGAGGTATTTGTCTAGGCAGATTTTCATGCTTTGCTGTATTTTGAGGGCTTCTGCTCGGGCAGCTTCAGCATAGTCTTCTCCAGAAGAGGCATATAGGATGCTGCGTGAAGCATTGATAAGCAGCCCTACTTGTGCATTCATTCCGTATTTAGAGACATCTTCTAGGCTTCCACCCTGTGCACCCACTCCTGGCACAAGCAAAAAATGCCCAGGAACAATCCTGCGAATGCGAGGAAGCAAAGCCGCTTGTGTAGCTCCTACCACGAACATCATCTGCTCGGCACTGCCCCAGGTGGCAGCTTTTTCTAGCACCTTCTCATAGAGTAGCTCACCCGTCTTTAGGCGAAGCATCTGAAAATCTTGGCTTCCTTGATTAGAAGTGAGTGCCAGCAAAATGGCCCATTTATCAGGGTTTGCCAAGAAGGGTTTCACAGAATCCTCGCCCATGTAAGGGGCTATGGTCAGGGCATCAAAAGAGAACTCTTCAAAAAAAGCCTGTGCGTAGGCTTGGGCAGTATTGCCTATGTCGCCACGCTTGGCATCAGCGATGATGAGCTTATCTTTAGGAATCATTTTGAGGGTTTTTTCCATCATCTCCCAGCCTGCAGTGCCTTGAGCCTCATAGAATGCTGTATTGATTTTATAACTGACACAAAGTGCTTGAGTAGCCTCTATGATGGCTTTGTTAAAAATCAAAATGCCTTCAGGTTTGTGCCGTAGGTGTGTAGGCAGGCGTGTCGGGTCAGTATCTAGCCCTACACAGAGGTACGATTCTAGCTGGAGTATTTGGGTATAAAGTGCTGTTTTGTTCATAAATATTCGGAAATTGGATGTGAAAATTAACTTTAAATCGTCCAATTTCCAAATATTTATATTTTTTAGCGTAAATCTACTACTTCAGGATTGCTAGGATACTTCGAGGCATTGTATTTAAAATAGCTATCAGGCACTTTTACTTCTTCAAATTTATTGACAGAATAGGTGTATCTGTTGGCGTTCTTTTCAAAAATTTCCCAGCTTTTAAGAGAGTTAGATGATTTCACGATTTTCAGTCGAATCTTAAAAAAAGAATGTGCATCTTTATTCTTAGGCTTTAAATCAATGATATGATAGGCTCTTCCGTCTTCGGTCATTTCTTCTACATAGGCATAGTCATAGTTTTGCTCATAGATTCCGTAGATTTTATCAGGCGTGATTTCATCCTTGTCAGGGGCATACTCGGAGATATTGACCTCATTGCCATCTTTCATGTATGTCCATTGTGTTTTGGCATCTGTGATGACGTGCTGCTCAGGGAGTTGTAGATAAAATTTGCTTCCTCTCACCACGATATTTCCCTCAAAGGATTCATTTACTCCAGAGTTGGGACTGAGCATAGTATAGACAAAATAAGCTCGGAAGGCCTTCAGGCTTTTGTACTTTTGATTGACTGCATCTAAGATTGTCTTGGCCTTAGGGTCTTGCTGCGCTTGGCTATAAGGTGCATAGATAAAGAGAAGTAATAAAATAATGGATGCTAATTTTTTCATAATATTTTTTGATTCTTTGCTGTTTCTTTTGCTCTTCAAAACGAACAAAGGAAGCATAGGTTCATATATTCAGTTTTGTGAAAGCGTTAATACTAAGTTAAAGTTTGGTAACATTATAAGTAACTGACTATCAAAGGCTTAATATCCAAGGTTTTGGCTTCCGCTCACACACATATTTTGTGTTATTGAAGCTTTTTTTAAGTTGTTCAAACGGAAGCCAAAAAAACTACAAAAAAATGAAACCACGAAAAATTTAAGAAGCAAAATTAAGTAAATGTACTCATTTGTTGATTTGGTAAGGATGCAAGTCAAATTGACTTCCTTATGCCCTCTCTTGAGTAGAGGGAACGGATAAGGTGCCCAAAAAGAGAAATTTAACTTTGCTAATGTGCTAACTATCAATATGCTACATGAAAAATAATACAAACTAAATAAATTGCACTATTTATAAAGAATTAACTGGCACTAAAAAATTGAGAAAAGTCAAGAAAATTTTGAGGCAAAATCCTGAGTGCCACAGTGCCCAAACCAGTCGGTCATTTTTTTTATGTCATAAAGCCTGGCAATGCTTGCCCAGCAGCACAGCCCGACAAAAACTATCCATCCATTTTTGGGGTTTAGGCTTCACTAAGGGTTTTGGTTTGGCTTGAAATCATTAGCTTTGCAACTCAAAAAAATATAATTTGGTAAAAATGAACGATTTTTACGAGACCTGCACCTTGCCCAATGGCATCCGTGTAGTACACAAAACCGTAGCCCATACTCAAATAGCACACTGCGGATTTATCTTAGACATAGGCAGCCGTGATGAGAAGCCGCACCAGTTAGGAATGGCTCACTTCTGGGAACACATGGCTTTTAAAGGAACAAAAAAGCGAAAGGCGTTTCACATCATCAACCGATTAGAATCTCTTGGGGGAGAGCTAAATGCCTACACCACCAAAGAAAAAATATGCTTTTATGCCTCTTTGCTTCATTCTCATTATGAGAAAGCCGTAGAACTACTGACAGATATTACATTCAATTCTATTTTTCCTGAAAATCAGATAGAGCGAGAGCGAAATGTGATTTTGGAAGAAATGGCCATGTACCTTGACTCCCCCGAAGATGCCATTCAGGATGATTTTGACGGACTTATTTTTGATAAACACCCTCTGGGCAACAATATATTGGGTACCCAAGACAGTTTAAAATCGTTCAGAAGAGAAGATTTTTGTCAGTTTATCCAAGAAAATATCAACACAAATCAGATTATTTTCTCTTCTGTGGGTAATATTCCCTTTAAAAAAATACTTAAACTGGCAGAAAGGTACATTGCTCCCATTCCAGCAAGAGAGGGCAAAAAAATCTCTTTGCCCTTTGAAGGCTACCAAGCAAAGAGGGTGCAAAAAAACTACAATGCCACCCAAGCACACTGTGCAATCGGCAATACGGCGTATTCTCTGCATCACCCCAAACGCTTGCCTTTCTTTTTGATTCATAACCTCCTCGGTGGGCCTGGGCTTAACTCTCGCCTTAATCTGGTCTTGCGTGAAAAGCTGGGCTATGTCTATTCGGTAGAGTCTAATTACCAGCCTTATGTAGATACGGGTTTGTTTTCTGTTTCTTTTGCTACCGAAGAGAAGCACTTGGCCAAAAGCCAAGCCGAAGTGCTCAAAGCATTCAAAATATTGAGAGAAACGAAGCTAGGCAAAATCCAGCTACACCAAGCCAAAGAACAGCTCTTGGGGCAGCTTGCGATGGCAGAAGAAAGCAATCAGAGTTTTATGCTGATGATGGGCAAAAGCCTCTTGGATATGCAAAAAATAGAAACCATTGAGTCTATTATCCAAGAGATTAGAAGCATCACTGCCGAAAATATTTTAGAAGTAGCCAATGAAACCCTGCAAGAAGATAGTTTAAGTATTTTGACATATTTGCCCGAATCCTAAAACCCGAAAAATATGAAAGAACCATTGTTCTCGCCCGTTTTAGAAGCCTATTTAGAAGCACACACAAGCCCCGAACCTGAGCTTCTTGCAGCACTCAATAGAGAAACACACAGCAAAGTACTCTCCCCTAGAATGCTTTCAGGGCATACACAAGGGCGGTTTCTTTCTATGGTTTCTCACATGATTCGCCCTAGGCACATCCTCGAGATAGGTACTTACACGGGCTACGCTGCCATCTGTCTTGCAGAAGGCTTGCAAGAAGGAGGCACACTCCACACCATAGAAATAAACCCTGAGCGTCAAAGCATTGTCGAGAAATTTATCTCTAAAGCCCACATGACAGCGTGCATAAAACTGCACATAGGAGATGCCTTAGAGATTATCCCTACTCTGAATATCTCTTTTGACTTGGTATTCATAGATGCCGACAAAAAAAATAACCTGACCTACTACGAAATGCTCTTGCCCAAACTCTCATCAGGGAGTTTTATACTGATTGACAATGTGCTGTGGAGTGGAAAGGTACTGACAGAAGTCAAGAAAAATGATGGAAAAACCCAACATATGATGGCTTTTAACCAGCGGATACAAGAAGACGAGCGGGTAGAAAATATCTTGCTGCCCCTCAGAGATGGACTAATGGTGCTCAGAAAGAAATAAATTTCTTGAAATTTTCTCTAGTACAGCTTTTTTAAGAGTACATTACAGCATCATGTCGCTTTTTTTTATACAATATCTGAAAAAATTTTGGAATTGTACAAAAATAACGTAGATTTGTCTTTTTTGACACACCAAATTAAAACAATGAGAGTACTGCGCCTTTTCTTAATCAGGGAGTTGACTTGCTTATGCATAATAGGTCTTTGCTTGTCTTTTGTAAATCCACAAAAGAATAACATTGAGTTTAATGATATTTCTTTTGCAAATATCAAATTATCTTTTACTGAGGGGGTGCAAAAACAAATAGAAGTAAATATATCTGCCTACCCATCCAGACCCTTTCTAGAAAATATACACCAAATAGAAGCTTTCTTAAATCTACTTGACGAAACCTTAGACAAAGAAGAAGTGCCAAGAGATTACAAATACCTGTGCTTACACAGACTTTATCTGCAGCAGATAAATGAAAAAAAACAAGGCTTCTGGGACTTATCCGAACAGCGAGCAGAAAATTTTGAACTCAGAGTAGATGAAAAGATAGACGAACGCTTCAACATACTCTCTAGTACTTATCAAGTATCTAGAGAAATGAGACGCAACAATATTTACTTTGCCAACTGGCTCTTTAATATGCTCTCACTAGATGCGGGCTTCCAGAAAGCCAAAGAATATTTACTCCAAAATCACTCAAGGTCTGAAATAGTAGGCAAAAGAAACTGGCTCATCACAGAAGAAACCCACCCACTGATTAGAGAAGTCATCACTTTTAAGCTTTTTATAGAGCAAAGAATCGCTCCACAATTCCAACATAAAGTCAAACTCAAAATAGACCCAAAGCAAGAGCGAAAAACACTCAAGAAAATCGCAGCAGATTACCTCGTCAGCCAAAGTGATTTAGAAAAATACAACCTTTGGCTTCGTAAAAATCGTGTGCCAAGCGATAAAATATACCCCGTGCTCATCCCAATAGCACAGACACAGGAGATGAGCCCACTAAATGTAAGCACTCAAGACCCTCAAAACAACACAACAATACCAGAAACAGAGTTTGTGAAATACACAGAAAATACCAATATCGAGGATTATTATACCATCAGAAAAACAGAGGAAGAACTCAGAGCCAGAATGGAGCAACAAGAAAAAGAATATTATGATGAAATCAACCGACAACAGGCTGCGTATAGACTCTTTGACAATACAAATAATGTAGAAATAGCCAATACACACCAAGTACTAGACAAACAAACACTACACGAAATAGCCGCAATGTATAACATACAGGTTCATGAATTGAGAGCTTACAACCAGCTAAGCCCTTATGACGACATCTATGCAGGACAAGTACTGTATCTAAAACCAAGAGAAGCAAGCCCTCAAACTTTGGCTAAAAAACAGCAGATACACGTGGTGGCATTGGGTGAAAACCTCAGCAGTATCTCTAGAAAGTACGATGTGTCTGTGCAAGACCTGATGAACTGGAATCAATTAAGCAATTCGAATTATATACGTATCGGTCAGAAACTCTTAATCTATACAGGCACAAATGAAAACCGAACACTCAAAACAGGAGAAGGCATTGACAACAAGTTGATGCGCATGAGAGGAGACGCAGCGTATCAAAATACACAGCAAATAAACCAAAAACTGGCAGAAAGCTTCGATACAGAAACCAAAATGCCCAAAAGAGGGGGAGCTTCTCCCAATCAAATCAACAAAAAACCAAAACTACTCTGGATTCAAAAGCCTAAAAAATAATATAGTAAGCCCTTAGAAGATGCTCAAAATCAGGGTGATATACGCCATCTTGGTCTTTGATAAAAAGGACATCTTCTTGAATCTCTTTTGCTGCTTCTTTCTGGAAGACCTGAATAGTCCTGAATACCTTGGAGTGCTGAGGGCTATGATACACCTGAAGACGCTGCCAACAAAACAAACCATACTCCGCAGCAAGTGCAGCAAAACAAGAAGCCTCATAGGCAGGATACATCACCAAAAACACACCCGAAACACGTAACAAATGCTGCACAGCCTCTAATAAATCTGGCATAGAAAGATTTTCGTTGTGCAGTGCCATCTTTTTCTGAGCATTTTTTGCTGTAAGATGATTGCCAAAAAAAGGAGGATTACAAATAACAAAATCATATACTGAACCTTTGGATGCACGCATAAAATCTTGTAAACTTGTGTGCAATAAACAAATCTGAGATGCCCAAGGGCTGCATTCAATATTACGCTGTGCCTGCTTATAGGAAGAATCATCCAACTCTATAGCAGTGATGCTACAGTCAGTACGCTGGGCAAGCATCAAACTCAACAGGCCTGTGCCTGAGCCAATGTCTAAAATATCAGAAAAAGACCTTGGAGATGCCCAAGCACCCAAAATGCAAGAATCTGTACATACACGCAGACCTGCTTTCTCTTGATAAACTGTAAATTGCTTAAACTTAAAATAATCTTTTGCCATAATAGCTAAAAATAACCGCCTTTTTTAAATAAAAATCTATGGAAAATAGCTTTTTTCAAAATGTATATGAAGTAGCCAAACTGATACCCGAAGGAAGAGTAACAAGCTACGGAGCCATCGCAGCCTATCTCGGAAGCAAGGGCAGCGCAAGAATGGTAGGCTGGGCAATGAATGCTGCACATACACATACAGACATCCCCGCACACAGAGTAGTCAATAGAGTCGGTTTACTCACAGGTAGGCAGCATTTTGACCCTCCCGAAAAAATGCAAAACCTGCTTGAGCAAGAGGGCATCACAGTCATCAACCACCAAATCCAAGATTTTGAAAAAGTATTCTGGAACCCCAGCATCGAGCTAGAGTTCTGACAAAACAAAGCTAAGACGCCAAAAATGTGTGTATTGCTTTTACGGTCTGTTTTGCTCCCTCTCCGTAGAGCATCGTTTGGTGATTGCCTGATACTTCCACATAGTGGCAGTTTTGCATCATTTCTACAGTTTCTAGCGCCATTTCTTTAGGCAATAGTGCCGCACCAAGGCTGTAAACACCCGTAGCATTGATGAGCAGTGTATCATGGCTTACATCCAGAAGATACGCTAGCCAAGGCTCACTCAAGACTGCAGTAGCAGCCTCTGCCATATTTTCAGGCAAGGAGCGAGGGCTTACCGAGCCGTCTTTAAAAGTCTGTATGTCTGCCTGATAATAACTAAGCATGGCATCATCCCAAAAATCAAGGTAAGGAGCATTTTTTATTTTCTCTAAATATGCTTCAAAAGAAGGAAATCTTTGCCCTAGTCGGCCCATTGCAGGCACAAGCATCTCTTTAGTATCAGGGTGAAGCCTTGCAGCAGCATCGAGCATCAGGAGTTTATCTACTCTATCAGGATAGTGTTTGGCAAGATATAAGCCTAAGAAAGCACCAAAAGAATGTCCTCCTAAGTGTATTTTCTCTATCCCTAACTCATCCAGCAGTGATATAATATCGCTAGCATGTGTAGAGATACTATAGCCCTTGCTAGGCTTATCACTCAGCCCTCTTCCCCTTAAATCTACCGATATAAGCTGATGTTGAGATGAGAGCCCAGCCTCTACAAGTCCATCAAAAGCATGTGCATTGCCAGTCAGCCCGTGCATCAGCAAAATACCAGGCTGCTTGTCTGAGTGTATGAGATAATGTATATTTATGTCGTTTGTTTTGCTGTATTCATCCATCAACTTAGTATTTTAAGTGAAAAAAAGTGTGTAAAGCCATCTATCAAAGATAATTGCTTTTTTGTAAAAATTTAAAACAAACGATTTAACTAACTTACTTTTTCTTTAAAAAAAATAAAATACTCACATGTGTATCTTTTAGGTCAAAGAAGTACGCCTTATTTGTAATCAATTATCTTATTTAAACGATAAATAAATATCTATAGATCAAAAACATCAAAACCTATGCATCTTAAAATATCTATCTTAGGAATTGTATTTAGTTGGTTATTATTACAAACCAATCTGAATGCCCAAACCGATTTAGCCAATACCTGTGGAGACATCACAGCCACTACCACACTCCCCATCAATGATTGTAGCAGCCCCGAATTTAGAGTCGGCACTGCAAACTGGTCTGGAATAGCTCTTGGAGCTTGTAGCAGTGTAAGTGGAGCTAATATCAGAGACGGCTGGGCAGGCTTTACCTCTCTCTCAGGAGGCGACAACAGAGTGGTGGTGCAATACAATCACACTCCTCCTCCCATCACCAATACTGCATTCACTGTGTATAATGACTGTGCTACGGGGGCAGCAGGCACACAAATCGCAGCCAATACAGGCGGAGCATTTAACATCAGCCAAACTGTTACACCTGTACTTATTACCTATGCTGGAGTTACTGTAACTGTGCAACGAGAGGGCTGGATACGCTACACCGCTCAGGCAGGTGAAAAGTTCTCCATCACTTATAGCAATACCAATCAAAATGCTGCCCTGGCTGTTTATCAAGGAGGATGCCCAGGCACGGGTACTTTTGCAGCACTCCGAAATGATGTAAATGGAGTAGGTACAGAATCCGTAACCCTTACCAATACCACAGCAGGCATACAAACCTATGACATACAGGTGATGAACATAGAATCTGACAACCCCATGTCTGGCACACTCAAAATAACCCAACACAATGCCCTGCTGATGGTCTATACAGGGACTTGTGGCGGCACACTAGATTTATTAAGCTGCTCAGTATCAGACAATGACGGCACACAGTCCATTACATTCAATGCCGCACCTTCTACTACTTACTATGTGCGAGTAGTAAATCTATTTAGCAATGGAGCGAACATGGATGGAAACCTCTGTGTATTCTCAGGACCTGCACAGCCTGGAGACCTCTGCAATGAAGCACAAGAAGTGTCTATAGGTACCTGTGATTATCAGATAGAAATTTTTTCTTCTTTTTTCAATAACGAGAATATAGCCAACCCTCTTGGCTGCGGCATTACCGAGATATTCAGAGATGGCTGGGCACGCTTTGATGTAACCAATGTCAATCAGAGAATCGGGATAGAATACCAAAGTGAAATAACAGATGTAGCCCTTGCAGTTTATGGCGGCTCATGCAGTGATTTGACACTAATCGAGTGTGCAAACAATGTCATTACATCAGGAACAGACCAAAAAGAGTATTTAGAGTTTACTGCACCAAGCATAGGCACTTACTATGTCAGGATTATGAACATAGAGAACACTCAGACAGTAGTAGGTAAAATATGTCTTTACAATGTCATCCCGAGAAACAACTGCACAGATGCCGTAGCTTCCGCAGTGAGCCTAAATTTGGGCGATTGTAATGTAAAAGCAAATATCCCTGCCAATTTCACCCCTTCTGGATTTGCTGCCTGTGCCCCCGACAACAATGACATCTGGATGCGCTACACCCACACAGACGCAAGCGTAACCAGTGTACAAGTGGAGTACATCGCTGACGGCGCAAGCACAGTCTATAACCCCAATATGATTATTTACAATGCTGCCCCTCCGTTTGATTGTGCCAGTTTGGGCACTTCTCCCAATATTATTTGTGCCAGTAGCGGATTACCCGCCAATACACTCGTGGCAAGTTTTGCAGTAACGGCAGGTCAGACCTATTATATCAGGATTATAAATCAGGCAAGCAATGAGATGATAGGGAATATCTGTATCTATGACCAAGGTAAGAAAGCAGAGGATAATTTCTACACTGCCTTGCAATATCAGATAGATGGTACAGACTGCGGAAAACAATTTAACATCCTTTCTAGCTTTAATGCCACAGGAGGGGCTGCACTTGCAACTCCTCTGAATGTATCTTGTGCCACGGAGTCGTCACAGATAGATGCTTGGGCGAAGTTTCAGACAGGTGCAGCACTGCCTACAAATGACTTAGTGATTGAATACAATAATGACAACCAAGATGCCGACATAGCTGACAATGCCGCACTAGTCGTCTATAAAGGCAGCCCCATCAATGCTCCAGTATCCACTACACCCGATAGGATAGCCACGACCTCGGGGGGAGCTACCACGGCTCTAGTTTTTGATACTTTTCATGAGGGTATTACAGTACCGACTGGGAGTGTCTGGGCAAGAATTAGTATTCCAGCCCCTGGCACTTACTCCTTGGTTTTCGAGGCAGGTGCGATTGATGCATTCACGATTCGTGACAGTGGGGTAAACTACATTGCGGACTTCCCAAATAACTCTCCTGTAACCTTCTCTGCAGCAGGCACTTACTTCATAGAAATAGTAAATATCGGAGCAGAGATTACAGGCGGCAGATTTGCAGTATTCAGCCCCTTGACTGAGATCGGATGTGCCAATGCACTCAGTGAAGGCACAGAGTCCGTTACGCTGACCAGTACCACACCTAACTTTGACCCCAACAGCACTTATTACATCAGAGTCATAAATTTAGAAAGTGAGAACTCACTGGTAGGCACACTCTGTATCCGCAATGGAGGTGTAAGACCCGAAGACCTTTGCAGTACTGCTCGCCCTATTGTGGTAGGCGATTGTGATATATTGTTTAATTTGCTAGAAACCGATTTACCTGATAATCAGCCCCTTGCACCTTCTTGTATTGGGTCCAAAACATTACAATCGGATGCTTGGGCGAGCTTTACAGCCAATACTTCACAAACCACACTAGAGTACTTCATCTCAGGAAATGTAGGAAAAGATGCTGCTGTTGAGATTTATAGAGGGAGCTGCGCAGGGCTCATCTCCGTAGCTTGTGCTGATGCACTCGGGCAAATAGACGGCGTAGAGTCCGTAGCATTCAATACTCTAGTAGGGCAGACCTACTATATCAGGATGATGAATGTAGGCACTACAGGAGATATGCTTGGGCGTATCTGCCTTTTTGATACCAGAGAGAGAGATGTTTGTGATGACCAAGACATCATCACACTCACCCCTGATGCCTGTAATGTCAGGTTTAATATTCCTGCTACCTTCCGCAATACTGGTGCAGCTACCAATGGCTCAGGTGCTTGCTCAGGAGTTACGTTTGGTGCTGATTCAAGAGATGCCTGGATTCGTTTCTTAGGTGATGGCACCAACATGACCATACAATATCAAAATGGAGAAACCACCAGTGACCCCATGCTCATGATTTATACTGCCAATCCTGGCCCTGTCAACTGTGGTATCGGGATTTATGGAGCTGGAAACAGTGCCAATGAAGTCGCTTGTAGAAATATACACTCTACAGGGCAGCAGACTGAGTCTGTCTCCATTCTTACTCAAGCAGGTAAATTATACATATTAAGGGTAGTGGATTTGAATGTCGGAGCAATGACAGGCACTCTCTGTATCTTCTCAGGAGAGACAGGAGCAGATGACTGTGCAGCTGCAAGGGTGATTGATATCCGTTCTACACTCGGAAGCCCTGAGGATGTGGGGGCTTGTAATATTCAATTCAATGTATTGAATACCAATACAGCTAGTGCCCCTACTGCTGGCTGCATCCCTGCCATCACCAATCAGGGAGATGCTTGGGCTACTTTCACCACAGGTCTAGGTGGAGTACTTGTATTTCCGCTTCCTGCCAATAACATCACAGTGCAATATGACAATAATGACAATAACTTCACGGCTGCCCCAGATGTGGTCTTAGAGGTGTATAGAGAGAATGGTACGTTTGACTGTACTGACCCTTCTACTTACGATTTCGTAGGCTGCATAGATACTGCCGTAGAAGGTGTAGAAAGCCTTAACTTTCCGGTTACGATTAATGCAAGCGAGACGTATTATATCAGAATTATCAATAAAGACCCTGCCAAGACGAGCTTCGGCAAACTGTGTATCTTCTTTGGCCCTACCATCGCAAGGGAAAACTGTGCTACTACGCTAGACTACGGCCCACTAGATGGCACTTATAAAGGCTTTGAAGTAGCAAGTACTTGGACGGATAGAAGGCCACAAACAAGCATCCAAGATCCTGTCTGTGTGATACCCAATGGCTCTAACCCTTCAAGCCCCAACCCACCTATAGTAAGCAATGGCTGGGTGCGCTTCAATGTGCCTATCAATGTAAACCCTGACCTACAGGTCAATGCCGTAACTGTGCAGTTTGACAATACCAGGTTTTCTTCTACCGACCTAAACTCTGAGAATGCTGCCATTGCTGTATATAGATTATTGCCCCCGAATACACCTGAATCTATTAACAATGATGCTGCTGCCTGTACACTCAGCAATCTCGAACTGGTAGATTGTGCCAACAATGTCTGGAGAGGTACAGAATCTGTTACGATTAGTGTAGTACCTGGAGGAAATTACCTAGTCAGGGTAATGAATGTCAAAAATAGTGGTAAAAATATGCCAGGACTGGTCAGGGTCTTTGAGTTTGTAAGGTGTGAGTTACAGGGTGAGCTGGTAGTGGATGGAAACTTCGCAAACTGGAAAGCACTCAATACAGCATCTAACCCGAACCCCTCAAGCTTTGCAGGAACGCAGGAATGGATTCACGAAAATCCAGACATCAGAAGATACAACAAACACAGCAATGACCAGCAAAACATAGACTTCTATGCGAGATTTGCTACCGATTATGGTTATTTGCGAGATGTCGCAGGTGGAAGTGGTGGAGATGACAATAGCCAACGAAGGCTTTTTGCAGCGAAAGGGGAATTTAATCCAGAAGGCCTATACAGTGTGACGCACACCATGAATAACTACAAAACAAACTGGTTTAGTTACGGAAACGGAGAAGTAGGCTATGGTGGGGGCAACTCTTGGAACTTCTCAGCCGCCTACTGTGCCACAGGAGGTGCTGGTGTCGGCAGTGAAGCTTGTGAAGGATTCGGAGTACCCTCAGCAGGTTTGCCTGCACTCATCCCCAACTCCGCCGAAGCAAACTTTATGGCAATCAACGGTTGGTGGAAAAAACCAGCCGACTACCCCAACCAAGAGGCAGGCAAAATCTGGTGTCAGACCATTGATATATCAGGCAACGCCGCAGTACCTAATAGATACTATGTGTTTACGGCATGGTTTAACAACGTAAAAAGCATCAATCAATCTGGGGATGTGCCGCAGCTCAGAATCACTGTCTGTGATATGGAAGATGTCAATAACCCTGGTGTACTCCCTGCTGAAGGTGCCACAAGCCTTACGCCTCTGTCTCGTCTGCCAGGCACTACTTATACCACAGGGGTTTATACGCAGCACATCCCCGAACCACCTGATGATGCAAATATGAGAAAAGCAGCCCCACTTGGCTTTGCCTTTGGTGCTGCCATGCCCTGTAATACAGATGGAGAAGCTCCCAACTCTAGACTCAAATCCCTAGGTTCAGATTTCTTCTTGCCACAAGAGCCAGACCAATGGCAGGTGGTTCGCTGTATCTATCGTGCACCACTAAATGTTACAGAGCTCAATCTTTGTTTTGAAAACCTTTCTCTTTCTAAAAATGGAAATGACTTTGCCATAGATGACATCTCATTCCAGCAATGCTCAAGTAACAATGAAGCTGCACTAGATGCCTTGCTTAGAGGAGATGCCTGTGAGCTTGCCGATGAGCCAGAGGCACTCGGTATTTCGCTCAGCATGCGCATGCTTGATTTTGGAGGTAGATTGGTAAATGATAAAGTACTGCTAAGCTGGCTTACACTGAATGAAAATAACCTAACAAGTTATGAAGTCCAGAGAAGCACAGATGGAGCTACTTTTTATGCCATAGGTCAGGTAGAAGCACGCGGAGGTCTGAATGAACTGCAAAGCTATGATTTTGTAGATTATCAACTGCCTGAGGGTAGGTCTGTGATTTATTATCGCCTGCGTATGATAGGAGCAAACAACAATGACCAGCTCGGTGCCATCATTCAGGTTAATCTTGAAAATTTACAAGACCTAGAGATGCTACTGCACCCTAATCCTATCCAAGCAGGAGATGATTTCAAACTAAGTTTTAAAGCATTTGGGAATCTAGCAGGCATCAAAATCAGTGATATGATGGGAAATGTCAAAACAGAAAAAATCATCAGTACGCAAGAAGGTAAAAATGAACTGACATTTAGCTCAAAAGGCTTTGCGCCAGGGCTTTATATCATACAGCTCAAAGTCGGGAATCAGCAAGTATCCCGAAAAATGATAGTGATGTAATATAAGCATCCTTTCAAAATCTAAAATCACAGCAGCTATTTTGAGATGATAATCTCGAAGTAGCTGCTTTTTGATTCTTATCAAAGAAGGTTTTTCGTATCAGGCCAGCGCATTTCAAAAAAATATTTCTTTAAAAATAGGCAAGCAATGTAATATTGGCTAAATACTTGCTGATAAAAATACGCAGCCCATAAGCCCTAAAATGACTCCTCTCTAATTATTTTTTTAGTAAAAATTTAAGTAAATTATAATTTAAGACAGTATTATCTATTTAATTCACTGATTTTTCGATAAATTAAAAATTTGTTTCGTTAAATTTGGGTAAACTTTCATGTTAGATAATTGTGGAGCAATTATCCAGAGCAAAAAATATTTAATAATACGTAGGTTAAGACATCAATAAAACACAAAAATATTCATCTCTCTTTTCTAATTGTATATGCGGTGGCTAGTTCAATACATATTTATATTTAGCATTTGGCTAGGCTTTGGTTTGGCAATGAATGCACGTGCCCAGACCGATGAGCAAAAAATGGAGTCTTATCTGGCTTCTGCAAAGTCTGCAAAATCAGTAGATGAGAAAAGCATTGTTTTTTGCAAAATAGCAGAATTGTTTTTAGTGCTAGACAAAGACAAATCCCTGCAGTATGCACAGCAAGCATATCAAATGCTTCCTGAGAATGGCAGCTCGGAGGCAAATACCTATGCACTCATCACACTAGGAAAGGTGAAGCGTGTACATGGGCAGCTACAAGACTCAAAAAAACACCTCGAGAGTGCTCTCACAAAGGCTGAAAAAATCCAAAACCAATCCTTAAAAGTAGCAGCACTCAATGCCCTTGCACATACTTACCTCAAAGAAGATAGAAAACGCTCTTATGAGTTTATTGCTCAATCATTAAAAATCTCCGAAAAACTCTCTTATACAGAAGGCAAAGCAGATGCTTATGAGGTATTCGGGGATTGGCTACTAGGTGAAAACCCAAGTGAAGCCATCAGCCAATACCAAAGGGCTTACAACCTCTACAGAGCCGAAAATCTGCCAGAAAGCCGTATCAGGATGTTACAAAAAATTGCCAGCACGCATTTGTTGTATCAAAATGACTATCCTGCAGCCATCCGAAATCTGCAAGAGGCCATTAAAATGAGTGAAATCTTGAAAAATCAAAGATTGCTCGCCGAAAACCTGAACCAAATCGCCGATGTGCATTTCTTGCACTTGCAAGACTACAAAACAGCACTCAAATACTACTTTCAGGCCTATGTGCTTACCCAAGAATATGACTTTGCCAGCAACGGAAACACACTCTCTGCTTCTATCAAAGGAATAGCAAACTGCTATACCTCCCTCGGAAAACTGAGCCGAAACCAAGGACTTGGTGAAAAAGCCGAAGAATACGAACAGCTTTTTGCAAGCTATCAGCAGGCATACCGTGACTTAGATGCCATCCAAAGAAATGTAGCCCAATTTAAAAAACAACAAGAATCTCAGGCACAGAGAAGATACACCATGGCCAACCCCAACCTCTCTAGCCCAAATGCCGAAGAAAAAGCCGAGCTTAGAAGAGAAATAGACCGAAAATCTGAAAATATAGACCAACTCGCAAGAGACAATAAAATATCTGCACTCAAAAAAGCTGAACTCAAAGCCGAGCTTAAGCTAGAAGAAGACAACCTCAATCTTTCACTGAATCAAAAAGAAAGTGAGGTGAGCCAGCTAGAGCGTGAAAAAGACAAGAAAGAATCTCAAATAGATGTGCTAAACCGACAGTCTGAGCAAAAAAATAAACAAATTCAAAATATAAGTGCTCATCAAAACATTTGGTTCATTGTGTTGCTAAGCCTCTCTGCACTTTCTCTGCTGGCTTTGCTCTTTGTCAATCATTCAAAAAATAAAATCATAGACCAACGAAAAACGCAAATCAACGAAAAGCAAAGCTTCATCAATAGACAAGAAATCCTCTTGCGGGAAAAAGAAAAAAATATACAAGAAGGAAAAACCAGACTTGTGAAAGCAAACCTAGAACTAGACGATGCAAGAACGGAAAACACACTTCTGATAGATTTAATCAATCGTGAGATAGTGCCCCCCATGAAGCTACTCTTTAGCCAAGGTACAGAAAATAGACTCACTCCACAAGTCTTACAGCAAGGACAGCAAATCATCAACCTTTTGCAAGGAATATACAGAACTGAGAATCTGCCCGATACCTTAGAGCTACAGGTGTCTTCTTACTCATTGTTTAAAGTTACACGCCGTGCATTTCAGAGATGTGAGGCACTCATGGCACAGAAAAATATTCAACTGAATAACCAAATAAGACCTTACTTTTTTGTAAATGTAGATGAGTTTTATGTAGAAGAGATGATGACTGCCTTGTTTTACAATGTGCTCAAATATGCACCCAACAATAGCAGCATACACATCGAGTCTGAGCTCATCAGGCAAGACGGGCAGCGGTGGGTGCAAACTACTTTTACGGACCAAGGCAAAAATATCCCTGCCAATATGATGCAGAGTGCCTTCAAAAAATTTAATCCAGAAGAAGCAAGACCCTTAGCTTACAGCTTCCCTTATATAGAGAAAATAGTCAAAAGCCACGGAGGGCAGGCATTCATCAGACCAGAATACAAAGATGGACTGTGTTTTGTGTTTACACTCCCCGAAACACACCCAGCCGAAGACTAAAACAAAATACATTTAGGCAAACTACTATATGTCTTTGCATATCCTTCTGGAATGTATCTTAAATCAAGCCTTCATGTCATCCTTACATTGTCCATAATGGTAGTTTGAGGAGAATATATGCCAGTCTTGTGTTTTTTTATACAAAAAAACAAAACAAGCACCTTTAAGCAAAACCGCTTGTTTTCCATCAAAAAAACAGTTACATTAAGTGAATTTAAAGAAAATAAACAGATTAAATATAAAATCAGCCTCCTTGCTGCGTTTTTAATCCGAATAAAATAGAATAAAACTATGAAAAAATATTTATATACCATTATAATCCTCAGTTTTATCATGTGTAGCTCTACACAAGCCCAGATTTCTTGGGAAACCTTCTTTGAGAAAGCAGACAAACAACTTAGCAAAGGAAAATATGAAAAAGCCCTCATTAAAGCAGAAAAAAATAAGAAAGTTGTAGAAAAAAAACTCAACCAAAACAATGTTTATTACGCTTGGATGATGATTTATGAAGCCAACATCAGACAGATGCAAGGGCAATACTTGGACATGCAAACCCAACTCTTGGAAGCAAATAAAATCTTAGAATTAGCACAAAATGTAAGCCCCGATGCCTACTTGATAGCACAATGCAAAATAACAGACATCCAGCTAAAACTGGGCAACTACCTAGAAGCACAAGCACAACTAAAACAACTGGCTGGTTTTATGCAAACACAGCCCATCACAGATGAATTTTTGAAAGCCGAAGTAGCACACAGACAGGTGCAAGTGCAGCATCATTTAGGGTTCTTAAACCAAACCCTAGACCAGCTTCCAGAAATCACCAAATCTTGGGAAAACTTTGCCAATGCCAACACAGGCACATGGGGGAAACTAAGCAAAAATGACAAAGGCTACAGACAAGCCCAAACTGCCAGACTCCTGACACTCTACGGAAAGACACTTGGCCAAAAAGGGCTTTATCCGCAAGCTGACTCTGCACTCAATGCAGCAGAAAAACAAATCAACCAACTAACCTCAGAGCCAAGTGTGCTTGTGCCTCACCTAATGGCACAAGCACAAAATGCTTTTGACCAAGAAGACTACAAACAATCTGAAAAATACTCTGAAAAAGCTGTAAAAGAAGCCAAAAAAGCCCCATATGAACAGCTAGAAGCACTCAAAGGACAGCTCCAAAGCCTCATATATCAAGAAAAAATCAATAACTTCAACAAAGAAATTAATGATTTTACAAAAGTAAGCGTCATCAATTTTAAAAAAGGACTCATCTACGGCTATGAAGAAGATTTACTCAATGGGCAAATGAGCCTAGAAAAAGGGGAAGGTTTAGAAGCCCTTTCTTTCTTCTTACAAGTCTGGGAAGCGCCCCTCACACACCTGCCCCTTACGCACCCTACACGCCTAGAAGTGCTTGACCAGCTTTACTATCTCTATACCGAGCTAGCCCCCAACCCCGAAAAAGCACGCATCTACCTTGATAGCAGCCTCGTCATTCGGGAGAAAGTGTACGGAAAAAATACGCTACACTACCAAGTATATCAAGTAAAACTTGCACATTACCTTTTTCAGTTTGCAGATGGTTTTGATGAAATAAAAGAAATTCTGAAAAAAGAACCTTATTCAAACATCTTTGAGCAGAGAAGCGACCTGCACAAAGACTACCCCAACATCGCCAACACCATCGCAAGTTATTTTGAACTGGTGGATAGACCCCAAGAAGCCCTCGAGAAAATCTACCGAACCACAGAGCTTACCATCCAGAAATTTGGAGAAAAAGACATCCGAACTGCCATACAGCTAAGCAAACAGGCAGACCTCGAGCTCAAACTAGGAAAATACAAAGCGGCCGAACAAAGCGGGCAGACTTCTCTGCAAATTATCAAAAAAGAACTGCCAAGACGCTCCCCCGAGCGTGCAGATGCTTTTGCACTGATGGCAAAAATCTATGGGACACTCGGGGCATACAGTGAGGCTGAAAGCCTTATCAGAAGCTCTGACCGAATCTACAAAAAATTAGGAATAGATGACTTTACCAAAAGAGGACGCTCCATAGATGAAATGGCCTTTCTCTATATCCTTATCGGAAAGTATGCCCAAACAGAAGCCCTCCTACAAGAAGACATCCTCCAAAAAGAAAATAAGTACGGAAAACACAGCTACCACCTTATCCAATCACTCAATAACTTAGGGCAGCTATACCTCATCAAAGGAGATTACAAAACGACTGAAAGCTATGCAAAACGTGCTGAAAAAATAGCACAGGATACCTACGGAAAAAACAACTCAAGAACCATAGGCAGCTACCAGCTTCTCTCACAATACTACAGCACCATCGGTGATTATGAGCGTGCCAGAGAATATCTCAACCAAATACTCGATATCCAGGTAAAACAACTAGGGGAGCAGCACGTAAATGTAGCCAAAACCTATGCTGCATCAGGTTTGGTACAGTTTTATGCAGATAAAACCCAAATCAAAAATGCCTTAGAAATGATTGAGAAAGCCAAAATTATTACGGCGAATACCTTTGATACGCAGCACCCTCTCTATGCCGAAGTGCTCAAAACACAAGGTGCAGTGCTCATAGAAGATGCACAATACAATGAAGCCTTTAAAGTAATCGCCCAGGCAAATCAAATATGGCTCAACAAACTAGGAAACCAAAACCTCAACTCTGCCGAAGCCTACTCCCTCACAGGAGATGTCTATGCCTTCTTGAAGAGATTTGAAGAAGCAAAAACCAACTACGAGGCAGCAGAAAGTATCTATAAAAAAGTGCTCAGTAAGAATCATCCTGATTACATCAATACACAAAGCAAGCTAGGCAGAATGTATTTTGTGAGTGGAGATGCCAAAGAAGCCAATAAAATCTTAGAATCAACTACAGCAGCCTACTTAGAGTTTATCAAAACTTATTTTCCTGCACTCAGTGAAAGAGAAAAAGAAAAATTCTGGAATAAAATCAAGCCCGATTTTGAGTTCTATAACACGCTGGCAGTCAGCCAAGCCAGCCAAAACCCTCGATTTTTAGAAAATATGTATGATTTTCAGCTTGCTACCAAAGCCCTCTTGCTCAGCTCCTCTCTCAAAGTAAGGAAAAGCATCCTTAGTAGCAATGATGCCGAACTCAAAGAGTTATTTATGCAATGGACCAAGAAAAAAGAAGAACTCACACAAATCTTGGCAATGAGTGATGAACAACTTATCGAGGAAGAAATCAACCCACTTGACCTCAGAAACGAAATCAATCAAATAGAAAAAGACCTTAGTACACGCTCAGACCTCTTTGCAAATAGCCTAGAAACAGAAATCTACTCTTGGAAAGATGTCAAAAAAAGACTTGCTAAAAATGAAGCTGCCGTAGAGATTATCAGATTTAGAAAATACGAAAATGGATTCTCCGAAGACAAGATATACTATGCCGCCCTCATCGTAACGGCACAAACCAACAAAAACCCCGAGCTAGTCTTGCTAGAAAATGGGGAGGAGCTAGAAAGCAAATACCTTAGATACTACCGAAATACTACACAATATGACAAAAACGACAAGTATTCTTATGAGCAATTCTGGAAACCCATCCACGAAAAACTACAAGACTACCAAACCGTATTTCTCTCTCCTGACGGAGTCTATAACCAAGTAAATGTGCAGGCCCTCCGAATAGATGAGGATAAATTTGTGATAGACCAAAAGGAAATCAAGCTAGTGAGCAATACCAAAGACCTCCTGCTGATGGATAAAAAACAAGGAAGAAAATCAAAAAGACAACGTGAAATAGACAGCCGACAAGAAAAACACATGGTCTTAATCGGGAATCCTACTTTTTATACTTCTGAAAGCACAGGCACACCTGCCAAAATTGCAGATTTGCCTGGCACTGAGATAGAGCTACGAAAAATCAAAGAACTCTATGAAGACCAGCCCAACTGGAAAATCTCTATGTATCAACAAGACCTTGCGACCGAAGATACACTCAAAAATATACTCAGCCCAAGAGTACTGCACATCTCTACACACGGATTTTTTAAAGAGCCTCTCCAAAAAGAAGAAGCCAATTTTAGTCTACTCAATAGCCTCCAAAATCTACAAAATGACCCCCTCCGAAACACAGGAATGCTCATGAGAGGTGCAGGGGATTTGCTCGCCCAAGAATCCAGTGTCTTAGACCGTGTCTCGGGTATTCTTACTGCTTATGAAGTGATGAACCTCAGTTTTGAAGATACTGACCTTGTTGTATTGAGTGCTTGTGAGACGGGGCTGGGCAAAGTAGCAGTAGGCGAAGGGGTGTATGGGCTGCAGAGAGCTTTCCTAGTGGCAGGTGCTGATGCCATCGTCATGAGTTTGTTTAAGGTAGATGATGCAGTAACCCAAGAGCTTATGATTGCCTTTTATTCGGAGTGGCTCAAAACAGGCAATAAAAGAGGGGCATTTAATTATGCCCAAAAAATCATCAAAGAACGCTACCAAAAGCCTTCACTATGGGGTGCTTTCGTGATGGTGGGTGTTAATTAAAGCAAGACCCCGCCTATAGCATTGATAATCCTGATTTTGGAGCAGAATACTTTTAATCTACATGTGATTTTGCTCCATTTTTAAGTAAATTTTAAACAAAATACAAAGTAAAGTATTTTTATACCAGACTAAATTTTCTGTTTTTATCAAGAAAAAGACGCAAATGAGCTAGTTTTCCTCTTACAAACAAGCATAAAATAAGGCTTGAAATTTGTAAAAAGTAGTTTGGTTTAAACCCATCATCACTCAATGCTAAAAAATATAATTAATATAGGAGTCTCAGAGCACCAGTTTGCATACATTCAGAACCGTATTCGCATTACCAACATCACCATTCTTGTTGCAATTCCTATTGCACTCATTTATCTTTTGTTTTATGTACTATATTTCCCACCAGTTGTGCCTGTATTGCTGATGAGCTTAGGTTTTATATGTGCTGCACTTTTATTGAATTATTTGCTGCTTCATTACATTGCTCGTTTCATCATTTCGGTGGTAATGCTTTTATTATGCTCAGTCATACATGGCTATGCCATCCCCGCAGGAGAAATACCCCAATACGGAATGATGGTTTTTTTGTTTGCTTTGGCTACACTGCCTTGGCTTCTTATGGATGTAAGAGAGTACATTCTGCTTTCTTTTACCATTGCCTTTAACTTGTTTATCCTGATGAATCAGTCTGTTTTTATTGATTACTTAGAAACAAACCATCCTAAGGACTTATTTGAACAGGCATTTTTTACACAGACCCTCGTGTTTTCTAGTTTTATTATTTTATCATTGCTTTTATTTATTTTAAATTTTCGTGATTGGAGGTCAGACAAAAAAAATCAAAAGCTTGTCAATGATTTGCAGGAGCAGAATATTTTTATCATTAATCAGCAAGAAACTCTTAAAAAACAAATCGAGGAAACAGAAACACAGCAAACCGAAATCAAGCAAAGAAACTGGCAATCTGTCGTCTTGCGTAACTTGGCCCAGCTTGTCCAGAGTGCACTCAGTGAAGAAGAAATCTTACAAAAATACCTATTTGATTTGGTGAGAGCCTTAGATGCACACCAAGGAGCTATCTACCTGCTTAAACAAGATGAACAATCTGAAAAAACACTCCGACTCGAGGTAGCTTTTGCAGGAGATTTAGAAAGAAAAAAAAATCAAGAAATACTCTGGGGGCAAGGCTTCGTGGGGCAGTGTGCCGCCAACAAGAAGACAATCTATATCAAAGACATCCCCGCAGAATCCTTCAAAATAGGCTCAGGACTTGGGCAAGCAGCACCAAAATCTATCTTGCTCGTCCCTATTATCTTTCAAGAAAACATAGAAGGGGTCATAGAGATACTAGGCATAGATGAAATAGAACTATATAAAAGAAAACTTTTAGAAATAGCAGGCGGAAACCTCGGTGCTTGGGTCTTTAACCAAAAATCATACAGATACACGAAATACTTGCTAGAAAAAGCACAGGCACAGGCAGATACCTTGGCAGAAAATGACAATGCACTGAAGCGTAACTTCGCAGAACTGCAAGCTACCAAAAAAGACCTTGAGCAACGTGAGGAAGATTATCGTAAAATTATTGAAGAACTCCGCCAAGAATTAGAAGCCATCAAAAACAAATCACATGAATCCTAGAATTACTATTCTGGGGGCAGGGCTTACGGGCTTGCTCACTGCTTATCGCCTTGAAAAACTAGGTTTTAGTCCTACTATCCTAGAGGCAAGAGTGCGCATGGGCGGGCGAATACGCACCCTAAAAAGTAGCAAAGATACACCCGTAGAAATGGGTGCTACTTGGTTTGGGGTGCAGCACCTAAACTTGCGAGCCTTGCTACAAGAGTTTTCTATCCCTCATTTTGAGCAATACATGCAAGGAACTGCATTCTTTGAAGCCTTCTCCACAGCACCCGCACAAGCCGTACAGATTCCGCAGGATAGCCCAAGCTACAGAATCTCAGGGGGGACTTCTGCTCTCTTGAATGCCATCTATGACAAACTCCAAAATACAAAAATTCATTTTACTCAAGCAGTTCAATCTCTTGTTTTTGAGGAGACAGAAGTCAAAATACACACCCAAACACAAAGCTTTGGTACAGAAATACTTATCTCTACACTTCCGCCCGCTTTGCTACTCAATACGGTAGATTTTAGCCCCACACTTCCCAGTGATTTACGTGAAATAGCGCTTCACACACATACTTGGATGCAAGATTCTATCAAAGTAGCCTTGATTTATTCTACACCTTTTTGGAGAGAAAAAAAATACTCGGGCATACTTTTTAGCAATGTGGGGCCTGTTACAGAGTTTTATGACCATTCGGACAGCACACAGACATATTTTGCACTTTGTGGCTTTGTGGGTGGAGGCTATGCCAAGTTTTCGAAAGAAGACCGAAAAGCAAAAATCTTGGCACAGCTAGAAAGAATATTCGGCAAGGAAGCCAATGATTACCTGAGCTACGAAGAATGTATCTGGGCAGAAGAGTCTTACACCAAAAGCAAACTTCAAGAAAAAGTAGCAGTGTATCCACACCAAAACAATGGGCATGAGGTATTTGCAAAAACATATTTTGACAATAAACTATGGTTTGCAGGCACGGAGACCTCCACCGTCCATCCTGGCTATATGGAAGGTGCAGTATATTCTGCAAATCAAGTAAGCAAACTTGTAAATGAGCGAATATCTTAGTTGCCCTTGTTTTGTGAAGACACAAAGCACGTAAAAATTCTATCACTTCGGTTCAAGACCTTGTTTTTGATAAATGCCCGAACGAATCAGTTTTTTGAAAAAAAAACGACTCCCCACCAGCCTGAGTGAGGGCTGCATGAGGACTGTCTTATAATCCCAGTATTGTGTGTTTTCTAAATCACAAAACAAGCCACAGACCTTATACATCCATAAAATCAAAGCCCTCCGCCAGCACCCATGCCTTCCCTCTGCCTCAAAATCTGCATAAAGCCAGTAGCCCTTGGGCTTGAGCATCATTTCAAGTTTTTGACTGAGCATCTGTGCCTTGTGGCTTGGAAATAAATCTATGAAAAAAAAGGTGCAGACTACATCAAAACGAGCCTTAGAATCTACCTGCTCTAAATCACCTAGACAAAGTATAATTTGAGATTTTTTTTCGGGGGGTATTTTTTTTCGGGTTTTTTCTAGCATTTTGGGGGAGAGTTCTAGGTAAGTAATCTTTGCTTCTGGGCAGTACTGCCATATCTTTTGGACAATCCAGCCCGTGCCACCCCCGATAATAAACACCTCTGCAGCTGGAGGGATTTTTTCTAAAAAACAAAGCTGTGAGGCTCGGATAGCCCCTCTAAAAAAGAAGTGCATCATCTCATCATAAAAACCTGCAAGCCTATCAAAACCCTGTGCCATTCATCAAAAAATAAATACTATACGGATACAAAAAAACCAAATCACTCCAAATTCTATAGCGTTCTCTCTCTTTAAAATACCAAGGAAAACGTCTGACAAGTTCCAGCGTAAGCCACATTAGCCCCAGCACAGCACAGGCTCCATACAAACTTGCATCCAATGCCAAAAAACCACAAAGCCAGAAAGCCCCCACACTTACTGAGAGTCTGTGTATCAAAAGCTGCAAGGCACCAAGCCCCACATCGCCTGCAATGGATGCCTGCCCATCTCTAGAATCTGTCTCTGCTTCATGGTAAGAAATCAGCAAAAGATTGAGCCAAGCCAGCCCAAATACCATCCCAAAAGTCCAGATGATTGGCAAATGCATGCCCTCACTCCTCAAGGCACTCAGTGCCCCCAAGCTCACTCCTAGGCTATAAAAGACGGCAATCCGTGTTTCTTTTTGGAAAAGTAGCAGTTTTTTAGAAAGAAATACACGAAAACTTAAAAAGAAATGAAATGCCATGAGGCAGAGCATCCCACCACCATACAGCCAAAGCCGCCAAGGCAAGCCACTTGCCAGCCAAAGCCCCAGTACAGCCCCTAAGCACCAGCAAAAAACCAATGAATAGAAGTGTTTTTGATGAAAACGGTGTCGTGCTGTGTGGGCATCATGCGGGATTTTGTAGGCATCTAATAAATGGTCTAAGGTATAAATCAGCCATACAGACAAGCCCAAAGCCACATAAATCTCTATCGGAATCTCTACACGAAGCACATAAGCCCAGAGATAGGCCTGTGCCACTGCACCCAGCACTACATCAAGGCTCAGAATGCGTAAAATACGATGGACTTGTTTTAGCCATTGATAAAACTGATACATATATACTAAACCATCCAAAGACTGAAATATATTTGAAACTTAGGCTTTAATGTTCTCTTTTTTCAAAAAACCTGCTTTCAGCATCTATTTGCTCATTTCTGCCAGCTTCTGATTAATTTTTTTGATAAGGCCTGGCCCTTCATACACAAAGCCTGTATAGACTTGGACGAGAGAAGCTCCCGCTTCTAGTTTTTCTAGGGCATCTTCGGGGCTGTGTATGCCCCCTACGCCTATGATAGGAAAAGCCGCATTTGATTTTTGGTGCAGGTATCGAATCACTTCTGTAGCCCTATTTTTGAGAGGTTGGCCACTTAGCCCACCCGCCCCGATACTATCTACTTGGCTGCGGTCTGTCTGAAGCTGACTACGGTCTAGAGTGGTATTAGTGGCGATGATGCCTGCTATTTTGCTGATATTCACCACTTCTATGATTTCGTCTAGCTGTGTGTCTGTCAGGTCTGGGGCTATTTTTAGCAAGATGGGCTTGGGCTGTGATTTTTTTTGGTTAAGTGCTTGCAGCGCATTGAGGAGCTGCGTAAGAGGCTCTTTGTCTTGCAAATCTCGAAGGTTGGGCGTGTTGGGCGAGCTGACATTGACCACAAAATAATCTACCCAAGGGTGCAGTGCCTCAAAAGAAATGATGTAATCTTGAGCAGCCTCTGTGTTGGGCGTAATTTTGTTTTTGCCTATATTTCCACCGATGAGGGTCTGAGATTTTCTTTTCTTGAGCCTTTTAATGAGTGCATCGAGTCCTTCATTGTTAAAGCCCATTCTGTTGATAAGTGCCTGGTCTTTTTTAAGACGAAAGAGGCGAGGCTTGGGGTTTCCTTCTTGGGGTTTTGGGGTGACTGTCCCGATTTCTATAAAACCAAATCCGAAGTTGCTCAGTTGGTCTATGAGTTGTGCATTTTTATCAAAGCCAGCCGCCAGCCCCACGGGGTTAGGGAATGTAAGCCCAAATACTTTTCGCTCTAGGCTTGGCTCGTGGCTGAGGTATTTTTTTTTGAGCAATGCAGGCACAAAAGGGAGGTAGTGCAGCATTCGGATGGCTTTGAAAGCGAGGTAATGCACAGTCTCGGCGTTGATTTTAAAGAGTAAAGGGCGGATAATAGATTTATACAATGTAATGTTGGTTTATGGGTGATGATTTTTGGCTGCTAGGTGTCTGCCCAAAATGAGTAGCTATTGTTTTTTTATATAATCTACGAATCACAGGCAGATTGACAGATTAGCACATTTATTTACTGTGATTACATTTGGTCTAAAAAAATTTTTCCTAACTCAGGGTCAGACCAGATAGACTTGATGTGGTCATTTCCCATCATATCTTGCGCAGCAATGAGGCGTATGTCATTGGGTAAGAAATCCATTTTTAGGAAAGATTTGATATTCTCTATTTGTGCATCTTTGTATTTTTGGTTACTGATATTGAGGTAGTTAATCAGTCGGGTAGTGATGACGGCAAGGATGTCGACCCGTTTGGTTTTTTGCTCCACAAGTTCTTTGATAGGCCCATATACTTGAGCTACAAAATCATCTGCCTCGAGTATCATTTCGGGTGTGATGAGTTTAGACAAGTCATGGTTGATAAAGGAGATAAAAGCTGTTACGGTGTTGGTATCAAGGCAGGCATCGGCGAGCATTTTGACCAATCCTAGATTTTCTTTTAGGTCAGTGATGTGCGTTATATTCTCAAAAAACTGAACTAAAGTCCGTGGGGTGGTTCGTTCACCTGTAATAACCTCAGGGTAAGTCAGCACAAAACTGATTCCCCTTGAATCTACCTGGTGTTTTTCTGCCCAGAGTGCCCATTTTTTGATGTCAAAAGTAAGGGTAATGTGCATCATCCTTGTGAGCATAGCCATATCGAGTGGCGTAACAGAGTAATCTCCTCCATCGGGGTTGGCAGTCAGGATGATGTGCCATTTTGGGGGGAGTTTCCAGCTTACGAGTTCGTAGTTTTGGAGCAGTTGCATGATTCCCCTCAAGATTCTGTCATCGGCACGGTTTACATCATCAATGAGTAAGATACCTGGCCCCTCTTCACGTGGCACCCATTCAGGCGGGACAAAGCTGGTTTTGGCAGTTTTTTGGGAGGCATCAGAGATGACCTGCGGCATTCCGAGGAGGTCACCCATTTCTTCAAACTGAGCAGGGGCGATGTAAGCAAATTTATAATTATTTTCTTGGGCGAAATTCTCTACAATTTGGGTTTTGCCTATGCCGTGTTGCCCCCAGATGCAGAGAGGAGTTTTGTGTCCTTTTGCTTTTTCTACCTGTGCATTGGTCTGTAGGGTATGTTTTATGAACTGAACCAGCTCTTCGGGGTGGCACTTTGTGCCGTAATAAATATAAGTTTCGTTCACTTTTTAGGTTTGATTAAAGATGAATATAATGTATTTTGGATGCAATCTACGTTTATTTTTAGGCTTGCATTTTTATTTTTCTGCCTATAAATTTTTTCATATTCTCTAGTTTAGCACCTTTATGACTAATCAGCCACATTGTAGGGCAGTTTAGTCTGGTCTGTGGGCTAGGCCCGAACCCATCCGTAAAATAGATGAGTGCATCGGGTCTGTATGTTTGTTGGGCATATTGTAGGGGGGCTTCAAAAGAAGTGCCTCCACCTCCTGTGACCATTTCGGGTGCTTTTCCATTATAAAAATATTTTTTTTGAATATTGGTATCACATTCTATGATTTTCACTTCGCTTCCTTGCCTCCAAATATGGTAAATTTCTTTGAAAAAATCTTCCAATTCTTTTTTGTCAATACTTCCAGAGGTATCTATGGCAACCAGCACTTTTTGCTTTTTCTTTACTTTGATGCCAGGGTTGGTGCCATATCTTTTGGAGGGTCTTTGTAAGGTATTTTTGAGCCGAGTGCGGCGGCTGCTGTTGGCAAAAAGTCTGAGTATTCTTTTCCAGTTTACCACAGGCACTAGGGAGCGTTCAAAATTTTCGAGGTATCGTTTTAGTTCGCCTGGCAGCCTGCTATATTCTTCGGGTTTGAGTCTTTGCAGGGTATTTTCAAGGGCTTGATTTACAGCACCTTCCAAGATATTTTGCTCTGCACTAGAGAGGTTTTCTATGTCTTTCCAGTAGCCGTGTTTTTGTTGGTGGCTATTTTCTTGGTCGAGTAGTTTTTTAAGATTTCTCCATGCCTGATTTCCTTGCTCACCTTCTTGGTCTGTGTCCTCTTGCCCTGCTTGCTGCTCTTCTTTAGAAGTTTCTTTTTGGTAAAGTTCCATGAGGGCATTATAGTAGGCGAGCAAGTGATCGTGTTTTTTCAGTCCGAGATTCGGGAAATCTTCCAGCCTTACGGCTCCGTCTATGAGCTGTTCGGTTCGGATATATTGATTAACCACCAAATCTGCGGCGACATTAAATATCAGTTTGTGGTTAAAAGTACTGTGCCTGAATATATGTTTGAAGACGATGTGCAGTATCTCATGTTTAAGTGCACCCAGTTTGAGCACATCTGTGCGGAGCTGCTCTTGCCAGAAATCTGGATTGATAAGCAGCAGCACCAAGTTTTTGTCGGCAGCCACTGCAAGGGTTTGTATCTGCAAGGTTGTTTTTTTGAGCAATCCTGTAAAGAAATGACCATAAAAAGGCTCATTATCAATATTTTGGCTCTTATCACCTATCATTAGTTTCATGCTAATCCTTGCCACATCTTCCATAATTATTTGGGAGGAGTAAGGTGTAGAGGTATTCATGGCTTTGTACTTTATAGACTAGAAATAAACATATCTTAAAGACATTGGAGATTCAAGAAAAGTCTTATTTCTAAAATTTGTTTTAGAAATAAACATTTTTTTAGTGAGCACCTTATGCCCCAGTAGGCTTCGATTTTTATAGAAGCGCCTAATATGCCCAAATCTGAACTCTGTAGGAGTGAAATAAGTTGCACAGATATTTCACGCTTGTGGAGTTTTAGGGGAGATTTTCTGTGTCTCCAATGAAAGATAAGATACAAAATAAATGAAAGATAAGCAAAAAATGTTTCATATCTTCTAAATCTATTCTAATGATTCCAGACAGCCACATATTAGTTGAGCCATTTACGAAAAGGCACTATCGGAATAGGATAATTCCCTCCTAGCTTTACGCCATAGGCATCTTGTTCTTTTTTGCTGAGTGTAGGGTGATGCACCAAGTGTGCGGGCAGCTCTTCAAGTTCGGGCAGCCATTGTTTGGTATATTCTCCTTTGCTGTCGTAGCGTTTGGCTTGGCTGATGATGTTAAAATAGCGGTTTTCACGGGGGTCATTGCCCACTCCTGCCACATAATTCCAGTTGCCCCAGTTGCTACAGACATCATAATCTATGAGGGTAGATTCAAAATACATTGCGCCCCATGTCCAGTTAATTTGTAAATCTTTGACCAAAAAACTGGCGACATTTTGCCTGCCTCTGTTAGACATAAAGCCTGTTTCTTTGAGTTCAATCATATTGGCATCTATGAATGGGATGCCTGTTTCACCATTTTTCCATTTTTCAAAGAGTGCTTCATTGTCATAAAGTGGGAAGGCAAGTGTGCCTTTGATGCCTTCTTTAAAGAAGAGATGGTTGCCAAATTTTTTGGCGACAAACCTGAAATAATCTCTCCACAATAGCTCAAAGACAAGCCAGTAAGTAGATTCATTGCTGATGCGTTCTTTTTCATAGCGTTTGACTTGCTCATAGATACCCCTTGCCGAGATACAGCCGAGGGCGAGCCAAGCCGAAAATTTGGAAGAGTAATCAGCCCCTAGCAGCCCATTGCGTGTATCTTTATATACTTTGAGTAAGTCTTGCTCCCAGATATAGCTTCGTACTCTTTGCCAAGCTGCCGCCTCTCCTCCCTTAAAATCTAGGACACTGCGCGTGTCTGTATCTTTGTTTTCTAGCCCTAGTGTGTGTAGGCAAGGGATTTCGCCTTTTTCTAAATCTTCGGGGAGTGCAGCCAATGCTGTGGGTTTGGGAAAGGTAGCCCTTACTTTTACTCGTTTTTCTACACTTTTTCTGAATTGTGTAAATATATCAGGCAGACTCTGTATAGGGTAAGGCAGGTCTTCTAAGTGAAAGAGTGTACTCCCCCAAAAGGTCTCGAGGGCTATTCTATGCTTCCAAAGCTGCTCTTCTATGATTTGCTCTGTTTTTATCTCCTCGTATGTTACTTCTTGGTGTGTATAGACCGCCTTGATGCCTTGCTGCTGTGCTATGTTAAGAATCTCTTCTTCGGGTTTTCCTATCCTGATGATGAGGTCGCTGCCCAAGTCTTGGAGGTTTTTCCTTAGGTCTTGTACGGCTTCCAAGATAAATTCTGCCCTGAAGGCATCCGTCTTCGGGAAGCCCAAGGCAGTCTGTTCATAGTGCCGCTCATCAAAGCAATAAAAAGGAATCACTTGTACTCCTTGTTTTTGTGATGCTTTGTGGAGGGCTTCGTGGTCATAGACTCTTAAATCATTTCTAAACCAGACTATTATTTTTTCACTGTGATTTGCGCTCATTTTTTCTGTTTTTTGTTTGCTAACTTCGTGTATTGGTCAAAGGTTTGCATAAAAACACACAATAGGGTATGATTTTAGTTTACAAATAATCGCTATATTTATCATTCCTTTTTAAGAAATTCCTAAATCATTTATAATTTGCAAGGAATATTAGAAAAGGAATCGCTACTTTTATTAATTGATACATTAGGGCAATATGCAAGAAGAAAGACAGAAGAATCTATGGGTTAATATTTACTCCATCAAAAGCCGAGTGAGCTTCAATGTGCTGCTGATTATTTTTATTTTGTTTTTATTCTTGGCTTATACCATCAATAGATTTAACTTCTATATAGAATCAGCCAAACAAACAGGCGCCATCATTGAGCAGTCTGAATATGAAAGTATGAACCTCTTTAATCAGATGGAGCAGACCAACCAGATATTACAAAACCAACTCATCAACCAAGTAAATGACAACAATGCGACGAGACGGAAAATATGGTCAGAAAAAATTATCCCCTCTTTACAAGCACTCAATGAAATAGAGCGTGAGTGGATTTCTTCGGAGCTTAAGCTAAAGCTGTCCACCATAGAGATGAATCTCAAAAAACTACGCAAAGACCAAGATGCCATAGAAGACCTCTTTAATGGAGAAGTAGAAAAAAAATACTTTCAAGACATTAACCAGCAAGGACTCGATACAAGGCTCACGTCCAAATCTGTCTATAATCGTAACCTTGTGCCACTGATAGGGCAGCTACACAGGCTTTTTGAAGATTTTATGGCACTGCGCCAAGAAGAGTACAAACAACAACGCAAAGAACTTGAAAGCCGCATTGCATTCTTTTGGTTTTATGCAGGGCTGGTGAGTGTGCTCACAATCATTGCCATCATATTTTCGGGCTGGAATGTAGCCAAGCATATAGACAATAGATTCCAGCAGTTAAGAGAATATACCAGGGTGCTGAGCAAAGGAAATCTCTCAAGAAACATTCAGTTTACCAGAGATGAAACATACGCCATCATTGGCAATATTAAGCACCTCAATCAGCAGCTAAGTAAAATCCAACAAATAGCAGAGAATGTAAAAACAGGCAAACTAGACCAAAAAATAGAAGTCTTTGAAAGCAAAGGAGAAATAGGAGAGGCACTCTCTAAGATGCAAGACGACCTTAAAAGTGTGGCACAACGTGATTTTCAGCGTAACTGGACCAATGAGGGGATTGCTCTTTTTGGCAACTTACTCAGGCAATATGATGATGCCCAAGCACTTTATGACCTCCTCGTGGCAAATCTTGTAAGGTATCTGAAAGCAAACCAAGGAGGGGTTTTTATTCTTAATGACAATAACGAACGAAAACAGGTGCTGGAGCTGAAATCCATCTATGCCTTTGACCGCAAAAGATTCATAGAAAAAAGAGTAGCATCGGGGCAAGGACTTGTAGGGCAGGCTTGGAAAGAAAAAGACAGCATTTATATAGAACAAACCTCAGAAGATTATCTCAAAATATCTTCTGGACTAGGAGGGGCAAAGCCCAGAAGCTTGCTTATCGTGCCTATGATTAACAATGACCTCAAAGTGCTCGGAGTCTTAGAAATTGCTTCTTTTCAGGTATTCAAAAAATATGAAATAGAGCTCATCAAGCGAATTGCAGAGATGATTGTATCTGCCATCTCTTCTATCAAAAATAATGAAAAAAATAGAATCTTACTTGCAGAGGCCCAACGCACCACCGACCAAATGAAAAGCAAGGAAGAAGAGATGAGCAGCAAAATCGCAGCACTGAGCAAGGCACAAGAAGAAATGCAGTTTAAGCAAACTACACTCAGCACACAGATACGAGCCATAGAAAGAACACTCGGCACCATAGAGCTAAATCCAGATGGTGAAATCATCCAGATAAATAAAATATTGGCTGATTTACTGCTCTATCACCCAGATGAGGTCATCGGAAAACATTATGATACCCTCTTATCTCCTGCCGAAACCAATGATGCCTCTTACATTGAGTTTTGGGATAAACTTATCCAAGGGCATACAAAACAAAAACAAGTCAAACTTCTTAACAAGGCAGGCGAACCCGTTTGGCTCAATGCAATTTACACACCCATCAAAGGAAAAAAAGAGAAAATCACCAAAATTATACAAATGGGGATAGACATTACAGAGCAGCTACTAAGCAATCTTCAATATCAAAGTCAGCTCAGTGCCATCCAAGAGTACAATGCCGTCATAGAATTTGACATACACGGATTCATCGTAGAAGTAAATGAAGTCTATCTCAGAATGCTGGGCTATAAGTATGAAGAGCTCATCGGAAAGCATCACAGTGTAGTCTTGCCCGAAAATGACCGTGAAAGTGATGAGTTCATTACTTTTTGGGATAAACTATCAAGAGGAGAAGCAATTCAAGGAAGATTCTGTAGGCTACACCGAAACGGAAAACTCGTCTGGATTTGGGCTACCTTTAATACTGTCTTAGATTATGACAAAAAACCATACCGAATCATCAGTATAGCACAAGATATCACCTCAGAAGTAAACACCGAGCAAGATGCAAAGAGAGCCTTCGATGACCTCAAAGCTCAGCAAATACTGCTCGAAGAAAATCATCAAAAAATGATGCAACAAGAGCAAGAAAGAATACAACTCACAGAGCAACACAAACAACTCCAAATACAAGCAGAAAACCAACAACAAAGCCTGCAAAGCCACCTCAATGCCATCAATAGCACTATAGCAAGCCTAGAGCTAGACATGGATACCAACATACTACACGCCAATGATTTAATGCTCAAAATGCTAGGATACAAACTCTCTGAAATCAAAGGAGTGCAACTCTATAACCTCCAAAAAACAGAAGATAATAGCCCAGAAGCCAATGCGAAAATCTGGGAAAAACTCAAAAATGGATACACACAATCACAAGAAATTAAAGTACTTACCAAAAATAATCAAACTATCTATCTCAAAGCCTCTTATACTCCCATCAAAAATCACCAACAAAAAACATATAAAGTCCTGAATCTTGCCTTTCAAATCCCTCAAAAAGACGTAAATTGAGTTATATACACATAATTCAAGTATTTTTAACAAAAAGTTTAGGGCTTCTTTATCAGAATTGCTAAATTTGCGGTCTTAAATTAAAAAAAGAAATGAGTAAAACACAAAAAAATAAAACCGCCCAAAAACAAAGCACTAAAAGCAATGCTAGCCTTCTAGAGCAACAGAATGACCTATCTGCAAAGGTTGCTGGAAGCGAGAAGTTTATCAAGCAAAACCAAATGCTCCTCGGCGCAGGGCTTGGCATCATCGTGTTAGTCATCATAGGGATATTCGGGTACAGATACTGGATGGATAAACAAGAAAATACAGCTCAAGAAGAAGTATTTGCCGCAGTATATTTCTTAGAAAATGACTCCCTCAACTTGGCACTCAATGGCAATGATAGCTACCCTGGATTCAAAGAAATCGCAGAGGATTACCCAAGTACCAAAGCGGGTAACTTGGCAAAGTTTTATAGTGGGCTTATCTTGCTAAAACAAGAAAAATATCAAGAGTCTATCAAGCAATTAGAACAATTTAGCAGCAGCGACCTGATACTGCAAGCAAGAGCATACACACTCATAGGTGATAACTATATGGAGCTAGAAAAATACGGGCAAGCCGCAGATTTCTATCAAAAAGCAGCAAATTATAAGCCCAACGAACAGTTTACACCACAATATCTAATCAAACTAGGGCTCGCACTAGAAAAACAAGAAAAATATACCGAAGCAATCACAGCTTATGATAAAATCATCAATGAATTTTATCAAGCCAATACAGAAGTAACGGATGCCAAAAAATACAAGGCTCGACTAGAAGCACTTGTTACTAAATAGACAAGCAAGCCCCTGAGCTAAATCATGCGCAGACAAGCAAAATGGGTAATGTACCAAAAGTATATTACCCTAATACCACAAAGCCCAAATCATACAGATACTTCACAGCATCAGACTCAAAAGAAAACATTCTTTTAACACACAATAAAAATGGCAAGTGCACAAAAAAATCTAAGTGATTACAGTAGCCAAAACTTAGGAAATATTGGCAACAGGCGTTTCGCAATCGTAGTCGCTGAATGGAATCAAGAAATTACCGAAAAACTACTCAATGGAGCCTTCCAAACCCTCACCCAAGAAGGAGCAAAAGAAGAAAATATCTTCATCAAAACTGTACCTGGCAGTTTTGAACTTTGCCTAGGAGCTCAATGGATGGCACAAGACTCTAAAATAGATGCTGTCATCTGTCTAGGCTGTATTATTCAAGGTGAAACCAGACATTTTGATTTTATTGCACAAGCAGTAGCCCAAGGCTTGTGTGATTTGGGGCTAAAATACAACAAACCTGTCATCTTCGGCGTGCTTACCCCTGATAACCAACAGCAAGCACTAGATCGTGCAGGTGGAAAACACGGTAATAAGGGAGATGAAGCAGCAGCTACTGCCATCAAAATGCTCAACTTTTAACCTCATTACATAGATACATCTCTTTTACCACCCAAGATAAATACATTAAAATATGAAAATTTTAAAATTTGGAGGTACTTCCGTAGGTACTCCTGACAGAATGAAGCAAATCGCCCAACTGGTACAGACCCCAGGTAGGAAAGTAGTGGTACTTTCTGCTTTATCAGGTACGACCAATACACTGGTAGAGATTACGGAATATCTCTATCAAAACCAGTCCGAACTTGCTATAAAACACATCTCTACACTCAAAACACATTATGAGCAGTTCACAAAAACATTGCTCCAAAGTGAAATAGGTAAACAAAAAGCAACACAAATCTTAGAAGAACACTTCAAAACCCTCCTTGTGTTTGCAAATGATATTGACGCATTTACAGAAAAAGAAGAGAAAATTATCTTAGCACAAGGTGAAATGCTCTCTACCAAAATATTCCACGCATACCTCGAAGAGCAAAATATCAAATCTACTTTCCTCTCAGCACTGCATTTCATGAAAACAGGAGAGGAAGGCGAGCCCGACCTAAATTTTATTGAAGCAACACTCAATCAAGAAATAAAAGAGTATCCAGAAACAATGCTCTTTATCACGCAGGGCTATATCTGCCTCAATGCAGCAGGAAGCATAGATAACCTCAAAAGAGGAGGAAGTGATTACTCTGCCTCTCTCATAGGTGCTGCCCTCAGAGCCGAAGAAATACAAATATGGACAGACATAGACGGCATGCACAACTCCGACCCCCGAATCGTCAAGAATACCAAGCCCGTAGCAGAGCTTTCTTTTGAAGAAGCTGCCGAGCTGGCTTACTTCGGAGCTAAAATCTTGCACCCCGCCACCATACACCCCGCACAGCAATACAATATCCCTGTGCGGTTGCTCAATACCATGCAGCCCGAAGCACTTGGCACTACCATCAAAGAGCTGACAGACGCACAGCCTGTCATCAAGTCTATAGCTGCCAAAGACCAAATCACTGCCATCAAAATAAAATCTACCCGAATGCTCATGGCTTATGGGTTTTTGAGAAAGATTTTTGAAATCTTTGAGTCTTACAAAACACCCATAGACATGATTACGACCTCCGAAGTAGCTGTATCATTGACTATAGACAATGATGCACACCTTGCTGAGATAGTAGCCGAATTAGAAAAGTTTGGAAATGTAGAAATAGACCACGAGCAAAGCATTGTGTGTGTGGTCGGTGATTTTGTAGCAGAGCAGCTAGGCACAGCCGCACAGGTGTTTGATGCCCTAAAAAGTATTCCCGTAAGGATGATTTCTTTTGGTGGAAGCCGCCATAACATCTCTGTACTTATCAGCACAAAAGATAAAAACGATGCCTTAGTACGCTTACATCAGAGACTTTTCTAGGAAAACCCACAGAAATAGGCTTTTGAAAATATTTTTTTTGATTATATTTAGATTTTCTAATCTTAAAATCTAACTATTTACGAGAAAAATGAAGCATTTAATCGCCGAACTCATGGGGACTATGTTTTTGATTTTGCTGGGCAATGGCGTAGTTGCCAATGTAGTACTCCAAAAAACCAAAGGACAAGGTGCGGGCTGGATGGTCATCAGCACAGGGTGGGCTTTCGCCGTATTCATAGGTGTAGTAGTAGCCAGTCAGCTAGGCAGTGCCGCACACCTAAACCCCGCTGTTACCTTGGGTTTTGTGGCAAAAGGAGATTTTGAGTATCACTTAATCCTTCCCTACATCACAGGGCAAATGCTCGGTGCGGCCCTTGGCGGGCTGGGTGTGTGGGTAATGTATAAAACCCATTTTGATGCTACAGAATCTTCAGAGGATAAGCTCGCTTGCTTTAGTACAGGGCCTGCCATTAAAAATCCCTTGTTTAATTTTATATCTGAGCTAATAGGCACATTCACTTTGCTGTTTGTGATATTTAGTTTTGTAAGTGCTGATACTGCCTTGCTGGGTAATTTAGGAGGATTGCCCGTTACCATCTTGGTCTGGGCTATAGGCTTGTCTCTGGGAGGCACTACGGGCTATGCTATCAATCCTGCTCGTGACATAGGACCCAGAATCATGCATACACTTCTGCCCATCAAAGGAAGTAGCGAATGGGGCTATGCTTGGGTGCCCGCCCTAGGGCCTGTGGTGGGTGCAGTATTGGCTGCACTGCTTTTTAATGCCTTGGCCTAATCTTTTATTTTGATGGGCTTGCTAAAAAGACACAAACAGATAGCTTGCTTTGCATTAACAACAGATTAGACAAATATCTTTTTAACTACCTTGGCCAATGTTCTTTGTTTTACGTACACTTGTACTCGTTTAATGTAATGAAATTATTTTTTGATATGACAGTAAAACATAAATTATTCTTAGGGTTTGTCTTGCTGCTTACGCACTTTGGCTGTGCTAGCACTGCACAAGTAAGCACCTCCGAAAACAATACAGATATGATAGAACTTGACGCTTTGTCTCCTCAGAGATACACATTTAAAGTAGGGCAAAAGGCTTCTTTTAGCACCAAGGTTCACGGCTCGGTAGGGCTTTGGGCAGAGCACAAGATAGAGGGTGATGAGACGCTCAAACTGCTCAGTGAAGAGGTTAAACTTGACAATGAATCCAATGCAGGGATGCCTGGAGGCGATGCTGCCCAAAAGACATTTATCTTTGAAGCAATCAAAGCAGGAAATTCTTCCATCATCATTTACGAAAATTATAGAGGAGAGCTGTCTAAGAAAGCCTCATTTAAGATTACGGTAGAGTAGAAAAACAAAGTGTAAGACACAAAAAAGCCTCACTACTTTATCGGTAGTGAGGCTTTGTTATTTTAGAGAATCACTGAAGATTTATTTTTTATCTCCATCTACTTCTTCGTAGTCCACGTCAGTTACATCATCTGCACCCGTTCCGTTTGCACCTGGGTTGGCGTTAGGGTCTCCTCCTTCTTGTGCACCAGCGGCATACATTTCTTGAGAAGCTGCCTGCCAAGCATTGTTAAGGGCTTCGGTAGCAAGGTCTATTCCTCCAATATCTTCAGAAGCTTTAGCTTTGCGTAAGTCTTCTAGGGCTGCATTGATGGCAGTTTTATGATTTTCGGAAAGTTTATCACCAAATTCACCCATTTGTTTCTCAGTTTGGAAAATCAGTGAATCAGCACCATTGAGTTTGTCTATTTTTTCTTTGGCAAGTTTATCACTTTCCGCATTGGCTTCTGCTTCTTGCTTCATTTTAGCGATTTCAGCATCTGTCAATCCAGAAGAAGCTTCAATACGGATTTTCTGCTCTTTACCCGTTCCTTTGTCTTTGGCAGATACATTGAGGATACCGTTGGCATCTATGTCAAAAGTAACTTCTACCTGAGGCACACCACGAGGGGCAGGAGGGATGCTGTCTAGGTTAAAACGCCCGATGGTACGGTTGTCTTTTGCCATTGCACGCTCACCTTGCACCACGTGAATCTCTACCGAAGGCTGGTTATCAGCCGCTGTGGAGAATGTTTCAGATTTTTTGGTAGGGATTGTCGTATTTGACTCTATGAGCTTGGTAAACACGCCTCCTAGGGTCTCGATACCTAGTGAAAGTGGCGTTACGTCTAGCAAGAGTACATCTTTTACTTCACCTGTCAATACTCCACCTTGGATAGCTGCACCGATGGCTACTACCTCATCAGGGTTTACACCTTTAGAAGGTTTTTTGCCAAAGAATTTTTCTACTTCTTCTTGGATGCGAGGGATACGTGTAGAGCCACCTACTAGGATAACTTCATCAATATCAGAGGGTTGCAGACCAGCATCTTTGAGGGCAAGTTTGCAAGGCTCTAAAGTTTTACGGAAAAGTCCATCAGCCAATTGCTCAAATTTGGCACGGCTTAGCTGACGCACCAAGTGCTTAGGGATGCCATCTACGGGCATTATGTAAGGCAGGTTAATATCAGTACTAGCGGCACTTGATAGCTCAATTTTCGCTTTTTCAGCAGCATCTTTGAGGCGCTGTAGTGCCATGGGGTCTTTGCGAAGGTCTATTCCTTCATCGCTTTTAAATTCATCTGCCAGCCAGTTAATAATCAGGTCATCAAAGTTATCACCACCTAGGTGCACATCACCATTGGTAGATTTTACTTCAAATACACCATCGCCTAGCTCTAGGATAGAAATATCAAATGTACCACCACCAAGGTCAAATACAGCGATTTTCATATCACGGTCACGTTTATCCATTCCGTAAGCAAGTGCTGCTGCGGTAGGCTCGTTGATGATACGCTTCACTTCTAAGCCCGCAATTTGTCCAGCTTCTTTGGTAGCTTGTCTTTCTGAGTCATTAAAGTAAGCAGGCACAGTGATGACGGCTTCGGTAACGGTTTGCCCGAGGTAATCTTCGGCGGTTTGCTTCATTTTTTGAAGAATCATTGCAGAAAGCTCTTGGGGAGTGTATTGTCTATCACCTACACGCACACGGGGCGTGTCATTGTTTCCTTTTTCTACATTGTAAGAAATCAGACCAAGCTCGCCGCTCACATCTTGGTATCTCTTACCCATAAAACGCTTGATAGAATAAATTGTGTTGGTAGGGTTGGTGATGGCTTGTCGTTTGGCGGGGTCTCCTACTTTACGCTCGCCTTTGCCATCATCTAAAAATGCTACAATAGAAGGGGTAGTTCTTTTTCCCTCGCTATTGGTGATTACTACAGGTTCGTTACCTTCCATCACTGCTACTACAGAGTTGGTGGTTCCTAAGTCTATGCCTATTATTTTTCCCATTATATTAAGAAATTTATGATTGATTTAAAGATATATTCACAGTAAGATACACCCTGTATTTATCAATGCTTATGCCAAGGCTTGTATAGTGATTTATATGTGTCATTATGTCAGTATTTGTAGTATTCATCTATTTTAAGTAGAATTATGGCATAAAAAGCGAAGCAATACTGGGGCATTGTGTCACCTAATCGTAAGTTTTTAAGAACTCCACAAAGTGATACAAGCCTCAGTTTGGGTGCATTTAAGCATTTTTAGGTTTTAAAACCACAAAGGGAAGAATCATTTCTTCAAGAGATACGCCTCCGTGCTGAAACGTATCTTTGTAATAATTTACGTAGTAGTTAAAATTATTAGGATAGGCAAAGAAATAATCCTCTATGGCGAATACATAAGAGGTAGAGACATTGACTTTAGGCAGATGAAAACGCTCAGGCCTAGAAGCGACCAAGATTTTATCATCTTGATAGCTGAGATTTTTCCCTTGCTTGTAGCGGAGATTGGTATTGACGGAGCGGTCTCCTATGATTTTGAAGGGGCGTTTTACGAAGATGGTGCCATGGTCTGTGGTCAGGACTACTTTGACGGGCTTCTCAGAGATTTTTTTGAGCAAATCAAAGAGGGGCGAGTGCATAAACCAAGATCTGGTCAGGGAGCGGAAGGCAGATTCATCGGGCATAAGCTCACGAATCATGTTCATATCTGTGCGGGCATGAGAGAGCATATCCACGAAGTTATAGACCAAGGCATTGAATTGGTTGTTGTATAGATTATCAGCTTGCTCAAAGACAGACCTGCCTTGTGCTTGTGTAATGATTTTGTTGTAAGAAAACTTTATATCTAGGTTGTTTTTTTTGAGTTGCCTTCTCAAAAACTCCTCTTCATTTAAGTTTTTGCCTTCATCATCACCCTCTTCACTCCATATATCTGGGTGATATTTTGACATATCGAGGGGCGTCATGCCTGAGAAAATGGCATTGCGTGAATAGGCAGTAGTAGTGGGCAAGATAGAATAGTAGGCACTGTCTTCTACCACATTAAAATGCTCCATGATGAGGGGCTCTATGATGCGCCACTGGTCGTAGCGGAGGTTATCAATCAAGATAAAAAACACGGTTTCTTCTTCTTTTAGCATCGGGAAGACCTTCTTCTTCATCAGTTGGTGAGAGAGTACAGGCCTGTCTATGTCAGGGTCATTGAGCCAGTCTTCGTAGTTTTCACGGATAAATTTCACAAAATTGGTATTGGCTTCACTTTTTTGCATTTCCAATACTTCTGACATCCCCTTGCTGTCTGTGCTTTCTATTTCAAGCTCCCAATAGATTAATTTTTTGTAAATCTCTACCCATTCTTCATAGTCCATGTGTTCTCCAAAAGCCATGGCAAGGTTTCGGAAATCTTGCTGATAACCGAGGTTTGTTTTTTCACTGACGAGGCGTTTGTTGTCCAATATTTTTTTGACAGAGAGCAGAATCTGATGAGGGTTCAGTGGTTTGATGAGGTAGTCAGCTATTTTTGCACCGATGGCATCCTCCATGATGTGCTCTTCCTCACTTTTGGTAATCATAATGACAGGCACATTGGGGTTTGTGGCTTTCATTTGAGTGAGGGTTTCTATGCCTGTCATGCCTGGCATATTCTCATCCAAGAAGATGATATCGTAGTGTTTTTTTTGAAATTCATCTAGGGCATCTGCCCCACTATTGACGGGTGTGATTTCATAGCCTTTTTTTTCTAGAAACAGGATATGTGGTTTTAGCAGCTCTATTTCATCATCTGCCCAGAGAATTGAGTATTTTTGCATAGAGAACAAGGTTTAAGATTATTGCTAAAGAAAATCATTTAGAATAAGACCCGAAAGAAAGCCTGTTTGTTACTGTGATTATAACCTTATTTTGTTAATTTAGGTTAAAATTAAGAAAAAAGCATTTTGAACAAGAAAAAAATCATCAATGACCCTGTGCATGGGTTTATTTCTATCCCTACGGAGTTAATTTTTGACCTTATAGAGCATCCTTTTTTTCAGCGGCTTAGGCGCATCAAGCAGTTAGGACTTTCTGACCTTACCTACCCAGGGGCTTTGCACACGAGGTTTCACCATGCTTTAGGGGCAATGCACTTGATGAGCTTGGCATTGGACACACTTCGGCAGAAGGGTTTTGAGATTTCGGATGAGGAGGTAGAGAGTGCCCAGATAGCTATTTTGCTGCACGACATTGGGCATGGGCCCTTCTCACATACCTTAGAGTTTAGCCTGCTCAAAGACATTCACCACGAGCATTTTTCGCTGATGATTATGCAAGAGCTTAACCGAATCTTTGGGGGCAAACTACAGACTGCCATTGAGGTATTCACAGATACCTACCCTCGAAGGTTTTTGCATCAGTTGGTTTCTAGCCAGCTAGACATGGACAGGATGGACTACTTGCTCAGAGATAGTTTTTTTACGGGTGTAGTAGAGGGCAAAATAGGTGCAGACCGCATTATCAAAATGCTGACCCTTCAAGATGGAGCACTTTTGGTGGAGGAAAAAGGCATCTATAGCATTGAGAATTTTCTGACGGCTCGCCGCCTGATGTACTGGCAGGTCTATCTGCACAAAACCAATATCTGTGCAGAGCAGATGCTCATCAAACTGCTCACACGTGCCAAACATCTGCACAAAAAAGGCAAGGATGTTTTTTGGGGGAAAGGGCTAGAAATACTCATAGACCAAAACCCTACAGCCCAAGACTTTGCCAAAAACACGGACTATCTTTATGCCTTTCTCTCACTAGATGATTATGATATTTGGGCTTGTATCAAAACCTGGCAGCACCATCCTGATTTTATACTTTCTACCCTGAGCAAGATGCTTTTAGAAAGAAAATTATTTAAACTACTCCTTAGTGCAGAGCCTGTTAGCAAAGCAGAAATCAAAGAAAAGAAAGAAAAAATCATAGCACACTATGGCATCAAACCCAAGCATATCCATTACTTTATGGTCAGTGGCACTACCAGCAATGAGGCATACCTTGCCAAAGGAGATAAAATCAATATCCTGACCAGAAAAGGAGAAGTCAAAGACATTGCGCAGGCATCAGACCTGCCCAATATCAAGGCACTCAGAAGAATTGTCAAAAAATATTACCTATGTTGGGCAAATTATTGAACAAAAACAGGATTTGACAGAGTTTTTTGGGTAAGCATACCCTTTTATTCTGAAAGCATCATTAATTTTGCAGTAAATTTAGCCTTATCTAATTTTAATTTAACATCATATCCAGAATTATAAATGGATTTCACAATCAAACAAATCGCTTCCTTGCTAGAAGGAAACATCATCGGAGATGAAAACGCCAAAGTAAACCAACTGGCAAAAATAGATGAAGCCGCCAAAGAAGGAAGTATCTGTTTTTTGGCAAATCCTAAATATGAAAATTTCATCTATACTACCCAAGCCACGGCTGTCATTGTCAAAGATGACTTTCAACCCAAGCAAAATGTCTCTACTACCCTTCTCTTGGTAAAAGACCCTTACATCGCATTTACCAAACTCTTAGAAGAATACAATAAACTAGCACAGCAATACAATGCACACCAACGAATAGGCATAGAACAGCCGAGCTTTGCAGGCAAAAACCTGCACATAGGAGAAGGATTTTACTTGGGTGCTTTTGCTTACGTGGGCAATGACTGCGAAATGGGAGACGATGTCAAGATATATCCACACTGCTTTATAGGCAACAATGTCAAAATCGGAAAGGGAACAATCATACACCCTGGAGCCAAAATCTATGACAACACACAAATAGGGCAATACTGTAGCATACACTCTGGTGCAATCATAGGCAGTGAGGGCTTTGGGTTTGCACCACAGGCAGACGGTACTTATAAAAGTATCCCGCAGCTTGGCAATGTCATTATCAAAGATTATGTCAATATAGGTGCAAATACGACCATAGACAGGGCCACCATAGGCTCTACACTCATCCAAGAAGGTGTAAAATTAGACAACCTCATACAAATAGGACACAACGTAATCATAGGTGAGCATACCGTCATGGCTGCACAAGCAGGCGTAGCTGGCTCTACCAAAATAGGCAAAATGTGCAGCATAGGCGGGCAAGTAGGGATTGTGAACTCGGTTCAGATTGCAGATTATACCCAAATAGGGGCAAAGGCGGGGGTAAACGGAAATGTCAAAAAACCCAAAACTACCATCATAGGAGCACCTGCCATGGATTTCAAAAACTTTATGAAGTCTTCAGTAATTTTCCGAAAACTCCCCGAATTACAAAAACGAATTGAGCAACTTGAAGAAAAAATATTAAATTTGCCCCCTAGTAAAGGATAAATATGAGAACAAAACAGCAAACCATCAAGAAAACGGTCTATCTATCAGGGGTAGGTCTACACACAGGCGTGCCCGTAAACATGACCTTCGTGCCTGCAAGGGCCAACCACGGCATCAAGTTTCAGAGAGTGGATTTGGAAGGAAGCCCCATCGTAGATGCAGATGTAGATAATGTCGTTGATTTATCAAGAGGCACAAGCATAGAGCAAGGTGGTGCACGCATCAATACTGTAGAGCATACACTGGCTGCCCTTGTAGGTTTAGAGATTGACAATGTGCTTATCCAATTAGATGGCCCCGAGCCACCTATCATGGACGGAAGCTCTATTGAATTTATCAAAATACTAGAAGAAGCAGGTTTTGAGGAGCAAGAAGCACTTCGTAATTTTTATGAAGTAGAAGAAAGCATCTGGTACCGTGATAAGTCTAAGGACATAGAAATCGCTGCTTTGCCCTTGGATGACTACCGCCTTACGGTCATGGTAGATTACAACTCTCCTGTGCTAGGTAGCCAACACGCCACACTGGATAACATCACTAAATTCTCTACTGAAATCGCCTCTTGCCGCACTTTTTGTTTTTTGCATGAGCTAGAAGTCTTACACAAACAAAATCTCATACAAGGCGGTGCACTTAACAATGCCATCGTGATTGTGGATAGAGTCGTCAAAGATGATGAACTCAGCTACTTGGCGGAGCTTTTTAACCAACCTAAAGTAGAAGTAAAAAAAGAAGGAATCCTAAACAATGTGGAGCTACGCTACAAAAACGAACCCGCACGCCATAAACTGCTAGACCTCGTCGGAGACCTTGCATTGGCTGGAAGGCCACTCAAAGCACAAATCATGGCAGCAAGACCTGGGCATGCCGCCAATGTAGCCTTTGCCAAAAAACTTAAAAGACAAATGGAAAAAACAACTCAAAATAAAATCCCTGCTTATGACCCTAAGATGCCTCCCATCATGGACATCAAGCACATTGCCAATATACTGCCCCACAGATACCCTTTCGCCTTGGTAGATAAAATATTCTATTTGGATGAAACCTGCGTAGCGGGTGTCAAAAATGTAACGATTAACGAGCCTTTTTTCTGTGGGCACTTCCCCGGAAACCCCGTGATGCCTGGAGTGCTTCAGCTAGAAGCAATGGCTCAGACAGGCGGAATACTGGTACTCAGCACCGTGCCTGACCCCGAAAACTACTGGGCTTACCTTGTCTCTATTGACAAATGCAGGTTCCGCAGAATGGTACTGCCAGGAGACACACTCATTTTTAAATGTGAATTGCTTTATCCGATTCGCCGTGGCATCGCTCGCATGCGAGGAGAGGCCTTTGTTGCTGGTACATTAGTCTGTGAAGCCGAGCTTTCGGCAAGTATTGTAAGAAAAGATGCAAAATAAATCACCCTTAGCATATATACACCAAGATGCCATCATCGGCGATAACGTAACCGTAGAGCCTTTCGCTGCCATTTACCAAAATGTGGAGATTGGTGAAGGTACTTGGATTGGGCCTAATGTAAGTATTATGCCTGGGGCACGCATTGGCAAAAACTGCCAAATCCATGCAGGTGCCGTCATTGCTGGTATTCCGCAAGACCTCAAATTTCAAGGAGAAGAATCTCTGGCAATCATCGGTGATAATACTGTAGTGAGGGAGTGTGTTACGGTCAATAGAGGAACTATCGAAAAGCAAAAGACCGTAGTGGGCAGTGATTGCCTTTTGATGGCTTATGTGCACGTAGCCCATGACTGTATCGTGGAAGATAAGGTAATTCTTGCAAATGCCGTACAGCTAGGCGGGCACGTAGAAGTAGGGCACAGTGCTGTCATAGGAGGTGCCAGTGTAGCACATCAATTTGTGAGAGTTGGTGCTCACGCCATGATTTCGGGAGCTTGCAAAATCCTGAAAGATGTGCCCCCTTACGTAATGGCAGGAAGAGAGCCGCTGGGCTATGATGGCGTAAATAGCAGAGGGCTGCGTCGCCGTAGCTTTAGCAATGAGCAAATCCACGCAATCCAGAATATCTACAGAATCATTTTCCAAAAAGGTCTTAACAATAGCCAAGCCATTGCCGAAATAGAAAATACGGAGATAGAGGGAGAAGAAAAAGTAAAAATCCTTGACTTTGTGAAGCTTTCTGTTACCTCAGGAAGAGGACTTATCAGAGGGCACAGGTCTTCTAAGCATTAATGTGTGCCAATAAGAGCTTTGTTTTCTGAGTAGATATACTGAGAAAGCAAAGCTCTTTTCTATGCAATACCTTTCTGAAAATAGCTTAAAAAGCGTTTTTGATTAAGATTCACCTCTTTGCTTGTAAGCTGCCAAGGTTACAGAACCTATCAATGCCAAAAGCAATAAAATGGCAATCAACTCAAATACCAAGGCGTAATCTGTCATAAAACCAATGCCAAGCCCCGAAACAGTACTTTCTTTGATAAAATCCCTGTTTTGAGTAGCCTCCCTTATCCAAGGTTGTTGCTCAAAATTCGCCTCTAAGATACCCCATAGCAGCATCCCGAAAGTACCACAACCTACCAAGATACCCCAAAATAAATTCTTATACTCACTCTGTGGTGCCTGAAATGCCTCATACTGCTCTCTGATGCCCACAGTCATACTCTGATTACTGAGCATAATCCCGAAAAGCAGCAAAACCAATACGCCCCCTACATAGACTACTATCTGGGCAATCGCCAAAAAATCAGCCCCTGCCAAGACATACAGTGCCGAGATACTCATCAAGATTAACAAGAATAAAAAGGCGATATAAAGTACGTTTTTGCTAAAGAGCATGCCCACAGATGCCCCTACAGACAATAAGCCGAAGGCAAAAAAAGCACTAAGTATCAGTATCTCGGTCATGGGTTTATTCTCCGTAATATTCCACAAAATTTTTATTGGTTTCATAAAGCTTTAATGAATAAAGCACGCCTTTGCCTGGGCCTAGCAGTGCTACTTTGGGTGCCAAGATACGCCAAATCTCCATCACTACTATTTCGCAAGTCGGTATTTTGCCCTCCAAAAAATCTACCTCTTCGTTCATGTTTCGATGGTCTAGTTTATTGATGACTTCCTCTTTGATAAGGTCGCCCAGTTTTTTCATATCTACGACCATGCCCGTATCTGCATCGGGTCTGCCTTTGAGCGTAACGATGAGCTCAAAATTATGCCCGTGATAATAGGGGTTGGAGCAAATCCCGAAGACCTCTTTGTTTTTTTCATCTGACCACTGGGGGTTAAATAGGCGGTGAGCAGCATTAAAATGCTCTTTTCTACAAACATAAACCATCTTTTTGAAATTTAAGTGAATTAATAGACCTCTGTGCCTCTCAGGAATGGTTTCAAAAATACTGAGTAAGACAGCACAAAGTTAGGGTGAATTTAGGAATTTAAATACATCAATGCCTAAAAAGGATAGCCAATGCCTATATTGCCCCGCAAAAGATTTCCTTTTAGGGGGCTGAATGGGTTAAAATCTGTGATGACCCACCTGCCGCCAGGGTTGCGTGCAGGGTCATAGACTTTAATCCCTAAATCAAACCTAAGCAAAAGAAAAGAAAGATTGAGCCTCAGACCAAAGCCCGAGCCAATGGCAATTTGCTCATAAAAAGAATTGAACTCAAACTTGCCCTCAGGCTGTATGGCTTGCCCTTGTATATTCCAGACATTGCCCATATCCAAAAACAAAGCAGCATTCACAAAACCAAATAAAGGAAAACGATACTCTACGTTTCCCTCCAAAATAACTTCACCGGGTGCTTCAAATCTATAATCAAATGTGCCGTCTTCGTTGAGTTCGGGGCTGCTTGCGCCAGGGCCCAAGCGCCTTGTAATCCAGGCACGCATACCATTGCTGCCACCTGCAAAGAAAAATTTTTCGTAGGGCAAAGTATTGGAAGTGCCGTAAGCCTTTGCCACTCCCATATTGAGCCTGAAAGCAAGGGCATGGGCAGGTTTTTTTAAGGGGAGATAATAATAAAATGTAGGGTTGATGCGCCAATATTGGAAGACATCCAGCCCAAAAATGCGGTTGTCTCTCACCAGAGAGGAGCGTCTTAAAAGATTCAGTGAAGTACCCCCTGACTCTAAAAGTATCTTAAAATAGCTAGACCTCATATTTATATTTCCATAATTATTATTATAAGTATAGCTAAAATTAATGCTACTTACCAAGGCTCTGTTAAAACTCTGAATAATGGTATTGCCTTGGCTGGCAAGCAAATCAAGCTGCTCCTGAAAGCTTTGGCTGATGCTTTTGGTATTGACCACACTCAGGTCTGCAAGTGTGAGGTTATAAGTAGATTTTCGGGTCTGTACTTTGTAAGAAATAGAGCCTGAAAGGTTGGTACGGTTATATTCGGGGCGGTTTACGTGATTGTAATTCAGGTTGAGTTTGGTGGTGGGGTTGTATAAATCTACCACACTGCGGAGCTTTCTAGGCAAAAATTTATAAGGAAAAAGCACCCTCGGAAAAGTAAGCGAAGAGTTAAAAGCCAGTTCTTGGCTATTATAGGAGCCTTCATTGCTAAAAGTGGTCTGCCCATCAATGGCAAGTCTGAGGCTGTTTTCAAAAAGTTCTGAGCCTTTGAATGTATTTCTGTTTCTGAGAGAAATATTCACAAAAGGACCAGGCAAGCCCTGAATCCCGTCTAGCCCTATCTCATCAGAGATTTGAAACCGCTCCATGGGCTGGGTGTAGATATTAAATCTTAGTTTGTTTTGGGTAGTGTCAGGGTTAAAGTTTACAAACTTGAATACATCCAAGATACCTATCGAGTTTTGGGTCTTGAGCACATCTTCCTGACGGTAAATCTGCCCTTTACGAAGCCTGATACGCCTGTCTAGAATACGGTATTTGTAATGTAGCTTTTCGGTATCATAGACATAATGAATGCCTGTTATGGGAGATTTCAGTGTATCTAGTTGTTCATTAGAGAGTTTATTGGGCTTGGTATTTACCAGAGATTTTTGGGCATTGCTACTGTTGATATGAAAATAAATGTCTTCTATTTTATAAAACTTATGCTCTCCTTCTTTGGGGTTATTAATCACAATTCGGATGTGGGCATTTCTTTTAAAATCACTGTATCGGCGGTGCTGCGCTAAGAAATCTATGAGTGTGGTGTCTTGCGTAATTTCATTGAGTGTGAGGTGCTTGAGTGAGTCGGGCAAATCTTTTTGCAGAGAGTCTAGGCTAGGCAGCCCAAAATGCAGGGTATCTATGCCAAAGTTTACGTACTGTCGGCTAAAATAAAAGTAACCATTGTTTTGCAAGATACGCTCTATCCGCTGCTGTTCGGCACTGATTTTATCAGTATTGTAAGGCATTCCTTTTTGGATATTGCTGTTTTTTAGCTCAATATCCAAGAGGCTATCTAGGCGGGTGTTACTGCTGATATAAGACAAATCTCCAAAAAAAGTGGGTTCGTTTTCGGTGATACTGTACGTAGCTTTGATTCTTTTTTGATAAACACGCTCAGTATCTATCCTGATTTCCACCTGAAAAAGACCTTTGTTTTGGAGGTATTTTTTCATTTCTTGGGCAGTACGCTGGATTTTAACAGAATCATAAAAAACAGGTGCTTCACCCACTGAGCGCATGAGCCAGTTGCCTTCTTTGAGTTTTTTATTGAGTTTGGCGATTTTCTTTCTTTCTTTTCTTTCTAATTTTCTGACTTTTTGCTCTTGATTCTTCAGCTCTGCGGTTCTGATTTTGGGGGCATATTGGCTACGTGTGTTTTCTAACTCAGCCCTTACTTTTTCGGGTTTGAAGAAATATTCACCTACATTATAAATCCAGAGGTAGGGCAAAAATATCCCCACAGTGCGGTTAGGCTTCTGCTGATACAGGGCTTCTAGCTCATAACTCGGGATAGTTTTGCTGCCCTCTATATTGAGTTTGTGTAAGAGATATTGATCTTCATTCCATTTTTTTGAGCTTACACAGCCTGTCTGTAGCAGCAAGGGCAGAAGCCCTATGAGAGAAAATAAGATATATCTGTGTGTGTCTTTCAAGTTGGGTTTGTTGATTAAAAATGACGTGCCTACATGATTCAGTCATAAAAACTCCACGAATATAAGCAATGAATATTTATTTTGATGCCAAATGCCCTTTAAATAGTACAAAAATCACACATATTAAGTTGAGTTACCTGCCAAAAACTCCTCTGAAAGAAACCGATAAAAAGCCCAAAAAATGTATTTGGTCTCTTTATTATCAGAGAAAAGCATTAAAATAATAAAAGAAAAAAAGAAAATTAAGATTAGTTTTGTGTTTTTTTGTAGATTAGAAGAATATCTTTGAATTCTCTCAGACACCAACTCAAAAGTAAAATGAGTCGCTCCTTTATTTATATTTTATTACTGTATTTTACATTTACAGTACCATTTCTCGCTTTGGGGCAAGAAAAACAGACAGATAGCCTGGCTGAGATACCTGTTTTTTTGCTCCAAAAGGGGCAAAAAAAGACAAGCATTCAAAACGCTTCTCTAATATTCTGGGAAGATGCCAATGGCAAGCGAAGCATAGAATCAGTAAGCCGTCAGAGTTTTCAGCAGTTTTTTCATCCTTTGTTGCCCTCATCAAGGCTGAAGCCTTTTCATGTTTACTGGCTTGCACTCAGCCTAGAAAGTAGCCTAGAAGTGGACAGTGACTGGATACTACAGCTGGGCAAGCTTACCAATGCGGAGGTCTACATCCCGAATGCAGAGGGCAAATTTATTCAGAAAAAAACAGGGCAGTTTGTGCCTACCTCATCTAAAAACATCAAAACAGGCCGTTTTAACTATGTTAATGTATTTCTGCCCGCCAAAGGCAAAAAAATAATATTCATCAGATTCCAAAATCAGGTAAAATTTGAGCCCGACCCTAACCTGCAGATGATTGATAAGAATACTTGGCAGGAGAGCATCATCCGAGAAAACTTGATACAGGGCTTTTTTCACGGGCTACTCGGGATGATGTTTTTGTATAATTTCTTGCTTTTTATCAGATTAGGAGACCGTGCGTACTTTTTCTACTTGGTTTATATTTTATCTACTTCTATTTATTTACTCAATTTTCACGGCTACTGGGGTGAGTTTCTGATGGGAGATTTCCCTGTGTTTAATTACTTATACATGCCTTTTACAGGCTATTTGGCATTTGTGTTTTACTTGCAGTTTATGCGAGATTACTTACGAAGCAAGCACGATATGCCTTACTGGGATATCTGGATACGTTTTTTGATGGGCTTTTTTATCACTGTGATGTGCTTGATGCTCATCATCGCTACTTTTGATTATCAACTCTATATGAAAGGAGAGAAATACATCAATTCGGGCATTATGGCTGTGCTGCTGATGATCGTTTTGTTTATCTTATTTCAGAACAATGCCCTTTCTCGATATTTTGCCCTTGGCACTATTTTTATGCTCTTAGGTACGATGGTTTTACTCTTAGGCTCATCTAGTGTTTATAAAATCATCAACAATGTGTGGTGGTATCAGTTAGGAATCGTGTTGGAGCTTGCTTCATTTTCATTGGGACTGAGTGAGCGCTATAAAATCTCTGAAAAAGAAGTGCAGCAATCCAGAAAAGAACTCATACACCAGCTCCAAGAAAACCAAAGAATCCAAGATGAAGCCAACCGAGACCTGGAGCATAAAGTAAAAGAAAGAACCTCAGAAATAGAAAAACAAAACGAAGAAATCTTAATGCAAAGTGAAGAAATCTCAGCCCAACGAGATTTATTAGAACTGCAGAAAGTAGATTTAGAAGACAAAAATACGCACATCACGGACAGCATTATCTACGCCAGCCGTATCCAGACTGCCATTTTGGATGATTACAAAGAAATTGAGGAAAAATTTGAGGAGGCCTTCATATTTTACAGACCTAAAGACATCGTGTCTGGAGATTTTTATTGGTTTGCAGAATTATCCGCAGCACCTAGCCCACTCAGCCGCCAAAACTTGTCAGGTATTGGCTCACAAAGAGGGCTTTATCAAGGTCCAGACAGAAAAGAGCAGGCAGCAAATGTAGCCACCCTGAACCCAGTAAAAGAGCAAAATGACAATGCCAAAGTTAAAATTGTGATTGCGGCAGACTGCACAGGGCATGGTGTGCCAGGGGCTTTTATGACCGTCATGGCGAATGCCTTGCTCAATGAAATCATACATGAAAAAAGAATCACCAAGCCCTCTACCATTTTGGCGCAGCTTGATGAGAAAGTAATGGCTACTCTACGCAAGCAAGGCGCTAAAAGACAACTCTATGACGGCATGGACATGAGCATCGTCGCCTATGATGAGCAAAGCCGAATGCTGTATTTTGCTGGAGCTACCAATCCACTTTATATGGTCAGAAATGGAGAAGTGCAGGTCATCAAGGCTTCTAAATACTCGATTGGCTATTCTTCTTACCACAAAAACAAGCATTTTTCACAAGAGCATATTGCCGTTCAGAAGGGAGATGTGTTTTATATGAGTTCTGACGGATTTCAAGACCAGTTTGGAGGCATACAAAGTAGAAAATTTATGAAAAAGAGATTCAGAGAAACCCTCTTGCAGATTAGCCACTTGCCCATGCAGACCCAAAAAGACAAACTTGCCAATATCTTAGATGATTGGCGTGGCACCAACCCACAGACAGATGATATTGTAGTCATTGGGCTTCGCTTTTAAGAAGCTATCCAAACCAAGAGTGTATAAAAAAAGACTGATAAAATATTGAATTTTACCAGTCTTTTTTTGTGTACAGCCTCTCGAGGGTTTAGGTATCGATGTTGGCATATTTGGCATTTTTCTCAATGAATGCCCTACGGGGGGCTACTTCATCGCCCATGAGCATAGAGAACAGAAAGTCTGCTCCTGCTGCATCATCAATGCTTACTTTTTTGAGGTTGCGGTTATCAGGGCTCATCGTAGTCTCCCAGAGTTGGTCAGGGTTCATTTCACCCAGACCCTTGTATCTCTGCACGTGTACCGATTCTTCTTTTCCGCCCTTGGCAAGCTCTCTGATGGCTATATCACGGTCATTGTCTGTCCAGCAGTAGCGTTGTTCTTTTCCTTTTTTGACAAGGTAAAAGGGCGGCTGTGCAATATAGAGGTAGCCTTGCTCAATGAGTGAGCGCATATACCTAAAGAAAAAAGTCAGGATAAGTGTACGAATGTGGCTTCCGTCCACGTCAGCATCCGTCATGATGATGATTTTGTGGTAGCGAAGTTTCACAAGGTTGAGTGCCTTGTCATCCTCTTCGGTGCCGAAGCTCACGCCCAATGCCGTAATCATATTTTTGATTTCCTCATTGTCATAGATTCGGTATTCTTGGGCTTTCTCTACATTCAAGATTTTGCCACGCAGAGGGAGGATTGCCTGAAACTCACGGTTACGCCCTTGCTTGGCAGAGCCTCCTGCTGAGTCTCCTTCCACGAGGTATAGCTCACATCTGCTAGGGTCAGTATCAGAGCAGTCGGCAAGTTTGCCAGGGAGCCCGCTTCCACCCATTACATTTTTACGCTGCACCATTTCGCGGGCTTTTCTTGCGGCATGCCTTGCTTGTGCAGCTAAGATGACTTTCTGCACGATGGCTCGAGCCTCTTTAGGGTTTTCTTCTAAGAATTTACCCAATACCTCACTGGTTGCCGAATCTACAAAACCCCTTACATCGGAGTTGCCGAGCTTGGTTTTGGTCTGCCCTTCAAACTGAGGTTCGGCTACTTTGACAGAAATAACAGCGGTAAGCCCCTCACGGAAGTCATCTCCTGTTACTTCTACTTTTGCCTTCTCGAGCATGCCTGTTTTGTCAGCATAAGATTTTAGTGTGCGGGTAAGTGCACTCCTAAACCCTGCGATGTGCGTGCCACCTTCATGTGTATTGATGTTATTGACATAAGAGAATACATTCTCAGAATAAGAGCTATTGTAAAGAATAGCGACCTGTACGGGCACTTCACCATCTTCTTTTTCTACATAAATAGGCTCAGGGATGATGGGCTGCCGAGTAGAATCTAGGTAACTTACAAACTCCTTAAGACCTCCTTCAGAGTAAAACTCCTCACAGGGCGCTTCACCATTTTCGTCTAAAGCCTCTTCTCTAAGGTCTTTGAGTGTCAGTTTAATGCCTTTATTTAAAAAAGCCAGTTCACGCAGTCTTTTAGATACGGTTTCATATTTATACTCTAAGGTATTGAAGATGCTGTCATCAGGCAAAAAACTAATGATGGTACCTGTTTCTTTGCTCTCACCCACGATGCTAATATCCCCTTGTGGTACACCAATAATGTATTCTTGTTGGAATATTTTCCCTTCACGGTGCACAGTAGCAATTAGTTTCTTAGAAAGTGCATTCACACAGGAGATACCTACACCGTGCAAACCACCAGAAACTTGGTAGGTTTTTTTATCAAATTTGCCACCTGCGTGCAAGATAGTCATAACCACTTCTAGGGCTGATTTTCCAGATTTGTGCTGCCCCGTAGGGATTCCTCGCCCATTGTCACGCACTGTGACAGAGTTGCCAGGATGGATTTCTACCTCTATCAGGTCACAGTGCCCAGCCAGTGCTTCGTCTATGGAGTTATCCACCACTTCCCAGATGAGGTGGTGCAAACCTCTTGCCCCCACATCACCGATGTACATGGAGGGGCGCATTCTGACCGCTTCCAATCCTTCAAGGGCACGGATATTATCCGCAGAATAATCTGAATCTATTTCCAGATGTTTGTTCTCAATAATTTCACTCATAATACGTAATTTACAATTTGTAAAGGTACAAAATTTTAGAGAAAAAATGGGCTTAACATAAAGAAAATCAAGTTTTTAAAGCAAAAAATGTTACAACATTTAGAGACTTACTTCAGCCCTTACAAGGCTTGTTTTTTGATGCTTCAGACGCACCAGAGCATTCTCTAAGATCTTAGAGGTCATTTGTGTTTTTGCCAATGATTCACTTGATTTTTTGGGGCTTCTATCGGGTATCCCTCTGTCAGTACTGCCCAGTAGCAAGCATTACAAGGGTGCAAGCTTCTAAGGTTTCTATATTATTTTGTTGTGCGAGTTGGGCAAGTTCTTGATTTTCAGTGCCAGGGTTAAAGATAATTCTTTTGGGGGCAATCTGAAGGATGTAGTCATACCATTCAGGTTGATTTTTAGGACCTATATAGAGTGTAAGGGTATCTACTGCTTCGATGGGAGATTTGTCAGTGATGATTTCTTTTCCAAACACTTCCCCTTTTTTGATGCCCACAGGCACGATTTCGTGCTGGTATTTGGTCAAATCTTTAGCGGCTATGTAGGCATATCTGTCTGGATTGCTGCTTGCTCCTAAGATGAGTGTTTTTTTCATGATAATTAAGTGTTTTTCTAAAATAGCTTGTATTGTTTTAGGTATAAAGTGCTGATAAACAGTAATCTATAAATGTTTAGGGCATTTCACCCAAAATGTATAACTACTTGGGTGTGTTTAGATTTTAGAATAGCATATTTATAAACTACAAAGATACCATATAGCTTTCTAAAATCTATCGGGAGAGTTTTTTATAAGTATTCTAATGTACAGGGGCATGCTCACCTGTAGGCTCCCAGCCTATGACGATGTTTTGGTTTTCAGGGTCAAACAATGTATTTGCTTCGTTTCTCAGGATATCTACCAAGGCAGTGAGCTCTTGCATAGAGCTGCACTGCATATCTATGATTTCGGGCGTACACTCTTCTAGGCGAAGTCTTAGCCAAAAGTATTTCTTTTGGGGGTTAGCATAGACTGTGTAGGCGTTGATTTTTACAAGATTGGGCATATTTATTCAGTAAGTTTTATTTATTTTCTAAAAATAGCTCAGAGATACTAATTTACCAAATTTAATTTAGTGGAATTACTTGTTTGAAGGGGTTTGAAATTTTGTGCTTACTTGCTATTCATCTGCTGGTCTATCAAAAAATCAAGAAAAAAACATAAATAAAAAGGCAATAAAAAAAATCAAAAACAGGTACATAATCAAATCTACTTGCATGTATGTTTTGTATTTTTGGTAGAAAGTTTGCCATATTTGCCAAATTCTTTTCATATCGAAAGCTTAGTATGCAGGTTTACAAAGAATAATTCCTTAAATTACTTACTTTTGTAAATGTATGGAAAAAAAATGGATTTATAAACCAATTCCGCCTCTAGCCAGTATAGAGGCTTTGGCAAGGGCCATCAGTGTAGAGCCTACACTTGCTTTGCTATTGTCTCAAAGAGGGATTCATACCTTTGAAGAAGCAAAAGCTTTTTTTAGACCCAATCTCTCCGAGCTGCATGACCCTTTTTTAATGAAAGGAATGAAGCAAGCCGTAGGCAGGATAGAAACAGCAATGGTCAAGAAGGAAAAAATTCTTATCTATGGAGATTATGATGTAGATGGCACTACAGCTGTGGCACTGGTCTATGGTTTTTTGCAGGGCTATTACAAAGACCTTGACTACTACATCCCTAACAGGCACAAAGAGGGCTATGGAATCTCTAAAATAGCCATTGACTGGGCAAAAGAGCAGGGTTTTAGCCTTGTGGTTGCCCTTGATTGTGGCATTAAGTCGGTAGAATTGGTTCAATATGCTCAAGACCTAGGCATTGATTTTATCATTTGTGATCATCACTTGCCAGGCGAGGTCATCCCGCCCGCCTTTGCTGTGCTAGACCCCAAGCAGGCAGACTGTACTTATCCTTTTAAGCACCTCTCAGGCTGTGGCATAGGTTTTAAGCTCGTACAGGCATTTTGTGAGCAAAACCAAATAGAACCCAAACGCCTTTACGAATATATGGACTTGGTGGTGGTCAGTATTGCGGCTGACATCGTGCCGATGGTAGGTGAGAATAGAATTCTTGCTTACCACGGGCTTCAGAAGCTCAACCATACACCCAGGGTAGGGCTTAAGGCATTGATTCAGGCGGCAGGGATGAAAGATGAATTATCCTTAGAGATTCGTAACTTGGTCTTTAGCATAGGCCCCCGAATCAATGCCGTAGGGCGGATGCAGCACGCTAAAGAAGCCGTGGAGCTGCTCATCTCTCACGAAAAAACCAAGGCAGATGATTTTGCCAAAATTATAGACCAAATCAATGAGCAACGCAGAGAAGTGGATATACTCTCTACCCAAGAAGCCATTGAGATGATTCAAAAATCTCAAGAAAACGGAACAATGCTCAATGCCACAGTACTTTTTAAGCATGATTGGCACAAAGGGGTGCTGGGCATTATCGCAGCACGCTGTATTGAGACATACTACCGCCCCACCATTATTCTTACACAAGAGGAAGATGGGCTTTTGGTAGGCTCAGCACGCTCGGCAGGGGGCTTTAATTTATACAAGGCATTGGAAAGCTGTGCAGATTTATTGCTCAGATACGGAGGGCATCAGCAGGCAGCAGGGCTGACCATGGCTAGAGGCAACCTAGAGGCCTTTAAGATGCGTTTTGAGCAAAAGGTATCTGAGATGATTCAGAAAGAACAGCTGATACCAAGTATAGAAGTGGATTTGAAAATCAGACTGAGCCAGATTACAAGTAAATTTTTTAGAATCTTAAAGCAGTTTGCACCTTTTGGGCCAGAAAATATGAGACCTGTATTCGTTACCGAAAATCTTATTGCAGAGTATCCTAAGGTGCTCAAAGAGAAGCATTTGAGCTTTCAGGTAAAGCAAGATGACTCGCCGCTTACTTTTAGAGTGATTGCTTTTGGCATGGCGCATTTTTATCAAGCACTTACCGAAGCAAAATCTGTTAATATTTGTTACTCTGTCGAAGAGAATTTATACCAAGGAAAAAATTACTTGCAGATTAGGGTCAAAGACCTCAAATTCAACAACTAAGAGAGCATTCGACAAATGATGCTGATAAAGACAAAAACGATAAACTAGAAAAATAGAATGGCTATATTACGTGCCCAACACTTAAAGAAAAAATACAAAACGCGCTATGTAGTAAAAGATGTTTCTTTTCAGGTAGAGCAGGGTGAAATCGTGGGGCTACTAGGGCCTAATGGTGCAGGCAAAACTACCAGTTTTTATATATGTGTGGGGCTGGTCAAACCTAATGAAGGGAGTATCTTCCTAGAAGATGAAGACATCACCAACCTGCCCATGTATAAGCGAGCCCGCAAAGGACTCGGCTACCTTGCCCAAGAGGCTTCTGTATTCAGAAAACTGACCGTAGAAGACAATATCAAAGCTGTATTACAGATGATAGGAATCCCGAAAAAAGAGCAAAAAGAAAGAACTGAAGAGCTTTTGGAGGAGCTTAAGCTTACACACGTTCGCAAAAATCTAGGGCAGGTACTCTCTGGAGGTGAGCGAAGACGCACAGAGATTGCACGCACACTTGCTACCAAACCTAAATTTATTTTATTGGATGAACCCTTCGCAGGAGTGGACCCCCTTGCCGTAGAAGATATTCAGCACATTATCTATCACCTTAAACACAAAAACTTAGGAATCCTTATCACAGACCACAACGCCGATGCCATTCTCTCTATCACTGACCGTGCTTATGTGATGAAAGAAGGAACACTCTTCGCAAGTGGTGAGCCAGAAGAATTGGTGAAAAACCATGACGTAAGGGCAGGATACTTGGGTGAAAATTATACCCTTAACCGAAAGTTCAGAAAAGAAGATATCAAGGCAAAGTCTTAACACAGCAGCCAAACACGATTTTTAAACCCTGAAAGTATCATTCTTCAAAGATATTTTTTTAATTTTACCAAGGACCTCTGCACATATCCTGATTAAGTGCTGGTGAGTAAAAATGAGCCAAGGCAATCAGGCAGATGAGAAGTTTTCCTTTTTATTTATTTTATGATTGCCCACAAATATGCAAACAAAAGAAACTTCTGTGATTTACTAATGACAATAGATTGACAGACGATTATTTTAAGAAAATTATCATTAAAAACTTAGAAACAAATACTGTTTATTATTCACTCTTTACGACTCTCTATCCATGAAAATTCTGGACAATTTAATACGCCATACCCTCACTCAACGCTTACCACAGATTGAGTACTTCATGCAAAAGCCAGAAGAAGTACAAGAAAAAACATTGCTCAGACTGATTGAAAAAGCAAAAAGTACAGAATGGGGAAAAAAATATGGCTATGCCCAGATTCAGTCTTATGAGCAGTTTAGAGAAAAAGTGCCCATTTCTACATATGAAGATATGTACCCTTACATCCAAAGAATGATTCAAGGTGAGCAAAACATCCTTTGGCCTTCTAAGATTGACTGGTTTTCAAAATCATCTGGCACTACCAATGCCCGCAGCAAGTTTATCCCTGTTTCTAAAGAATCTCTAGAAACTTGTCACTTTAGAGGAGGCAAAGATGTACTTGGGCTATACATAAAAAACAATCCAAAAACCCGCTTCTTCTGGGGCAGAGGGCTTTCTATAGGGGGCACATTCCATAAACACCCTGAGAATCCACTTGTAAACTATGGCGACATCTCGGCAGTAGTAGTGCAGCAGTTACCTACTTGGGCACAGTTTCTCAGAACCCCCCCCCGAAAAATAGCCATGATGGACAAGTGGGAAGATAAAATAGACGCCATGGTAGCCCATACCCTACGTCAGAATGTTACCTCTATCCTTGGTGTGCCCACTTGGACCATCGTGCTGATACAGCGTATCTTAGAGCAGACGGGCAAGCAACACATAGAGGAGGTTTGGCCTAATTTAGAAGTATTTATACACGGAGCAGTTTCTTTTACACCTTACCGTGATTGGTTTAAATCTGTAGCACCCACCATGAGGTTTATGGAAACCTACAATGCCTCCGAGGGTTTTTTTGGCTTACAAGATACTTTTGGTGGAGATGATATGCTCCTGATGCTTGATTATGAGGTTTTTTACGAGTTTGTGCCACTTGTAGAGGTAGGGACAGAAGCTCCCCACGCCATTTGCTTAGAAGAGGTAGAGCTTGATAAAAACTATGCAATGCTCATCTCTACCAATGCAGGTCTATGGCGATACCAAATCGGTGATACCATCAAGTTTACTTCCAAAGACCCCTACCGAATCAAGATTACAGGGCGTACCAAGCATTTTATCAATGCCTTTGGGGAAGAGGTGATTATAGAAAATGCCGAAACAGCCATCACACACGCTTGCCAGCAGACCCAAGCCATTATCAGTAATTTTACGGCGGGTCCACTCTATATGGAGGGCAAAAATAAAGGTGGACATGAGTGGATTATTGAGTTTGAAAAAAAACCCAATGATTTGGATGTATTTATCTACCAATTAGATAAAAAACTCCAAGAAGTAAACTCTGACTATGAAGCCAAACGCTACCAAAGCATGGCATTAGCCCTCCCACGGGTGCACGCCGTACCCGAAGGCACATTCTATAATTGGATGAAGAAAAAAGGAAAATTGGGCGGGCAGCACAAAGTCCCACGCCTTGCCAATAACCGTGAATACTTAGACGAAATCCTTAAAATGAGAGAAATGGAGATGAAATAAGCTGCCAACACAGCCACTAAGCTTCCAGCTTCTTGGCTATGTAGCCCTCTTTGAGCCCATAAGAAGATACATACAAGACAGGAAGCTCATAATGCTCTACCACAAATTTAATCAGGCAAATGGCCAATACAATCATATCTGCCCTAAACTCAGGCATACCCACCAAAGTACGCCGTTCATTGGCATTTTGGCGTGCGATGAGTCTGAATAATTCATCAAAATTATCTCGGTCTATCTCATAGCTTTTGACAAGCATTTCATAATTTGCATCCATAAAATCGGCCAGATTTTCTGTGCCTTCTATCCCTGCAAAAGCAATGCTTGCCAAAGTCTCAAAACTACCTGCCGCCCCAGCCAAAGCCTTGGGCGTAAATCTAAAAACAGCTTCTGAAAGCACAAAAAGCTCTGTTTCTAAGTAAATATCTAGCCGCTGTATGTCCAAATCAGAGATAGGGTCTGAGCGCATAAAACGATTCATTAGCCGCTGCCCTCCTATCTCAAAACTTTGCTTCCACAATACCCTACGTGCATTGGCAATGATAAACTCTACACTCCCGCCGCCTACATCCATCATCAAGATATTCTCGTCTTTCATAGGAAGTGCCGTCTTGATACCATAATAAATCAACTCTGCTTCTTGCTCTCCTGAGAGTATTTCTATCGAAATCTGAAAATCTCTTTGAAGCTCTGTGATGACCTCCAAGCCATTATTGGCATTCCGAAAAGCACTCGTAGCCAAGCCCCAGACCTGTGTTTCGGCTACCTTATACTTTTGCCATATATCCCTAAACACCAAAAGTGCCTCTTTTACTCTTTGTTGGGCTGCCTTGTCTAAGAAGCCCTTTTCTAGGCTTAGCTCGCCTATTTTTACCCCGATTTGGGTTTTGTAGATGGGTTCAAAGCCTGCCGAACTCAACTCAGCAATGAGGAGTTTACAGGTATTTGTACCAAAATCAATGACTGCTATTCTTTGGTTTTGCATAAAAATTTGAAGAAGAATGATGACTTATAACGCCAAACAAACTAAATTTATTGGTTAATTTGAATTTAAGTGCTCGGACACATTTAGTCTGCATTATTTTTTGTGTCTTTGCAAAGTGAAAGGCTCAGTGCTTCGTAAAAATACGAGCTGTAGAGAGAACTTGTATGCGATAATTTAGCTTAAATGACACAGTAGTACAGTGTTTTCTCCAAATTAGTTAAAATTACTCTAAATGTTTGATTATCAATTACTTAATTTAAGCATAACTTACTGAGGAGGCATCAGCTCGGCAAGGAGAAAAAACAATGAATTTTGTTAAAGAACTCTTTATCTTTAATTTTGGTAAAGACTTCACTAAGCTTTTGCTTATTTTTGTGCAAAGTATGATGCTGTATCTAGTGCGTAAGTAGAATCAAATAAAATACACACAAAATATCATAAAGCACTGTTTTTCAATACTTTATGATTTAATTAAATATTCACAACCCTATTTTTGACTACATGAATTTTGTATATCCTGAGTTTTTATGGGCATTGCTGGCACTTACTATCCCGATAGCCATTCACTTGTTTAATTTTCGGCGAGTAAAAAAAGTTTATTTTAGCAATGTAAAGCTGCTGCGTGAAGTAAAGACAGAAACCAACTCTTTCAGAAAGCTCAAGCATTTACTGATTTTGTTTTCTCGGCTTGCTTTTTTGGCTCTCTTGGTGTTTGCTTTTGCACAGCCTTTTTTGCCAAGCAAAAACCAAAAATCTATCCAAAACCTGAGCGGACTCGTGGGCATCTACCTAGATAACTCTTACAGTATGCAGAGTGAAACAGGCAATGAACAATACCTAGATGTGGCAACAAGGTCTATCAATGAGCTTATCAAGGTATTCCCAAAAAACGCCCAATTTCAGCTCATCACCAATAAATTTGAGAATACCGAGCAATACCCCGTGGCTGCCAACAAAATAGAAGACCGCCTCACCGAGACACAGTTTTCTAGCGAATACAGAAGCCTTGATGCCATTTACAAAAGACAAATAAGCCTGCTCAATAGATATTCGGATACCCAAAAGAACCAAGTATTTTGGTTTACAGATTTTCAGAAAAGTACCACAGGAGAGCTCAACAAAATCACCTTAGACACACTGAACCAATATTATATCATCCCGATTAACTCCGAAAAAACACCTAACCTGATGGTAGATTCGGTATGGCTCGCCAATCCTTTTATTAAATCATTGGAAAGTAACCAAATCAATGTAAGGCTTAAAAATTTTAGTACAGAAACCTACGCTGACCTGATGCTCAAACTTTTCATAGATGAGCAGCAAGTCTCTACCTCTACCATCAGCTTAGCACCGAGAGAGAGCGTAGTGGCTAATTTTAATTTTACGGTGCAGGGGGCAGGGCTTAAGCCTTGCAAGATTTCTTTTGAAGATTTTCCTGTTACTTTTGACAATGAGTACTACTTTGTAATCAATGCCTCCCCCAAAATTAATATTCTGCACCTACATGAGCAGGCCCAAAATAAATATGTAGAAAATGTCTATTCTAATGAATCCGTCTTTGAAGTCAATAGCTTCAATATCAATAACTTAGACTATAACCGAATAGAAAATGCAGAGCTCATCATCTTAGATGAAGTAGCACGTGCAGAGGGCAAATTAAGCCAACAACTACAAGATTTTGTGAAGCGTGGCGGGAGCTTGCTGGTGTTTCCTTCTACACAAACACAGACAAGTTTTGCTGGTTTTTTGGCAAGTGTGGGTGTCGGTACTGCCCGCTTTATCAAACCTGATTCACTGGGCTCAGGCAAAAGCAATGAACTTGCTTTGCTCAATATAAGCAATCCTTTTTTCAACGGAATGTTTGAGAAAGTGCCTAGCAATATGAACATGCCCTACGGCAATGCCTTGCTCAGCTGGGGGAATGTGGGTGAGCATTTGCTACAGTTTAAAAACCAAAGACCTTTTTTGAGCAGATTTATAGGAAAAGGCGGCAAGGTGTATCTCTGTGCATCTCCTCTACAGACCCGCTACAGTAATTTTGCCAAGCATGCCCTGTTTGTACCTATTATGTATCAGATAGCAGCACAAAGCAAACTCCAGAATGAAAGACTTGCTTATACATTTCAAGAAAATAACCTTCGCATCAAGCTAGAAAATCCTTCTAGCAATCAGGTCTATAAGCTCGTAAAAGACAAACTAGAAATCATCCCTGACCAGCGTATTATCGGAGATGAGCTGGTGTTTGAGATGCCAAGCCAAACCCTCGAGGCGGGTTATTATCAGCTGATGTTAGACAAGAAAAAAGTGGGCTTGCTTGCTTTTAACTATGGCAAGGCAGAATCAGAAATGGATTTTTATAGCCAAGCCGAGATTAGCAAAGCCTTTGCAGGGCAAAAAAATGTACAAATCTTTAATTTTGAAGAAAGTAAAAGCTTCATACAAAACTTTAAAGAAAGAAACATTCAGATTAATTTATGGAAGTATATGCTGTTCTTTGCGTTGGTGTTTTTGCTCATAGAAATAGCCCTCATCAGGCTGCTGTAGTGCCTCCCCCTGCCAAAATGGGCATGCATTCACTTGGGGCAAATACTCGGTCTGGATGAATGGAATAAGGAATGGGTGCAAACCCTTGATAATCAATTATTTACAATAAAAACATCAGTGCTTACAGCATAAAAATTGGCAAATAAATTTACTGTTTTCTAAAAAAATACTTATTTTTAAATATATCATCGATGATGACAGGGCAAATCATTTATAAAGACCTAGACGAACTGAACGAAGTAGCCAAAAAAATCACTAAATTCGCTGAAGGTTTAAAAATATGGACTTTTGAGGGTGATTTGGGTGCTGGTAAGACTACTTTGATAAAAGCCCTAGGGCAGCACTTTGGGGTCATAGATGCTGTCAAAAGCCCTACTTACTCGCTGGTCAATGAGTACCTTACTAAAGAAGGAACTAAAATATACCATTTTGACCTCTACCGCATCAATGATGATGATGAACTCTTAGACCTAGGCTATGAGGAGTATTTTTATGATGATAAATATTGCTGGATTGAGTGGCCTTCCAAAGCAACCAATCTTATCCCCGAAAAGCACCTAGCTATTCGGATACATGTAAAAAAAGGTAACAGAACAATAGATTTGCAGAGATATGAGTAAACAGTATCAAGAAGGTGGTGTAGAAATAGACCAACGTGCCAAAGAACAATTAATGCTCTACCCCATAGAGCAGACCCAACTAGTGAACAAAGAGTTTAAATCTCTGCAAATAGGAATCCCCCGTGAAAATAGTGAGTTTGAGAAAAGAATCGCACTCACACCCGAAGCCGTAGAAATCCTCACACGCAGAGGGCATCAGGTAGTGATAGAAACCAACGCAGGGCTGCACGCCAAATTTGAAGACAAAGATTACAGTGAAGCTGGAGGGCGAATCGCTTACTCACCCCAAGAGGTGTTTGAATCTGACATTGTACTTAAAATAGAGCCCCCTAGTGAAGAAGAAATCAACTACATGAAGCCTGGCAAGGTACTTATCTCTGCCATCCAAATGGCAAAACTGCGTCCTGAATTTCTCAAAACCATCTTAAAGAAAAAACTAACCACCGTAGCTTTTGAGCTGATACAAGACAAAGTGGGCGGAATGCCCGCTGTAAGGGCTATGAGTGAAATCGCTGGAAGCACCGTCATGCTCATTGCTGCCGAATACCTCAGCAGCCACAATGACGGCAAAGGAATCATCTTAGGAGGTGTAACGGGTGTGCCCCCCACCAAAGTAGTAGTGCTAGGAGCAGGCACCGTAGGTGAGTATGCTGCACGCACTGCCATAGGGCTAGGCTCAGAGATTAAGGTGTTTGACAGGCATACCTACAAACTTCGCCGCCTCAAATATTCTATTGGGCAGCACAACCTTTATACCTCTACACTAGATGTAGTTACACTGACAGAAGCCATCAGCCGTGCAGATGTGCTTATCTCTGCCATCCGCTCCGAAAAAGGGCGAACACCTGTCATCGTTACCGAAGAAATGGTCAGTAAAATGAAGCCAAACTCTGTCATCATTGATGTATCTATAGACCAAGGCGGCTGCATAGAGACCTCCGAAATCACCACACTACAAAACCCTACCTTCAAAAAATACGGAGTGATTCACTATTGTGTGCCTAATATTGCTTCTAGAGTGCCTCGTACATCTTCTACTGCCCTGAGCAATATTTTTGCCCCTTACCTTTTAGAGATTGCCGAAAAAGGAGGTGTGGATGATATGATTTTTTCTAACCAATGGTTTATGAAGGGAGTCTATGCTTACAAAGGCAGCCTAACCAATGCTGACCTTGCCAAGAAATTTAATATGCCTCACAAAGATTTAGGCCTGCTGATGGCAGCTCGGCTTTGATACCAAGGAGGGGAGTGAATGGTGTGCGGTTATTTTTTTGTTAGGAGGCTTCCCAAAAGCATCCCCAATATACTGGCAAAAAGCCCTAAAAGCTGCTCAGGAAAGCCTATCGGCAAGAATGTGAAAAATATCCAAACAGACATCCCCAACACCATCGCAGAGAGAGCCCCCACCTGATTGGCTGGCTTCCAATACAAACCCGCCACTAAAGGCACAAACAGAGACACCAGACCGAAAGTAGCAGATTGAGCCACTAAGTCATAAATATTGCGTTGAAGATTCGCCATAATAGCAGAACTTACAGCAATACCCACCAGTGAAAACCGCATTATACGGAGAAGCTGCTTATCAGTCAGAGCGGGGTATCGTGGCTTAATCAGATTCTCAGCTACCACTGTGGCAGGTGCAAGCATAGCCCCACTTGCTGTACTCATAATTGCTGAAAGTAATGCCCCAAAAAACAATACTTGTAAAAATAAATTTCCGTGCTGAATTACTATTTGTGGCAAAAGCATCTGTGCATTCTCTTTGAGTAGCTCAGGATATAAAATACCCCCACACAGACCTATCAATAAGGGCAAAGAAGCAATTACAAGATACATCAAAGAAGAAAGATAAGAAGCCCTCACAGCAGTATTCTCAGATTTTGCTGCTGCGACTCTCTGAAAAATATCTTGCTGAGGAATCGCTCCCAAGCCTATAGTAATCCAAGCAACTATGTACTCTGCAATGCTGTGAACATCTGCTTTGGGATAAAAACGAAAAAAACCTTTGGGAGTACTCGCAATTACTTTGTCAAAGCCCCCCACTAAATTTACCATTTGAACTGCAAAAAACAACAAGCCCACAATAATAATCACTGTCTGAATAGAATCAGTAATAGAGACCGCCCACATCCCCCCAATATAAGTATAAATCACAACCACTACGGCACAAAGGAGTATCCCCCAAAAAAGAGGAAGCCCTATCAATACATTCAAAATAATAGACATGGCTATCAGCTGGGCAGCTATCCACCCAAAATAAGAAGGAATCATGATAATGGCTGAAATAAACTCTACCAGAGTACCATAGCGTGCCCGATAATAATCATTGAAGGTCAGAATTTTTTTACGATAAAGCGGGCGAGCAAAGAAAGCACCTACCAAAAACAAACATAAGGCCGCCCCAAAAGGCTCTTCTATCACACCTATAATACCTTTCTCTGCAAATACTGAGGATGCCCCCAGCATGGTCTCTGAACCAAACCAAGTGGCAAACATAGCTGAAGAAGCCAAGAACAAAGGCAAATTCCGACCTGCTATTGCAAAATCACTAGAAGTTTTTATCCAGCGAGAAGCCCACCAACCGATGCCTATATTTAGACTTAGGTATAAAAAAATAAAAATAGGAAGCCACATCTTGATTTTAGGGGTGTAGCAGTACCAAGTTTACCCAAAAGATAAAATTGATACTGTTAGTTTCGATAAACCATTATTCAGAACCTGCACTTTTCACGGTTTCTATAAAGATTTTAACCTTTTCTGGGTCAATATCTGGATAGACGCCATGCCCAAGATTAACGATATGTTTATCTCCAAAGGCTTTCATCATATTGAGGGTAGCCTCTTGCAAGACTTTATCAGGTGCATAGAGCATGCAAGGGTCTAGGTTTCCTTGTAGCACCTTATCACTGCCCACAAGCTTCCTAGATTCTTGAATATCCATCGTCCAGTCAAGCCCGATGCCTGCACAAGGCAGTTTTCCCAAATCTTCCCTCACAAAGAAAGCTCCTTTTGCGAAGACTATCAGCGGCACCTCGGTGATGGCTTCAGCTATTTTTTGGATATAAGGCAATGAAAATTTTCGGTAAACCTCAGGGGAAAGAATACCAGCCCAGGAATCAAATAACTGAAGCATATCGGCACCTGCTTTTACTTGGGCTTTGAGGTAGTGAATCGTGCTTTGGGTGATTTTGTCTAGCAGCTCATGGGCAAGTGCAGGGTTTTGGTAAAGCATTCTTTTGGCTACAGAGAAAGTCTTAGAGCCACTTCCCTCCACCATATACGCCATGATGGTCCAAGGCGCACCTGCAAAGCCTATCAAAGGTACTCGCCCGTCTAGGTTTTTTTTGGTAATCTGGATGGCTTCGAGTACATAATCTAGCTCATCTGCCTGTGCGATGTGTAATTTATCTAAATCGGAAGCCTTACGAACTGTATTCGGAAAAAAAGGTCCTCGTTTTTCCACCATTTCATAGGGCAGCCCCATGGCTTCTGGAATTACCAAGATATCTGAAAATATAATGGCAGCATCTACCCCTAGAATATCTACGGGCTGTATGGTTACTTCTGCGGCACGCTCAGGAGTTTTGGCAAGTTCTATAAATCCGCTTAGCTTGGCACGGACGGCACGGTATTCGGGCAAGATTCGCCCTGCTTGTCGCATCAGCCAGACGGGCTTTCGCTCTGTCTGCTCACCTCTGAGGGTGCGGAGTATCAAGTCATTTTTTAGTTTCATAGCACAAAAATAACAAGCTTTTAAAAGACTCTAGCACTTGGTGCATAGATTTTATAGAGATGATACTTGATTTACAAAATAAATCAATGATTTAAGACCATTGAACCCCTTGATGATGAATCACTCACCTTTGCTCTGTGTGTTTGCCCATCAAAATCAAGTGCTTTGTATTCTCACCAATCACGGAGAAGGTTTTTACTTGTTTACAGTTTTATCGGGAAAAGGTCAATATTCGCAGAATAGCGAAACCTTTTTTATAGAAAACAGCTATATTGGCAGATAGTAACATCAATCTTACGCTTAACCACTTTATCGTATGCAAAAGCCCAAATTAAAAATCTTATCTATTGATGGTGGAGGAATCCGAGGTGTGATTCCTTGTACTATCCTGGCCTTCATTGAGTCGCAAATTGGCTCACTTTCTAGTACCTTTGACCTGATAGCAGGCACTTCTACGGGAGGCATCATCAGCCTAGGGCTGGCCACTGAAAACCCCGAAACCTACGAACCCTTTTCGGCAGAAGAAATGCTGGAGCTTTACAAAGCAAATGGGGAAACTATTTTTGGCAAACGCCCCAGCAACTTATGGACAAAACTCCTCTCAAAAACAGCCCTCAAAGACCTTATCCAAAAACCTTATACCTCACAAGGCATAGAAAGCGTCTTGGCAAAATACTTTGGCGACAAACGCCTCAAAGATTGTAAAACGAATGTCTTTATCACGAGCCACGACCTCACAAGCAACCGCCCTTTTTACTTTACCTCTAGAGTGGCCCGCAAAAAAAAGGAAGAAGATTACTTACTCAGAGAAGTTGCCCGCGCTACTTCGGCTGCGCCTACTTATTTTGAGCCGATTTTCACCAAATTTAAAGAAGATGATGATTTGGCATTGATTGATGGAGGCGTATTGGCAAACAATCCTGCTGTGCTGGCATACAGTGAAGGAAAGGAAATCTTTAAGCACAAAACAAGTGGCGAAAAACTATTTGAACCTGATGTAGCACCTAGCGACAGTGATTTTCCTTTTTATATGCTTTCGCTCGGCACGGGGCATATCCAAAAAACCATCTCAGGAAAAGATGCCCAAAAATGGGGAACGCTCCAATGGGTACAACCGCTGCTGACTGATATTTTTATGCAAAGTGTCTCGGAAAGCACACACTATACCATGCAGCACCTTTTGCCACCCTACACAGACGGCACGCCACGCTATCAGCGCATTGAGCTGAATATCCCCGAAGAACTGGGTCAGATGGACAATCCCAAAAATATAGAGGCACTCATCAAACTTGCTAAAGAGTACATCAAAACGCACGAAAGAGAATTATTGACTATTTGTGATTTGTTAAGTTAGAGAAGATAGCTTTTTTTTCTCTTTTAAAGTTATTAATTTTGGTAAAAGGCAAAACATAAAAATTCATCTTAACTACAAAAAAAGTGATAGTTCAAATTCAAAAAAATGCAACAGAGCGAGAAATTAGAGTAGCTGTTGAGCAAATAATGCAAAAAAGCAAAAAAATAAAAAAAGGTTATCCTGATTTGAATAAGTTCTCTGGTATTATTGAATCAAAGGATTTTGTAGCTATTCAAAAGCAGATACGCGATGAGTGGGAATAAACTTTTGCTAAGTACTAAATCCTAGACCTCAGGCGTAAAAGACGTGCCACTTTTTTAAAAAGTGGCACGTCTATATGATGCAAAACATTATTAGAAATTAACTGACTACACTACAAAAAGTGGAATGTCTATATCGTTAGTAAAAAATGATAGCTAAAATTCATAAACATGACTGAAAACACCCACGCCCTCCTCATCGGCATAGGGCAACGCCCCGAAGGCGACAGCGAAGCAATGGCAATCACTGCCACAGATGCCAAAAAAATGGCAATAGAACTCGAGAAAAGAGCTAAAGTGCCTCAAGATAATATTACTTGCCTTATCAAAGAACAGGCAAGCAAGCAAGGAATTTTAACTGCCTTAGATAATCTCATTGCCCAAACCAGCACCCAAACCGCAGACATGGTTTGGGTCTATTTCTCGGGGCATGGCTACCGCAGCAAAAAAGCCAAGCATTACTTGATTTGCCACGATACCACCGAAGCCGACTGGCAGACTTCTGCCTTATTAGGAAGCGAGTTTGTAGCAAAACTACAGCAAATCAAAACCGATAAAATGCTCATTCTCTTGGATTGCTGCCACGCAGGTGGCATCACAGCTGATGCACTTGAGCCTACTGCCATTCCCTTTGAGCCTGAAAGTTTGCTCAAAATACAGCCCAACCGTGTGGTGCTGACTGCCTCACACGCCCAGCAAACTTCGCTCACCAGTACGCCCGTGAGCCTCTTTACTTTTGCCCTGGTAGAGGGCTTGGCAGGCACTTACCTCCAAACTGATGAAAAAGACATCAAGTTTTTTGACCTCGCTATGTATGTGCGTGAGCGGGTTTATCCCCTGAGCAAACGCAAACAACAGCCGCAGCTCAATGTGCTAGAAGAAAGCAGTACCAAAAACTTTGTGCTGGTACACTACCCCGAAGGCAAACCCACAGAACGGGCTTTCGAGGAGGCTTTTCAACTAATGGACGAAACCAAATCCATCATCAATCTACAAGAACCTACACAAACCGATACAGCATATAGACAACAATTCCAATGGCTTATGAAAAATGAAGTAAAAATAGACGGCAACCACAATGTTGTAACTGCCATCAATGGACAAAACATTACCATCAATCAGGGAGCTTCTGATGAAAAACTGCTTGAGATATTGGCTGCACAGCAAGTACAAAATGCCGAACTGATTGCAATGCTCAAAAATGCACAAGAAAAAGAAGCGCAAAGCCTAGGACAACGCTTGGAAAATCTACTCAAAGGCGCAGATAGCCCCGTAAAAACAACGATAGAAGAACTGCGCAACCTAGCACAACAAGGCGACCTGCAAAGCCTTTTGGACAAACTAGATGCCCTTTTTGAGCAAAAACCTCATTTTTCTTATTCACAAATGAGGCAAAACCTACAGTTTGCCTTGAATAACCCGATGGGCATACCTCCTCATCAGATGCAAGGGCTGTTGGTCTTTTTAGGTTCTAATGAGGTGAAAAAGCGATTGAACGAATTAACTTAAATTTTAGAGTATTGGCTTGTAAAGGGCGTTTTTCTGATAATAATTCTGAAGTAATGATAAATGTACAGTTTGAGAATGAGGTTGAGATTGCTACTTTAGCAAAATCACTATTGAATGCTAAGTTTTTTGTGTATAAGTACGACTCTTGGAAAACGGCTTTCAGCCCTATACTTGGAAATTTAATATTAAAAGCCTTTGATGCTTACAATCAGTGTTGCAAAGAAACAAATCATAAACCAATTTATTTATCAGAGCAATATGTCGAAGATAGTCATTCTATTATGGAAATGCTTGATGTGCATATTATAGATTTTGCTAAATACCAAGATTGGGACGATTTTTCTTACGAAGAAAAGATAGATTTGATTAAAAATTTAGTGTTTCCAATGAAATGTAAAGATGAAACAATTCAGAAACTATTGAAATGTGGAGATGACCAAGCACAAATATCATTTGAGAATAGAAAATAGAATTACTCATTCATTATCAAAATCAAAAATCTAAAAAAACTAGACAATAACACGAGTATATGGCTAAAATTACCCAACAACAAGCAAAACAACTGATTAAGTTTGTTCAAGAGAATGAGATTGTAGAAGTTTTTGAGCAGATAAAAGCTTTCGGACTTACAGACTACCATAGGTTTGAACAAGAGTACATTTCTGGACGCTATCACTTTGACTACCACGAACGTCTGCAAGTGTATATCAATTCGCTGGCTGAAACAAACTTTGAAGTGAAGCTACCCAATTATGACCTATTTATTAGCTTTTCTTCCAAGAATGAAGCTGAAGTGGGTTCCTTGGTCAAATCACTCAGAGAGGCAAATATCAGCGTGTTTTACTCCAAGGAAGACTTAGGAGGTCATTCAGGTGTCTCTTTTATTCCCAAAATCAATGCAGCCCTGCGCAATGCCCAGCATTTTGTGCTGTACTGCACGCCCGAAGCCGTAGCATCTAAGTATGTGAAGCATGAGTGCGATACCTTCTACGGAAGACACATAGAGGGAGGAAAGAAAAACCGCATCTTTATCCTCAGAGGCAATGGGTTCAGTATGGATTTGCTCAGAGAAATTCATTTTGAATTTATACAAACTACCGACCTAAGCGGCATTTTTCGCTTTTTTGGTAAGGTATCTCCACAAGAGAAAGAACGCCTGAGAGAAGCCGAAGAAGCCCGAGAAGCATTGGAAGCAGAACTGATTCGCAAAGAAGCCCAAGCCGAACGCCTCCAAGAAGAAGCCCAAGCCGAGCTAAAAAAATGGGAGCTTTGCCAAAAACTAGACAATATCTCTGCCTATCAATCTTACTTACAGTTCTACCCTCAAGGCAAATATGCCAGCAAAGCAGAAAGAAGATTAGAAAAGCTACAGAAAAGCCCCACACCCTACAAAACACCTCCGATTAATCAAACCCAGCTGTTAGGTGGTGCTGCTTTGCTCTTGATACTGCTTATGCTTTTTGTGTGGCAGCCTTGGAAGGGGAGTGCAGAGGCAAGTGAGGAGTATTATAGCACTGATACGCTTACTAATAGCACACAAGAAAAGTCAATTCCAGAAGAAATAGCAAAAGACAAAGAGGAGAAAAAGAAGAAACCTACGGAAGAAATAGCAAAAGACAAAGAAGATGAAAAGAAGAAATCTACGGAAAAAATAGCAAAAGACAAAGAAGATGAAAAGAAGAAATCTGCGGAAAAAATAGCAAAAGACAAAGAGGAAGAAAAACCCCAAAAGCCAAGCTCTGTTCTTCCAGCAGTCATTGTAGCATTAGAACGCAATATGGTACAAATACGCGGCGGTACCTTCATGATGGGCAGCCCCACTTCTGAGCCAGATAGAAACAGTGATGAAACCCAACATCAAGTAACTCTCAGTGATTTCAAGATAGGGAAGTACGAAGTAACCCAAGCCCAGTGGGTAGCTGTGATGGGCAGCAACCCTAGCAACTTCAAGGGCTGCGACAAGTGCCCAGTAGAAAGTGTAAGCTGGAAAGACATTGAGATATTCCTTCAAAAGCTCAATACTATGACAGGCAAGCAATACCGCCTGCCCACCGAAGCCGAGTGGGAATACGCCTGCCGAGCAGGGACGACCACACCTTTTCATACAGGCGATAACCTGACCACAAATCAGGCGAATTATCATGGTGACTATCCTTATAATGGGAACTCCAAAGGACAAAATAGACAAAAGACCACCCCCGTAGGCAGTTTTGCGCCCAATGCTTGGGGCTTGTATGATATGCACGGGAATGTATGGGAGTGGTGCAGTGATTTGTATGGCGATTACCCTAACGGCGCACTGACCAATCCTAAGGGACCTGAGAGAGGTAGCCTTCGTATGTTGCGTGGCGGCTCTTGGGGCGGCCGTGCACAGGACTCCCGCTCTGCTATTCGCAACCCTTATACGCCTACGCTTCAGCTCAATTACATTGGTTTCCGTTTAGCTTCTTTTTAGTCAGTTGATGCTATTCGCTTATTCTTTTGAGCTAAGAAGAACCAGCTCTTTTCGGCATAGCTTTAAGAGGCAAGGGACGCAGCCTCAAAAAGCTATGCAGGAAAAAGCTTTCTTTGGAGATTGAATAATAAGCTTGCTAGGGTTTGCGTAAAAAGTATTTTGTTGCTTTTTCATACCACCCCACCCCTCGGCTTATCTTGTAGGGGTTTCGATAGTTTGAGCTTGAGCAACCCCAACGGGGTTTTATCTTTGTAGATTAGATGCCTTTTACCCTGTATCAACCTCGTAGAGGTGGCATATTCTCAGATAGATGCCACTCCTAGCGGAGTTTAAAAACGCTAAAAAATGACTTTACTACAAATATGACACTCCTAAGGGAGTTATTTCTGCCATCACAAAACCCCTACAAGATAAGCCCCTCGGGGAGAGGGCTTACTTTTGGTTTGATAAGTTGTTCATTTTCAACAAGTTAAGCTCTCCTTCCCTTGAATATCCCCCTAAATCCCCCGAAGGGGGACTTCATGAAAACTCCCCTTTCGGGGGTTGGGGGGCTTCTTAGGGGTTGGGGTGATGGCGACGAATCAAAGCACCTGAAACTATGTATATCAAAATAATATTTGGTACTGTTTGACTTTTTACAAAAGCCTGCGGTGAATCCAGTACGTTGCGAAGCTGGAGCTTCACACTACTTCCATACACAAAACCGAACCTGTCATGCTGTAAGCATCTGCTATACTGCGTAGCCTCTTCTCCGCCTTCAGAAAGAGTCTATCAGGAAGGAATACGAAACAAAAAAGCTGCATTTTTCAGTGTTTTAAACCAAAAAATGCAGCTTATGGAGTATCTTTTTAGAAGGGATTTAACTTGCTATGTGCGTATTATCCTCTCCGTTGAGGGCATCATACCATTCTTGAGCTTTGTTTGCCTGAGGTTTTGCTTGGCCTCCTGCCTTTTGAGTACTGTTGCCTTTGATGTATTCTATTTGTGCAATCTCATCTAGCAGGTTTAGCTTTCTTTTTGAGGGATTCATTTTCATTTTCTTTCTGTTTAATGCTTAATTCTAATAATTCATAATTTTTTACATCCACAAAATAATTAGTTTTCGATTTTTTTCTTATTTGTCTAAGAATTGTTTAACTCTAACTAAATATTTTTATACCTGCAAGATATAACAAAAAACGGAATAGCACTGAACAAGTTAAATGAAATTCTACTATTTTATGGTAGATGTCATAAATTGACTGAAAAACACAGAAATCCCCCCTTAAAAGTTAGTCAATCTCTATGACTACCCCTTCTGACATCGGGTGCCCCACACAGGTCAGCACATAGCCCTGCTCAAGTTCTTTGGGTGTGAGGGCGTCCTCTTCGTCTAGCACTACTTTGCCAGAGGTGCACCTGCCCATGCATGCAGTACACATGCCACTTTGGCAAGAGAAAGGCAGGTCTATGTCTTGCTTCAGGGCTGTCTCTAAGATGGTCTGGTCTGCAGGCACATCAAAGACAAACTCCTCTCCTGCATAGATTACTTTGATGTTATAAGTCTGGGCGATGAGTCCTTCTTCTTTGCTTTTCTCGACGACTGCGGCTCTTTTTTCGGCAGCCTCTTGTGGGCTTACCCCGAAGCTTTCTTTTCTGAGAGATTCTAAGGGCAGCCCTAGTTCTTGAAATGAGGTTTCTACTTGCTGCATCATTCCGCTAGGGCCACAAAGGTAATACTCCGTCTGAGAAGGCTCTAAGGCAGGGAGGGTTTGCAATATTTTTTTGAGGAGTTTGCTGTCTAGGCGGCCTTTGTAGCCTTTGCTCCAGAGAAGGGGTGTTTTTTCTAAAACGTGGACTACCTTCAGCCTGTCGGCATATTGATTTTGCAAATCTTCTAATTGTTTTTTGAAGATGACAGAGGCATTATTTTGGTTGGCGTAGATGAGCGAGACGATTGACTGTGGTTCTTTTTGAAGGGTAGATTTGAGGATAGACATCAGTGGAGTGATGCCACTTCCGCCACCTAGCAAGATTCTGTGTCTTTTTTGGGAGGCATCATATTCGGTAGTAAACATTCCTTGGGCTTCTATTACCTCTATAGTGTCGCCTTTTTTGAGATGGTCATTGAGGTAGTTAGAAGCTTTGCCTCCTGCTACACGCTTGACGGTAACGGCAGGAAACTCATCAACGGCAGGAGAGGTACAGAGTGAATAAGCCCTTCTGATAGGCTCTCCGTCTATGTTTAGGAGTAAAGTAAGAAATTGCCCTGATTGGTAAGCTAAAGGCTGGTTTGCTGGGTTTTCAAACTCTATGACTATAGCTTGGTCGGTTTCAGAAACGATATTTCTTACTTTTAACTGATAATGTGTATTACTCATTTTTTATGTATAAATTAAGAGAAGCTACAAATTTAACTCACCCTTACAACAAAAAAAAAGTAATCTGGTTTTGGCAAGGCTTATTTAGCCACAGAAAAGGTTGTTTTTTTTCATTTGCTCCCTAAATGTTTCCTGTTCTTTTCTGATTTCTTCTATTTTTTGAGCAAAGGATTGAGAGAGTGTTTCTAATCTTGAGAATTGGCTTTGGATTTCCTCCGTCTTCTCGTTGTTTTTGGCTAACTTTTTCATTTTTTATGTTATTTCATATATTGATAGATTGTTAAAAATAAATTTACTAAAACAATGCCAAAAGATATAAAGTACTGATTTTCAGTAGCTTATATTATATTTTTGTTCTCTGTCTTTTCTTTCTTTAGGAATATTCTTTTATATTAAAGTGCCCTAATTTTAGAGATGTATATTTCTTCATAAGTGTTAGATTTTTGGGACATTGCAAGGAATTTGTGTTGCTACAAAGTAAGCCTTGTAAAAGTCCTTGGTTTTTTGTGTTTTAGAAGCAATGAAACTAACCGTGTGGGCGTTGAGGAAGTATCTTTTAGATAAGATATATTTTAATATTAAAATCTGTTTATATTTACAATCATACCTTTATGAAACACTTATTCTTTATATTTTTGGTAATGAGCATGGCTTTGAGTGCCTGCGGAGGAGCACAAGGGCAGGAGGCAATAGGCCCAAAAGATTTTGAGGGAAAAATTAAAGGCAGCACACAGCGCATAGATGTTCGCTCACCTGAAGAGTATGCCTCTGGGCACATTCCTAGTTTTCAGAATATCAACATCGCTGCTACAGGCTTCAAAGACAAAATGGCTCAGTTAGATAAAAACAAGCCTGTATTGCTGTATTGTGCAGTAGGTGGAAGGAGTGCCCAAGCCGCAAAAATATTGCGTGATATGGGTTTCAAAGAAGTCTATGACCTCAAAGGAGGTATCCGTGCTTGGGCAAACGCTGGACTCAAGACGGTTAGATAATTTGTAACTTTATCCAAAAACTACTTTGTCAAAGGCTGCCCCAAAGGCAGTCTTTTTTATGCTTTATGCAGGTTCATTTTTTTTAGTTCTCTGACAATTTTTGTGGGATAGGAAAACCGAAAAACAGCCAAAAATGGCAGGCTAAAATCAGTGTCATCGAGGATGTATTACAAAAATTGTCAGACAATCATTTTTTTTAGCTCAAAGCATTGCCCAAAATTTTTTATAAATCAATAGAACTAATGACTTATTTTTTGTAAAAAAAACACTAAGTTACCAAACATTTATTAATCTCAAATACTTTATGGTTCAATATTAATAATTTAGAAAATTGTAATGAAAACAACTAAATTTGACATTTTTCCCTCAGAAGAAAACATCCCTGAATCCTACCAATTTTCAGCACCTATGCGGCAGACTGAGTACCTCATCAATGGTGAGATAAAGCACTGGAACGGTGAAATGAACGACATTTATTCTCCGATATTCACCAAACAAAAAGATGGAAGTCTGCAGCAAAAATACCTTGGCAGTAGCCCACTACTGACTGGCCAAGAGGCACTCGTAGCGCTAGATGCAGCCGTAGATGCCTATCAGCTAGGCCTTGGTGACTGGCCTACGATGCCCATAGGACAGAGAATCGCCCATGTAGAGCATTTTATTAAAGAGATGCAAGCCCAGAGGAGTGAGGTAGTGAAGCTGCTGATGTGGGAGATTGGCAAGAATCTAAAAGACTCCGAAAAGGAATTTGACCGAACCGTAGATTATATCAAAGATACCATTGCAGAGCTCAAAGACATAGACCGAGATGCCTCCAGATTTGCTATGGAGAGTGGCATCATTGCCCAAATACGCCGAGTACCCTTTGGTGTTTCACTGTGTATGGGGCCTTATAATTACCCATTGAATGAAACTTTTACGACGCTCATCCCAGCACTTATTATGGGCAATACAGTCATCTTCAAGCCTGCCAAATACGGGGTATTGCTTATCCGCCCACTGATTCAGGCATTTCAGAAGTGCTTTCCGCCTGGAGTGATTAACATTATCTATGGCAGAGGAAGAGATACCGTAGGGGCGATTATGGAAACAGGAAAGCTCAGTGTATTTGCCTTCATAGGAACCAACAAAGGCGCAAATGACCTCAAAAGAATGCATCCTAAGCCCCACATGCTGCGCTCGGTGCTGGGGTTAGATGCAAAAAACCCTGCCATCGTATTGCCAAGTGCTGACCTAGACCTTGCCGTAGAAGAATGCACACTAGGGAGCTTGTCTTTTAATGGGCAAAGGTGTACTGCCTTGAAGATTATCTGGGTGCATAGAAGTGTAGTAGATGAGTTCTTGGTGAAATTTTCGGACAGAATCGCCAAGCTCAAAGCAGGCATGCCATGGGAAGATGGGGTGAGCCTTACACCATTGCCAGAACCTGGAAAGACAGCCTATCTTACAGAACTGATAGAAGATGCCCAAGAATACGGGGCAAAGGTCATTAATCCGCAAGGGGGCACTTATGACGAAACTTACTTTCACCCTGCGGTAATCTATCCCGTCAGTGCACAGATGAAACTCTGGCGTGAAGAGCAGTTTGGGCCCGTAGTGCCTGTAGTAGCCTTTGATGATGTCAGAGAAGTACTTGAGTATGTAGTGAATTCTAACTTTGGGCAGCAAGCCAGTGTATTTGGTGAAGATTCTGAGAAAATAGCTGAGGTCATAGATGTGCTCGTCAATCAGGTCAGCCGAATCAATATCAACGCACAATGCCAAAGAGGTCCTGATACTTTTCCGTTTAATGGGCGGAAAGACTCAGCAGAGGGCACTTTGTCTGTCAGAGATGCCTTGAGGGTCTTTTCTATCCGCACAATGGTAGCTACTAAAGACAGCACCCAAAACCGAGACATTATACAAAAAATCATCAACGGACACGAGTCTAAGTTTTTGTCAAGAGACTTTTTGTTTTAGCCTTTGGCAATGTCTTTTACTCAAAAAGAAGCAAGGAGACTCTCACCCGCCTTTACAGAGTCTCCTATTTTTACTTTAAGCTGTGCATCAAGTGGTAAAAATATATCTACCCTAGACCCAAATTTGATAAAACCCAACTCCGCACCCTGCTGCACTTTCTGCCCTTCTTGGAGGTAACAACAGATGCGGCGTGCGACTGCCCCAGCTATTTGTCTCATAAGGATAGACTTGCCCGAAGGGTGCAGCACCACAATCGTATTGCGCTCATTGAGTTCACTAGATTTAGGATGCCAAGCCACCAAATATTTACCTGGATGATAGCGGTAGTAAGTTACTTTGCCACTGATTGGCTGTCTATTGGCGTGGACATTCAAGGGAGACATAAACACAGAAACCTGTAGGCGAGCCGTTTTAAAGTATTCTTTTTCATAAACCTCTTCTATCACCACCACCTTGCCATCTGCGGGAGAATAAACCAAGGAATCATCTAAAGGAGTATGCCTTACAGGATTTCGAAAAAACTGCAGCACAAAACCATAAAAACCTAAACTCACCAACAGAAGCAGGTACACCAGCCAGTGATTCATTAGAAAATAAATCAGCAAAGCATTTACTGCTGCCAATATCACAAATAAAATAGACAGGGTGGGGTATCCCTCACGATGGATGTATGCCATAGTTTTTAGATAAAAATAAACAAAACACAAAGTTAGCTATTTTGTAATAACACATGTGGTATATTGCTGACTAAAAAATGGATTAAAAATATTTGGTAATAATTTTGCAATATGTCTAAGCATAAAATGAAAAGAAAATCGACAGTTGAAAATTAAAAATTACTCAATATATTGAACTTCAACTGCTTATGATTAAATAATAATATAAACTATTTTAGTAGAGGTACTTACGATTATGAGATATTTAATAATATTTGCCTTTTTAGGACTTTATTTGACCCCTCAGGCTGCACAAGCACAGTGCGGGCAGCTAGACAGCCTTTACCGTATTTTGCGAGTAGCCAAAAAAGACGTAGATAAAGTCAATACATTGAATGCACTGGCAGACGAATTGGTAAATTTTGGCAGAACAGGGCAGGCTACTTTTTATACCAAACAAGCACTGAAAATAGCTGAAAATGCAGGCTATGACAAAGGAATCGCTGATGCACTCACAAGAGTAGCATTGCTAGATTATGATGACCTTGGCAAACTGAGTAAGTCTGTAGCTGATTTTGAAAAAGCACTTGCCATTTATACAGAAATAGGTGATCAGAGACAACGTGTGAAGACGCTGGGGGTCATTGCGCATTTTTATTTTAAGGCACTGGACGAATCAAGCTATTATAAAGCACTGGATTACTACAAACAAATCGTGCTTATCCAAAACGAACTCAAGAATCAGAAAGAAGAAGCCGAAGCCTATGAAGCCATGGGCACACTCTATGGCAGGCTACACCAAGACAAAGAGGCGCTGGCAGCCTTTCAGGAAGCCCACAAAATAAAAACCAAACTCGGCATAGCCTCATCTACCAATGAGAGATTACTTGCCAAATACCAAAGACTCAACGACCTGGAAGCTCACATTCAGGCAAGCAATACCGTAAAACTTGCCACAGGGTTTGGCATTGCCATTGCTGTTTTGTTGGTGCTTATGATTACTTTCTGGGTGCAACGCAACAGGGCATTGCAGCTTATCAGAGAGCATCAGCCTGAGTTACTCATCAAAAAACCACAAACACAGAGCCCCACACAAAGTGTGTAGCTATGCTTGCAAAGACATAGATTGATGAAGTAGTTTAGGAAATAAATACTTCTAATTCTTCCACCTCTGCCAGCATCTTTTCATTGATGTGGAGCAAGCGTACAGGCTTGAGGGCATTGATGAGCATGGGGTCATACTTGGCTTGTACACGCACATAGTTTTCTGTGAAGCCATGTATATTTCCATTTTCCACATCATTTTCAAACAAAACAGTAAACTCCTTCTGGACTTGCTGCTCATAGAAGTATCGGCGTTTTTTATCAGAAAGGATTCTGAGCATTTTAGAGCGTTCGTTGCGTAGCTTGATAGGCACTACGGGTTTTATCTCTATTGCGGGCGTATCTGTACGCTCCGAATAGCTAAAAACGTGCAGGTATGAAATTTCTAAATCATTCAAAAACTGATAAGTTTCCAAAAAATCAGCCTCTGTTTCGCTCGGGAAGCCCACAATCACATCCACCCCGATACAGCAGTGAGGCATCAGTTGCTTAATTTTCTGGATACGTTCGGTATATAAATCTTTGCGGTAGCGGCGGCGCATGAGCTCAAGCAAGCGGTCATTGCCTGACTGTAGCGGGATATGAAAATGAGGTACAAACCTTTTAGACTGTGCCACAAACTCAATGACTTCATCAGAGAGTAGATTAGGCTCTATGGAAGAAATCCTAAACCGCTCTATGCCCTCTACTTCATCAAGGGCTTTGCACAAATCTACAAATCTCTCTACTCTTCGTCCGTTTTGTATTCCAAAATCACCTGTGTTAACACCTGTAATGACGATTTCCTTTACCTCTGTTTGGGCTATCTCTTTGGCACGTTCTACGATATTGGTGATGGTATCACTTCTACTTTTGCCCCTTGCCAGCGGAATAGTACAAAAAGAGCAGTTGTAATTACAGCCATCTTGTACTTTTAAGAAGGTACGAGTGCGGTCTCCGATAGAGTAAGAAGTCTCAAAAGTCTGGGCATGACAAACTTCCTGCACATAGACTTGAGCTTTGCTTGGCTGGGCAGTTTGTGTAGGTTTATTTTTTTTCTTTTTTTCAAAGGTGGGGAGTAAGTCTAAGAGTTGAAATTTTTCTGAAGCACCCAAGACGGCATCTACTCCAGGTATTTCGGAGATTTCTTGGGGTTTGAGTTGGGCATAGCATCCTATGATTGCGACGAAAGCATCAGGGGATATTTTTTGAGCTTCTTTTACCAGTTTGCGGCATTTTTTGTCTGCATTCTCAGTTACAGAGCAAGTATTGATGATAAATACATCGGGGGTATCACTAAAATCAACTTTTTGAAAGCCCCTCTGCTCAAATTGCCGCGCGATGGTGGAGGTTTCAGAATAATTTAGCTTACAGCCGAGGGTATAAAAAGCTACTTTTTTCATGTCTTGATGGCTTATGGGTATGTTCTCTTTTCTCAACATTATTTTAGGAAACCTTGTTTTGCTTATTGCGGAGGTTTTACAAATAATACAACACGCAAAATTACGAAAATATCCCTAAATTATGTTTTCAAAAGAGGGCTTCGTAGCAGAGTTGCTTTGTGATGCTCGATAAAATATATGAAAGCACAGGCAACGCTCTGAAGAAAAAATACGTGCAAACAAAAGCAAAAAAGTAATTTGTGAAAGAGTCTAGCGAAGCGTATGTAGCAGGTCTTGTAGAAGGATGCCGAAAAGGGCAGAGAGCCAGTCAAAAGAAGCTTTATCAGCATTTCTATGGTTTTGCTATGAGCATTTGCCTGCGATATACCTCAGATTCTGATGAGGCTCAGGAGATTCTTAATGACGGGTTTATGAAGGTATTCACCAAAATACATACCTACCAAGCAGAAAGACCTTTTATTTTTTGGCTCAGAAGAATTATGATTAATACCTCTATTGATTATTACCGAAAAAAACCCAAAGATGTCTATTCCATAGAAATAGAAGAAGTCAGAAGCATCTCCTCCTCTGAGGCAGATGCCATCAGTGAGATTAATGAGCAGGACCTGCTGAAGCTTGTGCAAGACCTACCTCCCTCATACAGAACGGTCTTTAACCTCTATGTCATGGATGGATTTAAGCACGAAGAAATCGCCCAGAAGCTCGGCATCCATGTAGGCACTTCTAAATCTAACTTGGCAAAAGCAAGAAAACATCTACAAAAAAAATTAGAAATTTTAGAAAAAATAAAGCAATGAACTTAGAAGATGAGGACGTATTTGATGAATTTATGAGGCAAAAGCTTCATAAAATTCAACCAAAATTTGATGAAAAGGCATGGCTTAGTCTGGAAGAAAGATTACCCAAACCCAAAAAAAGCATCTTTACACTCAGAAATGTGGCAGGCATGGCTGCAGCTGCCTTATTGCTCGGGGCGGGGCTTACTTATCAATATACCCAAAATGAAATTTATCCTAGCCAAACAAACAAGCATAGCAGTAAAGAAGCTTCACTTGACAAAAAAATAAGCACACAGAATACACTGAAAAAGCAAGAAAAATCTAGCTCAAATCAAAAAGAAGCACACATCAAAAAAGAACTGCATGAAGAAAATTTACACAATAATAACTCCCCTCTAAACTCAAATCAAGGTGAATCTGCCACTTTCCAAAAAGAGCAAATTACTCAAAATACGCAAATCAATTTTACAAAAGAAATCCCTCCTCTAGTACTGGTGCCTGCAATACAAGAAAGAGCTAAAATATCAGGAATAAGCATAAGCACCACACAAGAAACACCAACACAGCAGCAAAACTCCACGGAAGCACTAAGCAGCTTGCCCGAAGTACGTTTTCCTGTAGAAATTACAAAGGCAGCAAAACCTGAAGAAGTAGCCTTTAACTCCGCACTATATTCCCAAAGACCAAAATGGCAAGTAGGCTTAGGAATGAGCTCTGAGGTAACATTTGCCCCAAAATACAGTACCCGCAATAATGACTGGTATGGGGCTATCTCCATACATGCAGAAAGACTCATAAACACACACCTAAGAGTGGGGATAGGAATGAATTACTTCCAAAAATTTCAAAATATAGATAAAAATTTTAGACAAAATGTAAGCACACAGACCGTCTCACTAGACGAAGATACACGCATCAGTCAGCTTACGATAGAAAAAGAAAGAGGCACCAAAATAGAACGCTTAGAAGTGCCTATAGAAATTAAGTTTATGAGTAATTTGCAGCCAAGATGGCGCATCTTTGCAGCATCAGGGCTTACTATCGGGGTGAACCTGACCGAAAAACAAATCTATGAATCTGAAAATATATTCATAGATGCCAACTCAGGCGAACGGCTGGGCAGTAATAATAGCTTTACAAGTGATAGAAAATATATGGGGACAAATCTAAGCTGGAACTTGAGTGCAGGGCTAGAATACTCTCTCAACAAGCATACACACATACAAGTCATACCTTACTTTAAATATGCCCTCAGTGATACACAAAGCAAAAGCAGACAAAGCCAAACTTATGGGCTAAGAACGGTTATATTCTACAGATGGTAAAACCCAAAGAAATAACCTGATACAAGCAATACTTTTTTGGCTCAAAATAATAGGTACATAAAAAAAGCACTTGACAACTTTATTTGTTAAGTGCTTGATTATCAAGCATATTCTCTGATTTTTATACCTATACTTGTGGCAGGTAGTCGGATTTCAAGGCACTCACTTTCAATTTAGCAGCTAGCTTATTTAATGTAATTACTTTCATATCAGCACTTTAGCCCGCATTATGTATAGCCATTGTTGGGCAATCGTACTTTTTTTTTCGTCCGTCTGTCAGCATTGGCAAAGACATACTCTTTAGCAAGTTTTGGCTCGTGTGTAGGCTGGTACGAATTGCAAATGTGTATGGCTTTTAGTGTTGGATTTTCTAACCTATTTCTTGCTTCGCTTAAAGATTTGATCACATGCCACATTAAACCAGGTGGTATTGCGTTTCCAATTTGCCTATGCTTGAGTGTCACTTACGAGAAAAGTAAAATTATCTGGAAAAGACTGAATACGTGCTGCTTCTCTCGGTGTAAATCTTCGATAAAGTTCACTTTCTGGATCAACTAAAAGAACTGGGGCTCTATCAAAGAAAGGTTGTAGCTTGGTCACTCAGTGAAACACTTCGCACTGAGGACACCATATTGCCCACTTGGTATCAAGCTCTGGCTAAGTACAGGCTTGCAGAAGGCTTGATTTTTCATTCGGATAGGGGGGTACAATACGCCTCAGAATCTTTCCGAAACGCTTTAAAAGCTGATAAAGTGAAACAGAGTATGAGCCGAAAAGCCAACTATTGGGACAATGCAGTAGCTAAAAGTTTTTTTAATCTTTAAAGACCGAAGCGATTTACAGACAACAAATCAAGAGCAGGAAAGAGACGAAAAGCCTTATTTTTGAGTATACGAGATTTGGTATCATCGCCAGAGAAGGCACTCATACATTGGGTATAAAACCATTTTAGAACTAGAAAACGAACATAAAATCAACTATTCACTTATTGCTTAACTTTTTGTCCGCTTTTTATTTACCTGTCCATACTTTAATTTGTAAAAATTAAATTAAAAATATATTATATACTAATAAATTTCTCGCTAATTTTCAATAAAATAAAATGTTGTCAGAAGCTAAATACTAAGATTTTATTCCGAGGGTGCGGAAAGTGGGATTCAGTGTTTCTCTAATAATATTCGTAAATATTACAAATTAGAATAGGGGGTGCGGAATGTGGGTTTTATGGTTCCTTCTGGGCTACTGCCGGTGTTAAGGGGATAAGTTATTGAGTATAACGGCTTTGGCATAAAAAAAATAGGTGATGCACAAAATGCATCACCTATTTTTGGGTGTTCGTTACTTATTAATTTTAATGCCCTGTTGCTTCACCAGCCCCTCTTGGGAAGCGGATGCTTTCTACCATATCCTGTACCTCTTGTGGCGGCGGCGGAGTAATGGAAGAGACTATGTAAGAGACGATAAAGTTTAGCATCATACCTACAGTTCCTATTCCTTCGGGAGATATACCCATGAGAGGAGCAGCAGTAGGATTGATAAATTTATAATAAATAATGTAAGCCAATGTGAAGGTCAAGCCTACAATCATCCCAGATACCGCTCCCTGCATATTCATACGTTTGGAGAAGATACCCATAATAATCACAGGGAAGAAAGAAGCTGCAGCCAAACCAAAGGCAAAGGCGACTACGGATGCCACAAAACCTGGAGGGTAAATTCCAAAATACCCTGCCATCACGATTGCGGCGGCGGCTGAGATACGTGCTGCCAGTAGTTCGCTCGTTTCACTCATATTGGGCATAAGGTTCATTTTCAGCAAATCATGAGAGACCGAAGATGAAATCACCAGTAAAAGACCTGCAGCCGTAGAAAGCGCTGCTGCCAGACCACCTGCTGCCACTAGGGCAATGACCCAGTTGGGAAGTTGGGCTATTTCAGGGTTGGCAAGTACCATAATGTCATTGTCCACATAGATTTCATTCGTAGCAGTCATATCAGAAGTGTTGCTTACCAATCTCTGCCCATGCTCACCCGTTTTGTCTGTAAACTCAGGCTTTCCATCTATGGCTTTGCCTGAGGCATATTGTATCTTACCGTCATTATTTTTATCTACCCAAGCAATCAAGCCTGCTTTTTCCCAAGATTTTACCCATTGAGGAGATTCTTTGTAAGAGATGCCTTCTTTGCCACCTACTGCATTGATAAGGTTATACTTACCGAATACTGCCAAGGCAGGTGCTGTAGTATAAAGAAAAGCAATAAAGACAAGGGCGTATCCTGCCGAAATACGGGCATCTTTTACCTTGGCCACTGTGAAGAAACGCACAATTACGTGAGGAAGCCCCGCAGTACCTACCATCAGCGCCGCCGTAATACAGAATATATCTATCATTGATTTTTTGCCTTCGGTATAAGCTGCCAAGCCAAGCTCTACGCTCAGACCATCCAGTTTATCCAAAAGATAAGTACCGTCTGACAGTGTTCCACCCATCCCTAATTGTGGGAAAGGATTGCCTGTGAGATTGATAGAAATAAAAACTGCAGGCACCATATATGCAAAAATTAATACACAATACTGTGCTACTTGGGTGTAAGTAATGCCCTTCATACCGCCTAATACAGCATAAAAGAATACGATACACATCCCGATGATTACACCAGTATTGATATCTACTTGGAGAAAGCGAGAAAACACAATCCCTACGCCACGCATCTGACCAGCCACATAAGTAAAGGATACAAACAAAGCACAGATTACAGCCACTACCCGAGCAGTCTGCGAATAATATCGCTCACCTACAAAATCAGGCACTGTAAATTTACCAAACTTACGAAGGTATGGTGCCAAAAGCAAGGCAAGCAATACGTAGCCACCCGTCCAGCCCATCAGATATACCGAGCCATCATAGCCTGCGAAGGAGATAATCCCTGCCATAGAGATAAAAGAAGCTGCTGACATCCAGTCTGCTGCAGTTGCCATGCCATTCGCCAAAGGTGATACACCCCCCCCCGCTACATAAAACTCTTTTGTAGAACCAGCACGAGACCAAATGGCTATGCCGATATAGAGGGTAAAAGAAATCCCTACCAAGATATATGTCCAAAGTACAATACTCATATTCTTTTTTGTTTAGAAGTGTTATTTTTTATTTTTAATTATTTTTCATCTACATCAAATTCCTTGTCTAGCTTGTTCATCAGCCATACATAGACAAAGATGAGAATCACAAAGACATAAATAGAGCCTTGCTGTGCAAACCAAAAGCCTAGCTTAAAGCCTCCTAAGCGTATTTCATTGAGTTGATTGACCAGCAATATGCCGAAGCCATAAGAGACCACAAACCAGATGGTCATGAGAATCAGCACATAGGAGATGTTTTTCTTCCAGTACTGCTGCATTGTTTTGTCGTTTTCCATAATTTTGAGTTTTAAAGGTATTTAATATAAATATTATAAGATTTTATTTAAAAGTAAAGCATTGTTTGTAAAATAAACTCTCCAGCTGATTTTTTATCAGGATTTAGTCTTCCATCTGCTCCATAGACAGGGCGTTGAGAGTATTGTAATGTAACCTTGGAGTGATGCCCCTCTAAGTGTAGGTTTGCTCCTATATCAAACTGGCTACTGCTTTCTTGAAGTGCTTCAAAGTCTTTGTAGGTATAGGCTGCAAAGGGCTGCAAACGCCCAACTTTTCCCAATGTATTTTTAGGCAATAAAAATCCTGCTTGGGTATAGAATATAGTACCCGTACCGATGGTAGGCTGTGCGTTGCCACCTGCCGAGGCGATGTTCATGATGCCTACATTACGGAGGTAATTAGTGCCAAAATCATAATTGTATAATACACTGTAGGCAGTGATTGCCATGTTTTTATCTCCTCCGAAGGGGTGATCTAAGAATAAATCTATTCCAAATAGATTCATATTGTGCCGTTGTACTGCTGTGGCTGTTCCATTGACATCACGTGCTGTAGTGCTTGCGGTAGCATTGGGGTGTATGTGATAGCCTGCCCCGATATTGAATACTTTCTTAGTGCCTACATAAGTGCCCACTCTGAAAGGCAAGAAACTAGATTCTTTGTCTAAAAACTGAAGTGTAAAATAGCCCGAGCTTACCCAACTATTGTTGGCGGCATCTCTGGCTACGTTTAAGCCTGCAGGTGCTGAGGCGGCATTAGCGCCATTTAAGACAGAAATCGGATTGGGTGCTGAGAAAGGCTTGTTCATCGCAACTTGGTAATTGAATCTACCTAGGTCTCCTTTGGCATAAATCCCAAACTGCCGTGCAAACTGGTCTGAAAGCTCAATAAGGGGCCAATTAAAGATAGGAGCATCTATTGTCAAAAAATTAAGTGTACTCGCACTGCTCATCCTAGAGATTCCATTCCAATAATGTAACCCCGTACCGATGTGTAGTTTTTTCTGGACGATGGCATACTCTGTCCAAGCATCATGCACGAATAGCTGGGGTTTTTTGCCAGCTCCATTTCCTCCAAAAGCATTTCCATTACTGCCAGCATCACCTCCATTGATGAAAGTTTGGTTATTGATGCCTAAATGAAACATAATCAAAAACCGAGGGGAAATCTGTGCATAAGCCAGCATACGAGAGCGGCGAAGCCCTATATCCCAAGAGTCAGCTACGGACTCACCATTGACGACAGTGTTGGGGTTGTTGTTTACATAGCGTGTCCAGAATTGATTCCAAAAAATAAGTCTGACGTATTTTGTACCTGTGGTATCAAGGTTTACCTTGAGACCTGAGCCATAAATGCCTGAGCCTTGCGCTTTTACTTTGCTAGGATGCCAAACAAGTAGCATGACTGCAATAAAGGGGATTAGGTATAATGTCTTTTTCATATCTCACTTAATTAATTTTTGTGATTGATTCAAAACTCCACATAATATTTTTGGCGCGCTTCAAAAATATCATACCGTAAAAGTGAAATTTTCTAAGTGAAAAATGAAATTCAATGTATTTATTTGCTAAAATAATATAGCTAATATAAAATTATAGCATAAGTAATTGATAAACAAACATTTACAAACATTACTCTTTAAACCTCTCCCATTTAATGAGCATAAACTTATCTCCTAGTTCGGTGATGAGCATCCCTGCTCCTTTCGTGTTTGTACTTTCTTGGAGATGCTCGATAAGTTCTTTGTGATTAAATACCTTGTAGGTAGGGCGGTATTCTGTATTTTCAGGTGCAGTAATTCGGTATTTTTTTACCCAGTTCATCACAGATACATGGCTTACACCTAATATTCTCTCTATCTCTCTGTAGCTCACACCTTCTATATAAAGCTGTAATGCCTTGATTACATAGTAATTATCTATCTGTTTGCCTAGTTTATTGACGGTAAAGTAATACTTGCACTTTTTGCAGTGGTAGCGTTGCCTGTCTTGGACTACACCACTTTTGATAACTTTCTCGGTCTGGCAGCGGGGACAAATAGGATGTTTCATAGGATTATAAGGATACAAATTTGAGAAACTATTCAATACATATACTAATTTAGCATAAATATATCAATTTAGCAAGTTATTCACAAACTAAAAGTTTGGAATATTTGCTGTCATAAAATTATATGAGGAAAGTCAGTATATAAGGCAAATAAAATTTGTATTTGAAGGTTTTGTGAAAAAAAAGCGCTGCTAGAGGTACTCAGTTTTAGGCATTACCAAATAAAAACAGGCTGCATTTTATTTCGTGTAGCATACGGCACCATCTAGGTGTAAACTCATTCTGCGGAAAGTCTTCTTCTTTTTGGTGGATAGGCAATTGAAAATCAATGACACCTCCAGTGCTATCGCTGGGTTTTGCACCCAAATCTCTCAGCCTTTTCCAGAAGTGATGATTTTGTGCGAGGATACTTCCCGTAAAGAAAGCCACCTCGTAAGATTGGGCCAATGCATATAGCAAGCCAAGCAAGACCGTGCCTATGCCCTTGCCTTGGTACTCATCTAAGAGTGTAAAAGCTATTTCGGCACGTTCGGGGTTTTTCTCATCTCTGATAAATCTCCCTACACCTATGCCTTGCTCGGGTGCTATACTGGCATCTGAGACTCCCCAAGCGACATGGTTTAGCTGATCTACATTGCTGAGATACTCTAGCTGTTTTTCACTGAGTGCATGCATATAACTAAAAAACCGTGTGTGGCGGGATTCGGGTGAAAGCAGTTCAAAACCTTCTTTTATCTTAGATTTATCTTCCGATAACACCATTCTGAGGGTAATCTCTAGTCCACTTTCTAGTTGATAGTTAATTTGATGGTGATATGCTTGCATTTTCTGTAGATTAATATTTTATTAGAAGTATCCTAGATTGATAACAAAAAAAATCGACTTGTACCTTTTAATTTTCTAATAAATATGAAAAATACTGCATTTAGTTTAAAAAACAAAGTTGCCATCATCACAGGTTCAAGCAAAGGCATAGGAGAGGCTATCGCCAGATACTATGCTGAGGCAGGTGCAAAAGTGATACTCAGCAGCCGCAAACAATCAGACTTAGACAGCCTTGCGGCAGCATATGCTGAAAAAGGCTGGGAAGCGACTGCCATTGCCTGCAATACAGGCAAAGAAGAAGACGTAAAACAGCTTGTAACTCAGACTGTAGCAAAGTATGGAGGCATTGACATCATCGTCAATAATGCAGGCACTAATATCCTGCAGGGTGATTTGATAGAGGCAGATATGGGTGCATTTGACAAAATGATGGACATCAACCTCAAAGGTCCTTTATGGCTCAGTAAATATGCACACCCTTATCTCAAAAAATCAGGCAAAGGCGTGATTATTCATATCAGTAGCATAGAAGGAATCATGCCCTCGGAGGGGCTAGGAGTGTATAGCCTTGGCAAAGCTGCCCTCATTATGATGACCAAAGTAATGGCAAAAGAAATGGGCAAAGATCATATCCGAGTCAATGCCATTTGCCCAGGCTATATACAAACCAAACTGACAGAGTCTATTATGCAAGACCCAGAAGAGAAAGCCAAGATTATGCAAAAACAGACCCTAGCACACGAAGCAAAACCCGAAGATATTGCAGGACTTGCCCTGCTGCTTGCTGCAGATACAGGTGCTTTTTTTAGTGGCTCTATCATCAGGGCAGATGGAGGCTTTACGCTTTAGTCTTATTTTAAGGATACATACTATCACCTATTTTATTTATTTCCTTTAAATATTATATATATATAATATTTTGTTTTTAAGGAAATAATATCTATATTAGGTGATTACACTCACCCTAAAAAAAATTAGATTATGCACAAGACCCTCTCCGTTACCGATTATATGGTCAAAAAACCCATTACTTTCCGACCAGAACAGAGCATCCATGATGCCATCAAGATTTTGCTACGCAATAAAATCTCTGGAGGTACTGTCATCAATGAGGCAGGAGAAATCATAGGGATTATCTCTGAGAAAGACTGCCTCAATGTAATGGTAGATAGTATTTATCATAACATGCCCCCAGGCAATGTAAAAGACTATATGAGCACCAATGTAATCACTGTATCCAAGCAAAGTGCCATTGTAGAAGTAGCCAATAAATTTTTAAATAGCAATTTTAAGAGGTTTCCAGTGGTAGATGATGCCAAATGCTTGGTAGGACAGATTAGCCGAGCAGATGTATTGCGTGCCGTCAAAGACATGCAAAGCACTACTTGGCAAGAAGTGAATCAAAACAATACGCATACTGTCATCAAAGAAAACTACAAAGATGTATCTGTGAAGCACTGAGCTTCATTGTAGTGGATACCACACAATTCTTCTCCGTGCTCTGTGAAGACACAAAGCGCTTGATTACACAAAAACCTCCTGATAAGTCTATCAAGAGGCTTTTTGCTGTTGCGTATAATCAGAATTCTTAGATTGTTTTTTGAGCTGGAGACTCATCTGGAAGGTTTTCTGTAGGCTCGACTTCCATTTGATACTCCAAGTCTTCTCGTTCCATCTGTGCTACATACTCTTCTGGAGTCATAAAGAGTTCTTTTTCTTCATTCCAGACCTCTATGCTCGTCTGCTCAAGAGAGACCCTAAACTGGCACAAGTCGGTAGCGGCACATCCATCTTGGTAAGAGAGCTGCATAAAAAAGTAAGGAGTTTGCTCAGAGGGTGAAGTAATTTGATAGTAATCTACTCCGCTAGGGCATCGGCTAAATTGATTTACGCTTATTTTGATGCCGAACTTATTGCTGATGGGTCTTACAAGCTTTTGGTAAATGAGTTTTTCCCCTTTTTTGGAGAGATATAACTCTTCATGAAGGGATTCTTCTTTATTCTGAGAATATTTATCTGTATCTTCGGAAGCATAACTTGCCAGTGCATTGGGGGCGGCATTGGGGTTGCTATTGGGCTCGGCTAGTCTGAAGGCTACAATGGTCAAGAAGAGGGTTGTGAAGAGGGCCAATCCAGTGATTAGAAAGAGTTTTTTAGAATTCATAATAGTTAAGGCCTTTTAAGATTTATAGCATTTTAACCTAATTAACGTAATATCAAAAAAAGGTTGTCTTTTTATAGATATTTCGGAAAAAAAATCAGCAAGAGCTCAGCCACCAATAGGTTAGGAAGCCAATTAATCCAAGCCGTCAGCAGCAGCACCAAGTCAGGATTCATGCCACAATAAGCTGATAAAACAGGCATCCAGATTCTGAGTGTTACAGCCGAAAATGTAAGGGCAAAGCTCCGAATCATCCATTTTTTATGAAGCAAAATATCTTTTTCTAGGATGGCTTGCCAAGCAATATAAGTACTCACAAACCAAAGTACAGACAAAATAATGAAACCCAACTGTGTGCCAAAGCCTCCATTGGCAAATACAGCCATATACGCCCCTGTAGGAGCAGCCAAAAAAAGAATAGAAAATATATATACTTTGCCCAATACCCTGTGCCAACCTTGTGTAGTTTTTTTCCTAAAAAAAGAAATAAACTGAAAAGGGCCCGTAAACAAGCATAAAATGCTGCTGCTGATATGAAGGTAAAATACACTCATCCAGATACTGTCTCTCACAAAAGCTTGCTTGGCAAGCAAAAAACCAATATCTGTCCTGAATGAAAAATAAGCCAATGTAACCAGCACCAAAAAGCACGAAGAAAATAAAAGCCCCAGCCAAACCAAACGAAATGCCCAGCGAAGTGCTAAACTAGACATAGATATGAAACCCATAAACTTCTCTGCAAAAGATTTAACTCAAAAAACTAAAAACCTACCAGCTCCCTAATAAAAACATTTTTTTAAAAATATACTGGATTTTCTTTGAAAATTTGCCAAAAAATCGTAATCTTGGTTACAGTGATTCAAAATCAATTTGCCGTTGATTTGGTTCTTACTACATCGCTGATGAATCAAATAGCAAAAAATTACACAATAAGCGCTTAAATTATGCAACAACTTTCAGGATTAGATGCCGAATTCTTATACTTAGAAACACCCAAATCACCCATGCACATCGGAGGGGTATATATCTATGCGCCACCCAAAGACGGTGTGATGACCTTTGAGCGCTTTCGTAATTATTTAGAATCTAGGTTACACATATCAAGGACATTCCGGCAGCGTATCGTAGAATCCCCTCTGAATCTAGGGCATCCCTACTGGCTAGAAGACCCTAATTTTGAGCTTAATAATCACCTCTTCCACACAGCACTGCCTCAGCCAAGAGGACGCAAAGAACTCAAAGCTCTAGCCGCCCGTATCTTTAGCCGCCCCCTTGACCGCAGCAAGCCTCTCTGGGAATTTACGTATGTAGAAGGCTTAGACGGAGTAGAGTATGCCCCAAAAGGTGCTTTTGCACTGATTACCAAAGTACACCATGCCGCCATAGACGGGGGCTCAGGAGCAGAGATACTCGCTGCCCTGCTCAACCCAAGTGAAGAGGTAAAACCTATCAAAACACCCAAACCTTGGACACCCGAGCGTATCCCGAGTAGTGTAGAGCTGCTGGCCAAAAATTATTTCAAAGCATTCGGTACTCCCTTCAAACTTGCAAAGTTTGTTTATGAAACTGCCCAAAATAGTGTAAGTGTAGCCCGAGAGGTAGTAGATAAGGCTGTGCAGCCACCTCCTATGCCCTTCACTGCACCAAGTACTATCTTTAATACCAGTGTCAGTGCAAGAAGGGTTTTTGGAGGAACGGAATTTGAACTAGAAAAAATCAAAACCATTAAGAACTCTACAGTCGGGGTTACCATCAATGATACTGTGCTTGCCATCTGTGCAGGTGGGCTCAGAAAATACCTCATCTCAAAGGATAAACTTCCTAAAAAATCACTCGTGGCAATGGCACCCATCTCTGTACGCTCCGAAAGCAAAAAAAATGACATGGGCAATGAGGTCTCTTCTATGCTTGTATCTCTGGCAACACATGAGCCTGACCCTGTGCACCGGCTGAACCTCATCCATGCCAGCACTCGTGGCTCTAAAACCTACGCCAAAGCAATAGAAGCCAATAAACTGATGAACTTTGTGCCTTCTACTCTAGCTGCACTTGCTTCAAGGCTTTATACTCGGATGAAATTCTCAGAGATTCACTCGCCTTTTTATAACCTAGTGATTACCAATGTGCCAGGCCCTGCTGTGCCTCTGTATATGAATGGTGCACCTATGATTACACAATTCGGGACAGCTCCCGTGCTAGATGGTTTGGGGCTTCTTTTGGTAGTGCTAAGCTACAACGGACGCATCAGCATCTCAGCTACTTGCACACCCGAGATAATGCCTGACATAGATGCTTTTTTAGGATGTATTCAGGAATCTTACCAAGAACTCTATAAGGCTTTGGTCATAGAAAATGAACCCAATAAAGTGCTTACAAGCAAAAAAACTCGCAGCACCCCAAACACAAAAAAAACAACACAGAAAAAAACGGCAACATCTAAGCCTGAAAAACCTGCCCCCGAGCAAGCAGCAAGTATAGAAAAACCCGAAAAAAATGGCTTAGAAGATATTCATCAAGAAAAAATAGCCCCTGAAAACAATGAAACTATTGAGAAAAACGAAAAAATAACCTCCGAACCCAAAAAGATACTAGACAATCAAAACTAGAAAAACCAAACATTTATCCTAAGAAAACCTGCCAATATATCTTTGTCTGCTGGTGGTTTTTTTTGATGCACTAAAAACCACTTAGGCCTTCTTACAGTTTAGACAGCTAAATTAGTACCTGATATGCAAGACTATTTTATCTACCTGCTCGCACAGACCCTTGGTGATGGAGGAAATTATTATGCAGAAACGAACCCTGCGTATTTGATTGTAGAGCCTTGGAATGCAGTCTCTTCTTTGTCATTTTGGATTCCTGTATTTTACTGGGCTTATCGGCTTCGGGGGCAATACAGTGCGTACCCTTTTCTTTTATTTTGTATGCCTTTGCTGTTTTTGGGGGGGCTAGGCAGCGCCCTGTTTCATGGGTTTAGGGCTTCTCATTGGCTTTTGCTGATGGATATTTTGCCTATTCTGGTGCTTACGGCTTCTATCAGTGTTTATTTTTGGTACCAAATTATCAGAAGTGCTTGGCTCGTTGCTTTGCTTTTTATTGTGTATGGCTTCGCACAAACTTGGCTTTGGGTGCAGCCTATGGGTGGTCAGACGATTAACATTACGTATTTTCTGAGGGGGATTATGATTTTCTTGCCTGCGGTGATGCTTTTGCGGCAGATGCATTTTAAATATATTGGGGCTTTGTTGGCTGCGATGCTATGGTTTTCTATGGCACTTACTTTTAGATACTTTGATTTTGAGGCATCTGCTTGGCTTTATATGGGCTCTCACTGGCTTTGGCATTTGTCCACGGCAGCAGGGGCACATTACTTGGCTTTGTTTTTATACCAATGTGCTCAATGGGAAAAACAGCGAGAAGAAGCTCAGCACGCCTACTGGCACGCCTCTTAGGGCCTGAAAGAATACACACAATGATGACTTGAATCTACTAAGTAATCTAAACAGGAATTGTAAGTGCAAATATTATCCAAACAAGTGCTCAGCGTTCCGAAAATGACTTGTTAAAGTAGTCAAGCACTTAAAACATAGGTAAGGTTTTGTCGTAATGTTTTAGAAAAGTGTTAAAAAGGTATGATTAGTCCCTACTGATTTACAAGTCTCTCAAATCCCTTATTGTCGAAACTAGACTAGTTTGCGTACCTTTGAATGAATAAATCACTACTACAATTTTAAGTGTTTGAATAATGAATAAAGTTTTATTTGCTACCCCTCTTTTATTGCTTTGTATCTTGTTAAATTCCCCAAAGAGTTTTGCCACAAATCCACTTCTGTCAGAAGATACCACGCACATTAGCTTTCGCCAACAAGAAAGCAATGTAAAACTTACCAATGAAGCCGAAACCATCTTGGTACGCAAGGGTGATGTTCTCAAAATAGATTTGGGTGAATCAGATGAGCTCATTCAAGTGCGTATTCACTCTTCACTTGGCAGACTTATCAAGCACTTTAAAGATGTAACAGACAATGTGTCTATGCAAACCGATGATTTGCAGCCTGGTATTTATATGGTCATCATCAAGCGTCTGGAAGAAAGAGAAATCAAGAGGGTTTTAATCACAGATGCCGAAAGAGAGTAACGACATAATTTTATAATAAAAAATGCACGTAGAAATTTATTTCTACGTGCATTTTTTATTTTAGCCTTGCCCTAAAGGATGCCCCCTTAATTAAAACCATTTTTGATAAAAGCCAGACTTTTTTGATAGGCTTCATTGGCATATTCTTGTTTGTATCTTGGGTTACTGGGGTTTGCGAAAGCATGGTCTGCTTCATACATCAGCACATCGAGTGATTTGCCAGCAGTTTGCATGTTTTTCTCAAAATCAGCCACTACTTCTGGATTAATCCATTTATCTTCACTTCCGAAAATGCCCAAAACAGGTGTTTTGAGTGTCTTGAGCTTCTCAATATCTTTAGTGGGCATGCCATAATACATCACACAGGCCTTGGCTTTTTTGCCAGCAAGCAGTGCCGCATTTAAGGACCAGCCTCCCCCAAAACACCAGCCTACGGTGCTAAATTTAGCTCCCTTTCCTGCAAAATTCATTGCACCTTTGATGATGGCTTCTAGGCGTGCAGGCTCAGCGGCTTGCATATATTTGCCAGCATCTTCGGGGCTGTTTGCCACCTTGCCGTCATACAGGTCTATTGCCAAGACATTGACATCTCCCAAGTCATTGAAGTACTTTTCGGCTTCCTGTCTGATGTGCTCATTGAGCCCCCACCATTCTTGAAACACAAAAAGATATTTTTTAGACTTGGTAGGTGATTTTAAGAAAAAAGCACTGGCTGATTTTCCGTCAGTGGCTGTGAAAGTAATCATTTCACCAGCAGTACTTTCAAATTTAAAAGGAATCGGGCTTTCGTGCTTTGCCAAAAAAGCAGCGTCATCGGCAAGTGCATTGAATGATGCACTTGCACTTACATCACAGCAGAGGGCTGCTTTTGACTCTTGTAGGGTGTAATTTATGTACACCAGCACTGTGGCTGCCAAGAGTGTTCCTAACAAAATAATTTTTTTCATAGTATAAGAAATAATAATTGTTTAGACATTTATTGTTTGCATATTCATTAAGTAGCAAAGCCTATATTTAGTTTTCGAAAAGTAGCTAAAAATATTTTTTTTATCTCTCCAGATGCTGAGAGTTTGGTATTTTTTTTAGGTAATTTTACTTTACAAATCTTGTAAAGACCCTAGAAATAAAAATACTCTGTAGAAGCTTAAGCCTACAATTTGGCAAGGTAAAATAAATTTTCATTCCATACAGCACCTTATTTGTTTGGCTAAAAAGAAGTGTTATCTAAGAGATACGGCTTGGCACATTCTGGATTATATTGAACAAAATCAGAAAAAAACCTGTAACTATTCCGTGGACAGTTACACCAAAAAATCATGAAGAAGCAATACCAACAGTTAAAAAAATATCTTCTAGGGGAAAAATACGCACACAATGAGCAAGCGCATCTCTTTATCAATGCATGCCTGATTATTTCGGCATTTTCTCTTTTGTTTTATTTTATCAGTGTATTGATTGGTTTTAAAGAAGGCAAGCAAATTTTACTTAGCAACTTCCTCTCATACATTATTCTTCTTTTTTTGCTAAAATCACGGATTCACCTGTATTTCTTAACCCAGATGATGATTATTTTAGCTTCATTCACTGTGGTTGCCTTGATTGTATTTGATGGAGGGCTCTATTCTAATGTAATCCCTTGGCTTGCTGGCATCCCTACTGCCAGCTTATTGATTACCAATAAAAAATCATCTTTTTTTTGGCTTCTTGTCGTTTTATTTTTAGTTTTCTTATTTGCTTTTCTTGATATTCAGGGAGTAAAATTTCTGCGCACACACAATCCTACTTGGTATCCCATCTCCCAATCTCTGATTGTGATGGGTTTGATTCTCCTGATTTATTCTTTTAACATTATCTTTGAAAGAGCCAGAAATAGGGCAAACTTGTTTTTAAACGAAAAAAACAAAGAGCTTCAGCAGCAACGTTTAGAAAGTCTGAAACAAGCAGAAGAACTTAGAGAACTTAACCAGCTCAAAACCCAAATACTCTCTGCCATTTCACACGATTTTCGCAGCCCTTTGGTCAGCATCAAATCTGTACTCTCCGTTCTTGATGACAAATTACTCTCTTCCGAAGATTTTGAATCTATGCAAAAAGAACTCACACACAGGCTTGATATTACGCTTGACTCTATGGACAATCTCTTGCAGTGGTCAAGAAGCCAAATAGGGCAAGACTCTCAAGCAAGCAAAACCAGTTTCCCCATTAAAAAAGCCATTGAGAGTAGCACAAGATTGCTCAAAGACATGATGAAGCATAAAAAAATCACCCTCGAGCGCAGCATTCATTCTGATGTAGAAGTATCGGCAGATTTTGAGCAGATTCAGATTGTATTTCGTAACCTTGTTTCTAATGCCATTAAATTTAGCTATGAGGGCAGCAAAATCTATATCCATGTGCACAAGGCAGATAAACACGTTAAGATTGGTATCAAAGATGAAGGCATAGGAATGACCCAAGAGCAGCTTGAAAGTCTATTTGTGCTCGGGAAACACAAAAGTACATTCGGCACTAAAAATGAAAAAGGAACGGGCTTGGGCCTGTTGCTGATTAAAGATTATATAGAAAAGAATGACGGAGATTTTGAAATCAGAAGCGAGCAAGGCAAGGGCAGCGAGTTTATATTTACACTGCCCTTATCTGTTTCTTAATCCGTTCTATATTTATTTTCTTAACCCAATTGCCAGTTCTTTGAGTTGCTCTTCACTGATGGCAGAAGGTGAATCTAGCATGACATCTCGCCCAGAGTTATTCTTAGGAAAAGCAATGAAATCACGAATAGAATCTGCCCCACCAAACATACTGCAAAGGCGGTCAAAACCAAAGGCAATCCCGCCGTGTGGTGGTGCTCCAAACTCAAAGGCATCCATCAAGAATCCGAACTGATTGCGGGCTTCTTCGTCTGAAAAACCAAGAATAGAAAGCATTTTTTCTTGCATAGGGCGTTGGTAAATCCTGATAGAGCCACCCCCCAGTTCTACACCATTCATGACCATATCATAGGCATTGGCACGGACTTCGCCTAGCTTGCCTGCCTCTACTAGCGGAATATCTTCTGTCTTGGGGGAAGTAAAAGGGTGGTGCATCGCATACCATCTTTGGCTGTCTTCATCCCATTCTAAAAGAGGAAAATCTATGACCCAAAGCGGAGAGAATACATTTTTATCTCTCAAACCCAATCTACTACCCATTTCTAAGCGTAATTCTCCAAGCTGTTTGCGTACTTTGTCTGTATCTCCAGAAAGTACCAAAAGTAAATCTCCAGGCTCGGCTTGCAGTGCAGTAGCCCACGTTTTTAGGTCTTCTTCAGCAAAAAACTTATCTACTGAGGATTTAAAAGTACCGTCTGCATTGCATTTTACATAAACCAATCCTTTTGCACCTATTTGCGGTCTTTTGACCCAATCAGTGAGCTCATCTAATTGCTTGCGAGTGTATTCGGCACAGCCTTTGGCACAAATACCTGCAACCAACTGGGCATCATCAAAAACTTTGAAGCCTTTGTTTTGTGCTATTTCATTGAGTTCTACAAACTTCATCTCAAAGCGAATATCAGGCTTATCAGAGCCATAAAATTTCATCGCATCGGCAAAAGTCATTCTCGGGAAGTCTTCTAAGTCAATGTCTTTGACCGTCTTGAAAAGATGCTTAATCATACCTTCAAAAGTATTGAGAATGTCCTCTTGGTTCACAAAAGTCATCTCACAGTCTATTTGCGTAAACTCAGGCTGCCTGTCTGCACGGAGGTCTTCATCACGGAAGCACTTTACTATCTGATAATAGCGGTCAAAGCCTGAAACCATCAGAAGCTGCTTAAAAGTCTGTGGAGATTGTGGAAGTGCGTAAAACTGCCCTTCATTCATGCGTGAAGGCACTACAAAATCTCTTGCACCTTCAGGGGTAGATTTAATCAATACGGGGGTCTCTACTTCTATAAACTCCTGACTATCAAGATATTGCCTTGTTTCACGGTTTAGTCTGTGGCGTAATTCAAGATTTTTACGCACGATGTTTCGCCTCAAATCTAGGTAGCGGTATTTCATCCTAAGCTCTTCGCCACCATCTGTCTCATCTTCTATGGTGAAGGGAGGGGTTTTGGAGGCATTAAGGATGTCTAATTGTATGAGTTCTATCTCAATATTACCAGTAGGCATTTCAGGATTTTTAGAGGCACGCTCCACGACTTTTCCTTGTGCCTGCAGCACAAATTCACGCCCTAGATTTCTTATCCTTTCTATTAATTCGGGAGCAGTTTCACCCTCACGAGCCACGAGCTGTGTTACGCCGTAGCGGTCTCTCAAATCTACAAAGAGTAAAGCACCTTTGTCACGCACACGCTGCACCCAGCCGCAGAGTGTTACAGATTGGTCAATGTGAGCAAGGCGTAATTCGCCGCAATTATGTGTTTTGAGCATTTTTATGGAGTATTAATGTATTTACTTTTTCTATTTTGGCTTGTAGCACAATCTTTAGATTGTGTGTTTACAGTCTTCAGACTGTGCTATAGTTGTGTCCGCACAGTCTGAAGACTGTGTTACAATTATTCCTCACAGTCTGAAGACTGTGCTACAGTATTTAGAGATGCAAAATTAAGTAGAAAATCGACAAATGAGTTAGATTCTGTGCAAAAGACATCGGGCTTTGCAAGCTGAAGGGGTCTAAAAGGCTAAAAAATATTTTCAATGCTTATTTCTTCTACCTCCTCCCAGACTCTGAGGGCATTGAATATTTTGAATTTCTGGAAATGAGGTAGGTCTTTGTAGGTAATCTTTAAAATACTTATTTTTCTGTATATGAACGATTAAGATTGTAACCTTACAACGTGTATAGGCAATGACCCAAAATTAACTTAATAATAATTTTTCTCACACCAGTTTTTGATGTATTGTTTATATTCAGGTGAATATCTTTGAGTCAAAGCATCTATTTCTTGTTTAGAAAGCAATCTTACTTTTGCACTTTTTTCAAATTGTTCTGTGAGAGAATCTCCTGATAATTTCTCAAGGTCTAATTTAAGTCTGTCCCAATCAGAAAAAGGAGGTATTGCATAACTTTGCCAAAACTCGGGCTGATATGGGATAAGTTCTTGATATTTGCTCTGAGGAACTTTTACGGCTCCAAATTGACTGAAAGCTCCGAACTTATATCTCAAGTACTGTTCATCACCAGTTTCTATCACAAAATTAGTAATGATTAATTCTTCAAACCATCTAATTTTATCAGGAACTACTTTAGTAGCCCAAGAATCATCGTCATATTCATTTATAAGGCTAATGTAGCTCAGATAATATTTTTCTTTATAGCGACTATACTGAATAATAAACTCTTTGAATCCTTCTTTAGAGGTATAATTTGTATGAGGATTTTTTAGTTTTTGAAAAGAGGATAGATAGTTCTGATTATTAATTTTGATTTTTACAATGGCATAATCTTCAGCATCTATATATAAATCACCCTCATATATTTTTGCTTTCAATGTATTATAAATATGCTGGTTAAAGTATTTTTCAGGTATTTTTTTAGGACTAAAATGTATCCAAAATACTTTTCTATCACCATAAGGAATCGTTCCCTCCCAAGTAAGGTTACATTCTTTTATACTTTTTTTATCTAAATATCCTTCATGTAGCACTTTTTTTTTCAGTATTAGTAGATTATAGGGCTCAAAAAACAACAAATCACCATTATCATCGTGCTTGACTTGATAACTACTGTTTCTACTTTGTCTTACACGTACTAAATCACTCGGCAAAGCTTCATATTTCCCATCCCCAAAATCTTCATCATATCCACCATTATAAATATCAAAGATCCTCTCTGTAAAGCCAACATACTTTGTATTTTGCTGTATAGTATTTCGATAAAATCCTTCTTGTTCGTAAGGTGCTATGCTATAGTTATTCTCAAGATTTTTGATAGCTTTTTGTAATATATTTTCAGCAGTAAGGTTAGCATAGACCGTTAGCTCATCTATATTGATAGTAGAAGCATAAAGATGAATAATATTTTCGTCTCTATTTTTTTTTAATTCTTGAATAGGAATACGCTGCTTATTATAACCCACATAAGAAAAATAAAGATTACTCGATAAATACTCCTTTGGGATATTTAATGTGAATTCCCCATCAACATTTGTAGTAGTGCCTAAGCCAGTGTTTAAGATACCTATATTAGCCAGTTCTAGTGCTTTTTTAGTCTGCGCATCTACTACTTTGCCCGAGATAGAATATATTTCTTGAGAAAAACTAGGTAATATTGTTCCTACTAAAAAAAGTATAGATAGATAATATCTCATTTGGATGAGGGTTTTGATATTTTGAATTTATACAGATATAATCGTTCATTAAGTTCATCTACTACACCATCAGCATAATAGTATCCATTTTCATAAGCAAGTACTCTGAAACGAGGAGGCACGGCTACATCACCTATCAAGGTAGTACCTTTATAAATCTGCATTCTTTGAAAAATGGCTACATCTTGGTCAAGTTTTCCATTAGCAGTAGATGTTCCCTGACTATACACTCTTAATAATATATCATTTTCTTTAAAATATTTTATATTGGAATAATATCCTTTTGTATTTCTTTCAGATCGAAAAAACTGTTGATATTCATCATAATTTTCAGTTTTACGATAATTTTGGTTCATATCCAACCCCTTTCTTCCAAAAGCTCTTTGAAGCCTTAATTGCTTATCAAATACATAAATGAGGCTATCTGCCTCAAAACTAACAAAGAGATTTTCCATATCTGTATCAGCATACCAATTAGCGAAAATAGGAATATTAGGGTTTTCAACATAGATAGGTGGATATTTACCTACTAATCTTTCTACCTTGCCAGAATGAAGATTAATCTTTGCAAATAAAAAGGCTGATTTGAAGTAAGAGGAAGCCGTATTTTGGAAATAACCATTGAATAAAGGATGAGAAGACTCAATATTAGTTAAGAGATAATCGTTATTTAACTTTAAAAATCGATTATTAAAATACTTTATTTCGTAAATACCCTTATAACTTGGTTTTGGATTACTTTCTAATTCTTTTAACGATTGCTCAACTTGCCAATCAATTCTCATAGATTGTTGTCTCACCCAATCTTGATTATAGACATAGATATCCCAACCGTAAAAAATATAATTCTTTTGATTTATCTTCAGATAATTTTGTAGATTTTTTACTTCTTTGGGACTTTCTCCTTTGCCTAGGTAAGTGTCTTGAGATTTTCCAGATTTATCAAATAAAAAAAGAGTAGCAAGTATCTCATCAAAAAAATAAATCTGATTATCTTGAAAGTGAAGAAACCCTACATAAGATGTATTAGAGATTTTGAGAGAAATAGAGTCTATGGATATATTTTTGATTAAAATATTCTCTTTACTATTTTCTATTTTAAAATCTTGTTGTTGGTCTTTATCAGATATGCTACAAGAAAAGAATAAACATCCTATCATAAGTGATAAGATGTTTATTATAAACAAATTTTTCATAAAATTTTGTCTTTAAATAACTGATAAATCTTTCTATGAAATGATGATTCTAATCAGCATAGCTCTAAAATTTCTAGTTATATACTTTTCTACATACAGTCTGTAACTCCACCATAGCATCTATCTCTCAGAGAAATACGATGTCCTGGCAAACATAAATTCCCATGGCATCTGTAGTAATCTTTACCACCACCCAAAACATCTTCTTCTTCTTCTTGAGCTTGTATTTTTTGGGATTGGAGTTTGACAGAAAATAAAGAGTTTTGACTAGAACTACTTTCAAAAGAAAGATGAACGTTAAAGAATAGAATAGTGAAAACTATTCCAGAAATGAGAAGTTTAGTCGTCTTTTTCGTAAACATTTTGTTTTTAATTTAAAATATGAATGTAAATTAACGCATATATATATATATGCAAATATTTATTGTTAAAAACTGTATATTAACAAGCAAAAGATTTTAAACATGTTTCTAATTTAATATCCTCTCCCTATTTATTCTTTCACCCTAACCCAATGATAAAAATCAATGAACTCTCAATTTCAGTCCAGCTCCTATAATCCAGATATTGACAGACTGATAGTAGCATGATAGAGGGTATTGATTCCGCTACTGTGGGACGACTTACTTGAATGCCTTGCTTTTCTAACTCAATGGTCAAACGAGGGCTGCCATAACGCTGTTT
>JAABSX010000059.1 GCA_011390205.1 Microscillaceae bacterium | reverse complement strand
TTTGGTCAGAGCGAGACGCATCTGACCAGTTTGCGGTTGTGGGTTACGCTTGACACGCAACCTAAGACCAGTAGGTACATTAGGCAGACATCAAATTTGTCTTTGGAAATGTCTATGCCTAGACTAAGGTGTTGAACAGGGCCCCTACTGGTCGCAGCGTCTTGACCCACAACCGCAACTGTTTTGAGCGTCTCGCTCAGAACAAACTTACGAATCACTTAAACTCGAATATAAAATAAAATTCTGAAATAAAACCTAATCCATAACTAAAACCACGACTTCATGATGTAAAAATTTAGTCTTAGATGCTAAGACTAGTTTGCGGTTGTGGATTACGCTTAACGATATAGCCTTGGACTAGACGGTTCCCGTGTTCCATAATTGAGCCTAAATAAGAGTTTTAAGTAAAAAAAACAGATTTATAACTCGTTTACAACCAAGCCCTAAGAAGTAGATGTTAAGTATTTGATTATCAAAATCTTATAAAATACAGTTATTTAAGGCTATGTTTAAACCCAGCAAAAGACATCCGACTGACAGCGTACTTGGCTGTAAGTGCTTATATTTGCACTTTATGTTGGTCTGTGGTATCATAAAAAATAAAAGTTTGAAAAATTCTTGGACAGTAGATGTGTTGATTCCAGCCTATAATGAAGAAAAATCCATTGCCAAAGTCATCAATGACATTCCCAGAGAGTGGATTCGTGAGATAGTAGTGGTCAATAACAACTCTACTGACCGTACCGAAGAGGTAGCCAAGGCAGCAGGGGCTACAGTGCTCAAAGATACTCGGCAGGGCTATGGCTCAGCTTGTTTATTTGGGATAAATTACCTGAAAAATAAAACAACTCCACCTGATATTTTGGTTTTTTTGGATGGTGATTATTCTGACTATCCTGAGCAAATGATTGGGCTTATCCGCTCTATCACAGAAGATGTGTTGGATATGGTGATAGGCTCTCGCAGCACAGGAAACCGAGAAACTGGAGCGCTTCTTCCACAGCAAATTTATGGCAATTGGCTGGCTACGACCCTTTTGAGATGGTTTTATGGAGCTAAATTCACAGATTTAGGGCCTTTTCGTGCCATTCTTTTTGATAAATTACTCCTGCTCAATATGCAAGATACCAACTATGGCTGGACTGTAGAGATGCAAATCAAAGCCGTAAAAAAAGGGCTTCGCTATGGCGAAATCCCTGTGGACTATCGCAAACGCATCGGGCAATCTAAGATAGCAGGCACACTTAAAGGTACTATCTTGGCAGGCTATAAGATTATTCGTACACTTTTCAAGTATCGCTAAGCAAAAAATAGATAGAATGGAAATATTGATATTAAGTGTCTATGGGTTTTTTGTGGGTTTTTTGTTTTTGTATAGCTTGATACAGTTACATCTTGTCATTTTATTCTGGAAATCTAAAAAAAAATCTAGTTTACTTGCTCTCTTAGATTTTGATAAATTAGATAAAGTGCCTTTCGTAACCGTGCAGCTTCCTATTTACAACGAGAAATATGTAGTAGAAAGACTTTTGGAGGCAGTTGCCAAACTAGCATACCCTCGCCAAAGGCTTGAAATACAAGTACTTGACGACTCAGATGATGAGACCATAGAGATAATAGCCCAAGCAGTCGCAGAATATCAAGAGCAAGGAATTATGATTGAACACATTCGCCGCCCTCAGCGGCAAGGCTTCAAGGCAGGGGCATTGGCCTATGGTCTGGAAATCGCCAAAGGAGATTTTACGGCTATCTTTGATGCTGATTTTGTGCCGCCTGCTGATTTCTTACAAAAGACCATGCCCTATTTTCAAAACCCTCAAATCGGGCTGGTACAGACTCGCTGGACGCACCTCAACGAAAATTACTCGCTACTCACTCGCCTGCAAGCCTTTGCACTCAATGCACATTTTAACGTAGAGCAGACAGGGCGTAACTTTGGGCATCATTTTATCAATTTTAATGGCACGGCAGGGGTCTGGAGAAATCAGTGCATCATAGAGGCTGGCAACTGGCAATCGGATACCCTCACCGAAGACCTTGACCTTAGCTACAGGGCACAGCTCAAGGGCTGGAATTTTCAATATTTGAATGGCGTAGGCACACCTGCCGAGTTACCTGTGGAGATGAATGCCATGAAAAGCCAGCAGTTTCGCTGGACAAAAGGGGCTGCTGAATGCACCCGCAAAAACTTAAGGAAGGTGCTTTATGCCTCTGATTTGCCTTTTTTCACGAAGATGCACGGACTCTTTCATTTGATGAATAGCTTTATTTTTATTTCTATTCTGATGATTTCTCTGCTTAGTGTGCCGATGCTTTGGATTAAAAATAACTTTGCAGAGTACTATTTTTTATTCAACATTGCTTCTTTTTTTCTGTTAAGTTTTGGGATTTTGGGGGTGTTTTATTGGAGTTCGGAAGTGCAATTTGGCAAAAAAACTTGGCGAGATATTCCTGCTTTTCTAGGGAGGTTCTTCTTATTTTTGTCTCTTTCTATGGGAATGTCATTGCACAATGCTTTGGCAGTTTTTGAGGGTTATATCGGTAAAAAAAGCCCTTTTGTGCGTACACCCAAATTCAATGTAAACGAGAAAAAAGACAAATGGCAGGGCAATTCCTATTTTAAAAGCATGTGGAGTGGGCTTACTTTCCTAGAGGCTTTGCTGGCAGTGTATTATTTTTTTGGACTGATACTGGGTTTTTATTATTGGGATTTTGGTTTATTTCCTTTTCATTTGATGCTTAGTTTTGGTTTCGGTTATGTGGCTTGGCATACTTTCAGCCATAGTTTTTTACAAATCAAGTCTTGATTTTGAAGTATTTTATCTTGATAGTAGGTGCATTGTTGGCTTCTGTGGGCTATGCCTATTTGGTGTATGCTCACGAGCGCAGTGATTTTTATATTTTTTTGGGTGTTTATTCGCTGCTTTTCGGGTGCTATGTTTTTTGGGTAAAGGCAGATTTTTCTTTCAAATGGAAGATTACAATGGGGATTGTATTTAGGCTTATCTGTATCGCTGCCTTGCCTATTTTGTCAGATGATTATTTTCGTTTTTTTTGGGATGGCACGCTGCTCACCAATGGCTTTAATCCTTATTTGTATCTCCCTACTGATTTTGTTCATACACCTGTTGCTGCCCAACTTGGGCTTACACAAGCGCTGTATCACTCCCTCAACTCTCCTAGTTATTACACAGTTTACCCTCCTCTCAATCAAGCTATTTTTGCTTTGGCGGCTTGGCTTTCTTTGGGTGATATTTGGGGGGCAGTCGTGCTAATGCGTCTAGTCATTTTGTTGGCAGAGTTTGGGGCCTTGTATTTCTTAATAAAACTACTAAATCACTACCAACTCCCTCAAAATCAGTTACTTTGGTATTGGCTGAATCCTCTCGTAATCATAGAAGCGACAGGAAACCTGCACTTTGAGGCAGTGATGTTTGCCTTTTTGCTTGGGGGAATTTATTTTTTACAAGTCAAAAAAAATCTTCCTTTGGGTGCATTGTTTTTTGCATTGGCTATCTCTACCAAGCTCATCCCCTTGCTCCTGATGCCGCTGATGTGGCGTTATTTGGGCTTCAAAAAAGGATTTTGGTTTTGTACTTTGGTGGGATTTTTTCTGTTGCTGAGTTTTTTACCCTTTGTGAGTATGAAGCTGATTGCCAATTTTGGGAGTAGTCTTGAGCTTTATTTCCAAAAATTTGAATTCAATGCCAGTGTATATTACGTGTTGAGGATGATTGGCTTTCAAGTGTATGGCTACAACCTCATTGCGACGCTTGGGCGAGTGCTTTCTGTGCTAAGTCTGGTGGGGATTCTGGGCATTGCTTTTTTCTCTCTACAACACAAAGCCAGAGATTTGCCCATAGCTGTACTCTGGTCATTGGCTTTCTATTATCTATTGGCTACTACGGTGCATCCTTGGTATGCCCTGATGCTGGTAGGTCTGAGTGTGTTTACGCCTTATCGCTTTGCCTGTGTTTGGTCATTTACGGTGGTTTTTAGTTACTCAGCTTATCAAAGCTTAGATTATCAAGAGAATCTTTATTGGGTAGCTTTAGAGTACGTTTTAGTGTTGGTTTATTTGGTTTGGGAGTGTTTTGGTGAAAAAACCACAGACAGTAATTTTTTTACACCTTAATGTGTTGCAGCCCGAAGCTGGAGCTTCGGACTACAGATGCAGGGTAACAATCAGCTCATCAGAATGAAAATCAGCCTACTACATAAAAGTCTCCCTCAGATTGCAAGTAGATTTGACACCGATGGCATCATAATTTTCTTCTAGCCACTCATGGGCGTACTTACGCCCTAGGTCTCTGAGGTCAGTCAAGAAGCCCCAAGTTGCATTCATCTTGCTAGATACATTTAAGTCCCAGATATCTACTTCGGGATTAATGTTGTGCATATTAAGGTGGCGAAATTTCCCTCCTGGGTTGTAACCTTCTTGGAGTAATCTTTCTACAAACTCTATTTTGCGCATTTCTAGCATCAGACTTGAGTTAAAGCTCAGTTCATTGACACGGTCTTGGATTCCGTCTGCGGTGCGGGGGGTGTCAGGGATATTGATGGGGTTAATATGGACTATCATGATATCACTGCATTCTGTGCCATCAATGAGTGGAAAGATAGGCGGATTGCCCATAAAACCTCCATCCCAGTAGTCTTCTCCATCAATGGTAACTGCATGAAAAAGCTGTGGCAGATTGGCAGAGGCAAGCACTGCATCTACACTTATATCTTTGAGACTGAATACTTTGACACGTCCTCTTCTTACATTGGTAGCACAGACGAAAAGCTTGGTAGCTTCACAAGCCCTTAATCTATCAAAGTCTATGATGTCAAGCAGGATGTCTTTAAGTGGATTTTGCCCAGTGGGGTTAAGCTGATAAGGGGAGAAATAAAGAGAGATGAGCTCAGTCATGTTATAACCAAAGGAGTAATCCATATTGCCCTTTTTGCCGAAGTTTTGGTCATACCAGCTAGGCTGCAATGGTGAAAACATGGCTTGATGAGAGGCTTTTTTCCAGAATAACTCTAGGAGTTCTTGGGCTTTTTTACGCCCCTCTAGGTGCAAGCCATAGGCCAACATGACGGCATTCATAGCACCTGCACTTGTACCTACAAAGCCATCTAAAATTAAGTTTTCTTCTTCTAAGAATCTATCTAAGACTCCCCAGGTGAATGCACCGTGTGAGCCACCACCTTGTAAGGCAACTGCCAAATGTTTTTCTTTTTTAGCCATTTTTTACACTATTTAATGGATGATGTATCGATTTTATGTTTTTTTCAATGTTGAATCTATCTGTTTCCGAAAATTACAACATATTTTGGAGTTTGACACATATTATCTCAAAAATTAGCACTTGTGAGGGCATTGTTTTGATTGTCTTGGCTAGTCCATGCGTTCTATTTGCTCCTCTGTGGGTTCTAAGTTATGATATACGTTTTGGATGTCGTCGTCATCTTCTAGTTTTTCTATGAGCTTCATGGCTATCTCAAAATCTTCATCATTGAGCTGTATGTAAGTAATAGGGATTCTCCTCAGCCCTGCTTCTTCTACTTCTATGTCAAGTCTATCAAGTTCTTTCTGTACGTTTCCAAAATCTTCTAAGGCACAAGTGATGCTAAGGTAAGCTTCTTGCTGTGTGATGTCTTCGGCATTGGCATCTATCATGGCGAGCTCTAGCTGCTCTGTATTCAGTTCTTGAAAGGTTTTGATAAGAAAAACACCCTTTCGCTCAAACAAAAAATCCACGGAACCGTGTGTGGCAAGGCTTCCTCCATTTTTACTAAATATGCTCCTTACAGAGGCTACGGTGCGGTTTAGATTGTCAGTACTGCACTCCACAAATACAGCCACTCCATTGGGTGCATATCCTTCATAGGTAACCTCCAGATAATCTTGGCCATCATCTCCGCTGCCTTTTCGGATGGCTTTTTCTATGTTGTCTTTGGGTACATTTGCTCCTTTTGCATTTTGGATGGCAAGCCTTAATCTAGGATTATTGACGGGTTCGGGGTCTCCTGTTTTGGCAGCAATCATCACCTCTTTGATTAGTTTGGTGAATAGTTTAGACCTTCGGGCATCTTGTGCACCTTTTCTGTGTTTGATATTTGCCCACTTGCTATGTCCTGCCATTTTTTTAAATATTTTTTTGTGAAGATAGGTTCTGACTATGTGAATTAAATTTGTGAGATGGCTGCCAAGAGTATTTTGACTTCGTCCACTTTTTCAGTAGCGTTCATTCTATCAAAGGATAAGATGAGGTTTCTAAGTACTCTGCGTATCATTTCTACATTGGAACAGGGCTCATAAAATTGACTTTGTGGCACAATCTTGATTCCGTGAAGATAACTGGTAATTTCTGCTTTGCTAAGGACTTTCCCACTAGCTGATCCATTGATATAAAACTGTACCTCCTCTGATTTATAAGTAAGTATAAAGATATTAGGCAGATTGACTCCATAGATGGGGATGTGCAGCTGCTGAGCCACGAGCATATAGATGCTGCAGATTCCGATGGCATTGCCACGCCTCCGCTCTAGCACTCGGTTAATCATGGAGTCTTCGGGAGTGTGTGGGCTGTTTATATTGGAAGAAAAATCCAGTTTACTGTAGAGTATATGGTTAATATTCTTGATTTGGTCATAGGGGCTTGCATAGGTTCGGTGGTTCAGCCATACCTCATAATAGATTTTATCGATTTCTTTTTTAAGTTTTTTAAAATCAAGGTCGGGGTATTGGTAGGTAGCCACGAGCCAGAGCCCTTTGAGCAAATCCTTTTCTTCATTTTCTTTCCAATAGACAAGTTTTTCGTGCAATGCCGTAAATTGTAGGTGGTGAATCAAATCCTCGATTCTCCTTTGCACGTGTTGGTCTAAGTGATTATCCCATTCAGTCTCTAAAAATGGGATAATTACATCTCCTAGTGATAAGATTTTCTGCTCAATGTGCTGAATTACTTCTAGGTCTTCATCGTCTAAAAGTGAGACTAAGGCACGAATTTCTTTCAAGTCCATAACATATTCTATTCAGTATGATATATAAAATTGATTCACTTAGGAGATTGTTTACATTTAGTGGCTATTTGGTCTAGGTCTGAATCACTCCTACATTGTATCGCTTCTCTATGGGTGCGTGGTTGGCGGCTTCTATGCCCATAGAAATCACCTTTCGGGTGTCTAATGGGTCTATGATGCCATCTACCCAAAGCCGAGCTGCAGCATAATAAGGAGATAGCTCTTTTTCGTATCGGCTTGTAATCTCATCTAAGAGATTTTTTTCTTCTTCGGGGCTGACTTCTTGTCCTTTTGATTTTCGGGAGGCTACTTGAATCTGTAGCAGTGTATTGGCGGCAGATTTTCCGCTCATCACGGCAATCTGTGCAGAGGGCCAGCCAAACATCAGGCGGGGGTCATAGGCACGCCCGCACATGGCATAATTGCCTGCTCCGTAGGAGTTGCCCACCACGATGGTAAACTTAGGCACTACCGAGTTTGCCATGGCACTGACCATTTTTGCACCGTCTTTGATGATTCCGCCTTGCTCTGAGCGGCTTCCGACCATAAACCCACTTACATCATGGACAAACACCAGCGGGATTTGCTGCTGATTGCAGAGCATAATAAACCTTGCTGCCTTGTCGGCTGAGTCGGAATAAATCACCCCACCCATTTGCATTTCGCCTTTTTTAGATTTCACCACAAGGCGTTGGTTTGCCACGATGCCCACAGCCCAGCCATCTATGCGGGCACGAGCACAAATCAAGGTCTGTCCGTATTTTTCTTTGTAAAGGTCTAGTGCTGAGTCATCTACCAGGTGTTTTAGCAGCTCCAGCATATCATAAGGCTTCACTCTATCGCTTGGCAATATGCCATAGATATTCTTGGGGTCAAGTGCAGGTGCTGTAGGTGTTGCCCTGTTAAAACCTGCTTTGGGCTTGTCTCCTAATTTTGAAAAGATATTGCGTACTTCGTCTAGTGCGGCTTGGTCATTGGGGTATTTATTGTCGGTTACGCCTGAGATTTCACATTGAGAGGTAGCCCCTCCGAGGGTTTCAGCATCTACGGTCTCTCCTATGGATGCCTTCACCAAAAAAGGACCCGCCAAGAAAATAGAGCCCGTGCCTTCTACTATCATTGCTTCATCAGACATAATCGGGAGGTAAGCCCCGCCAGCCACACAGCTGCCCATAATGACCGAAACCTGCACGATGCCCATGGCAGACATCTGGGCATTGTTACGAAACATCCGCCCAAAATGCTCTTTGTCTGCAAATATCTCTGACTGCAAGGGGAGGTAAATCCCTGCACTATCCACCAAATAAATAACAGGAAGTTGATTCTCCATTGCTATTTCTTGGGCTCGGAGGTTTTTTTTGCCCGTAATCGGAAACCAAGCCCCAGACTTCACTGTGGCATCATTGGCGACTATCATGCACTGTCTGCCACTTACATAGCCTATCCCCACGATGACCCCTCCTGAGGGGCATCCGCCTTCTTCTTCATACATCTCAAAACCTGCCAAGGCGGCTATCTCCAAGAACTCCGTGTCGGGGTCTCTGAGATAATCTATGCGTTCTCTGGCAGTCAGTTTGCCTTTTTTGTGCTCACGTTCTACTCTTTTGCTTCCACCACCCTCTTGCACCTGATGGAGTTTTTTCTCTAGTTGATAGAGTAATTGTTTGTTAATGTCTTCGTTCTTGTTAAAAGATATGTCCATTTTTTGTATATATTTTATCTAAAATGTAATAATTTTAAGTCTTTTTCAGTATCTTTCAAAGTAGAAGGTCTATTTTTTTTATAGAAACACTCAATTTGAACTTTACGGGGCTAAGTTATCAAAAATAATTTTGAATTTTATGGAAATACTCTTTGAAGCAAGTTATACACGCATAGAATATGATGCAGACAAAGGCATTATTGTGCTTAGGTTATTGGGCGAAATCCAGCATGAAGACTATAAAAGCATGTGGGATAGACTACTAGACGAGGTAACAGCACGCAACATCAATAAACTTTTGGCAGACCAAACGGGCTTGCAGAAATCAAGCATGGAATCTAAGGCTTGGCTCGTCTCTAAGTGGTTTCCTAAGGCAAAAAAAATACTGGGAGACGACATGAAAGTGGCTCTAGTAAGCTCTAAAAGCCTTTTTACGAGGATAGGTGGAGAGTATATCGTCAATGCAGTCAAGAGCATGAGCAAGTTTGATATCAAGCTATTTAGGAGTATAGAAGCTGGAATGGAATGGCTCTGCCAATAATATTTCATGTTTTTTGCTGGTTTCAAAAAATAATTTGTACAAATTTTGTAAAATTTATAGTTTTGAAAATGTAATAAACAAAAGATTGCAGTAGAGATTCTAAGGCAATCCTTAATTTTGTGGTCATTTTAGAACTTATACAATAGCACTATGCAAATTATCATTATCAACGGACCTAACTTGAATCTTCTCGGCAAACGAGAGCCAAGCATCTACGGAAACACTACTTTTGAAGATTATTTTAAGGATTTGAAGAGTAAGCACCCTATCATACGGATTCACTACTATCAATCTAACCATGAGGGAGATTTGATAGATAAAATTCAGGAAGTGGGCTTTGATTATGACGGCATAGTACTCAATGCGGGCGCACTCACTCATACCTCCATAGCGCTCAAAGACGCCATTTCCTCTGTCAAATGCCCCACTATAGAGGTGCACATCTCCAATGTCTATGCCCGTGAAGAATACAGGCACAAAAGCCATTTGGCAGAAGCTTGCAAAGGACTCATTGCAGGCTTGGGACTAGATAGCTATGAACTTGCCGTGCAGTATTTTATGAATCAGGGTAAAAAAATGCGTTAGAGCTCTTCATCATCAAACTTTGAGTACTCTGAGCTTTCGCAGCCAAAGTTATCTATCAGGTAGTTATCCATATCATCTGCTTTTTGGGCAAAATTCACGATAAAATGCTGTATCTGTTCTCTGTAAGAGCTTTGCAAATCGCTCAGATGTACTCTGTATGACATATAAATTAGCCCTTGAAATATCCCAAAAGCAAAAGGAGGCTGTGGGTCACTCAAAATATAACGATAGACTGCTTCTAGGTTGTGCTTAGGCAGCTTCACAAGGGGGCTAGTGGTGTAGAGATAGTTTTGGTTATAGACAAAGATGCGCACCAGAGAGCTTCCTTGATGAAACTCCCAATAATCATAGCCATTGCGTGCAATGACGGGGTCAATGCCCAATCCGCTGAGGGCATCTTCTACGAATGCAGCAAGAGGGCTGAGGCTAGGCTCATCAAAAAGGGTATCTTGGTCTATGCTTGCTCCACAGTTGAAGCAATATTCTGTTTTTTCGAACAATAAACTACCACAAGAAGGACATTTTACGGAGAATTTCATCTCAATATTTTCGGAAAAAGAATCCAAATCTTGCAGCAGGTTTTCGGCAGGGATGGCAAAGCCCACATTGTCTGCATTGCTAAACTTGCTGGTGGTGATGCCCACTACCTCACCTTTTAGATTCACCAATGGGCCACCACTATTGCCCGGATTGACGGCTGCATCAGTCTGAATGTAGTGCCTCCCGTCCATGAGTTGCTTTATAGATGATACAATGCCATCGGTAACGGTAAAGGGCATCCCATAAGGAAAACCCATTACTGCCACTCTGTCCATGTTCTGAATAACGCCCTTGGGCTGCAGAGGCAAGTCTGGCAGGTGGTCTAAAGGCATAGAAGGCATCAAGAAAGCCAAATCTACGATAGGGTTTAAGAATACAACTTTTGCCGCAATCCGCTCACGGTCTTGGGTTTCTATGGAGACTACTTTGTGGTTTGCTACCACGTGGTTATTGGTAACGACTATGCCGTATTTTTTAAGATAAAATCCACTTCCACTCCCCGAGGAAGTACCTATTTTTACTACAGATGGGATAATTCTTTGTATTTCTTCCATGTTATTTTCTTAGAGATGCTCAATTCTGTGCCATTGATGCTCCAGCACAAGAAGTGATTTTATGAAGATTTTTTTTCTATTTTTTCGCAAGTTTCTCGGAGTATCACTGCGGCAGCTTCCCACTCAAGGTTGCTGGCATTTTGCAGCCCCTCATTGATAGACTCATGAATATCCTGAGGAATTACATAGTAATACATTAGCCCATAAAAACCAGAGAGTATCGTAAGGGCTGCCCCGATGTAATCTTTTTTCTCGATTTCTTCTTTAGAATCTTCAAAAGTCTTGGCCAAGTAATTTTGAATATTGCTGAGGTGATAGCTAGGCTTTTCGGAGATAAACTGCTTGGATTGATACATAGACTCTGTAAACTTGGCTTTGCTTATTTCTAGCAGTTTGTCTGCGTTTTTACGTCCTCTCAAGATTTTTTCATTGAATGGCGCATTGGCGTTTAGTTCTTTGACTGCCTTCTCTATTTCAGATTTCAAGAATCCTTGCGGACGCATAAAGTAGTCTATCTTTGTGAAGGCTATATAATAGGCATCCCAGCCAAAGCTATCAAACCTTCTGGTAATGAAATACTCATGGTATTGGATGGCATCTTGGAGATACGCCCTGAATTTTTCATAAGCCAAGTTTACTCGCTCTTGGCTAAAAGGCTCTACTTGCATCACTGCATAGCGTTCGGCTCCGAATTTTTCTATAAATACATCATCATTGGCATCTGCCTGAATACATATCTCTTCTATGACCCTGTAGAGTTTAAAAGGCTCACAAAGCTCAATAGGGCTGTCATATCTGAAGTGAATCTCATTGCCTTCTAACTTAATCTGTGCCAGCACAAGCGTACCAAAATTTAGCTCAGCTACTTGCCTCATCAGCGGGATGATGTACTTGGCAGGGATTCTTAAAAAAGGGGCATCTATGTAGATATGACTATCTTTAATCTCTAGATTGACGATGATAGAGCCATGCGGCAGTGAGTATTTCGTTTTTTCGGGGTCAAGTGCCTTCTCAGAAAGCCCCTCTTGGATATAATCTAGGGTAGCATACACCGTATCAAGGTATTGCTTGCTCTCATAAGTTTTGATGACAGTACCCCAGTAATCTGAGTTGAGTAAACTCCTCATAGGAGGCAAGAAAGATTTATCAAATGCAGGGGCTGTGTTCATGGTAAATTAAGTGTTTGATGACTTTAAATTGGACATTTATCTTCGCAAAAATCAAGCGATTTTTGGATTCAAAGAATTTACCAACATTATACAAAAAATCACCTCTTGTATTTAGTTATTGTAGCTTTTAAGTTCATCATCTAGTTTATCTGCCCACCATTCTAAATCTGCAATACAAATAGAGAGTTCGGTATAGTCCATTCCTCTGATGTCCCTTTCATAAGTAGCATAGACTTTATTGGTTTCTTCCATGAGGGTAAGTTTTACGCCCAAGCTGCGGTCATTCATCTCTAAGAGGCGTGTCAAAAACTCCTCTCTGGCATGCACACTGAGCTTAGGGACAGATGCCAGATAGGAAAAAATGCGTAAATACTCTCGGGTTACTTCATTGCCGACCTCTACAGACTGGATAAAAACCTCAATATTGGCAGAGCCATGCTTCCAGTGCCAGTAGCTTTTTTCTTCATTAAAACTTTCTTCACGTGTGAGCCCTACAGACTCTACGTACTGCTCAATCATGGCTTGTACCAGCTCTATTCTTATTTCTTTAATATCTTTGCGCATAAGTTTTATATGTATAGTAAATGTTTTTTAGACTGATAATTTTACAAGGTTACATTTTTTATTTACTTATAACAAAGTAATAAAGTTAAATATTTTTTAAACTCGTAAATTATTGCTATATTTAGGCTTAAGCATGTACCAACTCAACCAAAAACAGAAAATAGTTTTTGTACGGAATCCTTCTTTATACAAAGATACGTTTGAAACGCTAAGATAGTCTTCTGCTTAGTAAAAAACCTTCCGAAGTGCCAAAACCAAGTGACCAATCCTCCATATTTTAGTCTAAGAAAAACCCTGAGTGAAAGGCTCAGCTTATTTTGCAATCAACCCTTGAATTAACTTAACATAAGAATGAAAAAAATACTCTACGTAGAAGATGATACTATCAATGCACTCATCCTTAAAAAATTACTCGGTAAAAAGTACGAAATAACCGTAGCCATTGATACAACAACTTGCCTAGAAATCATCAAAAAAGAAATATTTGATTTAATCTTAATGGATATTAACCTAGGCAATGAAAGAATGGAAGGGTTAGAACTCATGAAGCGAATCAAGCAAATACCCCAATATTCAGACATAAAAATAGTGGCAGTTACAGGGCTTTCCCTTGCCGAAGAGCAAACACAGCTCCTCAAAGAGGGCTTTGATGCTTTTCTGCTTAAACCCGTAGATGAATTTACACTCAAAGACACTGTCCAGAATCTGCTAAATGATGTATCATAAAGAAACATTACCACAAGTAAATGCACTAATTTGTAAATTATAGGTATATTGTACAAAAAAATACCCTAGACTAATCTTAAACAGGCACTGAGCCTGTCAAAACGTATCACTTACCTAGACCGTGTGCTTATGTCTTTTTTTAATCAAAATAGCCCACAAAAAAGATGCTCCAGAGGTGAGCTTCCTGGCTTTGTGTGTGATTATGTATCACTCATTGCACAAAAACCCCACAAACTGAGCATTCAAGAGGCCCGTTTTGTGGTGTTTGATACTGAGACCACAGGCTTTGACTTCAAAAAAGACCGTGTCATCAATATCGGGGCTGTGGCTCTCAAAGGAGGCGAAATCTGGGTGGAAGACTCTCTGGAGCTGATGCTTCGGCAAGATTCTGCTGGTGGAAGTGAGGCAGTATCTGTGCATCAGATTATGAGCAAAGAGCTACACGAAGGGTTAGAAGAAGAAGAAGCCCTCAAAGTATTTTTAGAATACATACGAGGAGATGTCCTAGTGGCTCATTATGCAGCATTTGATATCCAGATGATGTCGGCACTTTTTCAAAACCACTTTGGCTTAAATATTTCTAATGCTTGCATAGATACCATTGCACTTTCCCAAAGAATAGAGCTAGGCAAATACCACAACACCCCCATCAAACAGGGTGAATACACCTTAGATGCACTCTGCAAGCGTTATCACATCCAGATTACGTCAAGACATAAAGCCGCAGGGGATGCCTTGGCCACAGCAAGGCTTTTTCAGATATTGCTGCACCAAGCACCCAAAAAAGGAATCAAGACGGTGAAGCAGCTTCTAAGCTAAAAAAAATTCCTCCGAAGTATATACACACCTCAGAGGAATTTCTAAAAAACACTTTGACAATACATTTACTTAGTAGGCTTTTTGCAAAGCATCAAGCTTGTGTTGTCTGTCTTCCAGTGATATCCAAAAGTAAATTCTAACGGCTTGATGTCCTTGCCTGTCTGGTAAGCATCACGCAATGCAGTCTGATAAGTATAACCTCCAAAATCAGCCACAGGGCGGGCATACTTGCCATAGAGAGATACATCCCAGCCAGCTTTTGTGAGCACATCATAGCGGACTCCTGTGTCATCTTGCAAGATAGCTTGTGTATCTTCTAGCACGATGTTACGCATGACGGCAAAATCAGTATTGTGCAAAATATAAGAAGCTGACTTGATAAAAGTAATTTTGCTAGGAAAGCTTTTGATAAAAGTAACTAGCTCCATTTTGCTTTGCATTTTATCATCTTGGACATCTGTACCAAAATAATAGACTCGCTGTGGCTTGGTTTTTTTCTCATTCAAGAACTCTACCATGATTCCTTCTAACTTTCCTTTGCCTGTTTGCTCATCTTCCAGCTCAAAATAAGTAGGCTTGCCTTCTTTGTCAAGGTAAAAGCGCTTCATTTCTACAATCTGATTGCCTGTGCGTGCCATAAAGATATTCACTACTGGAAGTACACCTTTGCCCCAAAGCTCACCGCTCATGTAGCTTGTGATGAAGTAATTACGCTCAAATATTTCAGAAAGGGCATTTCTCAGGCTTGCCAAGTAGTTGGGAGGCATGTTTTCTAAATCTACCAGTTTGCCATTGGGCTCTAGCCCAAACATGAGGTAATTATCACAATTAGGAAAGAAGGTATAGGCATTCAAAAAATCTGGCCCGCTAAAAGGATAAAACAAATTGTGCTCTCCTTCATTGAGGTCAGCCAGTTCTTTATCACGCCAAGGGCCTATTTTACTGAGTCTTTTTTCGTCTAGTTTTGCCCATTGTTTGTTAAACTCAGTGTAGTGCTGTTGTGTGGTAGCACTTTGAATCAGAGAATCATACTTTCCTGGGGTTTCTACCTTCACTGCCCCCATGATTTTGGCACGGATGGTAGCCATTTCATCGATTTTTGCTTGGGGCTGTGCTTCTTCACTTTGATTTTTTTCATTGTTTGTGCTGTCAGTATTTGGTGTATCTTCTGTCTGAGTATTGTTAGCACCTCCACAAGCAAAGAGGGTAATCATCAAAACCATAGATACAAATAGGGGTAGGAGTTTTCCTTGTTTCATTCATTTAAAAATTTTTGATTTAATAAAGCCTTGCAAATAAAGCCTTTTCTATGATTTAAAGCAAATACAAGCAAGAGATTAGTGATACGTTCTTAATTATTGAATCATTAAGTAATTGATAATGAGTGTTTTATTTAAAAGAATGTCGCTTTGTTTAATTTTCATTCATATGCCGCAGCAAGCAAATGTTTTTTGTCTAAGAGTATTAAAATGGCTTATACCAGAGAGATAATTTTTTTGGGTTGAGGGTTTTGCTGAATACTTTTGGGTAGATTATCCAGAATCTGTGTCTGGAGTGTTTCTAGTATTTTCCATTTCAAGAAGCTATGATGCACCACTAGGCTGACCTGTCTGGCGGGCTGTGGGTCTTCAAAATAGCGGATGTACTCCCAGCGTGGCGGGGAGATGTCTTGGAGGGCAAGCTGTGGCAAGAGTGTGTATCCTGCGTGCAGTTCTACCATTTTGCGGAGGGTATCTAGTGAGCCACTTTCATAGACAAACTGCCCATCTTTAGTGGGTTGTTTTTGGCAGATATTCAAGATTTGGCTTCGGAAGCAGTGCCCCTCATTGAGTATCCAGAGGTCGTGTTTTTCTAGGTCTTGTAGTTCTATGTGTTTTTTGGAGAGCAAAGGGTGATTTTCGGAGAGATAAGCCACGAAGATTTCCTCAAAGAGTTTAATCTCGTGCAAGCTTCTATCCTCGAGGGGCGTAACCAATATTCCGATGTCTAGCTGGTCTTGGTGCAGCCCTAGGATTAAATCTTCGGTTTGCATTTCTTTCATGACGGGTTTTATCTTGGGATATTTTTTGAGCAATCCAGATAAAAACAGTGGTATAAGGTAAGGAGCGAGCGTAGGAATGATGCCTATTCTTAGCTCCCCTTCCAATACTTCTTTTTCACTTTTCACAAAATCCTTCATTTCTTTGGCATCTCGGAGTATTTTTTTAGCCCGCTCGATGATTTTTTTGCCTATGTTGGTAGGCTCGATGGGCTGTTTTTTTCGGTCAAAGATAAGTACGCCTAGTTCTTTCTCTATTTTTTGTACTTGCATACTGAGTGTAGGCTGTGTTACGAAGCACTTTTCAGATGCTGTCACAAAATGCCTGTATGTATCTAATGCCACGATGTACTCCAGCTGTGTAAAGGTCATATTTTTTGCTTATTTTGTGAAGTATTTGATTGCTTATTTTTTAGGTCATGGGTTTTTGGCTGGGTGCAAGTCAAATTTTCCTTTTTAGTCATCGCTCCTCATAAGGAAGTCAATTTGACTTACACCCTTTTAGTTTACGTGCTTATCTACCCAAGATTTTCCCCATTTTGATTTTTCATCTTCAGACCAAAGCAGTGGGTAGAAAATGGTTCTTTGAAAGCGAGGCGGAAGGTATTTTTGCCAGTTTGTGCCGCCTGTAGCTGCTACTTCTGCTCCTGCTTCGTTTTTGAGATATTTGACTGCCGAGCGGTAGTGTGCCAAACGCCACTCTACATTGATGAGCTGGTCATACTCACGGAGTGCTGTACGGATTTTATCCGAATTGGCATCGGGGGCTACTTTTAGGTAAGTCTGCCAGATATTCTTGTCTTTGTTTTTTTTGGCAAGGTTCACAAATTCATCTTTGTATTTCTCCTGAAAGTGCTGTGAAGTGATGGTTTCTTGCCCTGTTTTTTCATCACTTGCTCCACGCATCCAGTAGCTGTAAGAGAAGACTTCTTCTATACTTGCTTTGGCTGTGAGGTTATTTTGAAATGATTTTTCTAGTAAATTATAAAAATCGGTTGAGCATATTTCTATCATTCTAAACTGTGCCGATTGGAAACCACTCGCGGGCAAGAGAGCCATTCTAAACTGCCTAAACTGTGCTACTTCCATGCCTTCTACCATGATGTCAAAAGAGTTGGCAAGGTGTGCCACGTATCGGTTGATGCGCTGTATTCTTTCTAAAAAAAATGCACTTTCTGGCGTGTTTTGCGCAGTAATTTGCTCCATCTCCCAGCGGATAAGTCTAAAGTAAAGCTCCGTAATCTGATGATAGACAATGAATATACGTTCGTCGGGAAAATCTGTGCGAGGTGTCTGCAAGCTCAGAAGTGTATCAAGGTGTATGTAATCCCAATATTTGAGATAATTGGCTTGCTTGAGCCCTTCTAGGCTTGAGAGTAAATCTTGCCCTGTAAGTGCGTATTTTTCTTCTAACTCTTGTAATTTAGCAAGTATGACAGGGTTTTGGGGGTTTTTATCCATAAACGAAAAAGTTTTCTTCAGAAAAAGATGAAAAAAAAATGAAAAATAGTTTTTTTTATTCAAATTTAAGGCTCGAATAGAGTGGGTATGTGTTTATTTTTTAGTTAAAAAAAATCACTCTTTCTCGATGTTTGTCTCCACAAAATAAGTGTGTAATTTTTGGAGACACAAAACACAACCTTAAATCCAATTATTAAACTCAAAGATAAAGTGATAAACTTAAGATTGAGGTGATTTCGAGAGATATTTTTAGCACTTGTATTCTTAAAAAATGTAATCATCCATTAAACTATATATCTGACTCCAAACTTAGCATCTAATATGAACATAGCTTATCTTCTCATCTTTTTAGGCTTTTATGCCATCGTATTCACAGTTTTGATTTTGGTAGCACTCCCAATCAGCCGCCTGAAGATTGCCAAACGCTCCAGAAATATCGTGTTGGTGCTTGCAAGCCTGATTGTATTTTTGGCTTGTAATTATCTGCGAGAGCCCTGGTATGATTTGTTTAGAGAAGGGGGTGCCGCCATGGAAGTCCTGACCGAAAAGGGAACCATCGCCACGGCACACTACAAGTTTGAAGTAGTGATTCAAGGTGATACTATTCCTATCCCTGCGGGCAAAGTATTGAGCATCAAGCAGTATAAAGCAAGTCTTGCACTCCCCGATTTTGAAGAAGGAAAAAAAGACGGAGCAAAATCTGAAAACAAACGCCTCAACGAAATCAATGTCAGAGACCACTTAGATAGGAGCTATGCAGTATTGCCTATTTTGATTTTGGCTTATTTTATCAATTCTCTGCTGAGTTATTTCCTCTGGTATGGCACACTCACAGATGAAGAAGGGCAGCCCGTAGTGCCGCAGATTCTTCGGCAGCTTACCTCTGTAGCACTTTACCTCATTGCCGTTGCCGTCATCATACAGATTATTGCCCCCGACTCCCTCAATACCTTCTTGGCTACTGTAGGTACATCAGGGGCAGTGGCGGCATTCTTGGCACAAGAGCCTATCAAACAGGCATTTACCGCACTCTCACTCAATATCACCAAGCGCATACGCAAGGGAGACATCATAGAGCTAGATGGGCACAGAGGCAGGGTAGAAGAAATCGGCTGGAAATCTATCAAACTTACCACCCCCAATGACAGCCAACTGACGATTCCGAATAATATCTTGGTCAATAACATTCACTATAACCACTCTCGCCCCCAAGAAGACCAATATTTCTCTGTGCAGGTAAATGTCATAGAGAATGTCCCACCTGACAAGGTCATCAGGCTGCTTACACGCACGGCTTGGCACTTGGGCTGCCTAAGCCAAGAGCCTAGAGTAGTGCTGCTAGAACTGACCGAATTTAGGGCAAGATATGCAGTAGAGGTCTGGATCAATAAAGGAGATAGAGAAGTAGAGCGTAGCAATTTACTGTCTATGATTTGGTTTATGCTCCGAAGAGAAAGCATCCACCCTATCCCGCATGAGGGCCTCCAAAAAAATTCTGTAGAAAATGCCAAGAGCTTGTTCAATCGTGTACCTATCTTAGAGCCATTTTCTGCCGAAGAAGATGATACTCTGGCTCAGGCTGCCCAATGGAGACACTATGGCCCAAGAGAACGTGTAGTGATTCAGGGAGATACAGATGCCGCACTCTTTATCGTGGCAGAAGGCTCACTAGGAGTTTATATCAACTCCGAAAATCTAAAAGAAGGGGAATCCGCAGAGCGTAAATCCATCGGCAATAGAGTAGCTACACTTTCTAAAAATAATCTTTTTGGAGAGACTGCACTCCTCACTGGTGAAGCACGTGGAGCTACTGTAGTGGCCGAGACAGAAGTGCTCTTGCTCAGAGTATCCAAAGAAGCTATCCAACCTATCTTGGCAAATAGACCTAAAATCATGGAAGAACTCAGTGACAAAATAGCCGAAAGACAACTAGATGCCCAAAAGAAAGTAGCAGGATTCTCTCAAAAAGATATGGACAAGGAAAAAAACACATTGAGCAAAAAACTATTTGGATTGATGAGTAATTTCTTTAAAGAGTAAAGATACTTACGCCAAAATGCTGTGTATCTAACTTTGTCTTTTCTGCCTAAAAAAACTTAATTTGGCAGAAAAATGACTGCATATGTCTCAAAAAAATAAAAAAACCCGTAAATCTTCTCTCAACTACCCCAATGGCGAGAAGCCTACACTTAAAGATAATCTGAAGGCTTTTCAGAATATCCCCAAACTTTTCAGACTTATCTGGACTTCAGGGCCTGTGTTGTTTTTAATCAATATCCTGTGCCGCTTGCTCAAGTCAAGTCTGCCCCTTGCCCTGCTTTATGTGGGTAAATTGATTATTGATGAAATCATACACCTCACCTCTACTGACTCCCAAGACTGGGAGTATCTGCTGGGCTTGGTAGGGCTTGAAGTAGGGCTGGCAATCCTCTCAGATTTGCTCAATAGAGGTATCAACCTTGCAGATGCACTTTTGGGTGATTTATTTGCCAATGATATCTCCGTCAGGATTATGCGGCACGCCTCCCGAATGGATTTGGCTCAATTTGAAAACCCCCTATTTTATGACAAACTAGAGCGTGCCCGTAGGCAGACCTCTAACCGTGTGATGCTGATGTCATTAATCCTGACACAGATTCAGGATTTTGTAACCATTCTGTTCCTCGGCATCGGCTTGGTGCTGTTTAACCCTTGGCTGATTCTGGTCTTGATTATTACTTTAGTGCCTTCTTTCATCAATGAAAATTACTACAATCGCTCCAACTATTCTCTCACCCACAGCTGGACTTCGGAGCGGCGTGAGCTAGATTATCTACGCTACATAGGTGCAAGCGATGAAACCGCCAAAGAGGTTAAGATATTTGGGCTTTCAGATTTTATTACGGATAAATTCAAAATACTTTCACATGAATATTACCTCGCCAACCGCAGCTTGGTGATTATGCGCAATGTCTGGGGGTTTGTATTCAATACCTTGGGGAATCTGGGCTACTATGCTGCTTACCTAGTGATTATCTGGCAGACTGTCCAGAAAATACTCAGCATTGGTGATTTGACTTTTCTCTCTGGCTCATTTAACCGTATGCAGGGGCTGCTGCAAGGGATTTTTTCGAGATTCTCTGCCATCGCTCAGAATGTGCTTTACCTCCAAGATTTGTTTGACTTTTTGGAGCTGAAGCCCTTGATATTCAGCACCGAAGAGTCCATTCCTTTTCCAGAAAAAATCAAAGAAGGCTTTACTTTTGAGAAAGTAGGTTTTAAATATCCTAACTCTGAAATCTGGGCGATTCGGGGAGTATCTTTTACACTCAAAGCAGGCGAAAAACTTGCCCTCGTGGGTGAAAATGGCGCAGGCAAAACTACCCTCACCAAACTATTGGCAAGGCTTTATGAGCCAGATGAAGGAAGAATATTGCTTGATGGCAAAGATATCCGCACATTTAACCTCGAGGATTACAGAAAAGCCGTAGGTGTAATTTTCCAAGATTTTGTGAGGTTTCAGTTCAATGCCAAAACCAACATCGCCATCGGACGCATAGAATGGCAAGAAGAAGATGCCAAAATATTAGAAGCCGCACAGCAAAGCCTCGCACATGGAGTGATTGATAAATTGCCCGAAAAATATGAGCAAATGCTCGGCAGAAAGTTTTTAGGCGGCACAGACCTTTCTGGTGGAGAGTGGCAAAAAGTAGCCCTTGGGCGAGCATACATGCGTGATGCACAGCTTATCATCTTAGACGAACCCACAGCCGCCTTAGATGCTCGGGCAGAGTATGAGGTCTTTGAGCGTTTTACAGAGCTTACCAAGGGCAAAACGGCTGTGCTGATTTCGCACCGCTTCTCTACAGTCAGGATTGCAGACAGGATTTTGGTGCTCAAAAATGGAGAAATGGCAGAATTAGGCTCTCACGAAGAGCTTCTAGCCAAAGAAGGGCTTTATGCTGAGCTGTTTAACTTACAAGCAGAGGGTTATAAGTAAACGCTACTCTTTGTTTTGTGTCTTCACAAATCGGAGATAAACATAGTAAAAATACAACAGAAAATAGACCTCTTAAAATTTTTAATAGTAAAACCATTTTTTTGGGAACTTTTTTGAGCTTTGTGTATTTTAGATTATATTTTAACCTAAAAAATTTATACAAATGAATCAATCGTTTTACCTTTCTTTTTTTGTTTTCATCCTATGTAGTTTTTTATCTCTGACAGCATCCGCTCAGGGGGAAATGTTGGGTATCAGAATCGAGAATAGAGGCATGGCAGGTCTTAATAAACCCTCGCCCGTATTTGGTGAAGATGTGCAAGTAGGCTTGCTGAGTGCAGGCATCAATACCTCCCTCAAAAGAAAAATAGACAAACAAAAACTGGGGCTGACCACACTTACTCTAGGTGCAGAATACCGCTTCACGGCACTCAACTATGAGCAACTCACCCTACCTGCCAACAATGCCCTGTCAGAGCAGCTGCACATGCTTCGTATTCAGGTAGATTACAGCAAGATAATGAAACAGAAGTGGATTCTCTCGGTTTTCTTGCGTCCTGGTATTTTTACAGACTTTGAAGATTTAGACTGGAGCCATGCACGGATAGAAGGGCTTGTACTGCTAGACTACATTAAAAACAAACAAAATATCATCGGCTTCGGAGTGGGTAGAAGTGCAGGATTCGGGCGTGTCCTGATTTTGCCTGTCTTTCATTATCTCTACCGCTCACCTACTTTTGTGGCTGATATCCTGCTCCCCTCTAGAATAGATGTTGGCTGGATTAAAAATAAGTGGTACATGGGGCTCAATGCCAGTGTTTCGGGAAATCAGTTTCAGTTAGGAAACCTTCAGAATGGTTTTCCAGAAAGTGATGTAATCGGAGTATCTGACGTAACCCTCGGGCCTGTGTTGCGCTACAATGTCAGCGAAAAATCTTATTTTTTGCTTGAAGGTGGCGCTACAGGGCTCAGACGCTGGGAGTTTAGAAATGATAACCTTGATGGAGATGCACGCTTTATTCAAGAGTTTGACCCCAATATCACTTGGTTTCTCAGGACAGGTTTTGTGATAAAACACTAGATTTATCTGTCTTCTTTTGTGGGCTGTTTTGCCAAACGGATCTTATACCGCATTGATAATCAAAGCCCAAAGCCGTTTCAAGTGTGGACAGTGCCCACACTTGAAACGGGATTTAGCAGCAGTCATCAGACTGAGGCAAGGTAAAAAGCAGCATCAATCCTCTAAGGGTTGTTTTACTTTCTCGAACTCATTGTGAATGGCAAGAATAATCACCCCAAACAGTACTGCCACTACAATCAAGATGGTATTGAGCAAACCTTCCACACCAAAAGATAGCTTGATAAGTACTGTAGAAATAATAAACCCCGAATCACGAATGACTTTGTTAAATTTATCAATGTGAAGAAAAGAAATCAACAATAAAAGCACATCAGTCAAAATCAAGATGGTAAAAAACTCATCAAAAAACACATTGTTTACATCTTTGATGTGATAGACCATTTGATTGATAGAAACAAAATTTTCGTAAACCCACCTCCCAAAACTATACAAAGCCAACATCACAAAGGTAGGCACGAGCAGCACCGAAATAATGTTTTTCATTCGGATATAGCTTACAAGCTCGGGGCTGAGCTCAGCATTCGTTTCTTTCTTTTGGTAAAGGTCTTTCTTCTCATTCAATTTGTAAAACACCAAAATCAAGAAAAACAAGATTAAAGTAGCTACGATATCATAAGTCAGTTGTAAATCATTTTGTATGCTAAACCAATCAGAGGTCAGCTCAATTTGTGATAAATCCTTGAAAATTCTCCGAATCAGAATCAGCGTAATGATTTCGTATTGTTTGCCGATATAGACCGTGATAGACTTGGGCAGATAATATACCAAGAGGTACACTTCATAAATCAAGATAAAAGAAAATGGCGTATAGATGGCTGCAATGGGATTGTTGAGCAGCTCCGAAGAATCACCAATGGTCAAAAAACCAAAATCAACCAAAAAAATAACCAGCAAATGAAGCAAAAAACTGGCAATGGCAAGCCCTACTATAAATTGCTCTACTTTTTTTCTGATGCCCGAAGATAAGGAGTAAGCATACACAGTGCCTTTGATATTCATAGGATAAGGAGTTATGGCAATTCTAAGGAGATACAAAACACCCGATAAAGTATCAGTGCAAGGAAATAGTTTTCAAAAAAAACACAAGGCGCTGGGCATGCTTGGTTTTGAAGTAAAAATATTTGGTGCTAAGTAAATGTACTAATTTATTAATTTGGTAAGGTGCTAATTATCAGCATGTTAGATAAAAAATAATATAAACTATAGTTTTCCTCACCAAGTTTTACAAAAAATCTCCCAACTATACAAAAACTTATTAGATAGGATTTCAGGATTAATAAGATTTTGACACAAAAGATAGGGTTGATTGGAGCGATTCCTGCCCTTAAAAAGAGGGGGTGTAGTTCCCTCTTTTTTTCAATTCTTGATGTGGAGAACTATGAATAAG
>JAABSX010000058.1 GCA_011390205.1 Microscillaceae bacterium | reverse complement strand
GGGGCTGCCTTGCCTTGGCTGTTTGTTCCATTGGCAGAGGCAGGCGTATGTTCACCATTAAAATCGAGTGAAAACTCGAATCCTTCAAAAAAACGCTTCCAACTCTCATCTATAGAGTCAGGGTTTTCTTGGTAAGCTTCATAAAGCTCTCCGATGTAAGCACCATGTGCATTGGAGATATAAGAATATTTATCCATATTAAATCAAATCTAAACTTTGGGCTTAGATAGTTTTTGTTTTGATGAGTGGTTTATTCGGTCTTAGAAAACAGTGTTTTTTCTGATTTGTTAGACCCCAAAGACTCAGTTATTAAAAGTACAATTTAGCAATTATTTCGGGATTGCTTAAAATTTATTTAAAGTTTTGGAGATAAGTCTGCTAAAAAGCGATTATTTTGGAACTTTAGATGCTAATTTAAGGAATCACCTTATTTTGTCAAGCACTTTTACTTGACACCTCAAAAATATATCAAATCACTCAAAATCACCAAAATAATCTTCATCAAAAACAATTATTTTCTAAAACAAATGCCTAGCCCCGAAAAATACAAACTCACACAGCGAAGCTATCAAGCCGAATTGATGGACGACCTTTCTCTCCGTGGAGAGGATTTACGCCAAAATTTAGATGAACTGGCATTTATCAATCACTGGCTAGGGGGCAACCTTGTCATCACTCAAGCACTCCAAAAACTCAAAAAAAGAGGGGTCTTAGACAGTCAAAAGCCCCTTAAAATAGCTGACTTAGGCTCGGGTGGAGGCGATAACCTACAGGTGATGGCAAAATGGTGCAGGCAGCAGGGCATCTCTGCAAAACTGACAGGCATAGATGCCAATGATTTTATGATAGAATATGCCCAAAAAAAGACTCAAGACTTTACTGAAATCAGTTATCAAAAAAAGGATATATTCAGTGATGATTTTAAGGCAAGTGATTTTGACATCATTACGATGAGTCTTTTTTGTCATCATTTTACGGATACACAACTGATATTGCTTTTTCGAAAACTTAAACAAGAGGCAGGTAAAGTAGTCATTATCAATGATTTACACAGGCATCCTCTGGCATATCAGTCTATTAAATTTCTGACAAAAGCCCTGAATGGCTCTTATTTGCTGCAGAATGATGCACCGCTTTCAGTGAAGAGGGCTTTTACCAAAAATGACTTCTCTAACTTGCTGCGGATGGCAAATGTAAAACGCTTTGAGATTCAATGGATTTGGGCTTTCCGATTTCAAGTAATGTTTGGCAAATCAATCTAAAACAAAGTTTTAACCCTTAAAATTGAAATGATGGCAACCGAGATAGAACGAAAATTTTTGGTAAAACATACGCTTTGGGCTGCCGTAAAGCCCGAAAAAAGCCTGCAAATCAAACAAGCCTACATCAGCACTGAGCCAGAAAAGACCATTCGTGTCAGGGTGTTGGGGCAGCAGGCATTTATTACCATCAAAGGCAAAGGCACTGGACTGAGCAGACCTGAGTTTGAATATGAAATCCCTCTAGAAGATGCCCACGAACTTATCAAAGGATTTGCTGTTTCTGTCTTAGAAAAAACAAGACATTACTTCACTTATCAAGAAAAACTTTGGGAGGTAGATGTGTTTGAGGGAGAAAACAAAGGCTTGATTGTGGCAGAGATTGAGCTGAATGATGAACAAGAACTATTTGAGAAGCCCGAATGGATTGATGCCGAGATAAGCCATGACATCCGTTACCTTAATTCGTACCTTTCTGTGCAGCCTTTTACTACTTGGTAAATTATGGAGGTACTTATGATATACAAAAAAAAACTCACCTTAAATTCAAAGTAAGTTTTTTGAGAAAAAGAAAGTTTAATGAATGTTTATTTAACTATTATACTTTAATCTATCTTGTTTTAATGCTCATTTAGCTTCCAGCCTTTGGGTTCTTTGACCACTGCCAGAGAAAACTGCGGCTCATTTTGAAAATAGAGGACTACTTTGCCCTCTTCGGTATCTCCTGAGAATAAAAATTCGAAATCTTGCAAATCATAGTTGCCAAAGCGGGCAAGGAGGTTCTTTTTGCCTTCTTTGAGGTTGTTGTCCCAATCTTTCTTCTCTCTGACTATTTTGGTAGAAAAAGCACTCCTAAATCGCTGAATATCATTTTCTTTGACAGAAACCAGCACATCTAAAATTGGCTTGGCTTGTTCGGGGATTTTTTGTTGGGAAAAAACAAATGAAGATTGTGATGTAAAGAAGACTATAAAAAGAAATAATGTAATATTTTTCATAAGATGACATTTTATTTATTACAATACGTAAGATTTTTGGAAATGGTTGGGCTTATCATTCAAAAAAATACGTTTTATTTTGTCTTGTAAATCTTTCCAGCTCGTTTACTTTATGATGATGTGTTTTTTCTTTCGGCTCAAATTCTATTTATTTGTATTTCACTAAACCCAATGATTGTTATGAAATCAATCCCTTTTCTTCAATTTTCTCAAAAAATATTTTATTCCTTGCTTGCACTCTCTTTGCTCTCAAGTTGTGGTGGAGAGGAAGCGCCTCCTAGCAGCGCTTCTGTTACTGGTACATATCAGTTTTCTTCGGCCAGTTTTGTGAATGCTACCAACTTCACAGACAATGGCGTTGCTTTTACAGCCGCTGCGGGTGCTGATGGCTCAAGCTTTGTGAGCGAACCTCTTTTGGCAGAAGCGCCTTGTGCAGGGCCCGAAAATGCCCGATTAGAATTTAGAGAAGATGGCAAAACTTACCTCACCTGCCTCAATGAAAGCACCCCTGCCGAAGAGCAAGGTACTTGGAGTATCAACACAAACGGCACATCCCTGACGCTCAATATTCCCAATGATGCCTCCCCTACGGGCATTGCCTCTATAGAAGTTTCTAATTTGAACATTACTGAAACGGGCTTCACGGGCAGAATCAATACACTGCCTACACCCATAGAAATCACTCAAGCCATTTCTTACCCGAGCAATGTACAGTTTATTGCTGTGGATGTGGTTTTTGTCAGAGTGCCTTAAAAGACACAATATCCTACAAACTGTCCATTCAAAGACAAACATTGTTTGAAATGTTTGTCTTTGCTTTTTTTAAGCGTAATTTTGCTCAATAAAAGCAATACAAAAGCCCAAATACCCTATGATATTACTAGACGGAAAGAAAACTTCCCTTGAGATTCAGGCAGAAATAGCCGAAGAGGTCAAGGTATTGAAAGCAAATAAAGGGAAAACGCCTCATTTAGCAGCCATTTTGGTAGGCAATGACGGTGCAAGCCAGACTTATGTCAATGCCAAAGTAAAGGCTTGCGAGCATGTAGGTTTTCAATCCTCTCTTTTTCGCTATCCCGAAGATTTTTCAGAAAAAGATTTGTTGGCAAAAATTGATGCACTCAATCAAGATGACAGCATTGATGGCTTCATTGTGCAGCTCCCTTTGCCCAAGCACATAGATGTAGATAAGGTCATCGAGCAAATCCACCCCGACAAGGATGTGGACGGATTTCACCCTGCCAATGTGGGTAAATTGGTCAAAAATTTTCCTACCTATATCTCTGCCACTCCCTTCGGAATCATCAAACTGCTAGAGCATTACAAGATAGAAACCTCAGGGAAGCACTGCGTGGTCATAGGGCGTAGCCAAATAGTGGGCTTGCCGATGAGTATATTAATGGGGCGAAATACTTACCCTGGCAACTGCACGGTTACACTTTGTCATAGCCGCACTCAAAACATTGCCGAGATTACACGCCAAGCTGATATCATCATCGTGGCATTGGGTGTGCCTGAGTTTTTAAAGGAAGATATGGTCAAAGAAGGGGCTGTGGTGATAGATGTAGGCATCACACGCATAGATGACCCGAGCAAAGCACGAGGATACAGACTCGTAGGCGATGTGGATTTTGAAAAAGTAGCTCCCAAATCAAGTTACATTACGCCTGTGCCTGGGGGAGTGGGGCCCATGACGATTACGAGCTTGCTCTGCAATACACTCTTGGCATCCCAAAAAAAATAATTTAACAAATCAACCATTGAATCATTGAAATTATGGCATTTTTAGACCATTTCGCACTGAAAGATACAAAAGAAAAAACCCACTTTAACAGTTATTGGGTGCATACAATCGTGCAGTTTGTGATTGTGGCCTTTCTTGTATTCCAAGAAAACAAGCACATCGTTTTTGCACTTATTTTATTGATGAGCAATACTATCTTTGTGATTGTGTATGTGAGTTTTCAATTTCCAATTACAGGTTTTTTGTCTGTCTGGGTGCATCGCCTAAAAGAGAAATACATGGCTGAGGCAGGGCTTTTCCCACAGATTTTTTTCTCAGTATTTGTTTTTGTACTGCTGATTTCTAGCTTATTGGCTGTGATTTTTACCTTGTTTGGGTTTTTTTATGTAGAAGGTCTGGTACTTTATGAAGTGCTGGGGCTGGTTTTTCTTTATTTTTTACCTGTATTTTTTGTAGGTGAACTATTCAGGCAGAGGTTCATTCTCAAAAAAATATATGCAGCCGACACTTCAAAAAAAACAAACATCAATGAATAATCAAACAGATATACTCCTCAGCACACTCCCCGTAATGGAGGCATTCTATACCGTACAGGGTGAGGGTGCTTATACAGGAAACGCCGCCTATTTTATCAGACTTGGAGGCTGTGATGTGGGCTGTGTTTGGTGTGATGTGAAAGAATCTTGGGATATAAACGCACATCCGCATCGGAGTATTGAAGAAATCACCCATGAAGCTCAAAAATACCCCGCCCGCTTGGCAGTCATTACGGGAGGTGAGCCTCTGATGCACTCTCTAGACGAACTGACCTTGGCACTCAAAAAAGCAGGTTTTCAGACCAATATAGAAACCTCTGGGGCTCATCCGCTTTCTGGTACGTGGGATTGGATTTGCTTCTCCCCCAAAAAATTCAAAGCGCCACTTCCTGAAATCTACGAGGCAGCCCATGAGCTCAAAATCGTGGTATATCATCCAAGTGATTTTGCTTGGGCAGAAGGTTTTGCCCAAAAAGTAAGGGCAGAGTGCAAGCTTTATTTGCAGCCTGAGTGGGATAAGTCAGAAACCATGCTCCCACGCATCATAGAATATGTCAAAGAAAATCCTCAATGGAAAATTTCTTTGCAGACACATAAATTCATGAACATTCCCTAAAAACTTTTAAGATATGATACATCCTCTAGATTGGCACAAAGTAGGCAAATATTTTACTTACCGAGAGCAGCAGATATTCTATATCGAGGAGGGCAAAGGGGAGGCACTGCTTTGTCTGCATGGCTTTCCGACCTCTTCTTGGGATTGGCAAGGCATCTGGAGTGAGTGTGCGAGCCACTACCACATTATGGCTATTGATATGCTAGGCTTTGGCTTCTCAGACAAACCCCGAAAATACTCATATAGTATCCACGATCAAGCAGATTTACAGGAGTATTTTTTGATAAGTAGGGGCTTTACTCAGGTGCATGTCCTAGCCCATGACTACGGAGATACTGTAGCACAAGAGCTTTTGGCAAGGCACAACGAAAGAGAGAAAACAGGACATAACCCACTCAAAATCAAATCTTTGGCATTGCTCAATGGAGGGATATTTCCTGAAGTGCACCGAGCAAAAATCGTCCAAAAGCTCTTAGAAAGCCCTGTGGGTTTCTTGGTGGCAAGGCTTTACACTGAGCAAAAGTTTAGAGTATCTTTCAGCAGTATCTTTGGGCCTAAAACCAAACCCACTCTAGATGAGCTAAAGCACTTCTGGAACATCATCTGCTATCAAAAGGGAAAGCATATCTTTCATAAATTAATACATTATATGGCAGACCGAAGAAAGCACCGAGACCGCTGGGTCAATGCACTTATTCAGACAAATGTGCCTCTACGGCTTATCAACGGGCCAGAAGACCCCATATCGGGCAGGCATGCTGCTGAGCTTTACCAAGAGCTTATCCCTGAGCCTGATGTAGTGCTGCTAGAGGGGATAGGGCATTACCCACAGACAGAAGACCCCAAAGGTGTTTTGAAGGCATATCTTGAATTTAGAAAAAAATCAACACTGCCTAACTGAGCAGCTTCCCTGTTTTGTATCTTTTTGGCTCATTAGTCTGTATAAATCTTCGTAACTGCACATTAATTAAATCTTCTATACACAAAAAAGCCTCAGACCATGACCATTCAGGAGCAGTATGAATACGACCCACAAAAAGACCGACTAGGCAAGGGCGGTTTTGGAAGTGTATTTAAGGCATATGACCACATAGAAAAACGAGAGGTTGCACTCAAGTTTGTCCCTCAAAGTGCCATGCCCACAAGATACGGGCTTGCTGAAGAAGCCCAAAGACTCAAAAATATCAAGCACCCCAACTTGGTAAAATACTATGATTTTATCAGTACAAAATTCCAAAATATGTTGGGGGAAGAGGATGTGATGCAGATTGGTGTCATGGAGTATGTCAATGGAGGTGATTTGGGTGCATACATGAAAATGCCACTTGCCCGACAAGAAAACACCCTGCTTGCCCTCCTGAAAGGCACATTGAATGGCTTGGCTTTTTTGCACCAGCACAGAATTATCCACAGAGACATCAAGCCGCAAAATATTTTATTGGATATTAAAGAGGGGCACATCACACCCAAAATCGCTGATTTTAGCCTTAGCAAACAGTTATCTACAGAGATGACCTCCGTCTCTGCTACTGTTGGCACATATGAGTATATGTCGCCCGAGCAGCTCGGAAAAGGAAGTTACAAACTAGGCACTGCCACAGATATTTGGGCTTTCGGGGTGCTGATGTACCAGTTATTTAGCCAAGAGCTGCCCTTTGGGTCGAGAAGAAAAGGTGATTCAGACGGGCTCATCGTGGGCAATATCATCAATGACGCAGTCCAAGCTGACCTGAGCCTCGTCCCCGAAAAGTTTAGAGAAGTCATAGGGCAGTGCCTCCAAAAGAACCCAACACAAAGACTGCAAACTGCGGAGGAGGTGCTCAAAATCTTATTTGATGGAGGAATGAAAGACCAAGAAACAGGAAGTGCCATCAAAACTGAGGAAGGGAGTTTTTTTCAGTTACTTGAGATACCAGACGATGCCCCAAGCCTAGATACCAGCATTGCCGATGCCATCCCTGCCTTAGAAACCAAATTGAGCGAAAAATCTGACCTTAAACAAACCATTGAGGAAAGTGTAATGCCACTCTCAGAAACTCGCACAGCAGATGAATCTGACACACAATTCTCTGATACTTATACCGCACAAGGGAACTATGGGCCAGCCACAGCAACACCCAAACAAGAAGAGGAAGAAGATACACCTCCTAAAAAAGAAGTGAAACCTGCCCAATATGCACTGATTCTTGTAGTTTTGCTTCTTTTGCTAACACTAGGCTGGGCAAGCACTTTTTTGTTTAGAGATAAAAAACCAATACAAAATACAACCCTTGCCAGCAAGGATTCACTCCAAACAGTACAAAATGACAGTGTTCCGAAGGAATCAAAGCCCCAAAATCCTGAGTACGGTGATTTACCCAAAAAACAAAACCCTGAAAAAAAACAACAGAATCAGCAAAACCAAAAAAATAATACTGCACCCAAGCAACCAAAGCAAGACAACCCACCGACACTTCCAGAACCTGTCAAACCTGACAATAGGCAAAATACGCAAAATAATGGGCCAAACCGAACGCAAAATATCAGATATGACTATACCGAGGAGGGTAAGATAGGCAAAATCGTCAGCAAAGGAGGGCTTTATGGCTTTTTAGACAAGGAGGGCAAGCTGCTTGTTCCGCTGCAATACGATGATTTTAGCTACCCGCAAGAAGGGTTGGCTGCAGTCAAAAAAGGCAATAAATGGGGTTTTATCAATCTCCAAAATAAGGTGATGATTCCGTTCAAATATGACCGACCAGGGAATTTTAGGAACGGACGTGCAGAGGTTACAGTCAATGACCGAGATTTTTACATAGACAAAACAGGGAAATGTGTGGCGAATTGTAACTAAAAAAGAGCAGACAAGGGCTCGTATTTCTATTTTAGGAGAACGTAGATTGCTCACAATCGGGGCGAGGCACTTCTTTTGAGAAAGTACCTCGCTTGTTTAGACATTAACGGCATACAGTCTCTCCTAGCCTAGTGATTGTCAATGAGCATTCTGGCTACTTTTTCTAATTTTTCTATGTTTTCTTCCATTTCTGAGGCCTTGATACCTGCTTCTTTAAGGGCTCTTAAGTTTTTAGAAGAGGCATTGTCCATATCAGATTGGGCATTATTAAGGGAGGGTTCTATACGGATATACTGCTCTATGCGTCCTACAGCTTGATAAATCTGATTGAGCTGATAGTGGACAGTTTGGTTTACACCTGACATCATAATATTAATCAGTGGTTTAATCCATTCTAGGGTTCCCCAGTTTTTGACCTTGTCATGGTTATAAAACATCTTTGCTGAGCCACCATTTCCGATAGAGAAAATCATCATTTCGGCTGCATTGGGCTTAAGTTTATCAGGGCCAAAATCCCATTGACGGGCTTCGGCATAAGAGCAAAGGGCTGGATTATTGGCAAAAACGCCCCCATCTATTAGCGGATAAGATACCCCTGACATAGAAGTAACTTTGGCAGCCTCAAAGTAAGTAGGTGCAGCCGAAGTTGCCCTTGCCACATCACGCACATAGAAGTTTTTGCCCTCTGTCAGGCGTGCATCTTGTTGAGTAAAAAAATGGGCTTTGCTATCATACACATCATACGCACTGACGAGGCAGGGCTTGATGAGTTGCTTGAGTTCTAAATCTCCAAAATAATTAAGCAATACACTTTCAATGGGGTCAGAAGGGTACTTTTCATCTATGTATCCAGAAAGACTGCGTACTTTTTTTTGCCAAGGGATGCTAAAAATATGGCTGCCATGCTCCATATACAGATTGACCGCATCTTCACTGCTAAATCTCGGGCGTTTGTTGTCTAGCTTGTCAGGGGTGAGGTAGATACAAGTCAGGATGCCTCCTGTGCTTGTGCCCGCAATGAGGTCAAAGTAATCACCTAGTTTTACATCGGGTTTTCCTGTTCTTTTCTGAAGGATTTTTTCTAAAGTAACTAGAATTTGTGCAGGGATAATCCCTCTGATACCACCTCCATCAATGGAAAGTATGCGTGTAAGTTTTTTGTTAAGCATTTTGAGTGTAGTTTATTTGATGTCAATCTTATTTTACAAAATATGAAGAGGTATTAAGCTAAATCTCCCCAATGATTACCTGAAATATACGAAATTTTATCTTTTTTGATTTCTAAAGGAGAAAATATATTGTTTTCATAAAGTCCTCCCGTCCCTAGCCCTTGGGGCAAAGTAATGGGATATTCTGCGGCAAGCTGGCAAATGGCATTCAGCCCGATATTAGACTCTAGGGCGGAGGTAATCCACCAACCGATGCCCAGTTTTTCGGCAATCGAAATCCATTTTTTAGTGGCGGTGATGCCTCCGAGCAAGGTAGGTTTGAGAATGATAAACTGAGGTTTGATGGTTTTTAATAAATCTTCTTGCACAAATCCCCCTTGAATCCCGATAAGTTCTTCATCCAAGGCAATGGGCAGGGGCGTTTTTTGGCAAAGGGTTTCCATTTCTTCTTCTTGGTGGGCTGCAATGGGCTGTTCTATGGAGTGTAAGCCTCTTTTGGCAAGGGCTTTTAGCTTACTGAGTGCTTCTGAGGGGGCAAAAGCACCATTGGCATCCACCCTAAGCGTAATCTCTTCGGGAGAATATTTGGCACGGATAAAATCTAACAAAGCCAGTTCTTGCTCAAAATTAATTGCCCCGATTTTAAGTTTGATGCATTGAAAGCCCTGAGCCAGTTTGTCTTCAATCTGTCGCATCATAAAATCAGGCTCACCCATCCAGATAAGCCCATTGATAGGCAAAGACAATACACCTGTGTAGAAGCCATTGTCAAAAATACGTTTTTCACCTCCCTTGCTGAGGTCTAGCAGAGCCACTTCTAAGGCAAAACGCAGTGCGGGCAGGTTTTCAGGTACAAAATTTTCGGCAAAATCCAAGAGCCAGTTTTCATCTCCTTTCCAGTCTATTCCATGTATTTCTTTGCATAAATCTTGTGTTTTTTGTTCAAAATCCTCTCTGTAGTCTATGCTGAGCCCTTTGAGAGGTGCAGCCTCACCGATTCCGATGACTTCGGGTGCATCCTCATCCCAGACTTTGAGGTAATAGGCCGTGTGTTCTTTGAGGATTCCTCTGGAAGTACCTGCCTCAAATTTGAATTTTAGGGTATGTTTCTGATAACTTGCACAAAGACTCATGAAATATTTTTTTGATGGATTAATGTTGAATTTGCGATAAAGGCTGCTTTTAATTCTTCTAAAGTGCTAGAAGGGGGCAAAGCAAGCCTTTCTGCAAAGAATAAATAGATTTTTTCGGTATTTTGTTTGTTTTTTCGCCAATCTTTGAGAGAAATAGCCCCTGCCGATTTAGAGAGTTTGTTTCCCTCAGCGTCCGTAACCAGAGGGTGATGCAAAAAATCTACTTTTTGAAACGAATGCCACACAGGGACTCGCCCAGCCAAGTGCACTTGTGCTGCGGTAGAGTCATACAAATCCTCTCCTCTTACTATCAGATTGATGCCCATTCTGAGGTCATCTATGAGTGAAGTAAGCTGGTAAGCAGGCAGTTGGTTTTTGCCCCTGACCACAAAATCTTTCATGGTTTTTTGTATGTCCACAGTGCAAATTTGATTTTTTTGGAGGTCTTTAAACTGGACAAGGCTGTTTTCAGGTGGCGTATAAAGCCTCAAAGCTGTGTTAGGGGCATCTAGGGGAATTTTTTTGTCAAAACAAGTACGGTGATACTGCCCATGGGCATCGGCTTCTTTTTGTGTTTTTTTGCGAGAGCATCGGCAAGCATAGAGCTGTGTATGTGTGTGGAGTAGTGTCAGGGCTGATTGATAATTAGGTAAAAAATGAATTTGAGCGTATTCTTTTTCAAATTCATCAGGGCTTTGTGGGCCTGTATCCCAGTCTAAGCCTAGCCATTCTAGAGATTTAAAAATATCTTCTACATATTTAATTCGGTATCTTTGCCTGTCCAGGTCATCTATTCGGAGGTGTATTTTGCCTCCTTGCACACGTGCGAGCAGCCAAGTAAGCACAAACGAAAAAGCATTGCCGATGTGCAAATAGCCCGAAGGAGTAGGGGCGAAGCGTGTCAGTAATGTGTCAGGCTTGGTTTGCATTTTTTCTGTTTTGTGCCAAGATACAAAAATTATAAGAATTAGTTATTTGCATATTTTTTCTTCTTCTAGACAGATAGAAAAAGCACGGCTTCGCTATTCTATTTTTTGATAGTACTTAAACTGCTGTGTAGGAAAAATTTTGGGGTGTAAAATTTTGACCAAATCACCCAAAACCCAATGCGGATTCACAACGCCCTCCATGAGGTAAAGGCTGCCACCTTGCTCGGAGTGTGTGCGGTTATGGTTGTATAATCTGCCCTGCTGATAGGCTTTGAAATCAGTAAAACGAGCATCTTGCCCTAAGAGTGCATTTTTGGTTTTGATGAGGCCCATAGATATCCAGTAATCTGCTTGTTGTGCCTTGGCATAGACCGTTTCAAAATCTAAGGCAAGGCTTGCAATATTTTGGTCGTTTTTCCACAGGTATTCACCTCCAGCATCTTTGATTAATTGGGCAATGTAGCTTTTGCCTCCAGGCACATACCAAGTATCTTTGTAGGGGACTTCCCAGAGTACGGTAGGTTTGCTTCTGATAGAGTCAGTTTTTTGGCGAATGATTTCATAGCTTTGGCTCATTTCTTTAAAAATTTCTTTTGCTTGTGTGTCTTTTTCAAAAAACAGCCCCATCATAAGCAGCCATTCAGCCCTGCCCAGTGGGCTTGTTTCTAGCCATTCTCCATTAAATACCATCGGGATATTTGCCTCTGTTAGGATTTGATTTTTGAGAAAACTTTCCTTTGTTGCACTGCTAAACACGAGCAAATCAGGCTCAAGTGCCAAGATTTCTTCTAAGTTTAGGACACCTTGGGCATTGCTTACGTCTTTGATTTGTCCTGTTTTTAGTTTGTTTTTAAAAGGGATTTCAGGAAGGTAGGCACTTTCATTGATGCCCACAATGTGATTTTCTAGTCCTAATTTTTGTAAAAAAGCAATGTGGCTATGCGAAAGCACGACTATCTTCTCGATGGGTGTTTGTATAAAAGTAGCATCTTCAAATCCTTTTGGCTTGGCTTGGTTTTTAGGATAAAGCACATACCGAAGGCTGTCAGGGCTATCTGTGAAAGGTTTAAGCAGGGTAAGCACTTTAAAATCATCAAACTCCGTGATTTTGAAATTTTGGGCATATTGGAGTGGGGAGGGGCTTGCATCTTGTGGCAGTGTTTGCTCAGATTGGGTGGTGTTTTTGTCTTGGCAGGCATTTAGATTCAGCAGTAAAAAGACAAGAAAGCAAAGATATTTTAGATAATTGGGCATGGCTTGATTTTTAAATACTTTGGGCGCAAAGCTAGGGGATTCATTTTTTTTAAACAAGGCAAAGCACCAAAGAAAAGTGCTTCAAGATGAGACAAAGATTGAAGCACTTTTTGATGCGATTTATTCTGTAATCAGTCAAAGGCTATTTTGGTGCCATTCTGATAGCGCCGTCTAGGCGGATAACTTCTCCGTTAAGCATTTGATTTTCAATGATTTGGGTGGTAAGTTGTGCATATTCTGAGGGCTTGCCCAAGCGAGGAGGAAAAGGTACTTGTTTGCCGAGTGACTCTTGTGCCTCTTCGGGGAGTGCAGCGAGCAAAGGCGTGGCAAACAAACCTGGTGCGATGGTCATGACACGGATGCCGCTTCTTGCCAAATCTCTAGCAATGGGCAGGGTCATGCCTACTACGCCTCCTTTGGAAGCCGAGTAAGCTGCTTGCCCTATTTGTCCATCATAGGCAGCTACTGAGGCTGTGTTGATGATGACCCCTCGCTCACCTCCCTCATTGGGTTCGTTTTGTTGCATAGAGAATGCTGCCAGACGGATTACATTGAAAGTGCCAATAAGATTTACATCTATTACTTTTTTGAAAGCATTTAAGGGGTGTACGCCTTCTTTGCCTACAGTTTTGAGTGCCGAGCCGATTCCTGCACAGTTGATTGCTACATCTAATTTTCCGAAAGAACTAAGCGCTAAATCAATGGCAGCTTGTACTTGTGCTTCGTCAGATACATTGGTTTTTTGAAACTTGATGCGTTCCCCCAATTCACTCACGAGGGAATTGCCTCTTTCTTCGTTGAGGTCTATGATGATTACATTGGCACCTTGTGCGTGCAGTCTGCGTGCTGTGGCTTCTCCTAAACCAGAGGCACCCCCTGTAATGAGTGCCGTAAGTCCTTTGATTTCCATGAGATAATTAATTTTAAGTTTTATGACTTATAAATGATGAATTTGATAGAATTGCTTTGCTTTGCAAAGACTCCACCTCAAAAATAAGAAGAAACCCTGATTGTTTATAAATCTTGGTAGATTTTCGAAAATATAGATGGGTTGAGTTCATCCTTCAATTTGGAAATGGGTTAATCATGCGTAAATCAATGCAAACGACAAAAGCCCGCCAAGGTATTCAAACTTTGACGGGCTTTTCGGGAGATGCTCGTTCTCTGAGAAGTGCTGAATTTTAGGCAGATTTCAGTTCAGACTCTACCAGTGCATCTATGTACTGCTCTATCTCTGTGATAGATTCATAAATCTGCTCGAAGGAATCAACTACAAAATAAATTTCTTGAAATCTATCTTTGATATAAGGTGTATCGATGATGTGTTTTACATCATAAGGGACACGCTGCGGCTTGTCGCTTTGCAAGGAATAGTCCGTTTCGCCACTAGAAGAGAGGATGCCCGCTCCGTAGATTCTAAGTCCTGCCTCTTCTTGGATAAGTCCAAACTCTACGGTGTACCAGTAAAGACGAGCAACTGCCTCTATGGCTGCTTCACTGTCTATGTATTTGAGGGCGATATTGCTGAGATTTCTTAAAAAATCACACAGAGCTTGATTGGTGAGTAGTGGCACATGCCCAAACACATCGTGAAACATATCAGGCTCTTCGAGGTAGTTGAGTTGTTCCATCGTTCTAAGCCATGTGGTGGCACAGAAGTTTCCTCCACGCATAAGTTCAAAAAAATCTTTATTGGGCAAAAGTCCAGGGACTACATGCACTTGCCAGCCTGTGGCTTTTTTTAAAATTTCATTGACCTCATCAAATACAGGGATTTTATCTGCCACGAAGTTTACTTTCTGGATACCGTGTAAATACTCTTGAGTGGCCTTGCCAGGGAGATTTGCCATTTGTCGCTCATACAAGATTTTCCATACCTCAAAGTCTTCTGAGGTATATTTATCGTATTCTTGCTTAAGCACCATGCGGGTATCATAGATATAGTAGCCACTTTCGTTGCGTGTAACACCTATTTTTTCTAAATCTTGCTCCATAAAAATAATATTTAACATTATAAAACCAATATGCTATATATCAGTAAATGAGTTTTGAATATTGCTGCTTTGTGTGGTATATGTTGAAAAAAGTACAACACTTGACATAAAAATAAGCACATTTACTGCATACAAATATATACAATTTATTCACTAAACCAAGTGTAGCTTGCATTAGTTTTGCTAAAATGCCTTAGAGAGCCTGTGTTATTTACAGAGCTAACATCTATATTGAGGTATATTTACAAATTTTATTTACTTTTACCATTCCATAAACTAACAAGTATGAACTCAAACATTGTAGAAGAATTTAACGACTACAGAAGCAAGATGAATGACAAAATCATGGCTTCTAATAATAAGATTATCAAGCGAATCTTTAACTTAGATACCAATGCTTACCAAGATGGAAGCTTGCCCGAATCTACTAAAGAAATGCTCGGATTGGCTTGCTCTATGGTGCTGCGTTGTGATGATTGTGTACGCTATCACCTCGGAAAATGCTATGAGCTAGGCATCACGACTGATGAGGTGCAGGAGATATTCTCTATAGCTACTCTGATAGGCGGAACGATAGTAGTGCCACACCTTCGCAGGGCTGTAGAATACTGGGAGGCTTTGTCTCAATCACCTAAATCATGAAGTAAATTAAAAAATGGAAGAAAAAACACATAATATCAGCAAAGAATGGGATGTCTTACTAGAAAATCTGAGCCAAGTCATTGGCAAAAAGCCTGCTGACCTCAATGCCGTATTGTTTTTGATAGGTGTCAGGGAGCTGGGGCATGGCCCCAAGACATACACCAAAGAGCAAAAACAAGACCTGATGCACATTGCTATCTGCCGCATACTTAGCAAGACTGGTATCTATGAGCTAGAAGGACACGACCAAGATGGCTGGCCTCACTGGAAGATGCTTAAAAAATTACCTCATCTGGACATCCTAAGCCAAGAAGATTTACTGAAATCTTATGTGCTAGATTATTTTGAGGATGAAGAGATTTTCTAATTTTCTTCTTAAAACCCCTAAGCACCGCTAAATGGCATTATATTCGTGAATAAACAAGTGGATAATTTAAAATTCATAATTGAGCATCATTGAATGCTTTATATATCAATGGCTTTGATGGAAGCTAGTTTTGAGTGATTACGTACCAAAGCAAAAACTTATACAAATAATGAAAATGTCAGTCAAAAGCCTTTCTCAACAGCTTCATCTGTTTTTAGGGTTTCAGTTGTTTATCATCATCATTGGTCTGTCTTCACAAATGCTCTTAGAAGGAATCACACTCAGGCTGATGTGGGTCAGTTTATTGAGTCTGATGCTTATTTCTTTGGTTATTTTTTATAGTGTAATGCGTTCAAAACTTGTATCTTCTATCTATAAACTACAAGATTTTTCGGAGATACTTATACAAGGTGATGCTGATAAAGACCTGCGCATGCAGGGCACGGAAGAGACCGAAGAGCTCGCAAAATCACTCAATGTACTGAACCAAAAACTGAAAGATGCCACACAGTTTGTCAAGCAGATAGGTGAGCGTAACTTTGAGGCAGAGATGCAACAAGGGGCACAGGATGCTGACAAACTGACACTTGCCTTGCTAGATATGCGTGATAAACTACGCAAACTCTCAGATGATGAAGACCAAAGAACTTGGATTAATCAAAACATTGCCAAGTTTGGTGAGATACTCAGGATGAGGAACGAAGAACTTAAAGAATTTACATTTAAAATTATCTCCGAACTTGTCAAGGTCTTAAAAATAAACCAAGGCTTCCTCTTTGTCATCAATGATGACAATGAAAGTGATGTTTTTTTAGAGTTGAAGGCTACACACGCCTATGATAGACGTAAATTTATCAGAAAAAGAATAGAAATCGGGGAGGGGCTGGTCGGGCAGACTTACTTAGAAAAGCGAACTACATACCTCACCGAAATCCCCTTAGACTATCTCACGATTAGCTCAGGTGCTATAGAAGCGAAGCCTGTTAGTTTACTCATCGTACCGATTATGAGCACCGAAGGGGTGCAAGGTGTGGTAGAATTGGTTTCTCTCAAAACTTTCCAGCCCTACCAAATCGAGTTTGTCGAAAAAATAGGAGAAAGCATCGCCATCACTATCGGGAATCTTAAAGTGAATGAAAGAACCAAAATCCTCTTAGAAAACTCTCAAAAGCACTCCGAAGAGCTACAATCTCGTGAAGAAGAGCTCAGACAAAACATGGAGGAGATGCAGGCGACCCAAGAAGAAATAGCCCGACAGCAGAACATCACTGAAGGACTTATCAACAATAGCTCAGATACTATCTTAATCATAGACAATGACCTCAGAATTATGCTCTTTAACAATAAATTTAGAGAGGTCTATGCACAAGATGACAAAGAACTCAGGATAGGCGTGCCCATACTTAATTTTGTGCCCAATGATGAAAAAGATGAGCAAGTGAAATTATATCAAAGAGCACTAGAAGGTGAAAACTTCACAGAATACAAGGATGTGTATTCGGGAGAGATAGACCACCGCTATGAGATTAATTATTTTCCTCTTAGACACAATCAAGGTAAAATTATCGGGGCTTGTGTAGTAGCCAGAGACATTTCCGAACGCAAGGTAGAAAAATAAGGGTGTGTTGCTTTTTTTAGAAACTTGTTTTTTCTTAATAAATTTCTACTTTAATGCCCACTAACTTGCTCGGGGCTTGGTCTTCGGGTCTGACTTCTAGGGCAGCAATTTTATCTACGATGTCCATCCCTTCTATTACCTTCCCAAACACGGTGTGCTTGCTGTCTAGCTCAGGCGTGCCGCCTATTGTGGTGTAGGTTTGCCTTTGTGCTGCCGAAAACTGAATATTGTCTCGCTGTGAAATAATATTGAGCTGCCCATCAGTGTATTTTTGCCCCTGTACGATATAAAAATCATAAGGTGTAGAACCTTGCCCAGGTTTGAGTTTTTCGGGTTTGGTCATTGCGATGGCTCCTCTGCTATGAAAATACTTTTCTGTTTTGTATTCATTGGGGATGCTATAATTCCCGATTTTGCTTTTGACAGCATCTCTCTGCGGAAAATTACCTGCTCCTGCCTGTATCATAAAGTTTTTCATTATTCTGTAAAAGGGCACACCATTAAAAAAACCCTTTTTTGCGAGATAGACAAAATTGGCGCGGTGCAGTGGTGTGTCTTCGTAAAGTTCTATTTTAATATCTCCAAATTCTGTTTTTAGCAGCACATTTTTTTCTGTATTGACTTCTCCATATTTGCTCAGGTGCTCCTTGGCATTGTTTTCATCTAAGGTAGGCATGGCATAAAAAGCAGGTTTTACAGGCTCAGTATCAGAAGATTTGCTGGCATCACTAGATTTTTTTGTGCCTTGATTGCTGTTTTCGCTTTGGCAGGCTGTGATGAGGAGAAATAGACTCAGGGCATAAAAACAAAACAGGTGTACTTTCATGGCTTTTTTCTTTATCAAGGTGATAGAATTGTTTGTTTGATTTTTGTTTGGTTTGTAAATATTTTTAGATGTTAAAATTTAAGGGTAAAGATACTAAGATTTCAGAATATAAATTTTGTGCAATTAAATTTTAGCACACAAAAGCACTATTTTTTGCAATAAACCGAGTGCTGAAGAATGTCAGTCTTTTCTCTCCTTTCAAAACTAATTTTGGAGTTTGTAAGTAAATCTAGCAATTTTGAAAGATTAAACATCCAAAATAAATAAAATAAAGATGGAAACAGTAGAAGAACTCATCGAATTACTCAACCTCGAGCAGATTGAAATCAATATATTTAGAGGGCAAAGCTATCGCACTCCCTGGAAACGTGTATTTGGAGGGCAAGTATTGGCACAGTCTATCCATGCAGCTTCGCAGACTGTTCCCGAAGACAGGGTATTGCATTCTATGCATGGTTATTTTTTGTTGGCAGGAGACATTGATTATCCCATTATTTATGATGTGGAGCGTATCCGAGACGGGGGGAGTTTTACCACTCGCAGGGTCGTAGCGATTCAGAAAGGACAGCCTATTTTTACGATGGCAGCCTCTTACCAAAGCAAACAAGAGGGTTTTGACCACCAAATATCTATGCCCAATGTACCACCTCCAGATGTGCTCGTATCTGACCAAGAGTTTATAGCTCAATACAAAGACACAGTGCCTGAGGTCTATAAGCAGTTTAACCACCCACGCCCTCTGGAGTTTAGACCTGTAGAAAAATATGACCCACTCAGCCCTCAAAAAACCCAGCCTTTCCGCCATGTCTGGATTAAAGTAAAGGGAAAACTCCCCGACAACTTACGCCTACATCAAGAAATATTGGCCTATGCCTCAGATTATAACCTATTGACTACTGCCACACTGCCACACAGGGATTCTTTCGGCCCCAATGATTTATTTTTGGCAAGCCTAGACCATGCCATGTGGTTTCACCGTGATTTCAGGATAGATGAGTGGCTTCTATATGCTTTAGACAGCCCAAGCGCCTCTGATGCACGTGGCTTTAACAGAGGCAATATCTTCAGGCAAGATGGTGTTTTGGTCGCTTCTGTGGTGCAAGAAGGGCTCATTAGACGCAATAAAGTCAAATCATAAGAAAAGTGTAGGCATATAAAATTCACATTTTCCCAAAAGTAAACATCTTCTCACGAGAGGCGAAAAGCGCTCCCTTTCGGAGGCTGGGGGGCTTGCACTGTGCATAAAATGGCAGTTTTTAATGGGTCATTTACGCAGGATGTTTATTTTTAAGAAACTCGATGTAGGCTCTTAGGTTTTTTTTGAATTGCTGTTGAAATACCTTCGTAAAATCATCTTGTTTTTCACGATACCTTTTGTATGCCATAAAAAAAGCATTGTTAGGCACTTCTTCTTTAAAGGCATTTTGATAGTATTCAGGTTGTGCGAAAGAAACCGTATCTAAGGTCTGAATGATTTTTTGGATAAAAGCCTGTTTTTTTCTTGTTTTTTCCTTGTTGCTCTGTGCCGTGCCGAAGCTTTGGTAGAGTTTGTCGAGCTGCTCTGCTCCATTAAGGATATGCTCATAGAATTTTTCACTGTCTATTTGTCTATTGATAAAATCTTGGTATTCAGTAGATTCAGTGCCATACTTACTGGTGAGATAGTGTTTGGTCCCTTGATCACCAATAAAATCAGCCAGATTTTCATTGTATGGCACATCTCCCCTAATCCAGATAGTGCCGTGTGTCATCTCATGGATGATGAGGCTTGCAAGCCCACCCTCCGACCAGTAAAGCATATCTGACAAAATCGGGTCTCTAAACCAGCCCAAAGTGGACCAAGCCGCAGGGTTGTAGATATTCACATCCAAGCTGTCTTTTTTGAGCTTACTGACCAGTTTTTGGGCAAGTGCAGCATCGAAATAGCCTTTGTAGGGCATTTCTCCGAGTGGGCCGTAGTTCCAGGTATGTGGCTCAAGTGCGAAGGGCTTGCTGGCACTCACAGCCCAAAGTATGGGTTTGTCTTTTTGGTCAAAGATTCGCTCATAGTTTCCGTTGTCTTCTAGCCCTAGAGAGTCCACGGCAAAGCGTTTGATGTTTTTGATGAGCTTAATTTTTTTTTCAAAATAAACTTTGACAGAGTCAGGATACTCAGATTGGGCCAAAAACTCTGTGGGGCTTTGTGTATTCCACAAGATATTGCCTTGCCCTATGCCCTGACGTATGCCATAGGTGATGAGCTCAAAATATAAGATGACCAGCAAGAGAAGCAGCACGATGAAGCCTCTAAAAATTTTACGACGCATAGGTTTATGTATCTTTTGATGTCTGGCAAAGATAAATCAACTTTCATAAATAAGAGGGGGCCGTGCAGGCTTCTTGCATTTTGTTTAGACCCTCTTTTTTCGGTTTCTCTGGAAATCTTCAAAGATAAAACTCCCCAAATCTTGCAGATTGCTGTAATAGGCTTTTCCTTGGTTTGCTTCCGTAAAATCACGCACAAACTCTTGTAAATAGCTATCAGAGGCAATCATAAAAGTAGTAATCGGAATCTTGAGCCTTCGGCACTGTACGGCAAGGCGGAGTGTCTTATTAAGAATTTTTTTATCCAGTCCGAAGCTATTTTTATAATATTGGATTCCTACCTTCATACAGGTAGGCTTGCCGTCTGTAATCATAAATATCTGCTTATTTTGGTTTTTTCGGCGGCGAAGTATGTCCATAGCCAGTTCTAATCCTGCAATGGTATTGGTATGATAAGGGCCTACTTGTAAGTAAGGCAAGTCTTTGATTTGGATTTGCCAAGCATCATTCCCAAACACGATGATGTCAAGTGTATCTTTGGGGTAGCGCGTGGTGATGAGTTCGGAGAGTGCCATGGCTACTTTTTTGGCAGGGGTGATTCTGTCTTCACCATAAAGAATCATAGAGTGTGAGATATCAATCATCAGCACTGTAGAAGTCTGGGCTTTAAACTCTGATTCACGGATTTCTAAGTCATTTTCTAAGAGCATAAAATCACCTATGCCGTGGTTAATCTGGGCATTTCGGATAGATTCGGTGAGGGAGATATTCTCTAGGGGGTCTCCGAACTGGTAGGTGCGCATGTCGGTGCTTGCTTCTTCACCTTGCCCTGAGTATTTGCTGTGATGGTTTCCGCTTCGGTGTCTTTTTAATTTGCCGAATACCTCTTCTAAGGCACTTTTACGGATGCTGATTTCGGTTTTGGCAGTCATGATAAGTTTGCCAGAGCCTTCTTCTTCTTTGAGGAATCCTTTTTTCTTTAAATCTTCTATAAAATCACCCATTCCGTAGTTTTCATCGGTGAGGTTATATTGATTATCGAGGTTATTGAGCCAGTGCAGTGCTTCACTTACCTCGCCGCCCGTGATGGTAAGTAGCTGCTGGAGTATGTTGAATAGCTTGTCAAAATTAGCTCCTTCTTGATTTTCTTCGGGTACAAATTGCGTAAAACGATGTCCTTGCATAGTTATTTATTTTTTGGGGAATGGTTCAAAATTATAGATTACTTTCTTAACAAAATTTTGGGGAGATTGATTTGTAAAAAGCATAATTTCAGCCTTGGCTCAGGGCAAAGATAAAAGTAAAAAGGCAAGATAGAGGCTCAGAGTTTGATGCCTATCACGGTGATGTCATCTCTTTGGTCCACTCCTTTTTGGTGTTCGTAGAGGGTCTCTAAAAGTGCTGCCCCCTGCTCAGTCATAGAGAGGTGCAAGTTTTGTGCGAGTATTTTTTTGAGGGTTTTGTAGCCTATTTTTTTTCGTTTTTGGTCAGCAGCATCGGTGTAGCCATCTGAGGCTAAAAATAGGTATTCACCAGATTTTAGGGTGATTTCTTGCTTGCTAAATGTTCTTTTGACTTCTTTTTGCCACCCCCCGATAGATTTTCTGTCTCCTCTGATTTCAGTAATTTCTTCTCCTTCTTTTCCGATGTATAGCTGGCTTTTTGCGCCACTAAATTGTACTTCGTACTGCTGGTTTTCGAGCTTTTTGATGCGGCACAGAGATAAATCCATGCCGTCTTTGTTTTGGTTATTGTTTTGTTTGAGGCTATCCCTTACCCCTTCGTGCAGCTGTACTAGGATGTCATCGGTTTCATAGTTTTTTTCGTGGTTGATGATTTCATTGAGCAGCGTATTGCCTATCATGCTCATAAAAGCCCCTGGCACTCCGTGTCCTGTACAATCGACTACTGCCAAGAAGCCCATGTTTTCTTCTTCTATGTGGCTAAACCAATAAAAATCACCTGAGACGACATCTTTGGGTTTAAAAATCACGAAGTGCTCTGCAAAATTTTCTCTAAGGCTGTGCGTAGCAGGCAAGATGGCTCTTTGTATTCTTTCGGCATACCTGATACTGTCTGTAAGCCGGAGATTATTTTTTTTGAGTTCTTTCAGGAGTTGTTCAAATTCGCTGTTTTTTTCTGTGATTTCGTGGTGTTTTTCTACCAGTGCGTGGTTTCTCTCTTGGATGGCATTTTTTTGATTCACAATCTCCATTTTTTGCTGCTCTAGGAGTTCGTTGTCTATTTTTCTTTTGCGGTTATTTCGGTAAAGCGAAAAAGCAAAGAGTGAGAGAAAAAGCAAGACAAGCCAGACGGCATACTGTGAGATTTGTCGGATTATTTTTTCATCTTTTTGAATAATTTCATCTTTTTCGAGAAGCTCTCTGCTGATTTGTTCTTTTTGTCTTTTGAAGATGCGCTGCATTTCATTGATTTGCTCCAGTTTTTCTTCTTGGTAGATAGAGTCTTGCAGTGCTGTGGATTGATTTTGATAGTAATAAGCCTGCTGCCAGTTTTGTCTTTTGCCATAGACCACTGCGAGCACTTTCATGGCTTTTTGTCCGATGCTTTTGTATTGATATTTTTGGGCAATTTTAAGGCTTTGTTGGCTCAGTTTTTCTGCCTTTATAAGGTCATTGAGCTGTAGGTAAGTTTCCCCTATTTTTTGGGCAAGTTTGGCAATATTTTGCTGGTCTAAGAGGGGTTCATAAATTTGCAGGGCTTTCAAAAAAAACTTGATGGCCACAAACTCATCTTTTTTGGCAGCACTGACATCTCCTAGGTATTGATAAGAATCTGCAGTGCCTAGGCTATCTTTTATGTTCTGATAAATGTCTAGGGCTTTTTGATGATTCTTAGATGCTTTTTGAGGGTCTTTTTTGAGCAAATAAATGACGCCGATATCGTTCGTCAGGCTGGCAGTCTGGAGCTGCAGATGCTTTTTTTGGGCTATTTGTATGCCGAGGAGGCAGAAATGCATGGCTTTCTCGAGGTCTTGTTTTTCTTTGAATATAAGCCCTATTTTTTGATAAATGAGCACTTTTTTAAGGTCATTTTTTATTTTACTGGCCATTTTCAGGCTTTCAGAATACGCCTGAAGAGCTTGCTCATAATTGCCCAATCTATAATAAATAAATCCTTGCTGATAGAGTGCTTCTCCTAGCCCTTCGGTATAGTTGAGCTCTTTGGAGAGCAGGGCAGCACGTTCTGCGTATTCTTGGGCTTTGGAGGGCTTGCTGTTTTCATAGACTACGGAGAGTTCATTTAGTAAATGTATTCTTTGGATGCCTTTGGCTGTCTGCAAAGAGTTAAGAAGCACTTCTACTTGATTGCTAGAGTATTCTTTGTGAGGTATTTGTATGGACTGAGCTGCTATATTTCCGATGAGTATGCAGAAAAACAGGACGCTTAGCAGTTTCTTTTTCTTGGATTTTATCATAAAAAGCTGGGGTCATTAAATAATGATGACTCAAAGACAAATGTTGCAAAAAATATGCAAAACTGTACGAAAACTTACTTTGCTTGGTAAATTATGCTTTGAGGAGCTTGGTAAACCAATTAAAATACTGATTATCAGTAACTTAGTGTTTCCTGTTTTTTTCAGTCTAAGTAAATATATGCATAATTAAGAATGTTCAATAAACCTGTTCATCTATCCAAAGGTTGTCTTTTGGGTCTGTTTTTATTTCTATAAAGCCTGTTTTGCTTGATTTCCAAGTATTGTTTTCTTTTTGTAAGTTTTGGGCTTGCTAGCCAAGATTTCCACTCTCGACTACAGAGCCAAAGATTTTTAATCTTTTTTTCAGGGACGGAGTCGCTCCGAGCGACCCCGTCCCTTGTGTTAAAAAAACAAAACGTATAAAGAAAATCCATTGGAAGGAGGACTTCTAGAACTCCCCCTTCGGGGGGTTGGGGGGCTTTTCCCCCATCTCGTGCAAGCATCTTCGCTTGCACGGTGAGTGTACAAGGCTTATTCTATGAGGTTTAGCTCAGGAGCTTGGACCAGTGTGTGGTGCGAAGCTGGTAGTGAATACTACTCCTGATTGAGTTTAAACGCTTCAAGCTGTGCTTTGAGTTGGCGTAATTGTTCTTCTGCTTCGTCTGCCCGTTTTTTTTCTTCGTCTGCTCTTTGCTTTTCTTTTTCGGCACGTTCCCTTTCCTTTTCTTTTTCGGCACGTTCCTTCTCCTTTTCAGCACGTTCCTTCTCCTTTTCGGCGCGTTCCTTCTCCTTTTCGGCACGTTCTATTTTGGCTTGTTCTGAGCCTGTTTTCAGGAAAACACCTTTTTTGTCGCACCATCTTGCCCAAGTATCTCCTTCGTCTTCGTAGAGTCCTGTCCAGAGTTTGATGCCTAGATTTACAATAGGCATAAAGTTGTGCTTGCGCTTCACTAGGGCGTACTTGTCATTTTCTTTCAGTTCATAGACGCACAGTTCCTTGTCCGACAAATATTGGTAGGGGTCATAAATAATGTAGTATTTGATGCCCAATTCCGCATAGCGTTTTTTCTTTTCTGTATCTTCTCCCCCTATTTTGTTAGAGACTACTTCAAGTACTAGTTCTGGCATCTTGCCTATTTCCCAAGCGATGTAGCACTTGTCTTTTTTATCACGCCATTCTTTGGGGTGTTTTACATCTAGGCTCAAAAACATATCAGGCACAATGTGTTTGCCTTTTTTGTAATAAATGCCTACATTGGCACAAGCCATAAAATCTCTATCCGTCCAGTTTTTTTCTAGAGCCTGTAA
>JAABSX010000057.1 GCA_011390205.1 Microscillaceae bacterium | reverse complement strand
GGTTTTCTTTTCTCTTATCATTTTGGGAGACATATCTCTGTTGGTAGAGTCTTTACCTCTTGTAAATTTGAACTTCTTTTTATTTTGAAGAGAATCCTTTTTTTGTTCTTTGGCCTTGGCGACACTCTCTCTGTAGCTCAGTGTATCTACTACAGCATTATAGATTTCATTGAGCTCTGTTACATTTCGGGCATAAAATCGGTAGCTTTTGGCATAAGTGAGCGAATCTGTCTTATACTTCTTGAATACCTCTTTTTCTAACTGAGTATAGGCTACTCTGGCGGTATCTTCATTGCGGTAGCGGCTTTCTAAGATGTATGCCTCAGCCAAGTGCAAATCTGTCAGAATGGATGACATCTTTTCAGGAGATAAGATATTTTTGGCTTCTTGATTGTTCGGTTGGCAAGCAGAAAAGAAAAGCCCTAAAAGCAGAGAACAGCCACAAAATTTAAAAAAAACAAAAAATAATGAAACATAATTTGGGATGATTACTAATTTTTTTGTCATATTTGAGTTCAGATAAGTTTTTAGACGCTAGATTACACATTTTTAATAAAAAATCTATGATACAAAGATATACTTTCGCTCTATTATTTTGGTTGCTTGGCACAAGTGCTTTTGTATTTGCCCAAGAAACCTTCCCTATCAATGGAGTACAAGATGAAAGGGCAGGCTATTACGCCTTCACGCACGCTACACTTCAAGTAGATTATCAAACCCGAATAGAAGATGCTACATTGCTCATCAAAAATGGCAAAGTACTCGGCTTCGGCAAAGGAATGGCAGTGCCCTCAGGTGCCCAAGAGATAGACCTCAAAGGAAAATTTATTTATCCTTCTTTTGTTGATTTATACAGTCATTATGGCATCGAGGAGGCAAAAAGACAAAGAGGCGAATCTGTACAGATAGAGTCTAACAAAAAAGGGGCATATGCCTGGAATGAAGCCGTAAAGCCCGAAGTAAATGCTGAAACCATGTTTAATGTAAACCCCAAAGATGCCAGCAATCTCCGAAAATACGGATTTGGAGCAGTACTGACCCATCAGCAAGATGGCATCATCCGTGGTACAAGCACTTTGGTGAGCTTACACGAAGCAAAAATCAACGAAATCATGCTCAAAGGGCAAGCATCCACACAGTTTGCTTTTGACAAGGGCGTATCTAACCAGACTTACCCTAGCTCACAAATGGGCTACATTGCACTTATCAAACAGACTTACTTGGATGCAGACTGGTATGCCAAAGGTGGCTCAAAACAAGAATACAACCTTTCACTAGAAGCATTTAACCGTGCCAATGCCTTGCCTGCTATTTTTACCACCCGAAGCTGGGCTGAAGTGCTACGTGCTGACAAAATAGGAGATGAGTTCGGAAAGCAGTACATTATCTACACCACTTGTGATACTTACCAGCGTCTTGCAGAAATCAAAGCCACAGGGGCAGCACTGATTTTACCTGTCAATTATCCCAATGCCTTTGCAGTCAATGACCCACTAGATGCCCGTGTGATTAGTCTTGCTGACCTAAAACACTGGGAGCTTGCACCTAGCAACGCACAGCAGGTCGCCAAAAACGGAATTGAATTTGCCTTCACCGCAGACGGGCTTAAAAATATGGGGGATTTCTTGAAAAATATCCGAACTTCTATCAAGTTAGGGCTAGACAAAGCAACTGCACTCAAAGCCTTGACGGCTACGCCTGCCAAGTTTATCAATATGTCGGAGCAAATGGGAGATTTACAAAAAGGAAAAATGGCGAACTTCTTGATTACCTCAGGAGATATTCTTGAAGATGATGCAGCACAGATATATGAAAATTGGATTCAAGGCAATAGATATGTCATCAAAGAAAGTATAGAAAGTGATATAAGAGGGCAATACCAACTAAGTATCCAAAACAACTCAAACAATACACTGCTCATAGATGGTGAACTAGAAAAACCGAGCTTCACTTTTATCATGGCTGCTGATACACTCAAAGCAAAAGGCACACAAGATGGAAAACTTATCACCGCAAGCTATACCCCAAAAGGTGCAGAAGGCTTGGTAAGGCTCAGTGGCTGGAAACAAGGCAAAAACCTACAAGGAAAAGGCGAAATGGCCAATGGTGAAAGTTTTAACTGGACAGCTACTTTCCAAAAAGCCATTGAGAAAAAAACAGAAGCAGACAAAGAAGAAAAAGCAGAAGACAAGCCTTCATTAGGCAAGGTAATCTATCCCTTTGAGGCCTATGGCAACGAAGAAATACCTACATCTAAAAATTATCTCATCAAAAATGCCACTGTCTGGACCAATGAGCAGGAAGGAATCTTAGAAGAAACCGATGTGCTCATCCAAAATGGCAAAATATCTAAAATAGGCAAAAACCTCAGTGCTGCCAATGCAGAAGTGATAGACGGAAAGGGCAAGCACCTCACCCCAGGCATCGTAGATGAGCATTCTCACATTGCCATTAGCAGAGGCGTAAATGAAAGCGGCAAAGCAAGCAGTGCCGAAGTCAGCATCGAGGATGTCATCAACTCCGAAGATATCAACATCTACCGTCAGCTCGCAGGGGGCGTTACTACTTCACAGCTTCTTCACGGCTCTGCCAACCCTATCGGGGGAAAATCTGCCCTGATTAAACTAAGATGGGGAAAATCTCCCGAAGAAATGAAAATCAAAGGTGCAGATGGCTACATCAAGTTTGCACTTGGAGAAAATGTAAAACAAAGTAACTGGGGCGAGCGCTACACAGTCCGCTTCCCACAGACCCGCATGGGCGTAGAGCAGGTATTCGTAGATGCCTTTACACGAGCCAAAGCCTATCAAGAAGCAAAAGCAAGCGGAAAACCTTACCGAAAAGACTTGGAACTAGAAACACTCAGTGAGATTCTAAATAAAAAAAGATTCATCACTTGCCACTCTTATGTGCAGTCAGAAATCAGTATGCTCATGGTAGTGGCAGAGCAGTTTGGATTTAGAGTCAATACTTTTACACACATCTTAGAAGGCTACAAAGTGGCTGACAAAATGAAAGAACACGGTGTCGGAGCTTCTACATTCTCTGATTGGTGGGGGTATAAATATGAAGTAAAAGATGCCATCCCTTACAATGCAAGCCTGATGCACGAAGTAGGGGTGCTCACAGCCATCAACTCAGATGATGCCGAAATGGGGCGCCGACTAAACCAAGAAGCTGCCAAAGCTGTCAAATATGGTAGCACATCTGAAGAAGATGCCCTCAAAATGGTAACATTGAACCCTGCCAAACTTCTGCACTTAGATGACAGAATAGGAAGTATCAAAATAGGCAAAGATGCCGACCTCGTCTTGTGGTCTGCACACCCGCTTTCTATCTATGCCATCGTAGATAAAACAATCATAGACGGTGCAATTTATTTTGACCAAAACAAAGATGCCAAAAAACAAGCCGAAATAAGCGCTGAAAGGGCCAGGCTTGTCCAGAAAATGCTAGATGAAGACGGAAATGGCCCTAAACAAAAGCCAGAACGCAAAGGGCAGCAACTCTGGCACTGTGATACACTTGGAGAATAAAAATTCCGATGAGTATCCTTCTAAAAAAGGTCAAGGAATTTTCTTACATCACAGAAAATTCCTTGACCTTCGTGCTTTGGATTAAAATAACATAGAACTTTTCAAGAGACCAAAGCGTTCATTGTCGTTTAAGCAAGAATAAACACCAAACCAACAACATCAGATATGAAAAGTATTTGTGTATTTTGCGGCTCACGTACAGGAGAAATGCCCGAGTATAAAGAAGCTGCACAGACATTCGGCAAGCTCATGGCAGCCCAAGACATTCAGCTTATCTTTGGAGCAGGCAAAGTGGGGCTCATGGGCGTGATAGCAGATGCCATACTAGAGGCAGGTGGGAGTGCCGTAGGTGTGATTCCACAGTTTTTAGTAGATAGAGAAGTCGCACACACAGGGCTTCAGGAGCTCATCGTGGTAGAATCTATGCACCAACGCAAAAAAATCATGGCAGAAAGAGCTGATGCTTTCGTGATTTTGCCTGGGGGCATCGGCACATATGAGGAGTTTTTTGAAGTGCTTACTTGGAGGCATCTTACCCTCCATCACAAGCCCATAGGCCTGCTCAATACTGAGGGCTATTACACCCCACTTAAGCAGTTCTTGACGCACACCATCACAAAAGGATTTTTGGCAGAGGATATTTTTGACATCTTACACTTTGACCCCCAGCCACATACCCTCTTAGATGCACTCCATAAAAGATATTCGCACAGCAATCAAGGGCTGAAAAGTAGCCAGATTTAAGCTATATTAAACATACATCTCTCCTCTTTGAGGAGGGTATATGCACTCTCGAGAGTCCACTTAAGCTCAGCTTTCCGAAGCTCTTCATTAAGTCCCTTGCGCAGCTCTTTCATCTTCATAGCCTTCAAAAAACGGCGTACCTCCACCTCACTCTCCAGCACTAGCTCAGGCACTACACTGGGTTTGCCAGATTCATCTTTGGCTACCATCGTAAAGTAAGAGGAGTTGGTGTGCTTCACAGTTTGGGTCTGAAAATTCTCCGATACCACCTTAATGCCCACCACCATAGAGCTATGCCCTACATAATTGACAGAGCCAAGCATAGAGACAACCTCCCCTACCTCCACAGGCTCCAAAAACTCTACCTGATTCACTGCCACAGTTACACAATACTTGCCCGCATGCTTGTGTGCACAGACATAAGCCACTTTATCCATCAATGAGAGCAAAGTGCCTCCGTGTATCTTGCCTCCAAAATTGGCATAAGCTGGAATCATTAACTCCGTCAGGGTAGTTTGTGAGTCTTTTACAGAACGATATTCTCTTATCATAAAAAAACAATCAATTGTTAATCATAAATATAAACCAAAACTACAAATAACCAAAATCGAAGAAATACGTCTATGAACTAAATCATATATTTTTGTACTTAGCAAAAAATCTGGTGCAAACATTGTAGTTTTGGAGCTTTGTGTTATTTACTAAATCTAACCCCTGTATGAAAAATTTATTAAAAATCTCATGTCTAGTATTCATCATAATGAGTCTGGGAGTATCCAGAGTAACTGCACAAAGTGATGCAATACTTCTGGTAGGTACTTGGAAAATGGATGTAGAAACTGTCAAGGCTCAGTTTACTGCCGAAATAGACAAACAAATCGCTGCTGCACAAACAGAAGAAGAAAAACAACAAGCCGAAATGGGTAAATCTATGATGCCCATGCTTCTTTCTATGATGGAAGATATGCGTGTTTCTTTTGATGCTGATGGCACGATGAGAAGCCTTTCTAAAAACCCCTTCGCTGGTGATGAAGAGCCCGAAGAAAAACTAGGAAGCTGGAGAATAGACGGTGATACACTCTTTACACAAATGGAAGAAAAAGAAGAGTCTGGTGCTACCATCTTAGAAATCTCAGGGGATTATTTTATCATGAAAAGCAACGATGCAGAAGAAAATAATCCTATGAAGGAAATCAAATTTGTGCGTGCAGAATAAGCTTTGCTCGACTATTGTTTAAAAAAGCACTTAGGCAAATTTGTCTAAGTGCTTTTTTCGTGAATGCTCACATCCAAATTTATTTTACTCAAAGTACTAAAGTATCCATTTTGATTATTTTTTTGTATTTTTGGAAGAATATAAGAAAAATAAGATTATGATACACGCTACCCAAAATATCACTCAATTAGAATTTATAAAATCAAGCAAGGCGGATAACTTTGAATCACCTGATTTTTATGAAATAGATGACCTGCTCACCGAAGAGCATAAGTTGATACGTGCCACCGTCCGTGATTTTGTCAAAAAAGAAATCTCTCCTATCATAGAAGATTGTGCTCAGAAGGCCACCTTCCCTAGGCACATCGTTCAGAAATTTGGAGAAATAGGCGCTTTTGGCCCTACCATCCCTGAGGCATATAACCCCAATGGAGGGCTAGATTATGTAGCCTACGGACTCATGATGCAAGAAATAGAACGAGGCGACTCTGGTATGCGTTCTACGGCTTCGGTGCAAGGCTCTCTAGTAATGTATCCTATTTATGAATTTGGTACAGAAGCCCAGCGCCAAAAATACCTCCCAAAACTTGCCTCTGGAGAATACCTCGGTTGCTTCGGGCTTACCGAGCCCAACCACGGCTCTAACCCCGCAGGAATGGAAACCCACTTCAAAGACATGGGAGATTATTACCTCCTCAACGGAGCTAAAATGTGGATTTCTAACTCTCCTTACGCAGATGTCGCCGTTGTCTGGGCTAAAAATGAAGAAGGACGCATCCACGGACTTATCGTAGAAAAAGAAATGGAAGGATTCTCTGCCCCTGAGATTCATAACAAATGGTCTCTCAGGGCAAGTATCACTGGTGAGCTGGTCTTCCAAGATGTCAGAGTACCCAAAGAAAACTTACTCCCCAATATCTCAGGACTCAAAGGCCCACTCAAATGCCTTGACAAAGCAAGGTATGGCATCTCTTGGGGAGCTTTAGGAGCAGCCATGGATTGCTACGATACCGCAAAAAGATATGCCCTCGAGCGGGAGCAATTCGGAAAACCCATTGCAGGCTTTCAGCTCATTCAAAAAAAATTGGCAGAAATGCTCACCGAAATCACCAAAGCACAGCTCATCTGCTGGAGGTTGGGTAACCTCATGAATCAAGACCGAGCCAGCACAGCACAAATCTCTCTCGCCAAACGCAATAATGTAGATATGGCACTCAGCATCGCCAGAGAAGCACGGCAAATATTGGGTGGAATGGGCATTACAGGAGAATACTCTATCATGAGGCATATGATGAACCTCGAATCAGTCATAACTTATGAAGGCACACACGACATACACTTACTCATACTCGGGAATCATATCACAGGCATACAAGCTTTTAAATAAGTATTTTTCCACCACTTATTTTTTATCAATGCCTAACACTGATAAAAGCTAGAAATTAAATGGGAAAGCCTCGCACACTTGGCTAAGACATCTGTGTGAGGGCTTCCCTCTTATTTTGAACATCTCTCACAGCAAAAAACATGAACACCACCATTCAAGATATTTTCAAGGCACTGCCACAAAGATTTAAGGCAGACAAAGCAAAAGATTATCAAGGCATATTCCATTTTGTGCTAGAAACTGCACAAGCCCAATCCATATACTTTACCGTAGAGATAGCCGCAGGCAAGTGTACAGTCAGTGATGCACTACACGGAGAACCCACCTGCAGCATCAAAAGTGATACACAGACTTACTTAGATATAGAACTAGGCAACACCACCGCACAAGAAGCCATTTTATCTGGTAAAATCAACATAGATAACCTTGCTGAGATGATGCATTTTAGCAAGCTATTTCACCGATATAGCCCAGCAGAATCACATCAAGCACTTGTGGGTGCAGCAAGCCGAAAACCTACTGGAGGCCCTCTCAAAGGACTTAAAATACTCGACTTTACAAGGCTGCTCCCAGGCCCACTTGCCACGATGATGCTGGCAGACATGGGCGCTGAAGTCATCAAAATAGAAGCCCCTAATTTTTATGATTATGCCCGTGATTTCCCTCCACACAAAGGAGGAGAATCAGCAGGTTATTTGGCGTTTAACCGCTCCAAACGAAGCCTTTCACTGGATTATACCACGCCCGAAGGAAAAGCCATTATACTAGATATGGTCAAAGAGGCTGACATCCTCATAGAGCAGTTCAGACCTGGAGTCATGAAAAAAATGGGGCTAGACTATGAAAGCCTTCAAAAAATAAATCCAAAAATTATTTATGTAGCCATCACAGGATATGGACAGACAGGCCCCTATGCACAGCTTGCAGGGCATGACCTCAATTATATCACATTGGCAGGACTACTGAGCGGCAACCAAAATGAAGCCCCTCGAATCCCGATTGTACAAATGGCAGACATTGCTGGTGGCTCTTATATGTCTATCATTGCTTGTCTTTCGGCAGTGTATGCACTGCAGAAGACAGGCAAGGGGCAGTTCGTAGATGTTTCTATGATGGATGGAGTCATGCCCCTCAGCGTAAATGCCAAAGCACTGCAATGGATGACAGGCAAAAATGTACAGCGTGATGAAGGGTTTCTCTCTGGTGGTTTGATTAATTACAATATCTACCCTACTAAAGATGAACGCTACATAGCATTGGGCACATTAGAAACTAAATTTTGGGATAAATTCTGTGAAATCATCAAAAAACCTGATTGGAAGAATAGAATGTTTGAGCAAGACCCTGCCAAAAGCCAAGCACACAAAGCAGAACTTACGGCACTCTTCAAGACCCAAACCGCCTCTTATTGGTCTGAAATGGGGCTAGAGCATGACCTCCTCATCAATACTGTCTATGAACAAGATGAAATAGACAAAGACCCCCAAGTAATAGCCCGTGAAATGGTCATAGAACAAGAACACCCCACAGCAGGTAAAATCAAGAGTATAGGCGTACCTCTAAAATTTTCGGAAACCAAAGCCACACCCTCTTGGGCACCGCCCTTGCTGGGTGAAGATACACTGGCTATCTTGACAGAAGCAGGGCTTAGCCCCGAGATGATTCAGATGCTTGCCAACAAGGGGGTCTTAAAAATGCAAGGAGAAAAATAAAAGCATTCTGAACAATGAGCAGACAATTTGGGAAGTATAAAGTTTATTTTTGGACAACTTATCCTAAAATTGTAGTTTTACAGATTCATTAAAACACCACCTTCATGCAAGTCGCCATTGTAAAATATAATGCAGGAAACACCCAATCACTCAGTTTTGCACTAGAGAGATTGGGAATCAATGCACTCATCACAGATGACTTAGAGCAGCTTCAAAGTGCTGATAAGGTTATCTTCCCAGGAGTGGGCGAGGCAAGTTCTGCCATGAAATCACTCAAAAAAAAGGGTTTAGAGCAGTTTTTACCCACACTAAAGCAGCCTTTCTTGGGGATATGCTTAGGGATGCAACTGATGTGCAGGCATTCGGAAGAAAATGACACGCCTTGCTTGGGTGTGTTTTCAGAGCAAGTAAGACGGTTTATGCCTGCCGAAAAGATTTCACAAGATACCCCTCTGCTGAAAGTGCCACATATGGGCTGGAACACCCTCCAAGCCCTCAAGACTCCTCTCTTTGAAGGAGTTTCTGTGGGTGATTATGTGTATTTTGTGCATAGCTATTATGTAGAACAAAGCAAAGATACAGCCGCTCTCTGTGAATATGGCACGGCATTCAGTGCCGCACTTCAGAAAGATAACTTCTATGCAGTGCAGTTTCACCCCGAAAAAAGTGCGGTTACGGGCGAAAGAATCCTAAAAAACTTTTTGAATTTATAAAAAAGAAAGACAACACAATGAGAATTATCCCTGCGATAGACATCATAGACGGGCAATGTGTACGCCTTACTCAAGGAGATTACCAAGCAAAAACGGTCTATCATACAGACCCTGTAGAAGTAGCTCGTTCTTTTGAAGAAATGGGCATACAATACCTGCATGTGGTAGATTTAGATGGTGCAAAACAAGGCAAAATCATCAACCACCAAGTGCTAGAAAAAATATGCAAGCATAGCAAACTTCAAATTGATTTTGGAGGGGGGCTTCAGAGTGATGAAGACATTAAAATTGCTTTTGAGAGTGGTGCAAAACAAGTTACGGGAGGAAGCATTGCAGTCAAAAAGCCCGAATTATTTTGGAAATGGATTCAGGACTATGGCTCAGAGAAAATCATTTTGGGGGCAGATGCAAAGCACGAGAAGATAGCCATCTCTGGTTGGCAAGACATTACGAGCCTTGATTTGATAGATTTCTTGACGCTGCACCAAGAGAATGGTGTAAAATACGTCATTTGTACAGATATAAGCAAAGATGGACTGCTACAAGGCCCCTCGGTAGATTTATACCAAAAAATCACGGACAAATTTCCAAGTCTGGAGCTAATCGCAAGTGGAGGTGTCAGCAACATGGAGGATGTAATACAGCTTGGGCAGCTCAGACTCTCTGGGGCAATCATTGGCAAGGCTATTTATGAAGCAAGAATCACCCTACCCGAACTCCAAAACTATATTTTAGAAACGGATTCTTAGGCTAAATAGTAATTTGTTTACAATTATTAGTATATTTGATGAACGTAATACAAAACCAAAAACCATCGAGCGCATGGAAACGCCCGAAGAAAAAAAAGACAATACTGGTCTCATCTATGACCAAGCAAAAAATCACTTCTTAGGAGAGTTCCCGAGTATCTTGCCTATAGAGCAAGCCTATGTGCATATAGGAATGTTTTTGGGATGGATGCTTGAGAATGAGCTGCATAGTGAGATATTTGAGGATGAAGAGGCTCACCAAGTGATCAGGTTTAGAAACCGTGAAATTACTTGCTCTATATTGAGTGCTTTGTGGGATGGGCACTTAGGTGGAGATCTTTTTAGTGAAGAAGGGAATGAATTTTCTATTCACTACTATCAAAGTGGGCTTTACCGCAAAGATTATGAGGCTATTTTGGCCAAAGGTCTGCCCTCTATCTACCACGTCAAAGATGATTGGGAAAACTACGAGCAGATTTCTGTTAAGATTTTGGAGAGATACGAGGCTTGGAAGGAAAAAAGTCAATAATATAAAACTTTGGCATTTGCTCTGCTTATGGTGTGCTAATTTTAGTAAAGTAGCAGGCAAGACAATCTTACTAAAACTGCCTTGTCTCTCTTATTTTATGAAGAAATTAAGCTTTACACAGTGCTAGTTTATCTCATCACAGGGGATTAGGTCAAAATTAAGTTTAGAAAAAGAATTAAAATCCTCTCCCAAATCTTTCATATCTTCGTCTTCTACTTCATAATACCAATTTACGTTCACTACTCGGTCTTCCCCTTCTATAGGTTCTAGTATTTTTATCATTTTGCCAAGTACAGCAGAGGTGCTGGTATTGACATAAATAAGCTTAAAAGAGAGTGTGATTTCTTTCGGGAATTCAGTCTTGATGTATTCTTCTATCGCTTCAATAAGTGGATTATAAAATTCTTCTGTATCTTCAGGGATAGACACACCTTTAATCTCTAAGTAAGCTTCTTCAAAATCAAACCTTACCTCGGGAGTAGTAGGTGCTTCTTTTATAAAAATATTTTCCATGTTATCTTTGTATCTAAATATATTTTCAAAAATTAATTATAATTTCAGCCCCACAACCATAATATCATCCATTTGTCGGTTTTGCCCCATCCAATCTTCCAGTGTTTTTTCAAGTAATTTTTTTTGTGTGTTCATGGGGTTTTTATAAATTCCAAACAAGGTTTTGTGCAGCCTGCTTTTGGCAAACTTTCTTCCTTTGGGACCACCAAACTGGTCTTGGTATCCATCAGAATAAATATAAATCCAAGTAGGTTTAGAGATATCAAACGTAAGTGTCTCAAAATCTCGGGGTCTTTCTTTCTGGAAGCCACCGATAGGCAACTTTGTAGATTCGATGGCTTGGTATTGGTCTTCTTGTATGATAAATAGTTCACGGCTTGCGCCTGAGTACTCTAGCACCTTATTTTTTTGGTCTATTACACAAATAGCAACATCCATGCCATCTTGATTATTGTTGTTTTCTTGATTCAGGGCTATCTGTATATTTTTGTGTAGCTCTGCCAATATTTTGTCAGGGGCTGTGATTCCTTGTAGGTTGATGATTTGGTTTAGGTAAGAATCTCCGAGCATAGACATAATAGCCCCTGGCACACCGTGCCCTGTGCAATCTACTGCTGCCACAAAGACCTTGTCTCCACGATGCGCAAACCAATAAAAATCTCCACTTACGATGTCTCTTGGTCTATAAAACACAAAATATTCTGGTAGCACATTCACGAAATTGTGGTCTCTGGAGAGCATAGACTCTTGAATTCTTTTAGCATAGTTAATACTTGCCGTAATATCTTTGTTTTTGCGTGCTATTTCTTGAAATGTAGCTTCTAGGGTTGCACTTTTGCTCTGAATAGCATTGTTTTGGTTACTAATTTTGGCTTGTTGGGCTTCGAGTGCTTTGTTTTTTTCTTCAATTACTTTTTGCTGTTCGATGAGTTTGAGATTGGCGATTCTGTTTCGGCGGTTATTAAAATAAAGTATAAATGTAAGCACCAGTATGAGTGTAATAATGATAGAAAAGAACCAAGTTCTTTGTGTTAGTTTTTCTTCTTGTATTTCATATTTTTCTTGCTGCAGGTTTTGTATTTCTATGGCATCATTGAGTTGGTCTTGTGTGATGTCTATATTTTTTCTGGCTTCGTTTTGTAGTTCTTTGAAAAGAGTCTCCTTTTCGTCCATGTATTTTTGATAATTTTCATAGGCTTTTCTGTAGTCTTCTAATTCTGCAAAAACCTGCGACAGTCCTTGGTAGGCTGTTTTTCGGTAGTTACGGTTGATTTCACTTTTCCCAATCTGGAGCAACTGTTGGTAAGCCTTCTGGGCATTGTCATATTCTTTAATTCTGAGATAAGTTTCTCCTAATCTTTCAAAATTATACGCAATCAAGGCTTTGTTATCAAGTGAGTCTGCCAGAGAGATTGCTTTAATATGATAATTGATGGAGTTATCATACTCTCTTTTTTTATAATAAGCCCCCCCTAAGTTGGTATAGTTAGTGGCTACACCTTTGGCATCTTTGAGTGTTTCATTGATTTGAAGAGATTGCAGATAATATTGTATGGCTTGGTCAGCTTCACCTTGCAATACAAGCGTATTGGCTATTTGATTGTATGCCTCTGATAGGGTAGCTGGTTCGTTTAGATTTTTTTTGAGCTGGAGAGTGCGTTCATAGTATTCTAAAGCTTTGGCATAAGCGCCTTGCTTGTGGTAGATTTTGGCAATGTTATCAGCGCTTATGATAATACCGAAGCTGTAGTTATTTTCTTGGGAAAGCTCTAGTGCTTGTTCGGCATATTTTTTAGCCTTGAGTGCGTTTCGTGGCTCATACTCATCAAATAATAGATTAAGGTATCTGACCTTGCTTGTGTCCATTTGGCTTAGCTTAAGCAGATGCTCTAACCTATCAGCACGGCTACTGCTTTGTGCTACTAGCGTGCCGATAGGAGAAAGCATATACATGCATATACAAATGAGCAAAAGCTGCTTCATAGGTTGCCTTTAATGTATTGGAATTGATTTACCTTTTTGTTTTGGTATTTGTTTAGTCTTCTGGCTCAAACTCAAACATATTGATGTCAAGTCCTGTATCTTTCATATAGTCTTCTGCCTCTTCTGCAATGCTGTCATCATCTTCGGGGTAGTACCAGTTTACGGTAACACTTCCGCCTTGGTCTTGGTATTTTTTTAAGACCCTGAGCACATTTAAGATACTACGTGATGAGCTTGTATTAAAGTAAGTAAGTCTAAAATTAAATGTAATAGGAGTATTTACCTTTTGTGTGTGAGTCTCTAACCAGTTAATGATTTGGTTATAAAATTCATCTGTATCTTCTAGGTAAGATTCACCTGAGATTTCGCACACTCCTGAAGTGGCGTTTAGCTTTACTTCTGGAATAAAATATACTCCACTTTCTCCTTTGATTTCTAAGTTTTCCATTGTTTGTATTTCTAATTGATTAAAAAAAGTGATGCACTGAGCAAATAAACTAATTTTTTTTTATATGTAGCACGCTCACTCAGTTATATTTTTGATTATTTGTCCACTTTTACTATGACGATAAAGAAGGCAAACTCCGTTCCCATTTCTTTCATTTTTGCTTCTAACTGATTATCAGAAGTAAGTGCAGCCTGCACAAGCCCTATTCCTGCACCTTTACTTTCTTCATTTTCTTCTTCGCTGCGCAGTTTTCGTTTATATTCTCTGAGTGCATCTCTGTCTAAGGATCTAATTGTTTCACATTTTTCTATGAGTCTCATCATATCTTTTCGGTAGATGAGGTTTCCTGTGATGACCTTGTAGTTGGTTTCTTCATCTAAGACTACAAGCGTGCCCACTCTATCCTGGTTTCCGAAGTGATTTACTTCTTTTGAATAGTACAAGACATTTTGAGCCAACTCCATAAAAATAGAGAACACTTTTTTGCCTGAGCGAGGGTCTTCTTGTAGCTTTTTTCTGATATCACGACTAAACTCTGAAAGCAGCACATCGGTCAGTGGTCCTTTATAAGAGATAAGGATATTATCTCTGCTAATTTGTGAGTGGTACTCAAAAAAGTCAAACTCTTTCATCTGAATATCCATGAATATATGATTACTTTATTGGTATTTTCTGTTTATACAATTATGATGCTTTAATCTAAAATTAACGATTAATAACTTAAATTGATTTAAAACATCTATTTTTTATATCTTAATGCCCATTACTGTAATGTCATCTCTTTGTTCTGCCCCTTGCTGATGCTCTTCAATGGCATAGAGAAATGCTTGTTTTTGCTCTTTAAGGCTTTTGTTTTTGTTTTTCAGCACAAGTTGTTTGAACCTTTTTACACCAAACTTTTTTCGTTTGTAATTAGGATTATCTGCCAACCCGTCAGAAGTCAGGTAAACGGTATTTCCTTTTTGTAATGTGGCGTACTGTGTCTCAAAAGTTCTGTGCATTTCTTGCTGCCATCCTCCTATAGATTTTCGGTCTCCTTTGATTTCTATGAGCTCTTCCTCTTCATCCAGATAATACAGTGGGCGTTTTGCACCTGAGAAGGCAAGCTGATATACGCCCTCCTCTTTAGCAGATGGCTCTATCACACAAAGGGAGATATCCATGCCGTCTTGGTTGCTAGAGTCAGCCTGTCTAAGTTTGGTACGAATACCCATGTGTAAGTTTTCTAGAATCTTCCCAGGGTCAAAGATTTGCTGCACATTGACGATTTCGTTGAGTAAGGTATTACCGATAATAGACATAAAAGCACCTGGCACTCCATGCCCTGTACAATCGACAGCCGCAAAGAAGCTTTTGCCTTGTGTATGGCTAAACCAGTAAAAATCACCAGATACGATGTCTTTTGGCAAAAACACTACAAAGAAATCTTCTACATATTGCAAGATATTTTGCTCTATGGGCAGTATAGCAGATTGTATATTCTGGGCATATTGGATGCTAGAAGTGATTAATTGATTTTTGTTTTCTATTTCTTTGGCTCTGAGTCTTGCATTCTGTGCTTCTTCTTCTTTGAGCTGTATGATTGCCTCTGATTTTCGGTTCAGCTCTAGCTGTGTAGATTGTAGGTCAAGCATACTTTGCCTGAGCTCAGATTCTTGTTTTTGGAGGATTTCTGCTTGGCTTTGGGTTTCTTGTAGTAGTTTTTTGGCTTCGGAGATGTCAAATGCGAGCATAATAATCTTTTGGATATCTCCTCGGTCATTCAATACGGGAGAGTAAATGGTACTCATCCAGACGGCTTGTTGGTTTTTATTTTTAAACTTAAAGTCACGTGTTTGGGCGGTTCCGTTTCGGAGTTTGTCCCAGAAGACTTGGTATTCATCAGACTGTGAAAAAGCCTCCTCTGTGAATAGTTTATGTGGTTTTCCTTTTATCTCAGTGGCGTTGTAATCCATTAGTTTACAGAAGCTATCATTGGCTGTGATGATTTTGGTATCTATTCCAAACTCTACTTTGGAGATGGCACTGTTGTTAATGGCATTTAACTGCCCATCTAGCTCTATTTGTGTGAGCATCATTTGGTCTTGCGTAGCCACGAGCATATCCATATTTTGCCGCATTTCTTCTTCTTGCGCCTCGAGCATTTCGCTTTTTTCGGTTTGCTCTTCTAATGCTTTTTCTATTTTTGTTTTTTGCTCTGCGATGAGTTGATTTTGGCTGGCTATTTCGTTTTGGCTGCTCTGTAGCTCATCATAATTTTGGCGTAGCTCCTCCTCTTGTGTTTGAAGTTTTTGTGTAAGCTCTTGTGATGCATTGAGTAGTTTTTTGGTATTTTCATTTACTTTGATAGAGAGGATGGCAGAGGTTACATTTTCGGCTATTTTTTCTAAAAATTCTGTCTCATAATCATGAAAAGGACGCAAGGCTGCTATCTCTAAAACGCCTTCCACTTTGCCGTTGAGTTGTAGAGGCATGATGAGTATGCTGTATGCTTCTGTGCTGCCTAGCCCTGATGCGATTTCTACATTTTCGGTAGCCACATTTTTGAGGTAAATAGGTGCTTTTTCTAAGTAAGCCTGCCCGATAAGCCCTTCGGCAAAATGCTCTTCGATGAGGATTTTTTGCTGCTCGTATTGTTGCTCCTGATAGGCATAAGTAGCCATGAGCTCTAAATATTTTTTATTGCTTTGCTCGTCATTGAGTATAAATAAGCCTCCGTGCTGTGCATCCAAATACCTAGTGATGCCTGTAAGTATCTTTTGACAAAGTGTCTGGAGATTGGTATCATTAGACCTCAACACCTCACTAAAGGAGGCAAGCCCTTGTGTTACCCAGTTTCTTTTTTCATCTTGTTGAGAGATTTCTTTGAGGCGGTTTCCCATATTTACCAATGACTCAAAAAGACCTTTTTGCTGGAGCAGATGTTCTCCAAGCCCACTGATTTCATAGTTTCCTTCTCCGATTTGCTGGGAAAATTCACGGGCGATTTTTAGGTTCTCAGCAATTTTTTGGGTGCTTCCTGCGATTTTACCAAGCTCATTTTGGCTATTGATATGAATATGTACAGAGGTGTCGCCTTCGGCTATTCGCTCTACTTGGCTTTCTAGTTTGCGAATGGGCGTATAAAGCTCGTTTTTGAAAAGCACCCAACTTATACCCACGAGTAATACAATGGTAGCGAGTGTACCTGCTGTAAACAAATGCACGGGCCAAAGAAAATAGAAAGCGACTAGGTTAGATAGTAAAACCACCATTGCCAGAATGCCTATCAGAATAAGTGGTATTCCAATTTTGTAACGTATAGATAAATGGCTAAAAGTCAACTTATTATTTTTTTGAATCATCAAAAGAGCTACAATTTAGAAGAATGTTGAGTATGTTATAAATAGCTACAATAGTACCAATATGTTAGGCAAAATATTTTTTGCAAGAAACCCTTGACAAATCTACAAGGTTTTTTTGAATAGATTATCTCAAGATTGCTTGGCTATTGATTCTTATTTTACTTGATACAGATATTGTTTCGTTATGTTTCACATCAATCTAACAATCTACCAGCTTAGAATCAATTTTTGTGCGTAAAGTCAAGATTTCTATTAAATATCGATAAAAAATATCTTTTCATTGTCTTATAGCATGTGTGTTTGCTATTATTTGACAGGGGATAAGCTTTGACTTAATGATGATATAAGTCTATTACCTGGTATTTTTGGTGTAAATAATAAAAGCCCTGTGCTTATTTTCATAAAAATACACAGGGCTTTTTAGAAGATTACTTAATTTCTTTAAACTCTATTTCGTTGAGTTTTTCTTCTAGGAGCATGTCCATTTCTTCAGGGGTGGCTCTGAATGTAGGGAGCATTCCTATATTTAAGTATATGTTTTTGAGTACTTCTTTGACCTGAGTATCTTTTTTTACTGCGTAAGCATTCTCGAAGTAAGGAAGAGATTTTTTCAAGAACTCTTCTTTTCTTTCTTCATATGATTTGCCTTCATCTAAGTACTCTACTAAATTCATTTTGGTAGTTTCTGAATGTGGCGGAATGGCTTTGTTGTAATAGTAAGCACCTACCACAAAGTTGGCGGCAAAATCTCTTGGATCTTCTGCAAGCACTTCTTCTTGTCCTGTTTTGTCTGCTTCGGTAATTTGTTGTGCAAATACCCCTTGATAGCCACACAGAAGAGAAGCCATCCATACCAAACCGATGAATAATAATGAGGATGTTTTCATGATTTTAACTCGTTTATTTTCTAAATATAAATTTTATGTGCTAAATTAAAGTAATTTTTAGCAAAAATTAAACATTCACTGACATTTTATCTTTAAAAGCTTCTCTAGGCTTCAAACTAAGGGTCTGAAATAGCATTTTGTCTTGGTCAGTTTCTGGATTTGGAGTAGTGAGCAGCTTATCTCCTGCAAAAATAGAATTAGCTCCTGCCAAAAAACAAAGGGCTTGCTCTTCCTCAGTCATTTCTAACCTGCCTGCCGAAAGACGCACTATAGACTGTGGCATAGTGATGCGTGCAGTACCTATCATACGAAGCATATCCCAAACAGATACCCTCTTTTGCTCTTCTAAGGGTGTGCCTTCTATGGCTACAAGGGCATTGACTGGCACAGATTCAGGGTGTTCTTCTAGGTTAGAAAGTGTGTGCAGCATACTGATGCGGTCTTGGTGTGTCTCTCCTAGCCCGATAATACCGCCCGAACATACAGAAATACCCGATTTACGTGCCCTGCCAATGGTGTCTAGGCGGTCTTGGTAGGTGCGTGTAGTGATGACCTTGTCATAATAAGCCTCCCCTGTGTCTAAATTATGATTATAGGCATAGAGTCCAGCATCTTTGAGCTTCCGAGCCTGTGCATCTGTGAGCATTCCGAGCGTGCAGCAGACCTCCAGCCCTATTTGATTGACTCCTTTGACCATCTCTAGCACTTGGTCAAAATCACGGTTATCACGAACTTCTCGCCAAGCAGCCCCCATACAAAAACGTGTGCTTCCGCTATCTTTGGCATTTTGAGCTTTTTCTAGCACTTCGGCTACAGGCAATAGCTTATGCACCTGTACCCCTGTCTGATAACGCACTGATTGAGAGCAATAAGAGCAATCTTCGGGGCAGCCTCCCGTCTTGATAGATAAAAGAGTACATACTTGCACTTCGTTGGGGTCATGGTATTGGCGGTGAATGCTTGCCGCTTGATAGACCAAGTCTAAGACAGGTTGGTGATAAAGTTTAGTGATTTCTTCTACAGACCAATCATTGCGAATCATAGAATTATGGATTTAAGGTTTTAAAAAAATATCGTGTGCACTGTGTCTTTTTGGTCAAAGACATTACGTGTATTTTAAGACGAATCTTATTTTGAAAAATATTTTCTTGAGTCGTTTTTCATTTATACACACAAAAAAAGTAAAAATGTAGGACAATTAGCATCAAAAATAGCTGAATGTTGATTATTTTTATGAAAAAAAACAAAAATGCACCAGACTTATATTTTAATCGGAAGTAATTTAGGCCATCGGATACAACAGCTAGAAGATGCCTGCGGGCTGGTGGCTATGTTTGTGGGTGATATTATCCAAAAATCATCAATTTATGAGACACAGCCCTGGGGAGTATCTGAGCAGCCTCATTTTTATAATCAGGTCATCAAAGTAGAAACTAGCCTTAGCCCCCATGACCTGCTCACTACACTTTTACAGATAGAAGAAAAACTAGGGCGTGAACGCTCTAAAAAATGGGATGCCCGCAAGATAGATTTAGATATTCTTTACTTTGATAAGCTCATCATCCATGAGCCCACACTCAAAATACCTCATGTAGAGATTCCTAACCGCCGCTTTACACTTGTGCCTCTGGTTGAGATTGCAGCAGATGAAGTACATCCATTGCTCCACAAAACCAATCAAGAATTGCTAGAAGCTTGTCAAGATAAACTGACAGTGCAAAAAGTCTGAAAAAGGTGGCCTGTGAAGATACAAAAAAGACACAGACCACAAACAAAAAAAGTAGTTCGTGAAGATAAAAGCCACGAACTACAGCCCCAAAGTCATTCTTAAACCTAAGAAAGTGAAGAAACAGGCATTTTCCTATCTACTTTTTTGACAAGCCCTTGCAATACCTTGCCCTGCCCCACTTCTACAAACTCTGTGGCACCGTCTGCTATCATATTGATGACGGTCTGTGTCCAGCGGACAGGCCCTGTGAGCTGTGCCACAAGGTTTTGCTTGATGACGGCAATGTCTGTAGAAGGTGCTGCATTGACATTCTGATAGACAGGGGCAATGGGTGTATGGAAGGGAGTCTGGGAGATGGCTTCCGAAAGCTCTACCCTGGCAGGCTCCATCAGTGGAGAGTGAAATGCCCCACCCACAGGCAACTGAATGACACGCTTCGCACCTGCTTCTGTGAGTTTTTCCATAGCAATGGCTACTCCTTCATTGCTTCCTGAGATGACAAGCTGCCCAGGGCAATTATAATTGGCAGCTACTACAGTCTCACTGATAGAAGCCGTAATCTGCTCTACGATTTCATCTTCTAGCCCCAAAACAGCAGCCATCGTAGAAGGCTGTGCGACACAGGCCTTTTGCATCGCCTCTGCTCTTTTGGAGACAAGCCTGAGCGCATCCTCAAAGGTGAGGGTCTGGTTGGCAACCAATGCTGAGAACTCCCCCAATGAATGACCAGCCACCATATCAGGCGCAAAGCCCTCTGTGGTAAGTGCCAAAATCACTGAGTGTAAAAAAATAGCGGGCTGTGTTACGTTGGTTTGTTTTAAATCTTCGTCTGTGCCAGCAAACATCAGGTCTGTAATTCGAAAACCCAAAATCTCATTGGCTTGCTCAAATAACTCTTTTGCTTTTGAAGAGCTTTCATAAAGGTCTTTGCCCATTCCTACTGCCTGAGAGCCTTGCCCTGGAAAAATATATGCTTTCATCATAAAATTGATTTAGGTGATAAATTAAGTATTCAAAGAGGGCAAAATTAACCTAAAACAAAGGTCTTTTTGTGAGTAATCTTCAAAAATATTCAGATGCTCGTGAAGCATCTGACTAACTCATCTGATAAAAAATAAAGAATCCTATGCCATCTATTCCGCTCTGCTTGGCTTGAAACCTAAAAGAGATGAACTTGGTTTTGCAGAAGGATGGTAACATTCAGTAATAGAACTTGATTATTTTCTGAACGCACGCACTGCGTTTGATTTTCTCACAATACATCCCATCAAAGCATAAAAAATGAATAGCATCAGTACTGAAAATATAAGCCAAGAAGAGTTTAATGTACTAGGAATGACCTGTGCCGCTTGTGCCGTGAGTGTAGAGTCTATGCTCAAATCTCAAAAAGGGGTGGAAGATGCCCAAGTGAATCTGATGAATAAAAGTGTCAAGATAAGCTATGACACTCAGGAAGCTTCCCCAGAATCTTTCAAAAAAATACTTCAAAAAATAGGGTATGAACTAAGATTAGAAGAGGAAGCAAGCCAAGACAATGCCCAAGATTTTGCAGCAAAAGAACTCAAGACACTCCAAAATAAAACCATTATAGCCCTTGTATTGGGGTTTTTGGTGATGGGTTTTTCTATGCTTTGGGGGCATGGCTGGGCATATTCAAAAGAGATTTCATTGGTTTTGAGCTTGCCTGTGCTCTTTTGGGCGGGGCGGGGCTTTTTTACCAAAGCCTTCAAGCAAATCCGATACTTACAAATGGGCATGGATACACTCGTGGCACTCAGCACAGGGATTGCCTTTGTGTTTAGCTTGTTCAATACTTTTTTCCCAGCATTTTGGCTGAATCAGGGGCTCGTTCCGCACGTCTATTATGAATCTGCAGTGATGATTATCGCCTTTGTGCTTCTGGGCAAATACCTAGAAGAAAGGGCCAAAAATCAAGGAAATACCGCCATCAGGCAGCTCATGGATTTGCAGCCCAAGCAAGTCAGGGTCATTAGAAATGGAGAAGAAATGGAGGTTTCACTTGGTGAAGTACAAGAAGCTGACAGGGTGCAAGTACGCCCTGGAGAGCGAATCCCTGTGGATGGCTTGGTCATCAAGGGCAATTCTTCAGTAGATGAAAGCACGCTCACAGGCGAGCCACTTCCTGTAGAAAAAGAACGAAAATCTCAGGTATTCGCAGGCACGATGAACCAAGACGGCGTGCTGCTCATCTTGGCAAAAGGTGTGGGAGAAATGACCCGCCTAGGGCAAATCATTCAGACTGTCCGTGAAGCACAAAACAGCAAAGCCCCCATCCAGAAAAAAGTAGATGCCATTGCTGCCGTTTTTGTGCCCATAGTTTTGGCTTTGGCACTGCTTACCTTAGTGCTTTGGCTGAGCATAGGAGGCTGGGGAATGTTTCATCAGGCTTTGCTGGCTACAGTCAGTGTGCTGGTGATAGCCTGCCCATGTGCCTTGGGGCTGGCCACACCTACTGCCCTCACCGTAGGGATTGGGCGAGCTGCCGAGCTAGGAGTGCTGATAAAAAATGCCGAACATTTAGAAACATTCGCACAGATAGATATGCTTCTACTAGACAAAACAGGGACGATTACAGAGGGCAGACCTTCAGTCAGTCAGTTTTATTGGGAGAGTGAAGCAAGCCAATCTACCTGTAAATCAGCACTTTATGCCTTAGAGCAGAAATCAGAGCACCCCCTTGCACAGGCAGTCTGTAAGCATTTGGCAGATGCTGCAAGTTTGGATAAGAAAATTGATTTAGAAAATTTTAAAAACTATGCAGGCAAAGGTGTGCAGGCTGTATGGCATGGCAAGACCTACAAAGTGGGTAAGGCTGATTGGGTGCTTGAGCCACAGACAGACGTCTCAGATAGGCTACAAACACACATAAAAAACTTACAACAACAAGCCAATACTTTAGTCTATTTTGCAGATGCCAAACGTCTTCTGGCAGTCATTGCCCTAGAAGACAGCCTCAAGCCAGAAGCCAAAGAAAGTATCAAAGCCCTCCAAAAAGCAGGATTAGAAGTTGCTATCCTCAGTGGAGATAGGCAAGAAGCTGTGGCTCAGATTGCCCAAGAAATCGGAGTTACAGAATTTAAAGGAGATTTATTACCCTCCGACAAATCGAGGTGGCTCAAAAAATACCAATCTGAAGGCAAAAAAGTAGGTATGGTGGGTGATGGTGTCAATGATGCCGAAGCACTTGCACTTGCCGAGGTAAGTATCGCAATGGGGCAAGGCACAGATGTAGCGATGGAGGTCTCAGGGATTACGCTGGTACATTCTAAAATGAGTGATTTACTGCTAGCATATCGCCTCTCAAGGCTCACCCAAACACGTATTTATCAAAATTTATTCTGGGCTTTTATTTACAATTTGGTGTGTTTGCCCATTGCAGCGGGCATTTTATACCCTTTGAATGGTTTTTTGCTAGACCCTATGCTGGCAGGTGCTGCCATGGCGATGAGTTCAGTCTCTGTGGTGAGCAATAGCATTCGCCTAAAATGGCAGAGAATAGGATAATTTGATTTCGGTAAAATCTTTTTAAGAATAAACCCTAGCCAAATACGTTTGTCATACTGAAACTATGTTACTAAATAAAAATATACCAAAATAACAATGAGAACCATCCTATTATCCCTGATTCTTTTTTTTTACCTGCATCTAGGAGAGACCTCTGCCCAGAAATATTCCGAAGAAGCCAAGAGTTATTTTAAAGAAATAGCTCTCGGCAGCGAATATGGAAACTCACAAGATAAAATTATCAGGAAATGGGTAGATGATATTCAGCTTTTTATCCCAAAAAACACGCCTAGCTACCTCAAAACAGAGCTTAGTATCATCATCAATGAATTAAATGCACTCATCACACCCATTAAAATCTACCTGACAAATCAAGAAAGCAATGCAAATCTTAGACTCTATGTAGGCACAGCAGAGGAATATATCAAGGCAGAGCCAAGAGCTAAGAAGTTATTGACCAATAACTTAGGACTTTTTTACGTCTATCCGAATCAAAAAGGAGAAATTAAGAAAGGAACTGTTTTTTTGGATACAATCAGGCTAAAAGCCAAAGATACACAAAAACACCTCCTCAGAGAAGAACTCACGCAAGCACTCGGATTGATGAATGACTCCGAAAAATACCCTGATAGTATTTTTTATCAAAAATGGAGCAGAACGAATGCTTTCTCTCCATTAGACAAGGAAGTTATCCAGATACTTTATGATTACAGAATTAAAGTTGGTTTAAATTTAATTAAAACATCTATAATACTGAATGAAATATAAATAATTAGTATTTTCAGAATATTTTATTGAATTTGTTATAATTTTTTTATATTCATGACGTTACTAACATATACAATAAATACGAAAATACAAAAACCCAAAATTTATGTCAAATTCATTTTTTAAACTCCTTCTTTTAAGCCTTGTAGGTTTCATCTTTTTCAGTTGTACGGAAGACGGTGTCCTAGAGCCTTCCAGCACTTTTACAGTCAATGTAGATGAAAGCGCCATTTATTCTACCAATGATTTTGAGGTAGGCGAAATGGTCAGCATCTCTGTAAATATTACGGCAGAAGATGGCATTACCATTTTTGGAATTGACAAGGTGGTCAATGGCGGTGCAGCACAGTCTATCACTACTGATTTTCAAAACCTACCTAGCCCAGGTGCTACCAGTTTTGAGGCTACTTATGCAATCCCTGTCAATGAAGCAGTAGGCGACAGAGTGCAGGTAATCGTGAAGGCTACTGCAGGCAGCAGCAGCACTTTTACTAGCTCATCTTACACTTATGATGTAGTAGCTCAAGGCCTAGGTGGCGGCGGTGGTGTTTTCCCACTTCTTCGTTCACAAGTTACAGTAGCATTGGGTTCACAAGGTAATGCCACTACAGGTTCTTATCTGAATACATCCAATGGCACAGTCTATCTAAACACAGAAGTAGAAAACCTCAATGATGCCCAAAAAGCAGCCATTGACATTACCTTCGGCGTGCTAAACTCTACCACCCCTACGATTATCTCTCCAGATGCTAGACAGGGGCTTACTTTCAATAACCCAATGGGTGCTTCTGCAAGTACAACCACGTTTAGAACACAGAGTACTGTTACAAACTTGGACAATGTTACCTCTTCAGGTGTAGAAAACGACATAGACCACAGCACAGGAGCTGTCAGCAATACGAGCATCAGCAACAATGGTGTGTATAGCTTTGTAAATGAAGCAGGTGCTAAGGGATATTTCAAAGTAACAAGCATCACAGGCTCAGGCAATAGCCAAGTAGCTACCTTAGATGTGCTTGTGCAGACTATTCAGTAAGCACGTATCAGTATTGCACAGAGTACAGTGAATACAAAAAAGACCATCCTCAAATCAGGGGTGGTCTTTTTTTTGTGTAAATATGCGGTGGTTTGCTTATTCTCGAATTCTTGCTTTTATTGCTTCACTATCAAACTTCTAAGAAGACGTTTACCTAAATAAGACCTTGTCAATGGTATCGGGGAGACGAATGTAAGATCGAGTTCACATTGTCCATTTTACTTAGGAACAGGAAATAATTTGAATGGTATTTTTAACAGAAATATATATTTTAAATTTAACTTTACCCAATACAATATGACCGCCAAATATAAATTTGTGCGATAAAAAAAGAGGCATTTCTTAGGGAAATTTTCCGAGGATTAACCTAA
>JAABSX010000056.1 GCA_011390205.1 Microscillaceae bacterium | reverse complement strand
TATATTATTTTTTTGATTGATGCGTTTTGATTATCTTAGTACGTCTAATCATATAGTGATACTTAAATAATGTCAATCAAAACACATACATTCGTAATCTTACTTCTACAAAACCGCCATGACAGACTGGAAGCGTATTTACCAACAAGTAATGTTAGATTTTAAGGGGAAGAAATTAATTCCTCACCTGGCTATCTTAGGAGGCGGCATTGTCCTCGGGATTCTGCTTGCACTCTATAAAGATGGTAATCTTAGCCTGATGCTGCTCGTCTGGATTGCGGCAGCCTTGATAGATTACTTGGTATATGGCAAAGAGATTCTTGAACTATTCACCAAAGACAAGCCTTATGTCTTGGTGGGCACTATCCAGAATAAGGTGAAGAAGCGTGTCATCGAGCACAAAGAAGAAATAGATGAATATTGGTTTGATATAGATGTAAGAGAAGCCTATGCCCTTGGCAGATATAGTAAAAGTGAAGAGCATTATCACCAAAAAGAAGGACTACACGGCATACAAGTACGCGAATCTATGTTTTTAAGCCTAGAAAGAGGAGCAGAGATTTCCCTTATCTGCGAACCCGATGACTTCGCCTGGGGAGTCGTAAATGGAGATACAGTAATTAAAATAGAATCATAAAAATAAACAATGGGTTTTCATTTATCAATTTTTAAGAGATTATTACCATGCTTGGCCACAGCCCTGCTCATGCTGCTAGGCTGCCAAGCCGATATAGAAGAAAACACAGACATTCTTGGCTTCCAATACTACCCCCTCGAGGTAGGGCTTTACCTAGATTATGAGGTAGAGGTCATCGCTTACTCCCTTTCTGAGCCACGAGAAACCATCCGTACTTATCAGCTCAGAGAAGAAATAGGGGCTGCCTTTATAGATGCCAACGGAGAGGTTGCTTACAGGCTTGAGCGTTATAAAAGAAACAATCCTACACAAACTTGGGCATTGGATTCTATCTGGTCAGTGCGTAAAAATAAATTTAACGTAGCCCGCTCTGAGAATAACCAATTATTCATTAAGCTTGCCTTTCCTGTCAGCAATGGCTTGGAATGGAATGGCAACCTGTATAACTCCTACGAAAATGCCCCCTACACCATCCAACGGCTGGGGCGGGTTTTGAGCCTAGATAATTTTGATTTTCCGCAGACACTGACCGTGTTCAGAAGTGATGAGTGCAACCTCGTCTCTATGGACTACCGAGCAGAGGTATTTGCTGAGAATGTAGGGCTAGTCTATAAACAAAACTGGCAAGTCCGCTATGACATAGGAGGAGGTTGTTTTCAAACGGTGGATAATTACTGCCAAAATGACATTAAGGGAATCCTCCCCCCAAAACCTACACCTGCCTGCATACAGTCTGGTGAAATTTATACCCAAAAACTCATTAATTATGGTACTAGATAACAAGAAAAATCTGCTCACTCTCTGCCTTTTGATATTTTTTATAGGTGCAGCATATGCCCAAGAAAACAGTCAAAGGTATTTTATCTATTTAAAAGATAAAAAAAGCTCCCCCTACTCTACAGAAAAACCCGAAGAATTTCTTTCGGAAAGGGCTATCCTCCGCCGTAGCAGACAAGGAATCAAAATCACAAGCAATGACCTGCCCGTAAACCCTGCATACATCCAAAAAATAAAAGAAACAGGAGCTACAGTCTGGTATGCCTCCAGATGGCTGAATGCACTCTCTGTAGAAGCAGACGCACAGGCTTTGGCAAAGATTATCAAGCTAGACTTCGTGAAGTCTGAACCTGAGCTACTCTATCCCAAAAAAACACGCACGCAAGCAAAAGAAGCATCAAAAGCACCTTTATTTGATGCAAAAGCACCTTTATCACTCGCCATTGACTCTGCTGCCGACTACGGCAAAGCATATAACCAAGCAAAAATGATAGGGGCGGATGCCATGCACCAAGCAGGCTACAGAGGCAAAGGAATGGTACTTGCCGTATTTGATGCTGGCTTCTTAAAGGCTGATCAGCTCAGCTTCTTCGAGCATTTGTTTAAAAGTGGGAGAATCTTAGGAACGTACAATTTTGTGGATAGACATGAGTATGTCTATGGCACAGGAGACCATGGCACCAAGGTGCTTTCTACCATTGCAGCCTACAAAAAGGGGGCAATGATAGGCACAGCACCTGAGGCAAGTTTTTATCTCTTCCGCACCGAAGACTCTGGCACTGAATACCGAGTAGAAGAAGTAAACTGGCTCATAGCTGCCGAAAAATCAGATAGCCTAGGCGTAGATGTCATCAACTCTTCACTTGGCTACACTACCTTTGATGATGATAAAATGAGCTATACCTTTGAATCTCTAGATGGCAATACTGCTCTCATCACACGTGCCGCAGATTTTGCTGCCCAAAAGGGAATCATTGTGGTCAATAGTGCAGGAAATGAGGGTGGCAATGAATGGCAGTATGTAGGCACACCCGCAGATGCTGACTCTATACTCTCCATTGGTGCCGTCAATGCAAGTGGAAAATATGCCTACTTCAGCTCAAAAGGATACACAGCTGACAAACGTATCAAACCTGATATCGTGGCACAAGGTGCAGCTACAGTCGTAGGAGACCCTTATGACAGAATCACCTCCTCCAATGGTACTTCCTTTTCTAGCCCTGTGATGGCTGGTCTGGTGGCTGGCTTTTGGCAAGCAAACCCTGGCTTAAGCAATATGGAGGTCATCAAATATTTAAAAGCATCTGGAAGCCAAGCCGAAAAACCTGACAGCTTGCTGGGTTACGGAATCCCTAATTTTGAGAAAGCACACAAAATCGCACAAGATGAGCAAGATAAAAAGAAAAAAGGACTCATCATACAGCCGAGCAAAGACCCCTCACAGCTAAAAATATGGCTAAGTGAAGCTTACCGAAATACCAAAATCAAACTTATGCTCATCACAGAGGCAGGTAAAGTCATCCAAAAATCTAAAATCAATCTAAAACAACAAGAAGAATTTAGCTGGAACATCGACAGTGAACTCCCAAAAGGAGCATATACCCTCAAGGTTATGGGTAAAAATGTAGAAACTACCAAGGCAGAAATTAGCCGATAAATCAACCTGCTGCTGTGCCAACTGTCATGCAAACCTGTACTACACAAGCAAGCCTACAATTTTAGTCCTTCTCTCAGAGGAGGATTAAATAAGGCTAAATAAAGCCAAGTAACTGGTAAACAGAGCCAGTATTTTTATTCTAAATACAAATCCCCTTTTAAGACAATGTGTGCCTCACCTGAGATTTCTAAACGATTGTTTTGAAGTAATTTTAGCTCAAGTTCCCCTCCTCTCTGAGATGCCTGATACGCCCTAAACTCAGATTTGTGTAGCTTGGCAGCCCAGTAGGGTGCCAGAATGGTATGAGCGACCCCTGTTACAGGGTCTTCGGAAATGCCTATCCAAGGAAAAAAACACCTTGACATAAAATCAAAAGCACTACCCTGTGGCAAGGCCCGTGTATCATGGCTTGTCAGGATGACCCCCTCAAGAGATACAGGAAAATCCAATGCCATCAGCAAACCATAATCTGGCTGTGCCGTCAGCAGTTCGTTGCCTTCTCCTAGCTCCATAAGCAGTATTTTTAGAGAAGGGGCATAGCGAATATCTCTGACACCGCTCACTTGCATTGCCTCCCAAAAATCTTCGGGGACTGCGTCTATTTCTTCTGTAAAATACTGTGGAAAGTTCATCACCAAGTCTGTAGAACGTTTTTGAACGGTGAGCACTTCATCAGGAGCATAAAATGTAAGCTTCTGAACACCTAAGCGAAGCATAGAAAACAAAACCTTGGCAGAGGCAAGCGTGGCATGCCCACACAAACCGACCTCTGTGCTGGGTGTAAAATAACGTATGTGATAGGCATCACTCACCGACTCATCTGATAGTAAAAATGCTGTCTCCGAAAGGTTCATCTCTGCCGCAATAGACTGCATGAGCTCCTCCGAAATAGCTTCGTCTAAGATACAAACGCCCGCAGGATTGCCCTTGAAAGGTGATGGGCTAAAAGCATCTACTTGATAAATGGATAGTATGGACATACGCTACAAAAATAAGATTACGCAAAATTATTTCAATCTTCTAATTTATCCCATTTTGGTCAAAAAATCTATTTGATAGAATAATTAGTCTCAAAAACCTTGTGATTTTAGATAAAAACCTGTTGTTAATGAAATTCACTTTGAAAATTTGATTATAAATAAAAAATCAGGGGTGTACTTCTACATACTAATTTTTTATTCCATTTAAAGACATCAAGAAGCCTAGAAATCAATCTAATCTAAGACACTATGACATATAAAAAAAATAAAAAAAAGCCTTTTCTTGCAGTTTGGTATATTAATGGCTAATTTTATAAGTTATAAGGGTTAATACGACTATATTGAACATACATGCGCAGATTTTTCTTTAAACTTATTTGGACATTCATCTTATTCCTACTGATACAAAACATATCTGTGGGGCAGACTAACTCTGAGTTATACGAAAAATCACAGCTTATCTCCAGATTTATTAATTATATCACTTGGCCCGAAAGTGTGTTTATCACCAACCGAAACTTCGTGGTAGGGGTCATAGGAAGCGATGAAGTAGTAGCAGAGATTAAAAATAACCTAGAAAGGCTACGCCTCAAAAATAGAAATGTAGAGGTAAGACAGATTACCTCCATCAATCAGATAGAGATTATCCCCATTTTATATGTTACCAATACCAGCCCTTTACTTATCACGCCTATCCTACAAAAAGCAGGCAATAAGCCCATCTTGCTCATCAGTGAATCATCTGACAGGGCCAAAAAAGGAGGCACAGATGTCAATTTCGTAAAACCTACCGAAAAAGATAGATGGATGTATGAAATGGTTACGGAGCAAATCCAAAATAAGAACCTTACTATCCAGAAAGAAATCACGCAGGCTGCCTGGAGAGAAATCCAGCTTGTAGAAGAGAATATACAAATCGTCTACAAGCCTACTGAGAAAATCATCACCGAAACAGTCTATGTAGGCAACAAAGAGGCGGAAGGAAAACTCAAAGAGTTAGAAGAAAAAAACAAAAGACTAAGAGAAGAGCAAGAAAGAATCGTAAAACAAACAGGGTTGAGCCCCGAAATGGCTGCCAAATTTAATAAACGCTACCAAGAACTGATAGACATCCGAAACCAAGATAGCTTGGCAGCTGCTACTGTAAGAGCAGAAATAGATGCCGCCAATACAAAACTAAAACTGGCAGAAGCAGAGCAAAAAAGAATCATAGGGGAGCAAAAAACTAAAAATGCAAAAAGAAATACGCAACTTGTATTGCTGGGAGGAGCAGTGCTTTTACTTTTATCACTGACTTCCATCTTCTTCTTAAATGCACGCCGCCGCAAAAGAATCATCAACGAACTGGAGCATACCAAAGAAGAACTCTCTCAGAAAGCTACTGAACTTAATAGACAAAATGACTTGCTAGAATCTGCTGCCATTCAGATGGATCAGAAAAATGAAGAACTAGAAGACCAAAATAAAAAAATCACAGACAGTATCAGATATGCCAACACCATACAGCAGGCCATGCTTCCTGGTGAAGATAGATTTAAAGAACTGTTTGAAGACCATCTTATCATCTATGAGCCTAAAGATATCGTCTCTGGAGACTTTTATTGGCTTACCAAAGTAGAAGAAAAAACATTGATTGCAGCAGTAGATTGTACGGGGCATGGCGTGCCAGGGGCATTTATGTCAACGATTGGAGTTGATTTGCTCAACGAAATTGCCAACAAACAAAAAGAATACAGCCCCGCCAATATCTTAGAATATTTACACAATGGCATATTTGAGCGTCTTCGCCAAAATGACACCAACAATCGTGACGGGATGGATGTCTGCCTTTGTCTTATCAGACCAGCCAACAATGACCAATTTTTGGTAACTTTCTCAGGTGCCAAAAGGCCACTTTACTTTACACAAGACCAAGAACTTAAAAGAATCAATGGAGATAGTAAATACATAGGAGGAATCAAAAAAGAAAATCAAGACTTCCAAAATTATGACCTCATTCTGAAAAAAGGCGATGTGCTATACCTTACCACAGATGGCTACACGGATTCTCCCAATCCAGAAAGAAAAAAATTTGGCAGCACAAGGTTCCGAGAAATGCTCGGCAACCATAAAGACAAGCCACTCAATATTCAAAGAGAAATATTTATGTCTGAACTTACCGAACACAGACAAGACACGCCCTCTCGTGATGACATTACCCTTGTGGGAGTCCGTCTGTAAGTCTTCGCATCTCCTCACCTGTACTGCTGCTGCCTAACGAGTAATAAAACGCCTTACGCTAAAAAACACACTGCCCTTTTTCGCCTTTTTTGGTACAATAATGGATTATCAAATGAACAAGTTGCTATTATCTGACCATATGATACCAAACAATCATTCTCAGAAGATGACACAAGTAAATGATAAATGACGCAAATAAATAAAAAATGAATCAGGCATTAATCAAATTCATCATCCTTACCATCCTTTGGCTTGCAGGAAGCCCACAGCAACTCTTGGCTCAAAACCTCATCAAAGGAAAAGTAACAGACGAAAACGCATCTCCTATTGCCAATGCCGCCGTATCAATCAATGGAACTTCCCCTACAAATACTGAAAATGATGGCTCATTTACCGTCAACCACCCCTCCGAAAAAATACCCGAACTTGTCAAAGCCTCCAAACAAGGCTATATGCTCAAAGATTGGTCATTCAATGCAGGCAAACTAAACATCATCATGGCAAAGCCACAAAGCATCAAAGGGCGTGTGCTCAGTAACCGTACTGTGCCTATTGCCAATATCAATGTGCTTTTGTTTGGAGTGAGAGGGCTTGAAGCAGTCAAAACAGACCTAGACGGATATTTTACACTGAGCATCCCTAGCAGCATGTCTATCAATGAAAATAGCAAGTTTATCGTCTATGACCCTAACAGACTGCAAGGGAAGGCAAATTACGAAATCAAAATACAAAACCAGGTGGTCTATCTCTTTGTCGATATCCCTCCGCTGCCCGTTACCCTAGTCAAAATAAAAACAGAAGATAAACAAACATTGCCAAATACAAAACTGAGCATCAATGACCAAACATACACCAGCAATCAAGAAGGAGAAATAAGCCCAAAAAATGCAGATAATTTTAGCCGATTCAAAGTCCAAAACTATTATATCAAAAACCTTAAATATGATGAAATAGCCAACACTATGGAAATTACTGTCAGAAACTTGGCATCTGCTGAAACAGAAGAGCAAAAAGCCATCAGTACCATAGATGATAAAAAAGTAAATCTAAGTATTGCTTACACCTCACTCACAGAAGAAAATCAATCCATCGCCTCTAATATCGCCTCTCTAGAAGCCCGACTTACAAGCGGTGAAAATATCTCCGCAGACGAGAGAAGTAAAATACAAGCCCAACTCCAAAAACTTAGAATACTCCTCAGTGAAAACGAAAAAGCACTGGGATATGTCAGAGAACAAGCCAAAGATGCTGTCGTTCAGCTAGAAGCACTGCTCTCTGACCAAATAGACCTCAACAAAGAAACTCAAAAAGAACTCAAAGAAAGCGAAAAAGATAAAAAAATAGCACAAGAAAGGGCTGAAATCTTTGATAAACTCTCTAAAAGAAACTGGATTATCTTCTCTATCATCGTCCTTGCTTTGCTTATCATTGCAGGGCTTTTTTATATCAGCAACAGACAAATCAACAATAAGAAAAATGAACTTGCCGAAAAAGTAGGAGAAATTAACCAAAAAAATGAAATGCTAGAAGAATCCGCAGCCATCATGGATGTGAAAAATAAGCAAATCAAAGAGAAAAACGAACAACTTATACTCAAAACCGAAGAACTGGAAGAAAAAAATAAACACATCACTGACAGCATCAGATATGCCGAAACCATACAGCAGTCTATCCTCCCTGATACCCTGCAGATGAAACAACTATTGCCTGAAATCATGACCTATTATAAGCCCAAAGACATCGTCTCTGGTGACTTTTATTGGTTTAGTGCCAAACAAAACACAATCCTGATAGCTGCCGCCGACTGCACAGGGCACGGGGTACCAGGTGCTTTTATGACCATGATGGGAAGCTCTATTCTCAACCAAATCGTCAAAGAAAGTAGCATCACTGACCCCTCTCAAATCCTTGAGCTACTCAACACAAACGTGCAGGCAAACCTCAAAAAGCAAACTTTACAAGGATTAAGAGATGGTGATGGCATGGATATTTCCCTCGCAAAAATAGACCTTACACAGCAAAACATCACCTTCGCAGGGGCCAAGAATCCACTCTATATCGTGCAAGAAAATGAACTCAAATACTACAAAGGCTCTAATATCTCCATAGGAAGCACACTAAAAAGCAAAAACAAGAAATTTGAGAACAGAGTCATACAACTGCAAGGAGGCGAAACGGTCTATCTCGTCTCAGATGGATTTCAAGACCAGCTAGGAGGAAACCACAAGCCTGATATGCCCCGAAAAAAATACATGAAAACGAAATTTATCCAATTGCTCTCAGACATACACCCTCGCCCTTTTGAAGAGCAGCAAGCAATCTTAGACCGTGAGCTGGAAAACTGGCGAGGAGAAAACAACAGCCAAACAGATGATATTGTCATCATTGGGTTTAGAATCCCAGCCGATCTGCTCAAAGCAAATTCTCCCAACTCTCTTCAAAGCTTTTCTACAAGAAGCTGGTAAGGGTCTTGTCCTAGTGTGAAGCCCAAATCTATCAGCATACGCCGAATCTTTTCAGGGCTTTGGGGGAAATACTCTTCTAACAAAGGGATAATCTGCTCATTAAAAACAGGAATCATCGTCTGTATGTCTTTATCCATCAAAAAAGCATGCCCTATGAGCAAAGCATTGTTTTGTTTTTCTTTGAATAGCCAAGCATTCAATGCAGTAAAAACCGCCCGCACCTTTGTATCTTTAATCAAAGTACTGTCTGGAAGCACCGCCTTAAACGAAAAACGCCGCCGCATCGCTGTATCTAGCCATGCCAAGGATTTGTCTGCAGTATTCATCGTACCTATCAAATAAAGATTGGGAGGCAGCAGCATATCATCTCCAGAAGCGAGTTTGAGACTGATTTCATTCTTGGCGCCTTGCCGCTTATCAGACTCTATCAGTGTAATCAACTCACCAAAGACAGAAGAAAGATTGCTTCGGTTAATCTCATCAATGACCAACACAAAATTATACAAAGTTGGAGGGCTATCCGACACCAAAACAGGGGGCTTGTAAGCCCTCAAAGCTGCAATCACAGCTTCATAATACTTCGCCTGCATGGTCTCTTTGATTTTCTGACCTGAATACAAAGCCTCTAACTTTCTAAAAGACAACACCCGCTCCTCTTCCTTGATAATGTCTTGCTTGCTACGGCGGCGATACAGCAAGGCATCCTCAGTGATGTCATATATAATCAAAGATTTAAAAATACGGTGCTTGCCATCTAATAGAATCTCGATTTCCTCTGTCTCAGGGTCTAATGCCTGAGATAAAAACAAACCAAGCAGCTCCTCAAAAGGAGGGCGGGTATGCCTGTGCTGTGTAAAGCGCTCATAGTTTTGCCGTGCCCTTGCCACGATTTGCCTAAAAATGCCCTCCTTCTTCTCAAACAAAAGTGTACCTGCTTGCACATTCGGGCGAAGCCCCTGCACAAAATCTTCATAACTGTAACCTGCATGAAAAGTAACTACGACAATTTGTCCGTTTTCTTGAAATTGGTGCAAGATTTGGGATTTTTCTGACATATTAAGTCTCTGGACAGACTCCAAAGGCACATTCATGGCAAGCCCAAGGGCATACTGCAAGGCAGCATAAGTCTTGCCCGTGCCTGGCGGACCATACAAAATAGTATTGAGAGGAAGAACAGAATGATGAGTAGCACTGCCTTTTTTCCAAAATTCAGGGCGGTCTTCTACCAAATTATCACTCATAATATACGTTAGATGTTTAAGAAGTAATTATTGAATACTTGCACAAATTTCAAAACTTGCCAAAAAAAACTTATTTTTGCAATGCGAATGTAATTAAACAAAAAGAGTTTTTAAAAAGTAAAAACCTTTTTACTGAAATCTGAGTCCAATCCGCAGTATGTTTTTAAAGACAACAAACAAAAGCAGGAGACTCAAACGCCAATTTGATATTTTTAGAAAACTACACTAAACCCAAAAGCTTTTATGCTTAAAATTGTTAATAAAGCCATTACCAAAATATTCGGCTCTAAATCAGAGCGAGATATGAAAGAACTTCTACCCTATGTGAAGCTAGTCAATGATGAATGGGCAAAACTAAGCCAACCCGCTGTCAGTGATAATGACCTCAGGCTCAAAACCCAAGAAATCAAAGAAATTATCAGCAAAAATCTCAAAGAGATAGATACACAAATAGAGCAACTCCAAACACAGGCAAAAAACCCAGAACTTAGCCTCACCGAAAAAGAAGACCTCTATAACCAAGTAGATAAATTAGAAGAAGACCGAAACCGAAAACTAGAAGAAGTCTTGCTAGAGGTCTTGCCCGTAGGCTTCGCCGTGGTCAAAGAAACAGCTCGACGCCTAAAAGAAAATAAACAGCTTCAAGTCCAGACGACTGACTTTGACAGAGAGCTTGCCACCACTCGCCCACACATCATCATCAATGGAGAAAGCACCACTTGGAAAAACCAATGGATGGCAGCAGGCAATGAAATCACTTGGGATATGCTTCACTATGATGTCCAAATCATCGGTGGTGTGGTGCTGCACCAAGGAAAAGTAGCTGAAATGGCAACTGGTGAAGGTAAAACCCTCGTGGCTACCCTCCCCGCATACCTCAATGCCCTCGCCAACAGAGGCGTGCACGTAGTTACGGTCAATGACTACCTCGCTCGCCGTGACAGTGAATGGATGGCCCCTATCTTCGAGTTTCATCAGCTGACCATAGACTGCATAGACAAGCACCAGCCTGGCTCTGATGCCCGCCGAAAAGCCTACCGCTCCGACATCGTCTATGGCACTAACAATGAATTTGGCTTTGATTATCTCAGAGACAATATGGCAGATGAAGTGGATAGGCTCGTGCAAGGAAAACATCATTATGCAATGATAGATGAAGTAGATTCTGTATTGATTGATGAAGCCCGTACACCACTTATCATCTCAGGGCCTGTGCCAAGAGGAGACGAGCATGAGTTTCAAGACCTTAAGCCCCGCATCTCAAGACTTGTAGAGGCCCAGAAAAAACTCATCATGGGATACCTCAATGATGCCAAAAGATTTATCAAAGAAGGAAACGAAAAGGAAGCAGGCTTGCCTCTCTTCCGTGCTCACAGAGGAATGCCCAAATTTGGCCCTCTTATCAAGTTTTTGGGTGAATCAGGTATGAGGGTGCTGATGCAGAAAACTGAAAATAACTATCTGCAAGACAATGCCAGACTCATGCCCGAAGCAGATGCACCACTTTACTTCACCATAGACGAAAAAAACAACCAAATAGACCTGACCGAAAAGGGCATAGATGCCATCACAGGCTCAGGAGAAGACCCTAATTTCTTTATCTTGCCTGATATCGGGCTGGTGGTCGCTCAGCTAGAAGAAGATAAAGCACTCAGCGAACAAGAAAAACTAGAGAAAAAAGAATTAGTCATCAACGATTATTCAATAAAAGCCTCTAGAATCCACTCCATCAATCAGTTGCTCAAAGCATATACACTCTTTGAGAAAGAAGTGGACTACACCATCGTGGACAATGAAGTCAAAATAGTGGATGAACAAACAGGCAGGATTATGTCTGGAAGACGCTACTCTGATGGGCTACACCAAGCACTCGAGGCAAAGGAAAATGTGCGTATCCAAGAAGCTACTCAGACCTACGCCACTATCACACTGCAAAACTACTTCCGTATGTACCACAAAATTGCGGGAATGACAGGTACAGCAGAAACAGAAGCGGGAGAACTTTGGGACATTTACAAGCTAGATGTGGTCGTAATCCCTACCAATGTGCCCATACAGCGAAAAGATGACAATGACCTCATCTACAAAACCATGCGTGAAAAATACCGTGCGGTGATAGACAGTGTAGAAGAACTGGTCAATGCTGGCAGACCCGTACTTGTAGGCACAACCTCGATTGATAATTCGGAGCTGCTAAGCCGAATGCTCACCATGAAAAAAATCAATCACCAAGTATTGAATGCCAAAAGACACCAAAAAGAAGCCGAAATCGTAGCGGAAGCTGGCAAGCCTGGCACTGTAACCATCGCCACCAACATGGCAGGGCGTGGTACGGATATTAAACTTACCCCAGAATCTAAAGCCGCAGGTGGGTTGGCCATCTTAGGTACTGAACGCCACGAATCTCGCCGTGTGGATAGACAGCTCAGAGGGCGTGCAGGCAGACAAGGCGACACGGGCACTTCTCAGTTTTTCGTGAGCTTAGAAGATAACCTCATGCGGCTGTTTGGCTCAGAAAGAATGGCGAAAATTATGGACAGAATGGGCTTGAAAGAGGGGGAAGTAATCCAGCACTCTATGATGACCAAATCCATAGAAAGAGCCCAGAAAAAGGTAGAAGAAAATAACTTTGGTATTCGTAAACGCTTGCTAGAGTATGATGACATCATGAACCAACAACGTGAAATCATCTATGCACGCCGTAAAAATGCACTCTATGGCGAAAGGCTCGAGTTTGATATCATGAATACCATTTATGATACTTGTGCCGACATTGTAGAAAACTACCAAGGGCCTGATAATTATGAGAATTTTAGGCTAGAAGTGCTTACCCTCTTCGGGATAGATGCACAGATTTCTGCCGCTGATTTTGAGTCTATCAACCCCGCACAGCTTACAGGGCAGCTCTACCAATCAGCAGTACAAAAATACCGAAAACGCAATCAATCTATTATTGAGCAGGCTTTGCCTTTCTTCCAGAATGTCAAAAAAGAAAAAGGCGCTCATATCAAAGAGATTAGAGTACCGCTTACAGACGGTAAGAAATCAATGTTTATTGATGTAAATACAGACAAAGTAGTAGAAAGTGAAGGCCGTGAGCTGGTCAAGACCATGGAGAAATCAATCACTCTAGCCCTCATAGACCAAGAGTGGAAAGAGCACCTCCGTGATATGGATGACTTGAAGCAATCTGTACAAAATGCAGTGTATGAGCAAAAAGACCCCTTAATCATCTATAAATTTGAGGCTTTTGAGCTTTTCAAAGGCTTTATGGCAAAGGTAAATCTAAGCATGGTTTCTTTCTTGATGAAAGCTGATATCCCCACACAAGACCCTAGCCAGGTGAGTGAGTCTAAGGCAAGAAGCCGACAAAGACAGCAAGTCAATGAGAAAAAAGCTGATGCCCAATCGCTCATCAATGCCTTGGCAGGTGCAGCAGCCTCAGGAGGTGGGGAAGATTTTGAGGAAGAAGCTTACAAAGAAAAAGCTGCCCCCGCCAAATCTCAAAAAGTATTTGGACGAAATGACAAAGTAACTGTCAAATACTCGGATGGAAAAGTAAAGAAAGATGTCAAATATAAAACCATAGAAGCAGACCTCAAAAACGAGAAATGTGTGCTGATAGCTGACTAAGCTCCTAAAAAAAGGTGGTTTGTGAAGATACAAACCACCTTTTTTGATAAAAATACTTCCCTCAAACAAATAACAGCAACAAGGTAAGCCCTCCCCCTGCAAGGGCAAAATACATGCCCTTTTTGAAAACGCTGGTCTTAGGCATAAACATCCAGAAGGAAGAAATCACAAAAAATAAAAGTCCCAATCCGAAAAAGATATTCAGAAAAAACAAAGGCTGTGCACTTTTTGCTTTGTGAAGGTGCGTCATCTTATCAAGAATCAATGGAAGCTCTTTGACAGTATATGCCGCCGCACCACTGGCTTTGTTGTATGTTCCGTTTTCAAAAAAGACAATATCCCCCTCTTCTTTCTCAATCTTCAGACGTTTTATGCCCAATAATTTTTCTAACTCTTCGGCATTTGCCTGAGGTTTGAGTTGTTTTGTGATTGTCTTTTCTTTTTTTAGAAAATCCGTGTCCCTAAAAATCAATACGATGCCACTCAGCGAATAAACCGCCATAATCCCAGCCAAGAAAAAACCCAAATAACGATGTATTATCCGCATTTTGTGCGAAAAAGACTGTTTGTTTGCCATGATTGCTATTTTTTATGCTCTATAATAAATTCAAAACTGACGCTAAATTAAGATTTCTCGTGCAAGAAACTAGCACAAATCCACAAATTTAATTTGTCTAGTTTTTCAGCCAGTTGTGCATGATTTCTTTTCCGTATTCTGTCAGCACTGACTCAGGGTGAAACTGCAGCCCGTGCACATCATACTCAGGGTGTCTGATGCCCATTAAATTTCCTTGAGTATCCCTTGCTGTTACAATCAGCTTGCCTTTGATACTTGGCTCTTGCACCACCCAAGAATGGTAGTGTGCAATCTTAAAATGTGTGGGAATTCCCTCAAAAAGCATTTCTTCTGGGTCTATCACTTCGGCAACGGAAGAGATGCCATGCAGCACTTCAGGCAAGTTGAGCAAAGCTCCTCCAAAAGCCTCTCCGATGGCTTGATGCCCCAGACAAATGCCTAAAATACTTTTGTGAGGAGCGTATTTTTGGATAATCTCGGGCATCATGCCTGCCTCCTCAGGGATACCAGGGCCAGGGGAGAGCAGTATTTTATCATATTTTGCTACGTCTTCCAGTGTAATTTTATCATTTCTGAACACTTCAGGCTGGTAGCCTAACTCTCTGATGATGTGCACCAAGTTATAGACAAAAGAATCATAATTATCGATGACTAATATTTTTTTCATTTTCGTATTCTATAAGTAGTTGAGTAGGTAAAAAGATGTTATATTTTTTGTGCGTCTTGGATGGCAGTTCGCAAAGCCCTGAGTTTGTTATTGACCTCTTCCATCTCACCCTCTGGACTAGATTTAGAGACTACGCCCCCCCCTGCTTGGTAAAATAATCGGTTATTTTTGCTGAGGAATGAGCGAATCATAATGGCATGATTGACATCTCCTTTGAAGCTCAAAAAGCCAATCGCTCCACCATAATAGCCTCTGTTTTGATTTTCGTATTGATTAATGAGCTCCATTGCTCTGTATTTGGGTGCTCCTGAGAGTGTGCCCGCTGGAAAGGTATCTGCAAAAAGCCGCAGGTTAGATTTGCCCTCTTCTATCTCTGCCGTAACCTTAGACACCAAGTGAATCAAGTGAGAATAATATTGAATTTCCTTGAAAGTTTCTACTTTTACCTTGCTACCATTGCGGCTGAGGTCATTCCGTGCCAAATCTACGAGCATGACATGCTCTGCATTTTCTTTTTCATCATCAAATAGCTGTCGAGCCATTTTGGCATCTTCTTGGTCATTGCCTGTTCGCTTCACAGTGCCTGCAATGGGGTGAATCTCTGCTGTGTTTTTAGAAATCTTAATCTGTGCTTCGGGAGAAGAGCCAAAAATCTTGTAGCTTCCATAATCAAAATAAAACAAATACGGTGAAGGATTGATAGAACGCAGGGCACGATATACATTGAATTCATCTCCTTGAAAGCCCTTGGAAAACTGCCTTGCCAGCACGATTTGGAAGACATCCCCCCGTTTGCAGTGTTCTATGCCTTTCTCTACGATTTCCATGTAAGCCTCATTGCTCAGGTTAGATACTTCGGTTTCTTTGCTCTCAAAATGATATGCAGGAAAATTACGGCTGTTGATGATGGTTTCTACTTCGTCTAAATGAGAGTCATTGCCTTGCTCAGGGTAGGTATGCTCAAAAATAAAAAGCTCATTTTTGAAATGGTTAATCGCAATCACATATTGGTACACATGGTAAAGCATATCAGGGATTTTGCGGTCATCTTCCTCAAAGGTCTTTATCTCTATGTCTTCAAAATAACGGACAGCATCAAAGGTAGTATAGCCAAACAAACCATTCTGAGGAAAATTGAAGATATTTTCTTCTACCTCAAAGTTTCTCACAAATTTCCTAAACTCCTCTACTACATCTAGTCCTTCTTTCACTTTGATTTGCTGTGTGCTTTGGTCAGGGTAACGGATAGAGATGTCTTTGTAAGCCACTTCAAAGCGGGCGATGGGCATAAAACAAATGTAGGAAAAAGTATTGTCATTACCGTGATAATCAGAACTTTCCAGCAAAATGGTATTGGCGTATTTATCTCTAAGCTTGAGATAAATGCTGACAGGTGTGAGTGTATCCGCCAATAGTTTGCGGTAAGTAGTCTTTAATGTGTATTTTTTCATTTTGGATTTATAGATTGGGTTCATAAAAAAAGGCTTACTGCGAACAGCAAGCCTTTGTGAGTAGGAAATTTATTTATTTTCAAATTACACAGGCAATCGCTTCGCATTTTGGGTAAAAATACGCCAGCAGTGATTTGTATGCAATTGTTGATTTGTCATGTTTTTATTTCGTGTTTTGTGTCTTCACAAAACACCACTAAGCACTCTAATTATCTTTCAAACTTAGAAAATCCTCTCTAAGTAAACAAATATTTGCTAAATTTTTTCTAGAAATAACCTTAAACTCCCTCTGCAACTACCTCTTGTACTTCTGGAAGCATGCGTTTGAGTAGGTTTTCTATACCTGCCTTGAGAGTCATGGTAGAAGATGGGCATCCGCTGCAAGCCCCTTGCAAAAGAACTTTCACAGTACCTTCTTCAAAAGAATGAAAAGTAATCGCACCACCATCACTTTCTACAGCTGGGCGGACATACTCGTCTAAAATGGCCCTAATTTTTAGGTTGATTTCTGGCTCATTCTCATCAATCTCTTCAGAGAAAAAAGCTTGCCCTTTCAAGATAGGTTTTTCAGCTTCTAAGTATTCTTTGATAAAATTCTTGAGTGTGCCTGCCACTTCGTGCCAGTCAGTATTTTCATCTTTGGTAACTGTTACGAAGTTATTCATCATAAACACTCTCTGCACAAAAGGAAAATTAAAAAGCTCTGTAGCCAAAGGAGACTCTTCGGCAGCGGCTTCTAGGCTTGGGTAGTCAAAAGTCTGTGCCTGTGGCACAAGCATAAAATTGGCGACAAATTTTAAAGAATTAGGATTCGGATTAGACTCTGTGTAGATGGTAATGTATTTAGGGATACTAGGGTTCATGTTTTATAGATTTTTTTGTGAACAGAATTACAGAATTTAAAACAGTACAAACTTGGATTTGGTTTCTTTGTTTTTGAGGAGCTATTTTAAAGTCTATTTTTTTTTGAAAAGGTGGGTATGTCTGCCTACCATTTTCGGCTACCCAGCACCGTCTTAGTCAATAAAAGCATTAAAAAAATAAGGCTAAAAAAGTAAACCAGGTCTCTTGAGTCTATCAATCCCTTTCGAATCGTGGCATAGTGATGCTCTATGCCAAGCTGCACCACCAAGTAAGAAAAACCTGTAGAGTCATCCAGACTTGCCAGCAAGCCAAAGCCCTGATAAATGATAAAACAAAGAAAAAAAGCAAGGATAAAAGCCGTAATTTGGTTTTCGGTGAGCGAAGAAGCAAAAATCCCGATAGATGTAAAGACTGCCCCTAGCAAAAATAAGCCTATGTATGAGCCTATTGTGCCTGCTGTGTCTATGTTTCCTACGGGCTCACCCAGTTGATAAATAGAATAATAATACAAAACTGTGGGCAAAATCGCCAATAAAACCAAGGCAAGCCCCGCCAAATATTTGCCTAGGATAATCTCCCAATCACGCACAGGAAGCGTAAAAAGTAATTCTATAGTGCCCGATTTTTTTTCTTCGGCAAAGCTACGCATCGTGATGGCAGGGATAAAAAACAAGAATAAATACGGGCTCAGTCTAAAGACAGTATCCATATCGGCATAGCCATAGTCTAGCACATTGGTATCAGGGAATATCCATACAAACGCCCCTATGCCTGCCAAAAACACGATTAAGACCATGTAAGCAATCAAGGAGCTTAAAAAACTACGGATCTCTTTTTGAAATATAGTGAACATTTTATTGATTAATTTTGAGTGTTTTTTAGCTTTTTGTAAGCTGCTGAAAAATATTTTCTAATGAATTTTCTTCTTGCCGAAGCCCTAGTAAAACCCAGCCCTTCTCGCCTGCCATTTTAAAAATCTCTCCTCTTACTTCTTTTTCGGGTTGTGCAAATACCTTGTATTGCTTCGGGGTGAGTTGCTCCCATCTCAAGATGCCCTCTATCTCTTGGAGAGGCTCAAGTGCTACGGCTTGCTCAAATTCTAGCAAGAAGATACTTTCTGATTTTTGCAAGTTTGTAAGCTCAGATACAGCACTGTCTGCTACGATTTCACCTAGATTGATAATCACGGCACGGTTACAAATGGCTTGCACTTCTTGCATGATGTGCGTAGAGAAAATCACTGTTTTTTCTCTGCCTATTTCTTTGATAAGGTTACGAATTTCCACGATTTGGTTGGGGTCTAGCCCTGTGGTGGGTTCATCTAAAATCAGTACAGGAGGGTCATGAATCAAGGCTTGTGCCAGCCCCACACGCTGCCGATAGCCTTTAGAAAGCTGGGCTATTTTCTTGCTTTGCTCCCGCTCTAGGCCACAGAGTGAGATAATCTCATCGAGTCTTTTTCGGAGTTTTTTGCCTTTGATTTGCTGCATATTTCCTATGAACTGCAGGTATTCTTTGACATACATCTCGAGGTAAAGGGGGTTATGCTCAGGTAAATAGCCTATGTTTTGGCGTACTGCCATAGAATCTTTGCGTACATCATGCCCACACACCCTGATAGTGCCTTCTGAGGGGGGGATATAGCCCGTAGCTATTTTCATGGTGGTAGATTTGCCCGCACCATTGGGGCCTAGAAAGCCCAAGATTTCCCCTGATTTTACTTCAAAACTCACATTATTGACGGCTTTTTGCTTGCCATATATTTTGCTGAGCTGCTCTACGATTACTGACATAGTGTAGTTTGTCCTTGGTCTTGATGATTAAAAGGCTTCTCTTCCGAGATTTAAAAAAATACCTGTCCAAAATTAGTGAAAAAATCATATAAGTTTGCCTAAGTCCTTAGATTTTAGTGCTTTGAGCTGTATTTCTGACGGGCAATGCACCAAGAAGAACTGTCTTGGCGTATTTATTTCAAACCTGCCTTGATGACGGTTTTTCCTCCTGTTTTATTCTTAATGACCCCTGTCAAGAAAAGCCCTACTGCCAAAAACATAGCCAACCGCCCGATATAATCTCCTTGCTCAGCATATACTGTCTTCACAGACTCTACCGAAAGGGAGGCTTGATGTGCCTCGGCAAGCTGGTAATTTGTTTTCATGACAATCTCTCCTTTGGGTGAGATAAAACCCGACACGCCTCTGTTAGATACCACCACTACAGCCCGTCTTTGCTCAATGGCTCGGAGGCGCGCATACTGAAAATATACCTTAGAAAGCACACTCGAGAAACCCCAGTCATCTGCTGGAAAAAACACAAGTATGTTGGCATTTTCCTCAACGAATCTGTTTAGAAAATCTCCCGAAAAAGCCTCATAAGCAATGACAGCCGCTAAATAGGTGCTGTCTTTTACCTCAAAGGTATTGACTTTGGGCTGCCCTGCCCAGGTGTGGGCATCTTTCCAATGCGTATCAAAAGGCGGTTTCTCAAATAATAGTGGCAAAGGTGCAATCTCCAAGCCTATCAAAAACCTAGACTGTCGATAATGCTGACTAGAATCCCCTTTGATATAAAATGCTTCTCTAAATGCTTCGCCTTTGTCTAAATAAGTTTCTACCTTTAAATGGCTTTTTGCCTTGGGCAACTTTTCTGCTCTCTTGGGCATATCAGGCAGCAGAAGCACATCTGCCTCAGCAGGGATATCAAGCGCTTCTAGAGATTTACCTGTCTTAAATCCAGGCTGTACCAATGCTATATTTACTTGTTGGGATGAAAACTCAAACTGACTGCGTATCATCCAAGATGCCAGCAAAGCCACTGACAAACTCAAGAAGGCATAGATGCCAAATATTTTTTTATTGGTGGTATAATAGCTCCGAATGGCAAGATACAAACATACATTGATGAGCAATACCCACAAAGAACCGCCAAGCACCCCCGTAAACTCATACCACTGCACCCAGTCGGGCATTGTCGCAAAGGCATTCCCTAAGACCAAAGCCGAGCCACCAAAAGGCAAGTGAAGCTGCAGATACTCCATAGAAAGCCAGTACAATATCAGTGAAAAATAACCGTAAGCATCATTGATATTGCTTTTGGTAAGCCTAAAAAGCACAAAAGGAAGGGTCATCATCAGGGCATTGAGCAAGGTAAAAAGCATTGCCCCTAAAAAGGAAGCCGCAAAAAGCCAAAGACACAATAAAATATTGCCCAGCCAAAAAGCTATAAAAGTAAATGCCCAAACTATCCACTTACCTCTTAGCACTTGAGAGGGTCTGTAAAGCACCTCTATCTCAAGCAAAGGTAAAAAAGCCACAAACAGAAAAAATCCGCCTGCCACCCAGCCCAACCACAGCAATAAGGCACTCAGCATACTTAGCAAAAAAGGAATGTATAGGGGTTTGTGTTGATTTTCCATTTTCTTTGTTAGAATATTTACAAAGTAAGTACTTTTTTTGTAAGTTTAGGAACACAACTTAATAAAAAATCATGCCCATCTGCGGAATAGACTACGGAAGCAAATTAGCAGGCACAACTGCACTTGCTACTCTCTGCCCCAAAACTGGAATCATCCGAGTACAAAGTACTGAAAAAAAGAAAGATGCTGATGCTTTCTTAGAAACTGCACTGCAAGACATCAAACCCGAATATGTATTTATAGATGCGCCTCTTTCCTTGCCTAGTATCTACAACTTGCCGATTGAGGAGAGAAATACCATCGAGAACCCTGATTTTTTTTACAGAGCTGGTGATAGGTTGGTAAATGCAATGTCGCCACTTTTCTTAGGTGGGCTCACGGCTCGAGCCATGCGATTGGTGCATACACTCCGCCCCCTTCCGTTTTATGAAACATATCCTGCTTGGCAAGCCAAACGCCTCCAGCTTAAAGACCTCCATTACAAAAAAGAGGTAAAATACTTGGCAGATGTACAGACCTTTCTGGCAGAGACACACCCCGATTGGCAAATCCCTGTGCTAAAATCTTGGCATGAAGTAGATGCTGTATTGGCCCTCATCGGTGCTTGGAGATTTTCAAAGGGAATGCACGAGGTAATTGGGCTAGAGGAAGAAGGGGCAATTTATGTGTGAAAAGCAAGTGTAAGACAGCTTTCCTGCCCTACACTCAGCCCCCTGCCCTAAGGGGCTTACCCAGGATCAGATTCTGAGCCACTTTGCTGCTGAATCAAGCCCCTGAAGGCATCTTTGACGGTATTGCCCTCATTGATGACCTTGTAAACCTCATGGGTAATGGGCATTTCTATGTCATATTGTCTAGCCAAATCCATCACGACACTGCATGTCTTTACCCCTTCGGCTACCATAGACATTTCTTTGATGATTTCGTCTATTTTGCGTCCTTGCCCTAGCTGTGTCCCTACGTATCTGTTTCGGCTAAGTGGGCTGATACAAGTAGCTACCAAATCACCCATACCCGCCAAACCTGCAAAAGTGAGTGGCTTTCCTCCCATCGCTACGCCGAGTCTGGTCAGTTCGGCAAGCCCTCTAGTGATGACTGCAGCACGGGTATTGTCTCCTGCTCCCACACCATCTCCCATTCCTACGGCTATGGCGATTACATTTTTAAGTGCACCTCCTATTTCGCAGCCTATCACATCATCATTGGTATAAAGCCTAAAAAGCCCTGTGCGAAAGACACTCTGCAAGGCCACTGCAATCGTATCATCTACCATCGCAATTACACCTGCGGCAGCTTGCCCCGCCATAATCTCACGGGCTAGGTTAGGGCCAGTAAGCACGCCGGCAGGATGCCCAGGCATTACCTCTTCTATAATCTCGGTCATCCGCATTTGTGTTTCTTGTTCTAAGCCTTTGGAGAGGCTCACAATAGGCACCCACGGACGGATGTGAGGCTTGGCGTCTAGCAAAACCTGCCTAAAACTCTGCGAAGGCACACCCATTACGATGACATCTGCGTCTTGAATCGCTTCTTTGATGGAGGTGGTCGCTTTGAGTGAGTTGGTGAGGTTTGCCCCGGGCAAATACTTTTCGTTTCGGTGCTGTGTGTTGATGTCCGTTACGATTTCTGTACTTCTTGCCCACATAATCGTGGGAGAATTGCGCGCAACCATAGAGGCCACTGTAGTGCCCCATGAGCCTCCGCCAAGTAATCCGATGCGTAATTTCATATTGTATGTCTTTTGGTTTTGCTAAGTAATCTATCTCAATCTTGTTTTATTCTGAAAATTTCTTGAAAATATAATATTTACTAACAAAAATACTACAATAATTGAGAATAAACTTGATTTGAAAAATCTAACTTATGTTTTTTTAGGAAAAATAACATTGAAAAAAGCAAGCTCTCCAGGCAAATTCTTTTAAAATATCCAAACGAACTTGTCATTTTACAAAAAATCGTGTGCCTAAAAAAGGCATCTTACTGCTCTCTGATAGCTGCTTCTTATCTCATAATAGATACCTCACATTTTGTAATTCTCTTAAAATGTAATTTATTTGCCGTAATTAAATAGTTATCCATGCATTGCAATCTAATAAATAATGCTAAATAAACCCAAGTGCTTAACTCGGGCACAAAGCACATAGTAAATCCATCTAAAATGAAAAATTCCTTAAATTACAAAAAATGTTAGACTTCTGGAATTTTATCATAGAGAGGCGTATAGATATTCTTGAGCAAACCTTACAGCACTTATACCTTACAGCAGTCGCCTTGCTTTTTGCTATTTCGCTGGGGCTGGTCATTGGGGTATTGCTTTCTCGCTACCGTAAATTTTCGGGGGGAACACTGGGCGTACTAGGAGTCATACAGACGATTCCTAGCCTTGCATTATTAGGCTTTATGCTGCCTTTGCTCGGGATTGGAGCCGTTCCTGCCATTTTTGCGCTGTTTTTATATGCTTTGCTGCCCATTGTCCGCAATACCTATACGGGCATCTCTGAGGTAGAAAACAGCATCATAGAGGCTGCCCAAGGGATGGGGATGTCGCCCTTACAGATTCTACAAAAAGTAGAACTGCCTCTTGCGATGCCGATTATTTTTGCGGGGATTCGCACGGCTACAGTCATCAATGTGGGAGTGGCTACGCTTTGTGCTTTGATAGCAGCGGGGGGCTTAGGAGAGTTTATTTTTAGAGGAATTGCACTTAACAATAGTTACATGATTTTGGCAGGGGCGATTCCCTCTGCTTTGCTGGCTTTGCTGCTAGACAGTGGCTTGGCATTGATTCAGAGAAACATCCGAACTTGGCTGCGTCCTCTGCTGCTGCTGAGTATGGCGGGCATTCTGGCACTGTTGGCAAGCAATGTATATGCCGTGCTGAGTACTCAAAAATCAATCGTAGCGGGTTTTGATGCCGAATTTAAAAGCCGCCCTGATGGCTACCCCAGCCTACAAAAAAAATATGGACTTTATTTCTCTAAGACAAGAGATTTGGATGCAGGGCTTATGTATCAGGCACTCAAAAATGGGCAGATAGATGTCATCAGTGGCTATGCCACAGAAGGAAAAATCAAAGCATTTAACCTAAGAGTGCTTCAAGATGACCAACACTGTTTTCCACCTTATTTTGTGGCCCCACTCATCAATGCAGAGACACTCAAGAAGCACCCTTCTCTGCAAGAAATCTTAGAAAAAATCAGTGGTAAAATCTCAGATACACAAATGAGGCGGCTCAACTACCTAGTAGATGAGGAGCAAAAAAGCACCCAAGAGGTCGCAAAGGGTTTTCTCAAAAGCCTCGGGTTTCGTACTGCAGTAGTGCGTCAAGGAGCGGCAGATATCGTGATAGGTGGAAAAAAATTTACGGAACAGTATATTTTATTAGATATTTTCAAATGCTTGATAGAAAATTATAGTGGGCTTACTGTGGAGGTAAAGGGCGGATTGGGAGGCACACAAATCTGCTATGATGCCCTCAAAATGGGTGAAATAGACATTTATCCTGAATATACAGGAACGGCTTTTTTGGTGATTTTGAAGGCAAACCAAGAAACCCAAGATAAAATCATGCAAGATAGCCAAGCCGTCTATGAGTATGTCAAAAAAGAATCTAAAATCCAGCACAAAGTGCGATGGCTCAAACCCTTGGGTTTTAACAATACATATGCTCTCATGATGAGAGAGGAGCAGGCCACTGCACAAAATATCAAAAATATCTCAGATTTAAAGCGTTTTATAGACAAGTGAAATCAATGGGTGGATGGCAGCTAGGCTTCAAAACGCCACCTGACGATGCTGAGGTCATCTCCTGGTAAGAATCCGTATTTTTTATGCAAGATATTAAATTTTCGGGTGAGCATATTTTCCATTTTGGCAAATGTATCTTCTACCAACAAAAAATGGGCTATGTCAAAACCTTCAGGGGTATCTGTTCGGGAAGTTCTGAAAGTATCCAAGCCATCCGAGGCAATGCCGATGTCTTTCGGGTTTTTTACTTCAAAGAAATTCTTTTGAGTGGCGTACCAGTCCTCAAACTTTAAAGAAAGGTGGTATCCAAGATAATCAGGCTTATTGTCTTGGTCTATTTCGGTGATTTTGCCGTCTATCGCCACGAAACCATCTCCTGTAAGATGTGCAAAAGCCACTTTTCGTTTGATATCATAGACCATCAAATTGAGTGTAGAGAGGGTTTCATCTTGTTCAAGATACAAGTCTTGGCGGATTTGCCTCAGGAGCTTAAATACCTTCTCAAAGATAATTTTGCTTAATTGATTGGCCTCAGGAGCTTGCTTGAAGATATTTTCCTTGCCAAATTCTAACTCTCTTAGTGCTTTTCTAAGCATTTTTCCTAGAAGTGCAGAGGCAAAGTGAGATTCTTTGCCGGAAGAACAGCCATCCATGACGGCTCCTATTTGGTATTGATTGCCTAAATTCTCCGAAACCAAAAAATCTTCACAATACACAGGATGAAATTCTCCTTTGCGAATGAGGGTATAGCTTTTCATACAATATTTCAAGATGATTTCCTTGCACAAACGGATAAGCCCTACATTGGGTTAGCTTTGAGCTTAATTTTGGGCTTAAGTTATATTGTAAATTAAAAATCTATTGCTCTGAAGTCATGATTGCAAATATCGACTAGCTGAAAATTATTAATTTAATTTGCAATCGTCATAGAATCACAAAATATAACAAAACCTATCATAGAGTATTAAAAATAAGGATTTAAAGCGTTATATTGTGGTTTTTAAGATATTAATTTTTA
>JAABSX010000055.1 GCA_011390205.1 Microscillaceae bacterium | reverse complement strand
CAGAGCCAGCTGGTGATTTAAGTATGAACATTGAAAACTACACTAAATTTATTCAGTTAAACATTCAAGGTTTGTCAAAAGAAAATGATTTTTTAAAATCAAACACCTATGATTTTTTACATACAGCAAGAGATGAATATGCGATTGGATGGGGAAATTACACAAAAAATAACAAACAAATCTCTGAACACGCTGGCTCAGATGGAACTTTTTTCTGCTATGCACAAATAGACCGAGAAAAATTAATTGGATATGTAGTGATAGTTAATAGCGGAACTGAAAATGCACAAAGTGGGGTTTTTGAAATGATTAACGAATTAAAGAAAAAATAATGCCCTTGGTGTCAGCCATTTTGCAAAAACAGGGGTTTCTTGCTTCTATGAAAGTGAAGTGCTAAATTCAAGTTTTGTGCATCTAATGAAGTTCAGCACTAACAATCTCCGCCTTCGCAAGGCAGCAAAATACCAACAACCAACAAAGAGGGGGCAGAAGAAATGGGGAGTGTCAATGCTATCTATTTCCATCTGTACTATTGATTGCTTTGGACTCAAGTGCTTGGTCTCTCCAAGGGCAAGCCGAAGGATAGAACCAAGCACAGAACAGTCAAGACTACATCATTTTATAAAAAAACTACTATAAGGGTTTGCAAGTTTGACTTCCATTTTCTCTCCATTTTCGTCAAAAGTAAACACATTTATTACTTTTACCTGTACCCCGTCTCCTGCGGTAAGCCCCAAAGTACTTAAATCAATTTCAGATACTCCTTTGAAGGCTTGATTCTTGACTAATCTTCCACCACGAAAAGCATTGAATTCTAGGCTAGTTATTTCGTACTTTCTGTTGGCATCATGGTCTGTAGAATAAGGGTCAGAGCTACATTTCAGTTTTATGATGGATTCAGCAGAGATTGGATTTTCGGGATTGATTGCTTGATTACTCTCTACATTATACACTGTCAAGATTGGAGGAAAAATACGCACCACATCTTTTGCCCTAGAGGGCATATCACTCACTAGATTACGCTTATCTTTTAACTCCTGCTGTACGGCGTGCATTAAACCAAAATAAGCCTTAGGATTTCCCCTCCCCTCCTCTGTTGTTGTTAAATCCTCAATCCACAGATCTGCTGGGTTAAAAAACCTGCTGATGGTGCCTGTATAATGTTGATGCTTCTCTAGTGCTGTAGTCATACACATATTTTGTATTGAGGCTATTCTGCCTTTTGAGGCTTGATATATTTTCTCAAAATAGGCTTTTACTTCTGAAAACTTTAATGTGCAAACAGGTAAATCTCCAAACATACTAGGTTCTGATGTTCCTTGAGGAATTACAAAAGTTAAATAGTCTATCACTGACCTTGTTGGGTTTCCCTCTAAATCAGTATAATAATACTCTTTAATCAAGTATTTAAACTCTGTGTATCCATAAACTACACTATCTCCAAATGCTTGGTCATAATATTGTAATCCTAAAATAAATTCTTCTATGCTCTGTGCGACTACATTATCTTCTCTTAGGTTAGTATTTGCTTTATAAGACGTTATTTCACCTGTTACTACGCCATCATAGATTCTTTGGAAAAAATTATCTCTAGGTTCTGACCACTCTCTATTAGGGTAGTAATTTTGTGTGCTATCAATTACTATAAGGTCTCTGCCAAAATAGTTTAGTGGCCTTAGTCCTGCTTCTGGCTTGTAGGAAGATTTCTTTTTAATCATATCAACTTGAGCTTTCAAAGAGAGACTATCATAAAAAGGATATTGATAAGGGTAGTTATAAATATTAAAGTCTATGCTGCGAGTCAAGATGGTATGCTTTTCATTGGCTGCATGTTGCATATAGAAAGGGCTTGTACTTTTAGCCTTTATCACTGCCCTTTGTTTTTCCCTTAATTCATTTATGTTTAATTCTGGATAGCTTCCATTCACTTTTTCTACTCCCTTGTAGAGTCCTTTCTCGAGTGCTTCTGCAAGAGAAAGTTGTCTGCTACGGTTTTCATAATCAAACCAAGCAGCTTCTAAGTAATCTATTTTTTGATGCTTGAGAGAGTTTTGATAAATTGTATTGAGGTATGCCTTACATTCATCATACTTCATCAATACTCTTTTATTTGGCTGATTTATTTCATCGTTGATGCTAAAGGTAAGTGCTAAAGCTTTGATTTTTCCTTTTTTGGATTGGACTTCAATATCCCAATACTTCGGGTGAACTGTAACACTATCCCCAAAACCAGAGTCATAATACTTTCCTAAACTATAGATATCTTGCTCACTCAGTACTTCTGAAAACTCACCAAATTTATCTGTATATTCATACGCAGTGATTTGTTTTTGTTTTATTCCCTTGAAGAGATATTCATTCAAACCTTTTTCATAAGGAAAGAAGCCTATATTTTCACCTATATGATAAATAATTTCATATTTTTGCTTGCCTTGTGCAAATAGGTATTGGTTGCCCAGTACAGGTAAAAGAAGAATTAAAATTAATTTTTTCATAAGATTTACTTTGAGATTTCTTTAGTTTATGTGTGAGTAAGACGATTGCGTATGACAACCATTTGAATCAATTACTCATCATAGAGATAAGATTGGAGTAAATTTTTACAAAAAATAATAAAATTTGAAAACGCTGTAAAACCATTTATTATCCTACTCAAGTGCTTGGTCTCCCCAAGAGCAAGCCGAAGGGGAAGACCAAACACGGAACAGTAGGGTGGTTTGTTGGCCTCGCAAGGCTAACGAGAGACCTTCTCCCATCTCAATGATAGTTTGATAAATAACTTTTTGTTATCTATTTTCACGGCACAACTCTAATCAGAATGAGGCAATTCTAAGATTTACTCAATGCGTTTTTTGTTGCTTCCTGTTACCACTTTGTAACCTACATAGACTCCCGCACCGATGAGTGCATACTTGAATACTACCCAGAAAAGCCCGAATATTTTGCCTACTAAGCCAAATCCAATAAAAATAGCTGCTATGATGAGGATGGTTTTTAAGATGTCTTTCATGTCTGTGATTTATATGGGTTAATGAACATTTTAAATATAGCAATAATTGTTTAGATTTAAAAGCACTTTATTAAACGTACTACTTTTATTTTTTGGTTTGAAAATTATCAACTGATGTGATTATTTCTTTCTAACTCTATCCTTAAATCAAAAAAAGCTAGTTTTTCTGTATGTGTTTTTCAAACCAAGCCTGCACTTCCTCCAAACTTTGATTACCAGAATAGCGTATTTTTAAAGCTTAAAACCATACTAATATACACTTTTTCATAGCCCAGAGCTTGCAAGCTCTGAGCTATGGAAAAACGAGGTAAAACTACTTTATTCCAGAAAATGTCTAGTACCTTGTAACAAAAGTTTACTGATACTGTGGTCTGAGCCTCTGGCTTGGGTAGTGTAGCTTTACTCGAGTGTACACCCGAAACTGGAGTTTTGGGTTACAGATTATCAGCTATGAGCACCTATTAAAAAACTTATGTTACACGTTACTAGTAGTTTACCTTAAAATTTAACCTGCATTGATAAGATAAAATTCCTCCCTGCTGCCGCAATGCCCGAACTATAAGGACGGTAGCGACGGTCTGTTAGGTTTTCTATGCCTGTATTGAGAAACCATTGATACTTGAATCTGAACTGATAGCTTGCTTTTAGATTGAATGTAAGCCAAGAAGGACTGTAAGGATTTTCCCACGAATCATAGGGCTTCCTCCCCCCATCTGGCTTTTTTGAATGAATACCTCTCCTGAAAGCTCTAATAAATCAGCCGTAGTCTGGGGATTTTGAAGCCTCACTTCCTCCAAAGAAATCTTACTGATACGGGCAATCACTTGCTTGCTAGACTGCCTCCAGCGAGTGGCAGATACTACGATTTGCTCTAAGGTTTCTTGGGATTCACTTAGGTAGAGTACAAAACCCTTTTCTACAAGGTCTGCGTAACTTGCTCGGTAAATCTGATAGCCCAACAAACGCACTTGAATCTGAGTTGCTCCTTTGAAGCGGCTAATATCGGCTTTGCCTTGTGCATCTGTAATGACAAAATCTTCAGAAACTTCAGACGAAATACTTGCCCATTCAAGTACTTTTTGGGTAATTTTGTCTTTAACCGTCAGTACCTGTGTGTAGGCAATTTGAGTACAAAATAGTAGCAAGAAAGCTACTAAGAATCTCATTGTAATTGTTGATGCATCCATTTATTCAAAGATAATCTCCTATTTTGGCGTTTTTTGTTAAGACATTACTAATCCTAAATCTACCCTTCTAAGAATGTCAAGTTTGGGCAAAAAAACATGCATTTTTATTGTTTTCTCTTTGTCAGTGCTGCTGGCAGAGAGCCACGATGCCTTTGCCCAAAGCCCTCATGCACGCTGCCGCTGGGTGAGCACAAAGCTAGATACCTTTCGGCTAGATACGCTCAGCATCGTGCCTGCCAGTATGCAAATCAAAACTCCTGCAAACAGTGGTTTGAAACTCTCTTATGATTTTAACAGTGGGCAAGTCATTTTGATAGGCAAGGCAGAGGTAGATTCTGTAGAGATTTGCTACCAAGTACTGCCCTTTAACTTGGCTGAGAAAAGCTACCACCGAGACCCACTCCAATATGATTCTCTAGAAAAGTATTCCGATGAATTGTTCCGATTTCCCACTCCTTTTATTCGCCCACGTGAAGAAATCTTCAAACTAGAAGGCTTGCAAAAAAGTGGCAACCTCACACGTGGAATCTCCGCTGGCAATACCCAAAATGCTTTTGTAAACTCTTCCCTTAATCTACAGATAGAAGGGCAGCTCAGTGAAGAGCTCAGCATCATAGCCAATATCTCTGACCAAGATGTACCTTTTCAGCCCGAAGGAAATACCCTACAACTACAAGATTTTGACCGAGTGTTTGTGGAGTTGTCGCATCGTTTGGGGGCTTTGATGGTCGGTGATATTGTGTTAAAACACAAAGAAAACTATTTTTTGAAATATTATAAAAATGTGCAAGGCGGACTCATCAACAGCCAATACGAAGCAGGTGAAAAGAGCAAAGCCAGCACTTCGGTGGGTTTTGCAGTCGCCAAAGGCAAGTTTGCTTCCATTTCTGTGCCTCCACTAGAAGGCGTACAGGGGCCTTACAGACTCACAGGCTCGAATGGAGAGCGGTTTATCATCGTGCTTGCCAATTCTGAGAAAGTATATATTGACGGAAAACTAATGACTCGAGGCTTTAACTATGATTATGTCATTGATTATAACCTTGCCGAAGTTACCTTCAATACCAATGTGCAGATTACGCAGTTTACTCGGATTCGGATAGACTTTGAATACTCGGAGCAAAACTACACCCGCACTATTTTTACGGGAAGTCATTACCAAAATTTTGACAAGCTGGATGTCTATTTTAACATTCACCGTGCGGCAGATAATCCACGCAACCCCATTATCAGGCTTTCTGATGAAGATAAATTGCTACTGAGCAATGCAGGTGATGGCCTAGGGCTGGTCAATGGCGTGGATTCGGTAGGGTTTAGAAGCGATGCTGTGCTGTATGAAAGAAGAGATACACTTACTGCCGAAGGGCTTTTGTATGAAGACATTTGGGTCTATTCTACCAATCCTAGTTTGGCCATTTACCAAGTAAATTTTACGGAAGTAGGCACAAATCAAGGGGATTATATCCGCCTTAACAATACCATCAATGGGCAGGTCTATGCCTGGCAAGCACCCATCAATGGCATTCCGCAGGGTAATTTTATAGCCCAAAGAATAGTGCCTACCCCCACACAACAGCAGCTCATCACGGCTGGACTGGCTTACAACCTCAGTAAATCAGACAAGGTCTATCTCGAAGGGGCAATGTCTAACCAAGACAACAACCGATTTTCTGAATTAAATAATCAAGACAATCAAGGGCAAGCCTTCAAAATAGGCTACCTCAATGAAGGCAAAAAACTGCCTTTTGGCAAGGAGCTTTTTTGGTCAAGTCATCTCAGTTTTGAGCATAACACGCAGTATTTCAGACCCATTGATAGGTTTAGAAGCATAGAATTTGACAGAGACTGGAGCATACAGACGGATACCAACCGAATTGCAGACAATATCCTCAACTTGGAAGGAGGGCTTCGCAAAAATGAACTTAATTTTGCCCAATACCGATTCACTTTTAGGCAAAGAGGACAAGAGGCAGATGGCTGGCAACAAGATTTGCAGCTCAAAAAAGAACTCGGAAAGTTTGTCTTGGGCTATGATATGTTTTTGCTTCGCAATGTGCAAGACAGTATTCGCTCTGATTGGCGGAGATTCGGAGTAGATGTAGGCTACAGAATCAGGGGAAGCCAAATAGGTTACAGATTTATGCAAGATAAAAATCAAGTGCTGGTGCCAGGCTTAGATTCTATCCTACAGACTGCCATGAACTTTGACCAACACCAGCTTTATTTTCAGACCTCAGATACGAGCAAAATTAAATTAAGCCTAGATTTTAGCCTTAGAGAAGACAATCAACCCCAAGAAGGAAGGCTCACCCGTAGTCTTTATTCTCAAAATGCCAACCTGAGATTAGAAACCAAATCTAACACCAATCAGCAGCTTGCCCTTACCCTTAGCTACAGACGCTTGGAAAATGTGCTGGATTCCCTTGCCCAAAACAATGAAAATAACCTCATGGGTAGGCTAGATTGGAATGCCAATTTCTGGGAAAAACACCTCCGCTCGGAGCTGAGTTTTGCCACACTTACAGGGCGAGAACTAAGGCGAGAGTTTATTTTTTTACAGGTGCAGAATGGCGTAGGCACACACACTTGGAGAGATGATAACCAAGACGGCGTGCAAGATTTAGAAGAATTTTACATTGCCATCAACCCTGACGAGCGGCAATACATCAAGATATTCGTGCCTACAGACCAGTATATCAATGCTTTTATCCATAATTTTAGCTACAGACTCAACTGGCAAGCCCCCCGCAACTGGAGATTAAAAAAAGGACTAAAAAAAATGATAAGTAAATTTTCACAGATACTTTCTTGGACGATTAACAAGCGGTTTACGGATGAAAGCGTGCTGAGCCGTTTGATTCCCTTCAAGGCTTTGGAAGATGCTGACGTACTTTCTACTAGAGAATCCTTGCGAAGCACTTTGTTTTTTGACCGCAGCAATCCTGCTTTTGGCTGGGAAGGTAATTTTTTACAAAATAAACAAAAACAACTTCTCAGCAATGGCTTTGAAGAACGCCTACAGCGTGAATATGGTTTTTTGCTAAGGGGAAATTTGAGTAAGTCTATCAACCTGAGCTTCACCCCCGAGATAGAATTTCTCCGAAATGAATCCAATGTCTTGCTCAATCGCAACTATCAAGTGAAAGGTTATAATTTTCAGCCCGAAATTGCCTTTCAGCCCAAACCCTCTTTCAGAATTACAGGTTCGTATCAGTTTACCAACCGAACAGGCACCACCAATACAGAACTCACCTCAGAAGAAGCCCAACTGCAGCAACTCAAACTAGAGATGCGTGTAAGCCAAGTAGCAAAGCGCAATATTTTACTGGATTTTAGATGGATACAAATCCAATACAGCGGCGAGCCCAACACCCCTCTCAGCTATGAAATGCTCGAAGCGCTGAACCCCGGACGTAACTTTACTTGGACATTTAATTGGCAGCAACGCCTTGCCAATGGTTTACAGCTCAACTTTAACTACAACGGGCGCAAACCACCCAATATCCCTACGATTCATGTGGGAAGAGTCCAACTGACAGCTCTTTTTTAACCTGAGGGGTGGGTTCGCTCCGAGCAACCCTATCCCTGTGAAGGGATGTGCTAGAATCAAAAATATTCTCTAATTTTGGGCTATGAGTTTATTAAAAAAATTGGCAGGTGAGACTGCCCTCTATGGCTTAAGTAGTATTTTGGGTAGGCTACTCAATTATGTGCTTGTGCCTCTCCATGTGGATGTTTTTTATGGCTTCTCTACGGCAGAGTACGGTGTTTTGACTGTTTTTTTTGCTTTTGCTGCCTTTCTAAATGTAATTTTTACTTACGGTTTAGAGACTGCCTATTTTCGATTTGCCTCTCGCAAAGACCAAGACCCACAGCAGGTTTACAATCTCATATTGAGCCAAGTTTTGCTCAGTACGCTGGTGCTAGGAGGCTTGGGGCTGCTTTTAGCTCCTTGGATAGTAGAAGGCCTGCAGTTTTCGGGCAGAGTACAGCTTTTTAGGGCTTTGATTTTGATTGTGAGCATTGATACTTTGCTAGCGATACCTTATGCACGGCTCAGGCAAGCACACAAAGCCGTTTTTTTTGTGAGTACAAAGATTATTAATATTGGGTTGAATGTTTTGTTAAATGTCTTTTTCTTGGTTTTTTGCAGAAATGTCTCTGAAGGCTATTGGCTTGAGAGCTGGAAACCTTTGATAAGTAACATTTATAGCCCTGAGATAGGGATTGGCTATGTTTTCTTGGCGAATCTGCTTGCCAATGCCTTTGTATTTGTGCTGCTGTACCGTTCTTTTCTGGATTTTCGCTTTTATTTTAACTGGCAAAAGCTCCGACCGATGCTCATTTATGCCTATCCGATTATGCTGATGGGCTTGGCGGGGATGATTAATCAGATGTTTGATAAAATATTGCTCCAGTATTTACTCCCCGATAATTTTTATGCAGGGCTTACAAGTGAAGATGCCGTAGGGATTTACAGTGCTTGTGCGAAGTTGGCTATTTTTACGACCCTTGCCATTCAGGCGTTCCGCTATGCTGCTGAGCCCTTCTTTTTTGCACAAGCTCAAGACAAGAAAGCTCCAGCCCTATTTGCCAAAGTGATGCGGTATTTTGTGATAGTATGCGTATTGCTTTGGCTGGGAGTAAGCCTAAATATTGAGATTCTAAAACTTGTATTTATCCGTAATCCTGCTTATTATCCTGCTTTGGGCATTGTGCCTGTGCTGCTGCTGGGCAATGTCTTCTTAGGTATTTATTTTAATCTTTCGGTGTGGTTTAAGCTCAGTGAGCAGACCTATTTTGGCACTTGGATTTCGGTGGGTGGGGCTTTGCTCACGGTTGTTCTTAGTTTTATTTTCGTACCTCTTTTGGGCTATGTAGGCTCAGCCTGGATAGTTTTGCTCACTTATTTCTCGATGAGTGTAGCTTGTTACTTATTGGGGCAGAAGCATTACCCGATTCCGTATCACTTAGATTCGGCATTTGCTCATTTGGGTTTGGGGGCTGTGTTGATAGGTCTAAGCCAGTTTTTTAGCCCTGAGCGTTTTTGGATGGGTGTTTTATTTAATTTTTTGCTTTTGGGCAGTTACCTTGTCTATGTCTATCTGACGGAGCGAGGCAATTTTAGGAGGAGCTCAGTGCTCTAAGTTCTGATTGATTAGGCAAATAATTTTGTCTAATTCTTTTGCACTTTGCTCTATCATCTGGAGCATTTCTTTGTTTTCTTCGGGTGTTAAGGTTTCACTGTTGATAAGGCTGATAAGTCCTAGGATGTTGGCTAGTGGCCTCCTGACGATGTGGCTATTAGAAAAAGAGTAATCTATTAGTTTTTTGTTGGCTTCTTCTAAATCTTTTGTACGCTGCCTCACTTTATCTTCTAGGCTTTGGTTAAGCGTGTTTATTTCTTCTTTGGATTCTTCTAGTGACAAATTTTTATCTTTTAATTCATGGGCATATTGGCTGATGACCCTGTTTTGATTCTCGAGAAGTCGCTGGTTGCTTTTTTGCTTTTGGTTATTTTTATGCAGTATAAGAACAAGCGAAGTAAGCCAAGCGAGCAATATTAAGATAATCACAATGACGGCATACTGCTGAGAAAGGGCTTTCTGTTGGTTCTGAATTTTTGTTTTTTGCAAAGCCTGCTGTTTGATGAGCAGCTCTTTTTCGGCTTCTCTGCTTGAGAGTTCGAGGCTATGTATCTTGGCTGTGTTTTTTTCATTGTAGATACTGTCACTATAGCTGATTGCTATATTTCTGTATTTGAGTGCTTCCTCAAACCTTCTTTGTTTGAAGTATATTTCTGAAATCTGCTCGGAGGCATTCATTTTTATTTTCTTGGAAGAAATCTGTGCTGCTATCTGATATAATTTTTGTGATACCTCTAGTGCCTCTGTCAGCTTATTTTGCATGATAAGCACATCTGACATTGATAGATAGGCAGCTCCTAATAAATACTTATCTTCATAATTTTCTGCTTTTTGCTTGGCTTTCTGCACATATTGTAGTGCTTTTTCTAATTGAGATTTTTTTCTGTATAAATTCCCGATATTTAGCAAGCCATTTATCTCATCTCGTGTATTATTGATCTTTTGGGCTAAGCTGATAGACTCTTGATAGTATTTTTCTGCTTCTTCATACTTTTTTTGATTGCTTAGTACAAGTCCTAGATTATTTAAGCTATTAGTAACACCGTAGTGGTCTTGGTTTTTTTTATCTATCTCGAGGCATTGCTTATAAAAATCCTGTGCTTTGGTGTAGTTACCTTGAAAAAAGTGAATATTACCAATATTATTTAAGCACATACTGACGCCCACAAGGTTCTTGAGTGCTTGTTGTATTTTAAGTGCTTGGTAATATTTCTCGAGTGCTTTGGCATATTCCGATTTGGTTTCATCAATCAAGCCGAGATTATTGAGTGTATTTGCAACGCCTCTGGGGTATTTTGCCTGCCGATACATTTTTTGGGCTCTTTCAAAATAATCAACTGCTTTAAAATAAACAGATTGATTCATATAGACCAGCCCTAGATGATTGAGCGCATCCGCTATTTGCTTTTTATTTTTATTTTTTTGGGCAAGATGTAGCGCTTTGATGGCATAGCTTTTGGCTTTTTTGTTGTCAGAATAATTATATTCATAGCTCAGGCCGTTGTATATCTCTATCAACAGGCTATCATCGCTGGTGCTTAAAAGCAAATTTTGTAGGCTATCTATACTTTGTGCCTTGCCTAGCCAAGTGAAGAAAACACATTTAAAAAAAATAACAATAAAAAAAGACTTGTTTATTTGTAAGATTCTCATGGTCTCTGAAAGCTACTAAGTAAATGTGTTAATTTGGCAATGTAAAAAAATGTAAACCAAATGAACCTAGCATAAAGAATAACACCTACTTTTTGTACAATGACAAAGCATATTCAACAAACCTATTTACTTTCAAATGTACAGAAAAGTTTGCCCATTTTCCAAAAAAACAGGCAAACCTCGGTCAATAATGTTTGGAGCTACTTACTCACCCTTGAAATTGGGGCTTCTTTTGTCTAAGAAAGCCTTCATTCCTTCGTGAAAATCCTCAGTATTGGCAGAGTGCCCAAAGTAAAGTGATTCTTTGAGGTAGCCAGCTTCATAACTACTATATACTGAATTGACAGATTTAATGACCATAGAGATGGCAAGAGGCCCAGAAGTAGCGATTTTTCTTAGTATTTCACGTGTCTTATCAAATAGCTCTTCTTGTGAAGCCACCACGTGATTGACAAGCCCTAATTCATAGGCTTCACGTGCTGAAAGCATATCACCTGTCATGATGAGCTCGAGTGTTTTGGCTTTGCCTATGCTTTGTGTGAGGCGCTGTGTGCCTCCAAAGCCTGGCAATGTGCCTAGCTTTACCTCTGGAAGCCCAAATTTGGCACTTTCTACGGCTACTCGCATATGACAAGCAAGGGCAAGCTCACAGCCTCCACCGAGTGCATAGCCATTGATGGCAGCAATAACGGGTTTGGGGCAGTTTTCTAGCATGGCATAGACATCCTGCCCATTTTGGGAGTATCTCTTTGCACCTATTTCATCCAGTTTGGCGAGCTCGGCTATGTCTGCACCTGCCGCAAATGCCTTTGAACCCTCTCCAGTAATGATGGCACTTTTGATGGCAGAGTTATGATATACTTCATTCATAGCCTTGCGTATATCCTCTACGGTATCGTGGTTAAGGGCATTGAGTTTAGAAGCACGCCTGATTGTAATCAGTGCTATTCCGTCTTCTATCTCTAGCATCAGGTTATCGTAAGTTATTCTTTTTTTTGACATGATTTATCTCTATTTAATTTAAGACCTTTTCCAAAAATACATTGCTCTCCAAACATTTCAAACGATTGAGGAGTGGAATTAACTTAAAAAAAACAAATTATGCTTAGATTGCTATTTTGTCTTTAGATTGTTAAAAATATTCCTTGTCCAAAAAAGAAAGAATCTTTGCTTAGTGATTTTTAAAATAAAAACATTAGATTAAGCCTCATTTTAATTATATCTCTTATACATCGAAAAGCCTTCATTATGACGCTTATCTCCAAAAAGAAAAAACATTTTCAGATTAGTGAAAATCTGCGAAACTATCTCCAAAAATATGAGCGTGATACAGAGCTGCCACTCCGCTATGATGACCTGCTACGCTTTACGGATAGTTTTCCACTTTTAGACAGTGATGGCAGAGATACCCTTTGGGAGATTGTGGTATATCCTCAGTATATGCTGTCAGAGCTAAATACACACCTTACTTATATCTATGCTTTGCTTAAGACAGACGGAGATATATCAGTCATGGAGCATCTCTATGTAGATAGAATAGATTTCTGCACTTTTGGTAATTCTAAGCCCTTTCGTATCCGAATCGTCAATCATTTTAATGACAATCACGATTACTTTTATGTCAAAATAGCAGATGCCTCAAGAGTCTATGGGCTCGAGCTTGAGCATATCCTTTCTCCCAACCGCATCAATTATCTAGTGCATCAGCATACACTCATAGAAGAGCACATTGCCGGTATTCCTGGAGATGTATTTATCAATGACTACATACAGCGCCCCAAACTGAATAAAGTACGCATAGCCAAAGAATTTGTAAAATTTAATGAGCGCTGCTACCTCAAACTTTTGGGAGATATGCGTTCTTATAATTATGTGGTGGACATCACCCCTGATTTTGATGAAGAGCAGTATCGGGTGCGAGCCATTGATTTTGACCAGCAGTGCTATGAGGGCAAAAGACGCATGTACCTCTCTCAGTTTTTTAAAGAAAATGCTCCTATCGTAAAGCTTTGCTTAGAGTTACTCAGCCCCGAAACTGTAAAACAGTATCAGTATGAAGAGCAAACTCTTATGGCACGCCGCCTAAAATCTGCCCGGCATCGGATGAAAGATTTGGTAGATTGTATGCAAAATGATACCATCTCATTGCCCGAAAAAATCAAACAACTCAGGCGTGAACTGGCAAAGCACCACAAAAACGCAGAGTATTTAAAATGTCAGAATATGGGAGAAATCCTCAGGACACACCTCAGAGGGATGCTCGCCAACATGAAGCCCATGCGGCGTGGCCAGTAGCCTCAGTTTCTCTCAAAACAGCTTTTTATTGCTTCTGTACGCTCAAGACAATGCTTAAATCTACCTCATTGCCCAGAATCATACTCCAACTACCTACTCCAAAATCACGCCTGTTGATAGAAAAGTTGCCCTTAAAAGTGGCTTTGTCTCCCTCTTCATTAAAACTAAAAGGAACAGCTACTTCTTGGCTTACATCACGGATAGTTAATTTAAAATAACCGACAAAGTTTGCCCCTTTTGGCTCGAAGCGTGTGGAGGTCATTGTGATTTTTGGATATTTTTTTACTCCAAAATAATCATCACTGCGCAGATGAGTATCACGGGCACTGATGCCTGTATCTATGCTACTGACATCTAAGGATGCCGTAATTTCACTTTTGGCAAGTGCATTTTTAGAAAAAACAACAGAGGCATCAGGGCTTGCAAATGAGCCATTGACATTGAAGCCTGCATTTTTTATTTTGAAAGTTACCTTAGAACTATTGAGTACTTGCCATGCCGTCTGGGCTGTGCCGCTTGCTTGTGTCATATAAAATAAGATTAAAATGAATGTGAGTTTTTTTAGCATGAGTAGTGGGTATTTTGTGAGGTACTACGGATGGCATAACCCTTGGCAGACGCAAATAGTTAGTCCATAATCTGAAATAAAGCAACTGCCTGTCTTTGTGTTGTTCAAGAACAGGCATCCAAAAACAACTTTTGACAGCAAAGAGAAAACTATAAAAAAGGGCAGGCTGAAACCCTTCAGGCAAGGGCAAGCAGGGCATCTCTTCGGCTAATGGCTACTTCGGCACAGGCTTTTGCTACGGAGGCCCTCGTCTCGGAGTCTATCACATCTAAGTATTCTTCACAAGTCATTTCACCCTTAAACATCTGCCTGGCGGCTTTCAGGTAAGCCTGATTTTTTTCTTTGCCTATAGAAGCATACACAAAATAAGAAAAGGGAGCATTCTGTGTATCAAAATCAAGCTCAGAGGCACGCCCAAACTCTAAGAGTTTCAAGACGGCTAGGTCATACTCTAGCTCATCAGACATGGTGATGGCAGGCAAGAAATCTTCTGCACGCTCTATCTCTTGAAAAGAACCCGAGCGGCGAATATCTCCCATAAACATAGAAATGGGGGCATCACCTCCACTGCAAATCGCCAAAGACTCTAGCAAGGCAATAGAAGTAAGTTTTGCTTGGAGATACTCCCTTGCTATCTTGATATTTTGGTCGGCTTGCTGCTTAAATTGAGCGAAGACTTCATCACTTGGCATCTGTCTGTATTGCTGAAAGACAATGTCAGGATTGAGAAAGCTCAGAAAGCCTTCCATTTTTTCTATGGCTTTTCGGTAGCTCGTAAATGTGAATACATTGGCTACTCGGAGTTTGTCGTTGGTTTCGGGGATGAGCCTCCAGGTGTTGTCTAAAAATTCGGCGACGTTCTGGCTCGAGAAGTTTTCTACATCATTGTTTGCCATCTCTACGGCAAGCTGCACAAGCAGGTAAATATGCTCCTCTTTGATATTGAGTTCGTACTCTTGGTTGAGTGCCATGAGTTTTTCTTCCATAGACTCAAAGCAGTTCTTGCCCTGTTCGTTGAAGCCTCTGAAAGGGATAGTCCCCTCTATGGCTACCATAATACCGAGCAAATTACGATGGCCAAGGTATTTTTTTAATTTTTGAATGGCTACCAATGTACTCAAAAACTCGTTGTAGCCTTGCAGCCTAATTTCTTCATTGGGCTGATAATCAAATATTCTCAGGCACAAAACAAGGGGAACATCTTCTAGTGGATAATCTTCTCTTACGTAGGTCTTGTCCCCTTTATAATACACGAGTGGCTCTAAAACTGCCTCTGTGCTTGGCTTGGCACCATTGTCTATTTGGTGATAAATGATGTCGTGGAAGAGTGTAGCCAAAATCTGCAGAGGATGTTCTAAGTGCCTGCACACTTGCAAGATGTGTTCTGCTGTATGAAAAGTACGCCCACCACTGGTCATTTCTTGATAAATAAACAGTGCAATATGCTCTACATCTGAAATCGGGACTTGGATTTTTAATTTTTGGAAAGATTCGTCTATCCGCAAGATGAGTTGATTTACAATTGATTTTTCCATAAAAATTAAAAAATTTCTGTTTTATGAAATATAGATGAGCAATTTATTTAAAAAAAATGATTTTCCAAAAATAGCTTTTTAAAAATTAAAATCTATAACAAGGGTTTAGTTTTTATTAATTTCTGACAAAAGTCTATTTTGAAGGGAGCATTAGCCTGCCATCTTGTGCTTTGTGAAGCTCGCCATTGTCTAGCATTTCTCTGATAAGTTGCAATGTTTGATCCTCTTGGCGGGGGGCGAGCTGCTGCATGAGCAATGTCAAAGCAATGGGTTCTTTTTGGAGAATACTCTTGATTTTTTGGGCTTCTGTTTCTTTTTCTGCGATTGTCTGTCTTTTTTTATGAATACAGACATCACATACACCGCAGGGCTGGTAGCTGATTTCTCCGAAATACTCTAACAAAATCTGTGTGCGGCACCTTTGTCGGTGTGTCATGTAGTGAATAACTGCCTCCACTTTTTGCAAATCTCTTTGTTTGCTTTCTTGCATTTTTTGTGCATCTAGAGGCAGGTTTTTGGCATCATATCTTGGAGTTAGAAAAATGATTTGGGGCTTTTCACTTTGCCTGTCATAGATAATCACCCCTAACTCTTGCAGGCGTTCTAGTTGTCTTTTGATATTTTCTATGGGTTTGTGTAAATACCCAGCAATGGTATGCTCAGAGATAGGAAAAAAATTACGGAGCATATCTCCACCCCTAAGCCTTGCGAGCAGGGTCAGGATGTCTTCTGCGCCTGGATTTTTGAGTTTAAATTCATAGATTTCTCTAAACTCTAAGTTAAATAAAATTCTGGAAGGGCTGTAATATGCCTCATTAAGCTGAATGAAGCCTGCTTCGTCTAGTTTTTTGAGGGCGTAGTAGGTTTTGATGCCTTTTAAATCAAATTGTTTTTGAAAATCTGTCAAGTCAAAATCAAAACTGAGCATTTCCCCCGCCTCTATGGCAAGCTCAAAATAGTTGGCAAGGGCCTGATAAACCCTTCTGATATACTCCACCTCTGGGTAAGCTACCTCTACCCTTCTTTTGAGTTCTATCAGGTCATTGGTGTTATAAAGTGCTACGGCAAAAGCTTTCTTTTCATCTCTTCCAGCCCTGCCTGCCTCTTGGTAATAGGCCTCTAGGCTATCTGGCAAATCCATATGCACCACTGTCCGCACTTCAGCCTTGTCTATGCCCATGCCAAAGGCATTGGTCGCCACGATTACCCTGACCTTGTCTTTAATCCAAGCCTCTTGCCGCTCTGCACGGAGTGCATTTCCGAGCCCTGCGTGGTAATACTCTGCTGAGATTTGATTTTTTTTTAGGAAATCAGCCACTTCTTGGGTCTGTCGGCGATTTCGGGCATAGACCACAGCCGTGCCAGGCACATTTCGGAGGATTTTGAGTAGTTTTTGGTTCTTGTCTTCCTCTTCTAGGGCAGAGTATGAGAGATTGGCTCTAGCAAAGCTTTTCTGAAATACTTGGTGATTTTCTCTGAATAATAATTTTTTTTTGATGTCTTCCTTGACTTCTTCAGTGGCTGTGGCTGTCAGTGCTATGAGTGGCACATCGGAGATTTTTTCTCTAAACTGTGCAATCTCAAGATAGGCGGGCCTGAAATCATAGCCCCATTGTGAGATACAATGGGCTTCGTCTATTGCCAGCAAGCTAATGTCCATCTGTGCAGCCCTTGCCAAAAACAGTTCCGTCTTGAGCCTTTCAGGGGAGACATACAAAAACTTCACCTTGCCTTCGATGGCTTCATCTAAATATTGGTCTATGCGTGGCTTGGGCATGCCTGAGTAAATGGCCCAGGCTGAGATTCCCCTTCCCTGTAGCTGCTCTACTTGGTCTTTCATGAGTGCTATCAAAGGGGAGATGACAATACAAATGCCTGAGAGAGCCATCGCAGGGACTTGAAAGCAAACTGATTTTCCGCCACCTGTGGGCAAAAGTGCAAGGGTATCTTGCCCCCGAAGCACCGACTCTATGATGTCTTGCTGTAGGCTTCTAAACTGAGGGTACCCCCAATAATGCTCTAAAATAGCGTGAATATCTTGTTCTGCTTCCATGTGATGGTATTGGCTCGGCTTGACTGCCGCTAACTTTTAGTGACAGGGTATTTTCCAAAATCTAAAAATACTTACTTTTGCTGCTTTTATCAAAAAAAATGGGGGATGTTTTTGAGGACTTTTTGGGGAAATATTCTTCATCAAAAAAAATTCGTCCCTTCTCTCACTGTGCCAAGTCTGCCCTATTTCCTTTCCATCTGCTGCCCTCTGTGTGCATCTAATTTTAGAAAGATAAACAACAGAATGGTAAATGACCAAAGTGAAGAACCGCCGTAGCTTAAAAAAGGCAAGGGAATGCCCACCACAGGAAACAAGCCGATGGTCATAGAAATATTAATGGCAAAATGGAAAAATATGATGGATGCTACCGAATAGCCGTAGATTCTGACAAACTTATCTCTCTGACGCTCTGCCAAAAACAGCAAGCGTATCATCAATGAAAGATACAAACCTATCACAAGCAGGCTGCCCAGCCAGCCGTGTTCTTCACCAATGGTACAAAATATAAAATCAGTGCTTTGTGCGGGCACATAGTTTAGCTTGGTCTGTGTGCCATTCAAAAAGCCTTTGCCCCATAGCCCTCCCGAGCCTATTGCTACCTTAGAATGAAATAAATTATAGCGTGTGCCACGCCCCTGAGGGTCTATGTCCTCATTAAGCAGCACCAGTATTCTCTCTTGCTGATGGGGTGCTAGAAAGCTTTCAAAAATGTATTTGGTACTGTAAATATAGCCAATCAAGAGTACAGAAAGCCCCAAAACAGCCAAAATGACCAAGGGCTTTTTCTCTTTGATGTATAAAATCACCAAGACAGCAATGATAAGAATCGGAATCACCAAAAAATAAAAAATGCTTTGAGGCTTCATCCCCAAGCCCAATATAAACAAAATCGACATCAGCAGCCCCGCAAATAACAGCCATTCGGGGAGTACTCTTTCTCTATAAAGTACGACTACGAATGTGCCAAAAACCAATGCCGAGCCTGTGTCATTCTGTAATAAAATCATCAAAACGGGCAGCAACAAAATCAACCCTGCAATGACTTTGGTACGCAAAAGCTCTGGCTTTGCCTCTGGGCTTACCAAAAACTTGGCAAGTGCCAAAGCTGTAATAAACTTGGCAAACTCAGAGGGCTGCAAGCGAATAGGGCCGAAATCAAGCCATGAGCGTGCCCCATTGATTTCTCGCCCCACAAACATGACCACCAAAAGCAAGAAAATCATCAAAGCATAGCTGGCATAGGCAAAGGTTTCATAGTTGCGGTAATCAAAACTCAAAATCAGGATGATAATCACAATGGAAGTACCTATCCAGATGAGCTGCTTGGTGTAGTTAAGCGAAAAAGAAAACCAAGGCTGCGAGGGGTCATAGACTGATGCAAAGATGCTCACCCAGCCCACAATCACTAGAACAAAATAAATCAGAATGGCAATGCTGTCTGCACCTTCACCGATGGTGTGATGAGTTTTATTTTTCACTTCTCTCTAAGTTTTTTTCTTCTTTTAATACAATTCGGGCAGTGTCTGCTTTTTTGGGGCTTGGCTGTGGTTTTTCTTCTTTTTGAGGCACACTGCTAGAGTCGCTCAGTATGGGCTCAGGGGCAGGCTCTAAGATAAATCGCTTATTGATGACGTGGCTTTTGAGCCATTCAAATCTTTTTGAAGTTTCTCTTTTGAGGTATTTTTCAATGGCAAGAGCGGCTACAGGAGCAGCCCAAGAACCGCCAAAGCCTGCATTTTCTACATAGACAGCTATGGCGATTTTGGGATTGTCTTTGGGGGCAAAGGCAATAAAAACAGAATGGTCTTCCCCGTGTGGGTTCTGGGCAGTACCTGTTTTTCCACAGATTTCTAAATCAGGATTGACAGCCTGAGACCAAACCGTGCCAGCCCTGTAGGCATCTCTCATGCCTGCTACGATGAGGTCAAAATGCTTAGCATCTACGGGCACCTTGTGTTTTTTTGTATATTCTGGATGGATACTTTTTTCCTCTCCGATACTTTTGACGAGGTGAGGCGTATAAAAATAACCTCTATTGGCAAGCGTAGCAGCCATATTGGCGAGCTGCAGAGGAGTAGTGAGTACCTCGCCTTGCCCTATACCAAGTGAGTAAATATTAGAAAATTTCCAATTTCCTTCCCCATATCTATTATCATATAATGATAAACTAGGGATAGAGGCAGATACTTCACTGACCAAATCAACATTGGTTTTTCGCCCAAGGTTAAATCCGTCTAAATACCTCTTCCAGATTGTAAACCCCTCACGGTAGTTTTCTTGGTCTTTGGCTGCCTCAAAGGTACTATCACGCTGTGTGAGCTTATTTTGATAGACGATTCTGCGAAATACTTGGTAATAATAAGGATTACAAGAATGCTGAATAGAGTGCTGAAGGTCTGTAGTGGGATGATAGTGGCATTTTACCAGTGCCTTGTTACAAGCAAAAACAGTCTGTGCATTGATGACATTCTCTTGCATACCTATCAATGCCTGTACGGTCTTAAAGGTAGAGCCAGGCGGATACGCTGCCCTAACTGCCCTGTTGAAGAGAGGTTTATTTTCGTTGAGTAATAATTTACCAAAATTACGAGAAGCCTCCTTGCCTGTCAGCAAGTTGGGGTCATAAGTAGGTGCAGAGACCATTGCCAGTATCTCCCCCGTAGATGGCTCGATGGCTACTACAGCTCCTTTTTTATTGACCATGAGCTCTTCGGCAAATTTTTGTAATTCTAAATCTAAGCTAGAGACAAGGTTTTTGCCAGCCACGGCGACTGTATCAAAAGCCCCTTCTTTAAAAGCTCCTTTTTCTCTGCCCCAGTTATCCACCCATATGTGTCTGACCCCTTTTTGCCCTCTCAGTTCTTTTTCGTAAGCTGCTTCTACTCCACTAATCCCGACATAATCACCCGCTCTGTAGTATCCTGTGCTATCTCTCTCTAATGCACTGGCACTTACCTCTCCGATATACCCAAGGGCATGGGCTACATTGTGGTGTGGATAGTGCCGCACTGTCCGAGAATTGATATAAAACCCTGGATATGCTATTAGTTGGTCTTGAAATCTATGAAGTTCGTCTCTTGATATTTGGTTTAAAAAGATAGAAGGTTTTTCCATAGCATAAGCACACACCTTGTTCCAAGTCTTTCTAAAATCTTCTAGCTCGATACCGATGAGCTTACAAAATGCTAGAGTATCTGTAAAAGCCACCTGTTTGGGGATGACCATCAAATCATAGACAGGGGCATTTACTACAAGTTCTTTTCCGTTGCGGTCCAAAATAATCCCTCTATGAGGATAATCTACGATGGTTTTTACGGAAATCGCCTCTGCTTTTCGCTTAAAATCATCACTCATTACCTGAATCATAAATAACCTCACCAGAAAAATAACTCCGATGAGGGTGAACAGCCCAATAATGACCCACTTACGATTATCTTGCATTTTTAGTATTTGAATAAAGAAGATACTGTACCAGTATCACTGTGATTAATGTAAACAAACTGCTCGCAATCACCCTGAGAAGGGTATGCAAAAACATCTCAAAATTAAACTGCTGGAAAAAAAATATCACCAAATGGTGTATCAATATCAAGACGAAGCTGTATGTTACAAACCAAGATAAACCTGTATTGCGGATTGCCAGCTCGGTGATTTCAGTCTTAGAACCAATCAAGCCTATCGTAAAAGAACGTAAATAGGCTATCAATACACAAGCAAAAGCATGGATACCCAAAGTATCATAAAACCCATCCAAAAGTAAGCCTAAACCAAAGGCACTCAATAGCACAACGTTTCTATTGGCATCTAATGGTAGAGTCAGAATGAAATTAATATACAAAAAACAAAAAGCAAGCCCAAACAACTCAAGATGATGAATGAAAAAAATCTGTATCAACAGATGAATCACAAAGGACAATGAAAAAGTAATAAAAGCTACTTGTTGGTTCATGGGCGTAAAGTCAGGCTGTCTGTTTCTAAGATTTCTTGTTCCTGTTCTAGTTGATTCTTCACGACATAGACATAGGTTAATTGATTAAAAGATGTACTCAGCAATACATCTATGTCATAGTAAGTTTGAGATTTAGTACTTAGCTTCTGGATAGTGCCTATCATTGTATTGGGTGGAAAGGTCTTGTTGTAGCCTGATGTAAGCACAGTATCTCCTTTTTTGATATTCAAGTGGTTAGAGATTTCTAAAAGTTTGGCAGTGCTGTAAGATTTTCCATTCCATTGTATCCGTCCGATGGCATCATTTTTTTGAATCACCGCCGACACAATCAAATCCGTATGCAACAACGAAATCACACTGGAATAATGTGCTGAACAGTCTTTTACTTTGCCTATAATCCCGCTTGGGCCTATCACTCCCATGCCTGGCCTAATGCCATCTTTAAATCCTTTATTGATTGTAATATAATTTTTACTTCGGTGTGTGGTATTATTGACTACACGTGCCACTGCAAACTCATATTGATTTAAGAAGGCAGAATCAAGCCGTATTTTTTTATTTTCTCTAAATACCTGCTGCTTAAGTGCCTCTAGCTCGCCATGAAGTCTTTGGTTCTCTAGACTTAGCTGCTTGTTTACACTTGCCAAGCCAAAATAAGACTCTACCGAAGAGGAGGTCTCTAAGACAGACCCTACGTAAGTATTTGCAGAATTGTAAAACACTGCATTTTGGTAATAATTATTCTGCAATACCAAGGCAAGACTCAAGCCCTCTAAAAATAAAAAGAGGAGCAACACTTGGTAGCTTTTGAGAATCAGAAAGAGAGAACGCATAATGTGGCTTACTCCTTATTGAAAAAAATTAACCCCTATACAGGAGTTAATCTTTTATGTGAATGTACTTTTAAGTAATTAGGTAGCAAGTAAATGAGCGACTTAAAATTGAAAACTATTTGATGCCCTAACTATCCAGCGATTACATCAACACAGGCATATAAGCCTATTTTAAGTGATGAGTTAAGCAAAAAATAATTTTACTTTAAGGCACTTGAATGTATTTGATTTATACTGTGTAATGCACTAATAATTGGCACATTACCAAATCAAGCAGTTCGCATCTTTACTTACTTTCCTTAATCTTGAAAATCCTTTTTTAATCCATCAACACAGACCTGAATGCCTCTATATTGCGCAATGCGATGCCTGTACCACGTACTACTGCACGCAAAGGATCTTCTGCCACGTGAAGTGGGAGTTTGGTTTTCAAAGATAGGCGTTTGTCTAGCCCTCTAAGCAAAGCCCCGCCACCTGTGAGGTAGATGCCACTGCTGTAGATATCAGCCGAAAGCTCAGGAGGTGCCATTTCTAGAGTCTTAAGCACGCCGTCTTCTACCTTTGAGATAGATTTGTCTAAGCAAAAAGCAATCTCAGAATAGCTTACTTTGATGGTCTTGGGGATACCCGTCATCAAATCACGCCCACGCACCTCATAATCTTCAGGGGCATCATCTAGCTCAGACATGGCCGCACCCACTTCTATTTTAACTTGCTCTGCCGAGCGTTCTCCAATCAGGAGGTTGTGCTGCCGGCGCATATAATCTAGGATATCACGGGTAAATACATCTCCAGCTACTTTGATAGACTGCTCACAGACTATACCCGAAAGAGCGATGACGGCAATCTCTGTAGTGCCTCCACCTATATCTACGACCATAGAACCCATAGGCTCTTCTATATTAATCCCGATACCGATGGCAGCCGCAATAGGCTCATGAATCATAAATACCTCTCTTGCGCCTGTGTGCTCGGCTGCCTCTTTGACGGCTCTTTTCTCCACCTCTGTAATGCCCGAAGGAATACAAATCACCATTCGGTAAGAAGGAGAAAAAAACCTGTTTCCAGTATTAATAAGCTTAATCATTCCTCTAATCATCAGCTCAGCAGCTGTAAAATCTGCAATTACACCATCTTTGAGTGGGCGTATCGTGCGGATGTTGTCGTGGGTTTTCTCGTGCATCTGCATGGCTTGTTTGCCTATCGCGATGACTCTCTCCGTCTTGCGGTCAAGTGCTATAATGGATGGCTCATCTACTACGATTTTGTCTTTGTAGATAATGAGGGTATTGGCTGTGCCAAGGTCAATGGCTATATCGCCTGTAAAAAAATCTCTGAATCCCATAATCGAACGTAATAATTTCAAAATGAATAAATTAAATCAGCTAAACACATCTTTTGGGCTAGTGCTTAAAATGCCTGACCCCTGTAATCACCATTGCCATAGAATTTTGGTCACAAAAATCTACAGAATCTTGGTCTCTGATAGACCCTCCAGGCTGAATTACGGCAGTGATGCCCACTCCATGGGCTATCTCTACGCAGTCAGGAAAAGGGAAAAAAGCATCCGAAGCCATGACTGCTCCATTCAAATCAAAACCAAATGTCTGCGCCTTTAAAATGGCTTGTCTGAGAGCATCTACCCTTGAGGTCTGCCCTACACCACTTGCCAAAAGTTGTCCTTGATTTGCTAGAACAATGGTATTAGACTTGGTATGCTTGCATATTTTGTTGGCAAACAACAGTGCATTTATTTCTGCTTCACTGGGGGCACGCTGAGTTACTGTCTGTAAATCTTGTGCGGTCTCTGTTTTGTAGTCTTGGTCTTGCCAGATGACTCCATTCAGGATGGTCTTAAACTGTGCCTGTGCAGGGAGGGCTTGCTTTTGTCTGAGTAAAATTCTATTTTTCTTACCTTTGAGCACGGCAAGCGCTTCCACAGTAAAATCAGGAGCAATTAAGATTTCGAAGAATAATTTATCTAGCTCCTGTGCAGTCTCTAGGTCTATAGGTCTATTACTTGCGATGACTCCTCCAAAGGCTGAGATAGGGTCAGCGGCAAGGGCTTTAAGGTAAGCTTCTTTAGGAGAAATCCCTGTTGCCATTCCGCAGGCATTGGTATGCTTGATGATGGCAAAAGCTGTTTCTGAAAAATCCTCTAGAAGTGCTACTGCGCCATCTATATCTACTAGGTTATTAAAAGACAATTCTTTGCCGTGTAGCTGCTCGAAGAGTGCCTCTAAATCACCGTAATAGACGCCTTTTTGGTGCGGATTCTCTCCATAACGCAAGGACTGCCCTTCGGGGAAACTGTGCTTGAAGGCATTGCTTGCCTTTGTATCTTTGTTAAAATAATGAAAAATGGCAGCATCATAATGTGAGCTAACCTGAAAGGCTCGTGTCGCCAAGATTTTTCGGTCTTCTAGTGAGGTAGCACCTCTGCCTTGGCTGAGCATCTCAGCAAAGCTTGCATATTGTTCTTGGGATGCCACGATTGCTATGTCTTGGTAGTTTTTGGCGGCGGCTCTGATGAGGGAAATCCCTCCGATGTCTATTTTTTCGATAATCTCTTGGGGAGTACCTCCTGCGGCTAGAGTTGCCTCGAAAGGGTATAAATCTACGATGAGCAAATCAAAAGAAGGAATCTCAAACTGCTCAAGCTGTGCTTGGTCACCTTGGTTTTCGCTTCTTGCCAATATCCCTCCAAATACTTTTGGGTGAAGTGTCTTTACACGCCCTCCTAAAATAGAAGGATAACCTGTGAGCGTTTCTACTGAAGTTACTTGAATGTTTTTAGATTCTAAAAAAGATTGTGTACCTCCAGTAGAATATACTTTGACTCCATAGGCTTGGAGTAGGTCAAGGATAGGGTCTAAATTTTCCTTGTGATATACTGAAATAAGGGCGGAAATGATTTTTTTCAAGACTTTTACGAAGTGTTTTATTTTTGGTTCTATATAATACCGCAAAATTACATAAAATCATTGATTTTCGAGCAATTTTGCAATAACTTTTGGAAAATGTTGGTGCTCAAGTTGGTGTATTTTTTCGGCAATGATTTCAGGGCTATCATGGGGTTCTACTGTGCATTTTGCCTGAAAAATAATTTTTCCTTCATCAAACTCAGCATTGGCATAGTGTATCGTAATGCCTGTTTCGGTCTCTTTTGCTGCCACGACTGCTTGGTGTACGTGCATCCCGTACATGCCCTTGCCCCCAAACTTAGGCAGCAAAGCGGGGTGCAGGTTAATCACTCTATCAGGGTATGCCTCTAAGAGTGCAGGCGGCACCAGCCAAAGAAAGCCTGCCAGTACCACCCAGTCAATCTTTTCAGATTTTAAGAATGCCAAGACACTTCCATTGGTGTAAAAATCTTCTCTACCAAACACCTTGCTAGGCACAGCCAAAGCCTCAGCCCTTGCAAGTACACCCGCTTTTGGATTATTGGTCAAAATAAGCCTTGCTTCGGCTTTTTGAGGGTTTTGTTGAAAATATTCTATGATTCTTTGTGCATTGCTGCCCGAGCCTGAGGCAAATATAGCTATTCTAGGAGGTGTATTGGCGCTTTTGTGCATGGGTTTGGTGATTTATGACTTATTATTCTATGAGGCACAAAAGTAAAGCTAAAATTTATTTTTTGTATCTACAGACCATCACTCATTGAGGCACAGCGTAAATTTTGCTGATGCTACCCTCTGAAAAAATGCACAATCGCATCTATTCAAATTTAATTTGTATCTGCTAATCTTTAATCA
>JAABSX010000054.1 GCA_011390205.1 Microscillaceae bacterium | reverse complement strand
AGTTTTACTGTCAGAGAATACCCTCTAAACAATTCATTTTTCAATCATATCATTTATGAGAAGAGTTATATTTATGGGGGGGGGGTAATTTTCCTTTTCCTTTTTTTGCTGAGTGCTTGTAAGTCGCTATTAGACGAAAGCCTAAGACCTACCACCGAGCTAGACAAAGCAAAGCTCACAGCACTAGAACAGTGGTTCAAGACCAAAAACACCACCCAAAAAAACGGACAGGCCTATTGGCATCCGCAGTGGGGTGAGGGCTTGCTACACACACTCAACAACGGCTCACAAATAGCCGTCTTTCCTATCTGGAGAAATACAAACGTACAGTATTATGACATCGGTTATGTCCGCAGATTAGTCATCAAGCTTGATGCCCAAGGCGAGGTCATAGACGGAAAGGTCTTAGAGATGATTGGCAGCAAGGAGTATCTCCGCACACACAAAGAGCAGATTCCGCTACACTTCTACAATGGCACAATGGCAAACACGCAGGCAGTGGCTTGGGAGAGGGAGTTTGATGCTCAAAGTTTTAGTTCACAGAAAAGTGCTTCTGGGCCTGGTTATTCTTGCGAGACTAATTTTGAAGTATCAGGTTGTAAACTAACCGTTACCGAAGTATGCACAAACAGTTTAGGAGTAGTCTTTTCAACAACAACAGTGCTTGAAGCAACTTTCGACGGAGATTGTAATTCGGGCGGAGGTAGTTGGGGTAGTCCTCCATCAGGAGGCGGATATAATCCACCACCACCCGATGATGGATATAATCCACCACCCATAGGTGGTGGTAGTACAGGAAGCGGAACTGGAGGTAATGGTAGTACCCCTCCTCCTAGCGAACCTGACCCTAACAGTCCTATACCCGTATCCACAGAATTAGATGGAATCCCTACTAGACCTGACCCAGGGGATAATACGCCGCCTGTGCCTGAACCTCAAAATGATAGAATTATATTAGATGCCTCTATTAATAATCACCCAAGATTAAAATGTGTCTTGGAGAAGATGCTTAATAACTCTGTCTTTCAGCAAATAACGAATATCTCAGAAACGCAGGGAATAGATGTTGTATTCAAACTTGGAGAAACTCAAAGCTCCACAGCAACTGCCGAAACCTTAGATTTAACTGATTCTGAAGGAAAATTAATTATCACGTTTAATCAAAATAAAATAGAGGAGAAAAGTGCTATGGAAATAGCTAGAACAACTCTACACGAAAGTTTACACGTGATGTTTGATATTCAGTTACATAGTATAGGAGGACATCAAAACCTGAGTGCGGATAACTTTCCTGACTTATTTGAAATATATACTCAATTTCCACCTGAACTGACTCCCAATGGTACTTATGACCATAACTCACCTCATCATAACCTGATGGCTACTGATACTTATCTAAATCTGATAGCCAATGGGCTGAAAGAGTATGACCCCACAAAACACGAAGATACCACTTTTGAAATGTATGTCGCATCAGCTTGGGGAGGGCTTGAAAGTTCTGAAAGGTGGAAAGCGTTTGATATTGAGGAACAAACCAATATCAGAATTGAAAGACAAAATTTAACTATGTATACAATTATTGATTGCGAAAATTAAACGTCTAAAATTATGAAATATAACAATAATGTAAGGAATAGTATCTTTACTGTCTTACTATTTCTATTTACTATGGTCTCTGTACAAAAAGCAAAGACTCAATCTTTATACATTGCATATCAAGATAATGTCAGTGAAGGTATTAGATTTGAGGGTTTAGCTTATACACCAATTGTGAATGATTGGAGAAATGAAGTATACTATTATTTTGTAACTCGTTATCTTTATTTTGAGGATACAAAATTATTTGAAGTAGTATCACTAAGTTATACATCCACATCATTAATTCCAATATCCTCACTCTCTGAGTATGATATCAAAACCCCTGAACAACTTGAATTAGAACTTAATGGTTTGACGGATAAACAAAGGTGGAGTTATTTCAGGAACTTAGATAATATCTACATCGTAGAATTGTATCCAGCAACTTCACAAGCTAGGATTGTAGAAGTACGGATTAATATTGATATTGAATAGTTTTAAGAAAAGGCTCGCCAGTTGGTCAGGATTTATACTCCCGACCAATGAGCCAAAGATTTGTAATCTGATTGAAACACTACCCCCGACTACCGCAAGTGTATGACTAAAAAGCGGAAGCCGCTTCAAGTCTGAGCGAAGCGGGGACTTGGAGCAGTTTTTTTGTTCAGTCTTCAGACTGGCGTAGCATAAGCAATGCCCCGTCTGGTCTTAGGTTGCGTGTCAAGCGTAACCCACAACAGCAAACTGGTCGGATGCGTCTCGCTCCGACCAAAGGCTTTTGCATCATGAAGCCGTGGTTTTGGATATAAGTTAAGAAAGATATATCTTCGTGTATGGGCAGAAAATATAAGATTCACAGTCAAGAAGAGTTCTACTTTGTAACTTTTATGGTAATACATTGGATAGATGTTTTTATACGAGAAGAATACCGAAATATCTTCTTAGATTCGCTTCGTTATTGTCAGCGAGAAAAGGGCTTGCTAGTAGGGGCTTGGTGTATCATGAGCAGTCTGGACATGCAAATAAAAAGCGGACAAAAAGTTTAGAATCAATCACCATTGCTAAAACGCCAACTACCGACCAGCATTACAGTCTATACAACCTGTCCTTCAAAAAGGCGTTAAAGCATATGTTGTTTACCTTAAATTTATTACCTCTCATGAAGAAATTATTTGCGTTTTTTTTCTTTTTTTTTCTTGTGTATCTTCCAGTTTCAGCACAAAACTACCAACAGCTGGGTAAAACCTACGACCGCATAGAGTGGGATTATGACAATGTTTTGCGTGTGGCATCAGGCGAAAAGTATGGTTTGATAGACTTGCAAGGCAATGAAATTCTTACACCTCAATATGGCTCTATTGGTTTTTTTTATGGAGAATATGCTATTGCTGAGTTAGATGGTAATCAATCTGTAATCAATCAGAAAGGGAAAGTATTATACACCAATACTCAATATGAAGAGTTAGAAATCTTTGGTCAAAATCTACTCCGAGTAAGGCAAGGGAGGAAATATGGCTTGATTACTTTTGAGGATAAAGTTGTTTTTCCCATTGATTACAGATACATTTCAAATGTGGGTGATGGCTTTGTGATGGCAGCTAAAGACCAAAGTAGAGCCGCACTATTCAACCTAGCAGGCAAACAAATCACAGACTTTTTGTACCAAAATGCGGGCGGTTTTGCAGATGGATTGCTCAATGTAGCCACAGAATATGATAAATGGGGGCTTATCGATACCGAAGGCAAAGTAGTGATACCTATTAACTATGAGCTCCTGAGCTTTTTCGGAGAAGGATTGTTTACATTCAGCAAAGGCAATAAAAGTGGTTTTATGGATAAAACAGGCAAAGTTGTCTTTGAAGGAAACTATGAATCAATAGATGGCTTTTCAGAAGGCTTGGCTTTTGCAAGAGGGGAAAAATTCTCTGTTTTTATTGACCAAACAGGTAAGCAAGTCATCAAAGATAAGTTTTATTTCTATGAAATCCCCTCTATATTTGAAAATGGCTCGGCAATTGTACAGCCTGCCAAGAAAAAAGACTACTTACTAGGGCTTATCGACAAGCAAGGCAATACACTCCTAGATTTTAATTATACTTGGATTGAAAGCCAAGTAAATGGATATTATGTGGGCACACACCAAGACGGTAAACGTACTGACATCATCAATGCCCAAGGCAAAATAGTGGCATCATTTCAATTTTCTGATAATACATCTTTGTCTAATCTACACTCAGTAGGTCAGAATGGCGTACCTCTATTTATCTTAACAACAGAAGAAGGAGTAAAGCTCATACTTGTTAGATAGATTTAATTTACCAATCTTTCATACTACTATAGACTAAAAACATTGTTGGTGTCGAGATGGCTTCATTGAAGATAGACAAGTATCAAGTCTGATCGCCATTTCTTAAACACCAACAATGGAACAAATAACATCTTGCACGAGCTATCATTACCTTTGAAGACACGAAGCTGGGTAAAAGCAGTTTATTTCGTACTGATTTTGAGTGCTTCATTCTCTATTTCTGACATCTCTTTGCGGTATTTAGAAATATCACAGGCCAAGAAAATAGCCTCTCTCAAAGAGGTTTCATCTGCTAGACCTTTCCCCGCAATATCGAAAGCTGTACCGTGGTCAGGTGAAGTCCGTACAATGGGCAGCCCTGCCGTAAAGTTTACGCCACGCTCGAAGGCAAGTGTTTTGAAAGGAATCAAGCCTTGGTCGTGATACATTGCCAAGACAGCATCAAACTTCTTATATTCTCCTTGCCCAAAGAAACCATCCGCAGGAAAGGGTCCATAAATTAAATCTCCTTTTTTCTTCATCTCTAAAATGGCAGGTCTGATGACTTGCTGCTCCTCATCTCCTAACAAGCCATCTTCGCCAGCGTGGGGGTTAAAACCAAGCACCGCAATTTTAGGCTTCAAGATGCCAAAATCTTGCTTAAGGCTTTTGAGCAGAATCTGCACTTTAGACTGAATCAAGTGTCTAGTGATTTTTTTGGATACTTCCACAAGAGGCATATGCCCTGTAGCTACTGCCACCCGTAGCTCATCTGCTACCAAGAGCATCAAACTTTCTTTCTGCCCGAATGCATCCGTAAAATATTCTGTATGTCCTGGAAATTGAAATTCATCACTTTGGATATTGCTTTTGCTGATAGGGGCAGTTACGATGGCATCAATATCTCCATTTTTTAAATCTTCTACAGCACTTTGCAATGCCTTGAAAGCCATTTCGCCAGCCTCTGGATCAAGTATGCCTGGGTTGATGTCAAAATTTTTATTGCCCAAGACTGATATCATATTGGTTTTTTTGTGGCTAATCTGCTTTGCATTGTTGGCAGCGTGTATAAACCAATCTTTGAGCTCTAATAGTTTGCGGTAGCGTGTCAAAATCTTCATAGACCCATAAATGACGGGCGTGCAGATGCGCAAGATATGGCTGTTAGAAAGTGCTTTGAGAATCACTTCCGGGCCGATGCCGTTGTAATCACCTATTGTAATCCCAATGACGGGCTTGGTGTTTTGAGTAGGATGTGTGTCAGGGTTTGTATTCTTATTCATGAGAATTATCTGTTTAAAATCCTTGATAGCTTTCGGGTGCAAAATAAAAGAATAAATATGCAAAATTTATAATTTATGCACATTGATAAAAAGAATGCCTTAATTTTGTTTGAATTTCTGGCTCTTCAGAGCAATGTTACAACAACTAAAAACCTTCACAGTGGTAAAACCCAAGAAACATCTAGGACAACATTTTTTAAAAGATACTCAAATAGCCGAGCGAATCGCCACTCAGATACAGCCTAAGGGCAAGTACAACAAGCTCTTAGAAATCGGTGCAGGCACGGGCGTATTGACAGGTTACTTGCTACAGAATGAAGCCTTAGATTTGTATGCCCTAGACATAGATGATGAGTCTATCAATTATCTGAAAAAAAATTTTGCAGACCTCGAGGGGCGTATCATTCAGGGAGATTTTTTGGAGATTCCTTGGAATACGTTTTTTGGGCAAGATGTCTCTTTTGGAGTCATCGGTAATTTTCCTTACAATATCTCTTCTCAGATTTTTTTTAAAATATTAGAATACAAAAATCAAGTTCCCGAAGTAGTAGGCATGCTCCAAAAGGAAGTAGCCCAGCGGCTTGCTTCGCCTCCTGGCAGCCGTGCCTATGGGATTTTGAGCGTGCTTTTACAGGCATATTATGACATAGAATACTGCTTTGAAGTGCCTCCACACGTTTTTTTGCCACCTCCTAAGGTAGATTCGGCAGTAATCCGACTTACCCGCAATGGTGTAGAAAGCCTAGACTGTGATGAAGTACTGTTTAAGCAAGTAATCAAAATCGCTTTTAACCAAAGGCGAAAAATGCTCCGCAATGCCCTGAAACCTATTTTGCCAGTAAACTTTGATATGACAGAGGAGCGGCTTCTTAGGCGTGCAGAAACATTCTCTGTGGCAGATTTTGTGAGCCTGACACAAGATATTGAAAAGGCTCGACTGCTAGGATAGCTTTGCCCTTACTTCTGCTGCTATCTCTGCAAGAGATTTGGCAGAGGGCTGTGTGCGGTTGCCAAAACTTAAATCATCCATTGTATCACTAGGGATAAGGTGAATGTGTGCATGAGGCACTTCAAAGCCAGCCACGATGACGCTCACACGCTCGCAGGGGAAAGCCTCTTTGAGGGCAGCAGCTATTTTTTTAGAAAACACGTGTAAATCTGCCAGCAGTGTATCTTCTAAATCAAAGATGTAATCTATTTCTAGCTTCGGAATCACGAGGGTATGCCCCTTAACGATGGGCTGAATATCTAAAAAAGCGAAGAAATGCTCAGTTTCAGCTACTTTGTGACAAGGAATCTCTCCCTGAATAATTTTAGTGAATATACTTGACATGGTGTAAAATGTTTTGATGGTGAAAATCTAAAAATGCCAATTTAAGGCTTATTTTTAAAAATCTACAAAACACCCCCATGTAAATCCCCTGTCCTTGCCTTTTTTGCCATTGGTTTGCCCAGTTTGGCATCACACTTCTAAAGTTCCTTTCATATCCATGGTCAAATCTGGCGCTATGTGCTCAAGCAAGCGCTGCATTTCTTGAGTGTCTTTGCTAGAATAAAAGCTATAAATAGGCTTGGCTTCTTGGCTTTCGTGCAATAAATCACACTCTATAAGCAACCTTTGAGTTTGTTTTGCTACAGCGATGGCAGGGTTGATGATATTGACTTTGCCCTGAGTGATGTGCTGTATGGCTTTTTTTAAGAATGGGTAATGCGTACAGCCCAGCACAAGCTGGTCTATGCCTTCTTCTAGCATAGGCTCGAGATAAGTTTTGAGGAGTTCTTCGGTCTGAGGGCTCTCCCACTCCCCTGCCTCGATGCACTCCACCAAGCCGTGCCCCACTTGCACAAACACCTCTACATCTTGGGCATATTTATTTTTAATTTCGTGAAATCGCTCTCCGCTGAGTGTGCCCTTGGTAGCGATGACCCCCACCTTGCCTGTTTGGGTGAGCAGTGCGGCAGGTTTTACGGCAGGCTCCATGCCTACGAATGGCAGTGCATACTTCTTTCGGAGATGATGGATAGAGGCAGAAGTAGCCGTATTGCAGGCTACTACCACCATTTTGCAGTTTTTTTCTAAGAAAAAATCCACAATCTGACTAGACAAATGTGTGATTTCTTCGGGGCTACGCTCACCATAGGGGCAGTTTTTTTGGTCAGCAAAATAAATAATAGACTCGTGTGGCAATATTTTGACAAGCTCTTGCCAGACAGACAGCCCTCCTAGTCCTGAATCAAATATACCGATGGGTTGGTTGTTCATGAATTTATACTACTTTGATAATGATAGTCCGCTATTTGTTCTTATTGCTGCTAAAAATTTGCCAATGTATGATTTTATTTACCAATAAAACAAAAAAACAACCTATTGCCAAGGCAGTAGATTGTCTAATTATGTCCAAAAAACAGTTTATTTTTATTGGAATACTCACACATAATCCACAATCATCCTCTGTGGAAAAGTAGTGGATGCGTTAGGATTTCTAGGCTTCGAGAATAGATAGCTTCCTTTTTACTCGAGTTTAAAAGTTGTTTTCTGCACCTCTTGAGAGTTTGTGCCTATAAATAGGTGAAAATCACCAGGTTCAGCTTCCCATTGTTTGCGTGCCGTGTAGTATTCTAGGTCTTTGGCAGTGATTGTAAAACTAACCTCTTTGCTTTCATTGGGTGCGAGTGTTACTTTTTGAAAGCCCTTGAGTTCTTTGACGGGGCGAGTGAGGCTTCCTACCAAATCACGCAAATACAATTGTACTATCTCTGAGCCTTCATACTTGCCTGTGTTTTTGAGTGTAATGCTGGCAGTGATTTGCTCTCCGTTTTTAAAAGTATTTTTGCTTAGGCGAATGGGGCTGTACTCAAAAGTAGTATAGCTCAGGCCAAAGCCAAAGGGATACAAGGGCGAGTTAGGCATATCTGTATAATGTGACCAAAAAACATTGTTGTCTTTGGAGACAGGTCTTCCAGTATTTTTGTGATTGTAATAAACTGGAATTTGCCCTACGTGGCGTGGAAAAGACATGGGCAGTTTTCCTGATGGATTGTATGCTCCAAATAGCACATCTGCAATGGCATTTCCTGCTTCTGAGCCAAGGTGCCAAGCCTCCACAATGGCAGGAGCGTTCTCTGCCATCCAAGGGATGACCAGTGGGCGGCCATTCATCAAGACTACTACAAGATTTTTGTTGGCTGCATACACTGCCTCAAGGAGCTCTTGCTGCACACCAGAGAGTGTAATGTCTGTTTGGCTTCTTCCTTCACCTGATTGTTGGCTATCTTCTCCGATGGCAAGAATCACTATTTCGGATTGCTTGGCAAGGGCGACTGCTGCAGGAATCTGTGAGCGGTCATTCTGATTGATGGTCAGTTCGGCAGTAAAACTACGCTCACCTATAGACAGCTTACAACCTTCGGCATATGTTACCTCTGTCTTTTTTCCTGCCATGTTTTTGACCCCTTCTAGCAGAGATACGGCTGAGTTATTGATTGCCTGCCCTCTCCAGTTACCCAAGGGTGTGTCTTTATCGGCTGCTAGTGGGCCTATGATGGCTATAGATTTGAGGTCTTTGCTAAGTGGGAGTAGATTATTTTGATTTTTGAGCAATACGATAGATTTGCGCGCTATATCTCTTGAAATGCCTAGATTTTCTTTGGTCAAGATATTTTTTTTCTCTCTTTTTTCATCACAATAGAGATAAGGGTTGTCCATGATGCCTATTTGATATTTGACACGCAAGATTCGGCGGGCGGCATCTTCTATGATTTTCTCATCTATCTTGCCCTCTTTTACGAGTGTTTCTAGGTGATTTTCATAGGCATAGCTTTCCATATCCATATCACTGCCTGCGGTGATTGCCTTGAGTGCTGCATCCTTTAAGTCGGCGGCGTGCCCGTGTTCTTCCATCTCATAAATAGACGCCCAATCAGAAACCACAAAGCCCTGATAGTTCCAGTTTTTCTTCAGCATCTCTCTTTGCAGGTAAACATTGCCTGTGGAAGGGATTCCTCCGATTTCGTTAAAAGAATTCATAAAAGTGGCTACTCCTGCATCTGCACAGGCTTTAAAAGGAGGCAAAATTACGTTGTGCAATGTATAATCACTTACATCTACGGTATTGTAATCTCTTCCTCCTTCGGCAAAGCCATACGCTGCAAAATGCTTGGCACAAGCCGCAATACTGAGTGGGTTTTTTAAATCATCACTCTGAAAGCCTTTTACCCTTGCTACACCTATCTGTGCACCGAGGTAGGTATCTTCTCCTCCTCCTTCCATCACTCTGCCCCAGCGTGGATCTCTGCCTATGTCTATCATAGGTGCAAAAGTCCAGTTTAGCCCTGAGGATGCTGCCTCTTTGGCTGCCACCGCTGCCGACATTCGTATGGCTTCCAAATCCCAACTGGCTGACTCTCCAAGAGGTATGGGAAACATCGTCTTGTAGCCGTGAATGACATCATAGCCAAATAACAAAGGGATGCCCAAACGACTGTTATTTACGGCAAGTTCTTGCATTTTTCTGACAGACTCTACTGAAAGTACATTCAATAATGACCCTACTTTGCCTGCTTTAATTCTATTGTATTTCTCGAGTGCATTTCCTGTTTTTGCACCAGGGCCTGTGAGTTCATCAAAGCCTGAGTATTGCACAAGCTGTCCTATTTTCTCTTCTAGTGTCATGAGTGCTAGTAGGGAATCCAGCCTTTCTTCTATGAGGGCATTTTTGTCTTTCTCATAGCTCATTATTTGAGTGGTATTAGACATTTTTACTTTATCTAAATGGAGTAATAGACTCAATGAAATAATGGGTAAAATCCTGAATAAATGTAAGATATATGTCTGCATATTTTTTTTGGTATTTTTGATTTTGTAAATATAAAGAGGTAATATAGCATAACTACAAGAACAAAACTACGATAAATGCTAGACATCTGAATAAAATTTATGTTTGAAGAAATAAAAAAACGATTTTAACCGTATTTCAAAAGTTTGTAACTGAATAAATACAAGACGAATCCGTATCTATCTCATAAAAAACAATTTGGGTAAGTCATCTAAAATAACCAAAATCAAACAGCGAATTGCTGAGGTTTGTAAAAATACAGAAAACAAACAAAATGCAAATTCTAAAGTTTTTATTTGCCAACATCTTAGCTCCCCCTAATGAAGTAACTATGAAGACAAAATCATCTCTTATACACATCCCTTTTGAAGAGCTTACTTTTGATAGTTTATCTCTTGCAGAGCAGGTCATGATTCTAAATGCACAGCAGGCTTGCTCAAAGGCTTATGCTCCTTATTCTCGCTTTTATGTGGGTGTAGCGATATGCCTAGAAGACGGCAGCATCATACAAGGTGCTAATCAAGAAAATGCTTCCTTTCCAGCGGGTCTGTGTGCTGAGCGGGTAGCACTTTCGGTATGTCAAGCACAGCACACCAGCAAAAAAATCACCCACATCACTGTAGCGGCACGCCGTGCAGAGGATGATAAGCATTATCTGCCCATTAGCCCTTGTGGAATCTGCCGTCAGAGTCTCTTAGAAGTAGAGGTGCAGCAAGCCCAGCACATACAGCTTTTGTTGCCAAAACAGGCAGATACCTTTTACCGAATTAGCAGTGTATCCTACCTCCTACCCTTTCAGTTTGACCAGAGTCATCTTTAATTTTGAAACCAAGTTGTAGGTTTTATTGTTGAAATGGCGTACTTTGGCGTTTCAGATACGTCAAAAATTGTTTGTGTTTTAGAAGTTAAAATTTAGAAATTATGCTGGTAAATATATTGGTAGCGATTGGCGGACTTGCCATTTTTGCGATACTCATGAGTGTGGGTTTGCTTATCAAAGGAAAAGAATTAAAAGGAACTTGCGCCTCACAAAGTGCTCAGTTTGGCAATGGAGATACTTGTGGGATGTGCGGAAAACCTGTGGGTGCTTGCGACAATGAGCCTAAAAAAGAAAATCAAGCACAAGCGGTCTAATCAAAAAAATATAAAAATGACTTTTGGAAATTTTCCAAAAGTCATTTTTGCTTCCAAACATATATTGTCTGTTCTTTGGTTTCATCATAATCTACTGATTACCTATGCTTTACGGTATTCTTAAGCGCATCATCAAAGTAGCCCTGCAGGTTTTCTTTTCATCCAAAAAGATTCAAGGCAAAGAACACATTCCTACATTAGATGTGCCTCTCCTTGTGGTTTCTAACCACCCCAATACTTTTATGGACCCTATCCTGATTGCACATTTTCTGAAGCAAAGACTTTATTTTTTGGCAAATGCCTCTGTGTTTAATTCTGCCTTTAACCGATGGTTTTTGAAGCAGCTTCATATGATTCCTATCCAAAGAAAAGAAGATACCAACAAGGTAAAATATAGCAATGAAGAGATTTTTAGAAAATGCTTCGAGCATCTCTCTGACAAGGGCTGTATCTTGATTTTTCCGGAAGGTACGAGCATACACGGCAGAAGGCTGCAGCAAATCAAAAGCGGTGCTGCACGCATTGCATTTGGTGCTGAATCTGAAAATAACTTCGCACTGGGGCTAAAAATTTTGCCCATAGGGCTAAACTACTCCAAGCCTGAAAGCTTCAGAAGTGAAATATTCATACAGATAGGAAAACCGATTCAAGTCAATCAATTCAAAAAAGAGTATGAAGAAAATGCAGAGCAAAGCATTAAATCACTCACCGATACCATAGAACAAGTACTGAGCGAACTGACCATCGTTACGGATAATCAGGAGGAAGATTTACTTGCCCAAAACATAGAAAAAATCTATAAAAGTCAGCTCAGTGAAGGCATTACTTTGTCAGAAAAACCCAAAGAACAGGATTTTTTGATGAGCAAAGGGATTGTAGATGCCATCAATCATTTCGAGATGCACGAGCCTGAAAGGGTGAAAAACTTTGAACCAAAGATACGCCGATATTTGCAAAATTTACAAAGACTGAAACTCAATGATGCGTGGTTTGGAAAAAGCAAACAACGCAAAAATATCTTCTGGGACAGCTTTCAAGATGCACTGCTCTTGATTTTGGGGTTTCCGATATATCTCTACGGGCTTATCAATAGCTACATACCGTATATTATTCCGTCTCTGCTTGCCGTCAGGATGACAAAATATGATGAGTATATTGCCCCGATTATGATGGTGATTGGTATCTTTACTTTTGGATTTTTTTACCCCTTACAAATCGCACTTGTTTATTACTTCACTGACAATCTGTGGTGGGCTGTTTTGTATGCAGCAAGTCTGCCAAGCAGTGCATTCTTTGCCTTATATTATGCCCATGAGCTTTTTTCGGCAAGAGATAAATGGCAACTATTTGCATTATTTTATAAACGAAACCACTTGGTAGCAGGACTGATAGAGGAGCGTAAAGCATTGATTCAAGACCTAGAAAAGGCAAAAAACGATTATTTATCCTTTTATGAGGCTTAATCATTGGAGGTTTATACCCTTTTCAAAATAAATTCTTGTTAAAATTTGAATTTTATATTCCTAAGTCTTACTTTAGCGGCATAATGTACTGCACTTTGTTATTCAAGTCACTTATCACACACTCAAAATGTCATTATTTATAGAGAGGTCTGCCTCCTAACTGTTTAGATTATTTGCCCATTCGTGCCTTACTCTTACAGAACATCAATTAAGATAAATAAATGAACATATTTTTTAGTGGCAAGGGCTTTATGGCACGTTTCTGAAGTATAATAAAAAAGAAGAAAATTTACTATTCAAAAATCAAGGGATTCACAAAAAATGAGAAATGTATTAGGGTTTATCGTTGGTAGCACAATCATAGGTTTAATGGCTTTGACCTTAGGCCCAAGCCCATCAGAACAAACCGAAGATAAACAGGAAGTCAGTGAAATAAGTGCCACAATCCTCCAAACATCACAAGAGCATCACAGCCAGACAGTACAAAAACAGACTGCAGCTTGGTACCGCTATTTTGACCTAAAAGAGGACACAGAAGGCATACAAAGTGCCCCTAACTTGCAAATCAAACCCGAAACCCAACAAACACAAAAAGGATTTACCATCTTCCGAATCTCTAACCACAGTGCACAGACGCAAGCACTCAAAATACAGGATGGAAGCCTCATTATGATTCAGGAAGCCCTTGGCCCCGAAGGTAACTGGATTCCCGTAGAATACTGGGACTATGATTGGGGCTTCGGCAGTGAGTTTGGAGAGCTTCATCTAAAGCCTCAGCACAGTGTGCGAATAACCGCCCCCAAATTTGAGGGAGACTTCAAAACAAAGTTTCGCCTTAAATTAAAAATAAATGATACGGAAGACCTGCTTTATTCAGAAGAATTTGAAGGAATGGTCAGTGTAGCGCAATTTCAGAAGCCTGTGCAAGCCAAGAAGACAATGAGTTATCTGAAGTAAGATTTTTTTATTGACGTTCATAAAAAACTAACTTGAGTGGTCAGTTACAATCACCCAGCTATCATTCACTTTTTTCCATAGAAGTGTAAAATAACCCTGTGGCTCATCTTTTTTCCTTTTAAGATGCCATTTGCCCACCACAAAAGCCGACTCTGCCGAGAGTATTTCTACCCTCAAAACATCAAAAGTAAGTGTGCCCATCGTCTGTTTGTCAGGATAGCTTTTCTTGTAGTTTTCTAGTGTGGCCTGCCAGCCATAAGTGATGCCACGGCTCCCAATAAAAGCCAAAGAATCTGAACGCCAATAACCTTCCATAAATCCGTGAATATCTCCTTCATTCCAAGCTTTTTGCTGTGTAGAAAGTATTTTTCGAATGGCCTCCTCTTCCTCTGGAAGCTGTGCAAAGCAGCAAGACGCCCAGATTAGTAAGCATAATAAACAGATAGACTCTCTCATAGCGACAAAATTAAGACTTAATCCTAAAAATATCTCCCAAAATGAATTATATTTCTTTAAATTTGTATGCTTATGTGAGTGCCTTTGTACTGATTTGTGGCTACCTCATTAAAATAAGGTCCAGATTAAAAAATTTTGATAATTGCTGAATCGTTTATAAATTAGTACAATGATTTATTTGATGCAGAAACAGAGATTATCTTGACACACTTTGTATGAAAAAATTTCTGATTTACATTTCTTGTATAGTTTTATTGAGTGCCTGCTTTGGCAACCAACCCACACAAAATACCCCCCCTGAGAAATCACAAGGCACGCAGCCTTCTGACTTTACCACGGGTGCACCCTTGCAGGCTCAAAAAAGAATCTTAGACAATGGCGATAGCCTGACTATATTTTTAGAGCTCGATGTTCCGAGATTAGACAAAACCAAGGATTTGAGCCAGACCATAGCCAGTGAAATTAGCATCAACTACGGACTTCTGGCAGATTATACAAGCAGGGAGTTTTTGAGCACCAGAAAGGTTACACTCTTACGAAAAAACGTGTTTAAGAGAGATGGAAAATACTATGCAAGCTTTAACATCCCCAAACGCCCTACCATCTCTGAGGTGGTCATCTTAGAAGTCATAGATGGAAAAACGAATCAAAAAGACCAATTAGATTTCTTGGTAAACTATACTTCTACTAAATTTCGTGAAAAATTTACGCTTGCCCACCAGTCTGGCAAAAATCCACTATTTTCTAATTATGTGCTAAGCGATGATACAATACAAATCTATGATGTCAAAGGAGGAAAAGAAGAACTCATCGTAAGGTATTATCGCCAAGACTTTAAGACGGCTCTACCTCCAATGTCCACCAAAAGTGTCGAGCCGCTTGCGAAGGTAATCCCAAGTGATTCTAGCTTTACCATCAAAGCGAATACACCCATTCGATTTTCTAAAACAGGGCTTTACCTGGTTCAAAAAGATACTACCGCATATTATGGACTGAGTATGTTTGTATCTGATTTAAAATACCCAAAGCTGAGCCTCCTCAAAGATGTAGTAGAGCCGCTTGTCTATATCACTACACCCGATGAAATCAACCAGCTACGCAAGCACGAAACATTCTTAGATACCAAAAAAGAATTTGACAAAATGTGGCTTAGATGGCTTTCAGGCAATATCAACACTGCCAAACAAACCATTCGGGTATATTTTCAGCGTGTAAAACTGGCCAATCAATACTTCACTACACATAAAGAAGGCTGGAAAACTGATATGGGGATGATTTTCATTATCTATGGCAGGCCCTCACGTGTAATTAGAAACAATGACAAAGAACTCTGGATTTATACCCAGTCTGCAAGTTTTTCTGAGATGAACTTCACCTTCTTACGCCGCCCCAATCAGTTCTCAGACAATGATTTTATGCTTGTCAGATACCCCGATTATGAGGCAGTTTGGTATCCTATGATTGAGCAGTGGAGACAAGGAAAGGTGCAGTAAATACGCCTAATTAATTTTGGACATATTGACTTGGTTTACAATCTGGAATAATGAAATAAGAACAAGCATTCCGCCTCTAATTATTCTCAAAAATGTATTCAAAACACAAAAATCTACATTAAAAACTATGCAATCATTTGAAAAGACGCCTCCACAATCAGGGCAAGAATCAGTGTGGGACTATCCCCGCCCCCCAAGAATAGAATCCACTTCCAAAACCATTCGAGTAGAACACAAAGGCATTGAAATAGCACATAGCACAAGGGCTTTTCGTATCTTAGAGACAAGCCACCCACCTGTTTACTATATTCCACCATCGGATATTCTGATGGACAGGCTCATTCTCACGGAAGAAATCTCTTTTTGTGAATTTAAGGGGAAAGCCTACTACTATCACTTACGGTTAGAAAAAGATATTTTTGTCAAAGATGTGGCTTGGGCATACCTCAATCCCTCCCAAAAATATGCAGAACTCAAAGGCTATCTTGCTTTTTATGCCAGCAAACTAGACGGGTGCTATGTCAATGACGAAAAAGTAAACTCACAAGATGGAAGCTTTTATGGAGGATGGATTACTAAAGACATCGTGGGGCCTTTTAAGGGGGGCAGCGGCACTTGGGGCTGGTAAACCCAAAAGCCCTCAATTATACTACATAGTTCATAATCAGCGTTTTAGACCCTGTACCATAAACGAACACAATTCACCTAATCATCAAAAATAAATTTATGCCTAAAATCACGCCTTATCTTAGCACACTCTTAGTATTGATATGCTTGAGCCAATTTACATTTGCACAAAAGTATGCCACCCAATCAAGTAAAGCCATCAAACTTTATGAAAAAGCCAATGACTTTTTTAGAAAAAGACAGTTTGATGAAGGAATCAGCAACCTCCAAAAATCACTCAAAATAGACCCTAATTTCACGGATGCACACTACCGCCTTGCCACTACTTTTGAACTGTTTCAAAAATTTGAAGAAGCCGCCGCCTCCTACAAACGTGTCATAGAAACCCAACCCGATAACCCAAGATACCAAGGTGTATTCATCATCGTGGCACGCAACGAGCTCAACCAAGGAAAATACCAAGAGGCCAAGCAATATGCAGAAAAATCCGTTGTACTTAATCCTAAAAATGACAAAAATACGGAAGTCGCCAATATGCTCATAGACATCTGCAAGTATGCCATAGAAGGAATGAAAACGCCCCTAGATTTTAAGCCAAAGCTCCTCGAAAAGCCGCTTAACCAGTTTAAGTTACAATTCTTCCCGGTGCTCACAGGAGATGAACAGACCATCGTGTTTACCGCCCGAAAAGATGACCGCACCGATGACCTCTTCATCAGCAATTACGCAGGAAATGCATGGAGCGAACCCAAATCTATCTCAGAAAAAATAAACACACCTGACAATGAAGGTACTTGCAGCATCTCCGCAGACGGAAAAGTATTTGTGTTTACCTACTGTGCCAATATCAACATGCGAAGAAGCTACGGTAGCTGTGATTTATACATCTCTTATAAAACAGGTGAAGAATGGAGCGAACCCCAAAACTTAGGGCCCAATGTAAACTCACCTGCCAAAGACACACAGCCCTCACTCTCGGCAGATGGCAAGACACTTTACTTCTCTTCTAACAGAGCAGGAAGCCTCGGAGGGCTCGACATTTGGGTCTCTAAATTAGGAGATGATGGCAAATGGCTACCCGCCCAAAACTTGGGGAAAAACATCAATACAAGCGGCAATGAAGAATCTCCCTTCATACACGCCAACAACAAATACCTGTATTTTAGCTCTAATGGCTACCCAAAAATGAGCTACGGAGGTGCTGATTTATACCAAAGTGAATTGATTAATCAAGAATGGACCAGCCCCAATAACTTAGGCTACCCCGTCAATAACCACGAAAACCAAGTAGGACTTTTTGTAACCACAGACGGCAAAAGAGGCTACTATACCTCAGAAAGTGTAGAAATGGGCACTCAAAACTATGCGGCAGTACTCAAAGTATTTGAAATGCCTGCCGAAATCCAACCCAAAATCAAAAGTAATTTTGTGAAAGGCTATGTCTATGACGCTAAAACCAATGCAAAACTAGAATCTAATATCGAGCTCTTTGACCTCACCAGCAATGCAAAACAAGCCTCTATTACCTCTGACCCCCAAACAGGTGAATACCTCTTTGTGCTTAACCAAGGCTCAGAATACGCACTGGGCGTTACTAAAAAAGACTACGCCTACAAAAGTATCACCTTTAACTACACAGAAGGAGAAGACATAGAAGCCCTTGTGTTTAACATAGCACTAGACCCCATCAGCAAAGGAACGGTCTTTAGGCTCAATAATATTTTCTTTGATTATAATAGCTACGAACTTGCCCAAAAATCAAAAGCAGAACTAGACGAACTGGTCAAGTTTATGAAAGAAAATACACAAATTAAAGGGGAAATCTCGGGGCACACTGACAATATCGGCAACCCCCAAGATAATTTAAGACTCTCTCTTGATAGAGCCAAATCTGTCTTTGATTATTTAATCAATGCTGGTATAGACAAAGACCGCCTTAAATTTCAGGGCTATGGTGCAAACCGCCCAGCCGCCAAAAATGACACTGAAGAGGGCAGAGCTCAAAACCGAAGGATAGAATTTGAAATTTTATAACTACCTTAGGAAAAGTGTTGGCAGTTTATGATATATGCACTGTAGTAAACTGCCTCACTTGCACCTATTCTCTAAAAAACAAGACCCCGTAAATATCTCAAAATAAGAAAAGAGAGTTTGGGAGTTCTATCTTTTATCTTTAATTTTGTATTATATTAATAAGTTACATTCAACTTAAACCCCAATAAAAATGTCAAAAATTCGTGTTGCCATCAATGGTTTCGGCCGTATCGGAAGAATCACTTTCCGTTCCCTCTTAAATAAAGACAATGTAGAAGTCGTAGCTATCAATGATTTGACTGATACTGCTACTCTAGCACACCTTCTAAAATATGACTCTGTGCACGGGCGTTTTCCTGGCGAAGTAAGCCATGATGCCAAAAACTTAATCGTAAATGGCAAATCTATTCCTGTCTATGCACAAAAAGACCCTGCTACCTTGCCTTGGTCTGATACAAAAGTAGATACTGTCTTAGAATCTACTGGCTTCTTCACCGATGAAGGAGGCGCAGGTAAACACTTGACCGCTGGTGCCAAAAAAGTGATTATCTCTGCACCTGCCAAAGGCAACATTATGACTGTAGTGCTGGGTGTAAATGATGAACTACTGACAGGCTCAGAAACTATCCTCTCCAATGCCTCTTGTACTACCAACTGCCTTGCTCCTATGGCAAAAGTACTGGACGATAATTTCGGATTAGAAAGCGGCTACATCACCACAATACACGCCTACACTGCTGACCAACGCCTCCAAGATGCTCCCCACAGCGATCTACGCCGTGCTCGCGCAGCAGCACTTTCTATCGTGCCTACTTCCACAGGTGCTGCCAAAGCCGTAGGACTTGTGCTGCCTCACCTAAAAGGCAAACTAGATGGCATCGCAATGCGTGTGCCTACACCTACAGGCTCTACTACTGACCTGACTGCCATCCTGAGCAAAGAAGTAACTGCCGAAGAAATCAACGCTGCATTTAAAAAAGCTGCCGAAGGTCCTCTCAAAGGCATCTTAGAATATACCGAAGATCCTATAGTATCCATTGACATTGTGGGCAACCCACATTCTTGTATCCTTGATTCAGGGCTTACTGCTGCCAATGGTAAATTGGTGAAAATCGTGGGCTGGTACGACAATGAAGCGGGCTACTCTAGCCGCACTGCAGACCTTATCGCAAGAGGCTAGTCTGGTAAATAACTCATTGCCAGTGATTTACAATTTAAAAAACCGAAGACAATCCGTTTTCGGTTTTTTTATAACTTACGGCACAAATCTTTACCCATAAGTGCTTGTGCCTATTTAGTTTATGTTATTCTTCATCTAATGTACTGATAGTTAGTACATTACCAAATTAATAAATTAGCACATTTACTTATTTTTATTAGATAATTACAATGGTAACCCTACCCGAAACCAATTTCAAATTCCCGAATCAAGTAGATTTTTACAGAGGTAAAGTCAGAGATGTGTATATCTTTGATGATAAATTAGTGATGATTGCCTCAGATAGAATCTCTGCATTTGATGTCATCTTGCCACAGGCCATCCCCTACAAAGGGCAAGTACTTAATCAATTATCCGCCTATTTTTTGGCTAAAACAGCCTCCTTAGTGCCTAACTGGGTGATAGGACAGCCCGACCCAAATGCCACCGTAGGGTATAAATGTAGCCCACAGCCCATAGAAATGGTCATCAGAGGATACTTGGCAGGAAGCGCTTGGAGGGCATACCAAACAGGGCAACGTGATTTTAATGGGCAGCTACTCCCCGAAGGACTTCAAGAAAATGACAAACTACCTGAACCTATCATCACCCCTAGCACCAAAGCACCCAAAGGGCAGCACGATGAGGACATCAGCACGGATGAGATTCTTAAACAAAAACTTGTAAGCCCAGAAGACTACGAAAAAATGGCCCATTATACCCGCATTCTATTCGCCAAGGGGCAGGAAATTGCAGAGGCAAAAGGACTTATCTTGGCAGATACCAAATATGAATTTGGGACTTGGAAAGGGGATATTTATCTCATAGATGAAATACATACTCCTGACTCTGCCCGCTATTTTGATAAAGAAGGCTTCGAAGAAAGACAAAAAAAAGGAGAAAGACAGCCTCACCGCTCCAAAGAAATGGTCAGGCAATGGCTGATAGAAAATAATTTTATGGGCAAAGAAGGTGAGCAAATCCCTGTGATGTCTGAAGAGTGGATCAATGCCGTAAGCCAAGAATACATCGCTCTCTATGAAACACTCACGGGGCAGAGCTTTCAAAAACCCAAACCCGAAGGAAGATTGCCACAAATGGAGGCACAAATCAAGGCATTCCTAGAACAAAACTAATTTTATCAAAAATATTAAAGGGATTTCGTTTCGTGAGCTATAAAACAAGGATGTGTATTTTTCATCTTTTTAAAAAGACCCAACACGCTCAAATCTAAACCCAATAGAAGTGAAATATCTATGCAATTTATTTTACTTCTATGGAGTTCTATGGAAGGCTTGCCAGCCTCAAATAGTAATACATCTGTCTAAAAGAGTCATAAGAACATCCCAAACCGTGAATGTCCTTGGTTTATCTTCACACAGAAGCATCTCTAAATTGTCATTTTTTTGTTAAGAAAACAAAGACAGACAAACTAGGACTACTTTGGCTTTGTTTTTAATGAATATTTTTGAGTAAATTGCATTACACACATAGACTCTTTTATAAAAATGAAGAGAACTTACTTATTGGTTTTTTCTCTTATGCTCTCTCTTCATTCCTTTGCCCAACAGGCAAGGGTGGATAGCTTGCGATCATACTTGAAAGAAATCAAGACACCAAAAGAGAGAATCAACCTGCTCTACACACTTTCTGAGACTTACTTATTTATCAATCCAGATAGTAGTATTTTCTTTGCAAAACAAGTAAAAGAACTTGCCCAACAAATCTCATCACCCATTCTAAAAGCACGAGGTATTTATAGAATAGGACTAGGGCAATGGATTAAAGGAAACCTCGCCAAGGCGTTTCAAGAATTTACGGAAAGCCTAGAAATAGCCACAAATGAGAAAAACGAATTACTCATGGGGAATAACATTCAAAGCATAGGCTTGGTCTGTTTGGAAATGGACAACTCTTCTATGGCACTAAACTACTACCAAAAATCTGTAGAAATCTTCCAAAAAATCAAGGATAAAAGAAATATCTCTATTTCTTTTATGAATATAGGAAACATCTATATACAACTCTCCCAAATGGATTCAGCCCAATATTATCTCCAAAAAGCATCCGAATCCTCTAAAAAATATGCAGAAGATTTTCACGCCTATGTATTACTCAACTATGCCGAAATCAACCTAAATCATAAAAAATATACCAAAGCCCTTGAGTATATCCTCAAAGCCGAAAAACTAGCAGAAAAATATACTGACAAACAAGACCTGGCAAGTGCATACAGACTCAGAGCAAAAATACACCAACTCAAACAGCAAAATAAAGAAGCAGGTATCTGGATTCGGAAGAGCCTCGAAATAGCAAAAGAAAGCAAAATGAAAGAGTCACTCTACAAGGCTTATCAGATATACAGCGATGTATTAGAAGACCAAGATAGCCTTGCCAAGGCACTGCAATATCATAAGTTATTTATCACCTACAAAGACAGCCTAAAATCTAATGTGGTCAAAAATGCCCTCCAAATCTTTCAACACGAAAAAAAACAAAAAGAAATCAGCCAACTGCAAACACAACAAGCACAGCAAACATTTATCATCTACAGCATTACCATTGTGCTTACTTTGCTCAGTATCATCACTCTGCTGATTGTCTTGAATAGATCTAAAATATATAAAATCAATCAAGATCTGCGTAATGCTTACAATGACGTACATGTCAAAAAAGAAGAAATATTGAGTCAAAACGAAGAGCTGAAGCAGTACCAAGAAGAAATGAAAAATATCAACAATCACCTAGAAGATCTTGTAAACAAACGCACACTCAGCCTCCAGAAAAAAAACCAATTACTTACCGATTATGCCTTCTTTAATGCCCACAAGCTACGCTCTCCTGTCGCTACCATCCTGGGGCTTTACCAGCTTTTAGACCTTAACCCAAGCACAGAGGAAGTCTTAGACATCTTTGAAAAAATAAAACTATCCATCTGCCACTTAGACCACATGGTCAGGAAAAGCCAAGAAATGCTCAACGAAAATGATGATGATGATGATGATGATGATGATGATAGGTCTAAACTAAATCACACCTCATAAAATCAACGCCAACAACTTGTAAGGTGAAAGTATTTTTCTAAATTTACAAAAACAATAAACCACCAAATGAAAAAAAACTTTAATCACTGCGAATCAGTCTATTGGGTATTTACACAGCGCTGCAATGACCAATGCGATCACTGCTATAACCTCTCAGGGCCTCAAGGCACAAGAATGAGCCAAGAAGACTGCCTCAAGATTATAGACAACCTGCCCGATAAAATAGACCGAATCATCCTCTCGGGAGGTGAGCCGATTGCCGAAAAAAACATCCTCTATGCTATATTAGATAAAATCCAAGAAAAATACCAAGACCAAACGCAAATCATGGTACAAACCAACGGAGACCTCCTCACACCCGAAATCCTTGATGTGCTACTCCAAAAAGGGGTAAGCAGAATAGATGTGGCAAGCATAGACCGCTACCACAAAAAAGCAGGGGCAAGAGCCTCAGAACTTTCCGAACTCTTCGAGTCTCGAGGAATGAGCGGAGAAGAACAAAAACCCCTCGTAGAAAAAGACAATTATCTCAAAAAACACACCCTTAGCTATGGGTTCTGGGGAGCTACCGAAGATATATGGCTCGGAGGTAACTGGGCAAGAGGAAGGGCTATGCAGAAAAATATCTGGGCAAAAAAACCCCAACACAACTTCTGCAGCATTCTCTCTGGTGGGCGAAATTTCTTAGGAGGCTATGAGGATATCCCCCAAGAAATCTCTATCCAACTCTGGAAAATTAACCCTTGCTGCCCTGGCACAAAACTACCCATGGGCGATGCCCGAAAAGAAAAAGTAGCAGATGTGCTTCAAAAAGTAGCACAATCCCCTGTATTTCAAAAAATCAATCAAGGAAAACCCCTAGAAATGGGTGAGCATCTCGGAATCTCCTCAAAATTTGCAGAAGAAAGAACGAAAGCCCTCCAAAATATCTGTCTCTGGTGTGATGAGTTCTTTGACAAACACAAGCAAGAAAAACAAACTGAATAAAAAAATACAATATATTTACAGAAAAAATTATACTTTTTGTTAGAAAAGTATAATTTAAGATTATTTATTGAAAAGTTTAGTACTATTTAATGCACAGTACTAAACTATCACACAGTAATAGGCGTATTACATTCTAACAAACCATATAACCATTATCATTATGAATCAATTAATCAAAATCGTAGTCATTCTTGCTATTCTTAACATGGCGTTTGGCTTATTCGTGTGGCTTATCAAGCAGGGTTTATTTTTAATGTTGGTAACTACCATTGTCTATACCATCTACGTGGCAATTTTCCCCAAGAAAGCACCCAAATTTGAGGATTGCAAGGTCAGTTAGCAAATCCGCTTGAATAGCGAGATTTCTCTAAAAAAACCTCAAAAGACAAGCCACTCTAGTCAGGTGTCGCTTGTCTTTTTTTTGAGCTTTTTCCTTATCACAATCGTAAATGCTCTTGAGTACATACTATGTTTCCTATGATACTATGTGGTTCTAAAAATGATAAGCACTTGGAAATCAATAAGAAACACCTCTATTCTGAACAGTTCTTTTATTTTGAAAAACACTGACCTCTGAGATTTTAGCATTATAATATAATATAAGCAGAGGTATAAAAAATGTTATAAACTATTGAAAATAATAAAAACTTTTCGTAAATTTGACTAATCAGAAATCAATTATTTCTTCATTTAACCAAACCTATAATTATGAATAAGTTATTAGTGCTGATAGTTATCCTCATAGTGTTTTCCTGCAAAGATGCGATTATTGAGCCAATACCCACAGAGGAAATCGTATTTAATAAAGCTAATTACTCTATTGTCGCCAGAGATAATGAGGGTCATATCATTGAGATAAACTTCAGAAACTTAGCATACATCCCTGATGAAGTAATAGATACACTAAAGCAAGTCAAAATAGTCAGGCTTTTTGATGTAGATTCTTTGACAGAGAAAATGGGTGAGCTAGCAAACCTAGAGAGTTTGAGAATCATTTCCAAAAATCTTAAAAATGTACCAGCCTCTATCGGAGAGCTTGATAAGCTAGACGAAGTACTGTTTTACAGCTCAAGCATCAAGTACATTCCTGAATCTTTCCGAAGCTCCACAAGCATACAAAAAGTGATTATTGGGGATTGCCCAGCAGAGCTTGTCTCATCCATCTCAAAAATAAATAGTTTGGTCGAGTTACAAATTAGGCACGGTGATTTTGAAGCCATACCAGACTCCATTCTTCAGCTACAAAATCTCAAATCCCTAGAGATTAGTACTGCAAATATCATGAAATTGCCAACTAATATAGGCGATTTAAGTAATCTAGAATACCTTGATATACTCGCTACAAAGATTGACTCAATCCCAAAGGATATAGGAAGACTACACCAACTAAAAATCTTTAGAATCAATCGGAATCAAAGAAGCGTTTTTATCCCAAATGAAATCAGCAACTGTCTGAATCTAGAAGATTTTTACGTGAATTATACCCCAATCAATGAATTGCCACGTGACATAGGAAACCTGAAAAATCTAAAAACAATAAGGCTTTACAATACTTCAATTGAATCATTACCTGACTCTTTTGGAGAGTTATCATCATTGAAAGACTTAAATATCGTAAATAATAATATCTCGGCTCTGCCACCGTCCATCACTCATCTGACATCACTTGAAATCTTGAACTTTAGCGGATGTACTCTCAATCAGCTTCCTGATGATATTGACAACATGACAAGCCTAAGAGTCATTTATACCCCCTTTAATAGTATCACAACTTTACCAGAAAGTATAAAAGAACTAGGAGATTTGCGTGTATTGCATATACGTGATAACCCAATACCTTATGAGCAGATTGAAGCTTTGCAATTGGCTCTGCCTCATCTTACAATCTATCACTAGGTCTGAGTAATTTGGCTTTGGAAAGATTTATGTACTCAATAGGTCAATAAATCGATTTAAACTGAATCTGTATGAACGTATATCGAAACGCCTCTTTCGCAGGAGCAGTGATTTTCTTGATTGGGATAGTGATTTCGGTCTATGGCTTTTCATTCTTACTTCGACAAAATGATTTAAAAGCCCATGGAATCCCCGCCAAAGGAACTGTATTTGAAATAGAAGAAAAAGCAATTTATCGCTCCCCTTGGGTAAGATTTACTCCTTGACTACCTCCATCTCTATCACAATATCATCAAGAGGCCAGTCATCACTTTCATCTACTTTGACAGCCGCAATTTTATCAATCACTTCTAGCCCTTCTATCACCTCCCCAAAAACAGTATATAGCCCATCAAGGTGAGGAAGCCCCCCTACTGTGGCATAGGTCTGAATCTGTGCAGGAAGGTACTGTACTTTGTTTTGATTGCCTAGTGCCTGTGTAATTCCTGCGGGCTGTGGAGTGCCTTGCACGATGTAAAACTCAAAAGAAGTAGAGCGTTTTTCAGGGTTATTTTCGTCGTGGTGTGGACTTGCCAAAGCACCCTTTTTGTGGTAATATTGCTGAGGAAAAAGCTCGGCGGGCACCATGTATTTGCCGATGGCATTTTTCTTCTTCTTGATAATGGGCTTGTCTAAATTTCCCCCCTGGATAATCATATCTTTGACCACCCTATGGAAGACCGTCCCGTTGTAAAAATCTCTTTTGACCAGTTGC
>JAABSX010000053.1 GCA_011390205.1 Microscillaceae bacterium | reverse complement strand
GCAAAAACATTCAAAAGTCTTACAAAAAACCATTACCTATCTATCTAACAATCAGCACCGAATGAACTATGCAGATTATCTAAATCAAGGACTCCTGATAGGCTCTGGCGTAACCGAAAGTGCTTGTAAAACACTGATAAAGAGCAGGTTCTGCGGCTCTGGAATGGAATGGGAGCAAACTAACACGAGATTACTGACCCTCACCAGAGGATTGATTTTGACTAAAAATAGATGGAATCAAGCTTGGAATTTTATGACTAAGCTAGCTGCTTAAATACATCATATCGAAATCACACCCTTGAAGTCTATCAGTAAGTTGTTTTTGGCATCCACACTGGTCTGGACATTGTAGCCTACTTCGGTAATATTATTGTGTGTGATGAGCAGACGACTTTCGGGGTTAGAGCTAGAAATCTGCGTCTCACCACTTTCTTTTAATTGGGCTGACATTACTTCATAGCCTGTTTTTCGGACTTCTTGCTGCTTAATTTTTGCTTCAATCACCGTTTTGGAGTCGCCATCAGCCTCAGCCAAACTTTGCTTGTAGGTGGCTAATTTATTGTTTATCCTTTCTAAATGTCGGGCTATCTTTTTTTCGTTGAAGTTGTTTTTCTTAGAATTTTGTGCTCTCAATTTTGTGCTGTCGCCTGCTATCAAATCTGCCCCTATCAAATCAAAATGTGCTGCCAACTTAACAGTTTCTTGAAATACCCATCCAATGCCTTTGGGATTATCTCGTCTGAAATTTGAAATGGTATTATGGTCGGGTTGTAAGCTTTCCATCAGCCACATCACTTCTATATTACGACTACATTCTTTTTCAAGTACTCTTGATGAACGTGTGTTGTTTAAATAGCCGTAAATAAACAGCCTGAGTAAGGCCTTTGGGTGATAAGCAGGTCTGCCATTTTCGCCAAAGTCCATCTTAAAGCCCAAAGAAGCTAAGTCCAAGTTTTCTACAAAAAGGTCTATGCGCCGCACTACATTGTCGGATGATATGAGTTCCTCGATTGGGGATGTAAGACTATATGTAGCTCCGTTTTTTCCTAGTATAAATCTCATTTCATAAGATAGGTGTTTTTTTGATTTTGTACTATCTTTACGAAAATTAGTTTTTAGACAGATTGCCGTTGTAGCCAATTAAGAGAACAAATTAAAATGATTGAATATATTTATACCATTAACAAAGTAGAATCAAATATACTGTTGAAAATTTCTTGTAGTCAAATTGAATTAAATTTAGTTATGACTGAAAAAGAATCCGTTAATTTGATTGAAAATATTAATGATGCTAATTGGAATCGAAGGAAATCGATTAAAGCGGGAATTTGTTTAGATTCAAATATATTTTGGTGTATGAATGATGATAAAAGTATTTCTCTATTAATTGGGCACGATGATGAAACTTGGGAAATTGCTCTAATAATACCTTTACAAATTATTAATGAATTGGAAAAAGAAACTGGCTACAACAATGTATCAAACCCATTAAGTTAAGCCATTTTCTTGGCACAGGGCTTGCTCCTGACCCTAGTTTTCATTGAACTAGGGTTTTTTCTTAAAAATTAGCTTTACAATAGACGCACAATCTCCTGCCTCTTTTTTTATAAGCTAAAATGAATTATCTAACATTTCAAAGAACTTTACAAAGTACTATTTTAAAAACCTCTTTTATAGCCTATTTCAGTATGATGTCGGTCATTAAGCCTTTGCATTTTTCGTTTGCGTTCCTTATCACAATCTTTGATAATTTCTAAACTTTGAAGATATATTTCTTGCATTTTTTCAAGAATAGAAGCTAAGTCTTTTTCCTTACAAGTAAACAAATCCCATAGGTGCATTCGCAAGGTGTTTGTGCCTACATTTCGGTTGATTTGATAGCCTTTGTTTTCCTTCTTCTTATTCTTAGAAGGTTTCTTTTTTCTTCGTTCATTGATTTTTTGGAGCTTCTGCTCACAGTCTAACATACTGATAGTGTGGAGGTTATAAAATAATAGATTGCAATAAATGTCTTGTTTGATGACCTGCTCTGAGTAGCCTGAAAAAGTGCCTAGCATTTGGTGATTTTTGATGCCATTAAAAGCTGTTTCTACACCCCAACGCAAACGGTAAATCTCTGCTAAGTCGCTGATAGTGAAGCTTTCATCAAGATTGGTCATCAATACTTCTGTTTCACCTGTGGGCAAAATCACCTTGACCAATCGGTAGCTAATCAAGTCCATTTTTGATTTGCGGATACCGTATTTTTCTAATTCTTTGTAGCATCTTTCTCCCAGTGGCTCTGTGATAATGACCTCATTCTCATCACTTTGAAGAAAGTTCTTTACTGTATTTGAGAAATCTAATTTGAGCCGAATGACATATTTTGAGCCATACAAATCGTGAAAGAAAGCCAGGATTTGTGAGCCATAAGCACGGTCATAGACAGCAATTACATCTTTTGGTACGTTTTTAACCTGATTTTTGAGGCAGCAAGGTAAATCAGCAGTTCTTTTGTCGAAGATTTCAAAAAGAGTGATAATCTTGTTAAAAACACAAGTTGCTCCCAGTATTTTTGGACTTGTTGGATATAATCCAAAAATAAAACCAAAGTGGGGTCTTTCGAGTCAGCTAATTTTTGCATTGAATGAAATATCGACAAGCCAACTTGTTAGACTAGGAATTAATTTGAAAGATAAACTTCATTTTGGTATGGGTGCAGACATTTCATATTTTTATGACAATCAACCTATTTTATATAATTTTGGGACGTTTATTCGATTGAATTTATAAATACTACGTCTAATAGCACCTACCCAAAACGTTAGGCATGCACTGGATAAAGTATCTAAAAGAGAAGTAAGCACCATTTAGTTTACCTCGGAGAACGAAGAAGTACATCGTATTATTGAACTTTTAAGTCAATCAGAAGAGTGTTATTTTTACGATTGTTTAGTAGATGGAATTATTTCTAATGTGATGAAGGTTTTCTGTTTTTAGTGAGCAAGATAAATCTGTAAAATATTTGATAATCAACACTTTATAAAAATAATCGGGCAGAGTATTAAATATGTAAGCAGCTTCCTTTAAATCATTGATTACCGAGTTTTTAGTGTATAAAAATCGTTAAATATCTGTTAAGCATTTTAGCAATCGTCATAAGTACTCTAATTTAGATATTTTAAATATACACTGTATCTAACCACCCCGATAACACGATGTCTGCTACAAAAAGATTTTTTTCTCTCATTTTTTTATGGATGATTTTGGGCACAAGTATCCAAATGTATGCTCAAGCTCCCAAAATATACCCTGCTGGTGAGTTACAGCTTGCCCTCAAAAAAATGAATACCCTTGGCTCCGTACTTTATCTGGCAGCTCACCCCGATGATGAAAACACAGCCTTGCTTGCCCTCCTTGCCAATGGTCGGATGCTTCGCACGGCATATCTTTCACTTACTAGAGGGGATGGTGGACAGAATCTTATCGGGCCTGAGCAGAGAGAACTAATGGGGCTAATCCGCACCCAAGAGCTCCTACAAGCTCGCCGAACAGACGGGGGCGAGCAGTTTTTTACAAGGGCCAATGATTTTGGATTCTCTAAAGATGCAGCAGAAAGTTTTGAAATCTGGGGCAAGGAAGATGTACTTGCAGATGCCGTTTGGATTATTCGAAACTACCGCCCCGACATCATTGTTACTCGCTTTCCACCCACAAGAGACGCTGGACACGGACACCATGAGGCCTCGGCACTGATAGCCATTGAGGCTTTCAAGGCAGCGGCAGACCCCGCCAAGTTTCCCGAACAACTGCAATATGTGCAAGTGTGGCAAGCCAAACGCCTTTTTTGGAATAGTTACTCTCGGCGAAACGGAAATTTTAGCAATCTCCCTCCCGATGAAGGGCAGTTTATCCCCATTGAGCTAGGTACTTACAATCCTTTATTGGGCAAATCGCACCTCGTCATCGCTGCCGAAAGCCGCAGTATGCACAAAAGTCAGGGATTTGGCGCTGCCAAACCTCGTGGAGAACGTATGGATAATTTACAATTTCTTGAGGGTGAACCCATGAAAGAGGATATATTTGAGGGGATTGACCTTACTTGGGGCAGGGTAAAAGGAGGCAAAGAGATTGGCACTTTGCTTCAGAAAGCGTATCAAAACTTCAAGGCCGAAGACCCTACCACGATTTTACCTGATTTGCTCAAGGCACTCGAGAAAATAAATCAAAATGATACCAAAGATTATGAAAGCAGGCACTGGCTCGCACACAAAAAACAAAAATTAGAGGAAATCATACAGCATTGTGCCGGATTATGGATAGATGCCAATGGAGAAGATTTTAGTGCAAGCCCCAGTGATTCAGCTAAAGTTATGCTAGAAGTCGTCAAACAACTTTCAGATAATGTTACGCTTCATAGTGTAGAACTACTGCAGCAAAATAAAGTAATTTATACCTTAGACAAACTCCCCGAAACATTAAAGCTAAATGAGGCATTCAAACCTACATTGGCACTTAAATTACCACAAAATATAGCCATCACACAGCCTTATTGGCTTAGACAGACACCAAGTCTGGGGCTTTTTGAGGTAGCGGAGCAGGCACTCATCGGTAAGCCCGAAAATGAGGCTGCACTTTCTGTAGCACTTGTGTTTTTTATCAACGGGCAAAAAATTCGATATATTAAGCCTGTTACACACAAATGGGTCAAAGCAGACGACAAGGAGCTTTACCGTAGTTTTGAGATAAGACCTTCGGTGATGATTACACCCGAAGAAAAGATTTTGATGTTTGCAAATGAAAGTAAACAAGCTATTAAAGTAACACTCAAAGCAGGAAGCAAGCAATCCAAGGGCAAAGTAATTCCTCAAATGCCTCATGGCTGGAAAGTAGTACCAGCATATTATAATTTTGAATTAGCCCAAAAAGACCAAGAAGAAGTAATAAGTTTTACCATTACGCCTCCCACTCAGGCAGCATCTGTGGAGATGTCTTTTGAAGTACAACTAGAAGGAGACAATCAAGCGAGTGCTGCTTACGGAGTTCAAAGCATTGATTATGCTCATATTCCCATTCAGACGGTCTTTCCTGTGGCAAAGGTTAAACTTACTCGCCTAGATATGCTGCTGGCAGGCAAAAAAATAGGCTATATTTCAGGTGCAGGAGATGAAATCCCTCAAAACTTACAACAGGTAGGCTATGAAGTTACGCTGCTAGATGACAAAGGCTTACAAGGAGATTTGAGTTATTTTGATGCCATCGTGGCAGGTGTAAGGGCTTACAATACTCAAGAATGGCTCAAATACAGACACGCTGACCTGCTAAAGTATGTGGAAAATGGAGGCATATTCATCACACAATACCATACTCCTTGGCGAATGGTGGTGGATGACTTGGGTCCTTATCCTTTTGAGATTTCGAGAGATAGGGTAACAGTAGAAGAAGCTCCCATTACTTTTCTCAAAAAAGACCATCCCTTGCTCAATTATCCCAATAAAATTACCGAAAAAGATTTTGAAGGGTGGGTGCAAGAGAGAGGCTTGTATTTTGCTGGAAAATGGGATGAACATTATCAAACCATCTTTGAGTGCCATGACCCTGGCGAAAAGCCCTCAGAAGGTTCATTGATTTATACAGACTATGGCAAAGGAAGATTTATCTACACAGGGCTTTCTTTTTTCAGAGAACTGCCTGCTGGAGTTTCGGGGGCTTACCGTTTGTTTGCCAATCTGCTTGCCAAAGAGGAAAAGTGAGTTTACAACGGTAACTTTTGATTTAAACTTGTGTAGCTTTCCAGAGATAGAAGCCCTTCAATATTTCTTCACGGGAAGTGTGTAAATACTGTTGGGCATCTGCCAAGACACTGATAATCTGCTCACTGTGATGGCTGGCAGTCTGTTCTAAAATTTCTAAAAGAGAAGAATCCAGAGAAAAATTTTGTTCGCTCTGTAAGTTTTCTGAGGTTTTTTTTTCTGTACGAAGGTGTACTTGAATATCGGCTACCTTGGCAATTTGCAGCTCAAGCTGAAAGCGGGCGGGCTGAAAAAAATCTTCTACAAATTGATTCTGAGGCTGAAACAAAAGCTCCTTCGGGCTGCCAATTTGCTGTATTTTGCCTGCATCTAGGAGGCAAATTTTTGTACCGAGGCTTACCGCCTCAAACACATCATGCGTTACCATAACGATTGTCTTATTGGCAAGGCTCTCTATCTCTTGAAAATCTTTTTGTATTTGAGCCCTAGTGATAGGGTCTAAAGCCCCGAAGGGCTCATCCATCAGAAGCAGGGGAGGGTTTACTGCCAATGCCCTTGCGATGCCTATTCTTTGCCTTTGCCCCCCACTTAGCTCGTGCGGGTAGCGTTGCAGATATATTTTGGCATCTAAGCGAAGCATTTCTAGCAGTTCTTCAGTTCGTTTGTTGATTTTTACCTTGTCCCATTTTAAAAGTGTGGGCACAAGTCCTACATTTTGAGCCACTGTATAATGTGGAAATAAGCCCGTACTCTGAATGATATAGCCAATTCCTCGGCGAAGCCGCTCAGGGTTCTGCTGGAGAATATTCTGCCCATTAAGCCAGATTTCCCCCTCTGTAGGTTCTATGAGTCGATTAATCATTTTGAGGCAAGTGCTTTTCCCACTGCCACTTGTGCCTAGTAATATGAGTTTTTCGCCTTCTTGCACCTCAAAGGATACTGCATTTACGGCTACTTGATTCGCAAATTTTTTACTGAGGTTTTTTACTTGAAGCATGCACAAATCTATGCTTTTTCTCTGTGTTTGCAAGTTTTTTTACCTTGATTATCCCCTTGCTAAAATGTTTGGATTAGTCATAGTACTTATTTTTGGAGTAGCTGCAACCTTTGCCCAATGAATGTTGTCTTCGAGGTGTAAATAGAGAAAAGCCCTGATAAAGCAGGGTATAAAAAAATAATATCTAATTAACACATAATACCTTGCATTACATAGTTCCTTATTTTATATTTGCGTTCACAAACCATATAACCATATAGTTTTTATTTCAAATTTTGTTTTATTTTTGTTTTGTTATCATCAAAAACGCCTTCAAATATTTTGGAAGCGTTTTTTTATGATTCTTGCTGGCACATTATCTTTTACAAATCCCTTAGCAGCTATTTCTTATGGAGTAAACTTAATGAGATAAGTAATATGCTTCATAAAAAATACATTAAGTCTTATAGAAAAAAGCTACTTCGAGGGGGTTCTTTAGACGTAAATATTTACAAATTTGAATATGATAGTTTACACAAAATATTTAGATTAGTTAAAAGACATAAAAACTGGTGTCGTAGATAAGTGTTACTTCGCTTTTGGTGCCGTTGGTCGGGGGTTCGATTCCTCCCTCCCACACAAAATCAAAAATTTGTGGGAGTAGCTCAGTTGGTAGAGCAACGTATATGGTCACTTTTCGCTTGTTACCCAGTTTTTATCCTTTTTGATATTCAAAAGAAAAAAACAGTGCCGTAGAATAGCGTTACTTCGTGGAAGTCGCAGGTTCGAGCCCTGCCTTCCTCAAAAGGGGAGTAACTCAGCAGGTTAGAGTACCAATTCATAGTCGCTAATCGTTTGTAGCCTGTTTTTTAAAGATATAGTATTGCTGATAAAAAAAAGACTTGGGTGCCGTAGAAAAGTTTTACATCGTAATTCATTTGGAAGAATAACTGTTTGGTAAACAGTATGAGCAGGTTCGAATCCTGTCCGTAACTTTTTGATTGTAGCCCCATTTTTTTTGATACATTAATATTGGGCAGAAGTGAAAGATAACTTTGCTGTTTTTAGTTGGTAAATTGCTGATAATGAGAGTATTAACAATTTATCATTCATCATTAAAAATCCATAATTTACCTATGCAAATACCCAACAAAAACACAGTCTTTCCTCTTCAAAACTATGATAGGCTCGTTTTTTTGAAGAATATCATCAAAAATCCTAATATCACAGTAGGTGATTATACCTATTATGATGACTTTGAAGATGTTCATAATTTTGAGAAAAACGTAAAATATCACTTTGATTTTATTGGGGATAAACTCATTATTGGAAAATTCTGTATGATTGCTTCTGGTGCTACTTTCATTATGAATGGGGCTAATCACCTAACAGAGGCGGTGAGTACCTATCCTTTTGAGATTTTTGGGGGTGCTTGGTCTGAGGCAATGGAAGGAAAGCAGTACCCTCACAAAGGAGATACTGTAGTGGGCAATGATGTCTGGATAGGACACAATGCCGTCATCATGCCTGGAGTCAGAATAGGCGACGGGGCAGTGATTGCTTCTTATGCCTTAGTGAGCAAAGATGTAAAGCCTTACACAATAGTAGGCGGAAACCCCTCAGCAGAGATACGGAAGCGTTTCTCAGAAGAGCAAATTGAAAAACTGCTCGAGATGCAATGGTGGAATTGGAGTCTGGAGCAAATCACTCAGTACATTCAGCTCCTGACCGATAAGGATATTGAACAACTTTATCAAATATACTTGAAAGAAATAAGGCTTGTGCCTTAAAAAAAATCGGTGTCGTAGAACAGCGTTACTTCGCCTGCCACGCCGGAAGTTGCGGGTTCGAGTCCCGTCTCTCGCAAGAGAGTAGCTCAATTTGGTTAGAGTGCCGATAATAGTCGCTGTTCGCCTGTTACCCGATTTTTGTATCAAGACATAGTAGGGTGTCGTAAAAAAGACTTACTTCGTTTCCAGGTCTCGATGCAGGTAAAAATCCTGCTTACTTTCTCTTTTATGAGAAAGCTAATCGTCTAACAAGCCAAGATGTGACTTGCTCGAAAGAGCCAATAGAAGTCTTTTTGCCTGTTACCCCTATTTTTGAAGTACTGAAGAGTTGAGAGATTGAAGGATTAGTTTTGTACCACTCACTCAATAAAAAAAGTGTCGTTTTAATCACCTTTTAAACCTTTTTAAAATCATGAAATTTAACCAAAAAACCAAAGGAAAGAACACTACTACCAACCACGAAGGAGAAAAAGCCTATACACTCAATGCGCAGCTAGAGCTATATACGGCAGTAGTAACCTCTTCTTTGTCTAATCAATTTTATGAAAAGGCTGACCAAAAAATAGCCCGTATTCGTGAACTCATCTCACAAAACGACCCCGTTTTTGTTGCCAAGCTTGCTATTTATGCACGTGAAGTCATGAACCTACGCTCTATTCCTTTGGTGATGGCTGTAGAGCTGGCAAAAATACACGCAGGAGATGCCCTAGTGAGTCAGTTAGTGAGCCGAATCGTCAAACGTGCCGACGAAATCACAGAGTTATTGAGCTACTATCAATTAGCTAACCAAGCTACGGGCATCAAAAAACTAGGGAAACTTTCTAAGCAAATCCAAAAAGGATTAGCACTTACTTTTAACCAATTTGATGAGTATCAGTTTGCTAAATATAACCGAGAAACGGAAATCAAGCTCAGAGATGCACTTTTCTTAGTACACCCCAAGGCAAAAGACGAAGGACAGCAAGCTCTTTTTGATAAAATTGTGAATGATGCCTTGCAAGTGCCTTACACATGGGAAGTAGAACTTTCTAAACTAGGGCAGCAAAGCTTTGAAACATCAGAGGCAAAACAAGCAGCTTTCGGCGCAAAATGGGAAGAACTCATAGACAGCCAAAAAGTAGGCTATATGGCAATCATGCGCAATTTGCGCAATATCCTCGAGGCGAGCGTGAGCGAGGCACATATTCAAAAAGTAGCAGATTATTTGAGCAATCAAAAAGCAGTACAGAACTCAAAACAGTTGCCTTTCCGCTTTTTGGCGGCTTATAGAGAGTTGCTCAAAGTACCCTCTGTGCATACAAGCCAACTCTTAGAGGCCCTAGAAAAAGCCGTGCAAATCAGCGCAGCAAATATTCAGGGATTTGGCGAGGATACCAAAGTGCTGCTTGCCTGTGATGTGTCAGGCTCTATGCAACGCCCTGTATCCAGAAATAGCAAAATATTGACCTACGACATTGGTTTAATGCTTGCGATGCTTTTACAAAACCGATGTGCACATGTGATTTCGGGCATGTTTGGCGACACTTGGAAAGTACTCAATATGCCCCGAAATGGTATTTTGGCAAATGTTGATGCTTTTTATAAGCGTGAGGGAGAAGTAGGATATTCTACCAACGGCTACTTAGTCATCAAAGATTTGATAGCCAAAAAGCAGGTGATGGACAAGGTGATGCTCTTTACAGATTGCCAACTCTGGAATAGTAATTATTCTGGCGAAAGCATTGCAAATCTTTGGCAAAAATATAAAGAGATAGCCCCCCAAGCAAAAATGTATCTTTTTGATTTGGCAGGCTACGGCACTATGCCGATTGACATCAAGCAAGGTGATGTGTTTCTGATAGCAGGCTGGTCTGATAAAATCTTTGGCATATTAGAATCCATCGAAAATGGAAAAGATGCACTCAAAGTAATCGAAGAACAAATTATACTATGAATCAGAAGTACTTTTTATGATTCTTGCTTGTGCATAGGTTTATAACAGCATCTGTAAAATATGCTGAAAAGTCTATCATTTTTTGTATCATTGTGCTTTGGATATAAGGACAAAATACGGACAACTTACCTCATCAACCTATTAGATTATGATGCAATCATTTTTAGATTTATCAGCAGATTATTTACTCAAAACCCATTCAGTGCACTTTGATAAAGTCAATATTGTTTTGCCTACACGCAGGAGTGGACAAGAACTTGAAGCAATGCTTCAGAAAAAAGGGGCAGAAAAAATGCCTGTCATTAGCCACATTGAAGATTTTATAGAGCAAAATACAGAAGGAAAGAAGCAAAATGCTGTCTTGCTACTTTTAGAATTATTCGATGTTTTTCAGCAGAAAGACCCCAGTATTCGCCTAGAAAAATTCACAAGTTGGGGCTATATTTTACTTAAAGATTTTGATTTGATAGACCGAAACTTGGTAGATGCCCAAAAGCTATTTGCCAATTTGGCAGATATTAAAAACATAGACCGCTGGCAAATCTCAGAAGATGATACCACTCCCAAAATAAAAGAGTATTTTCAACTATGGGAAAACCTACAGGAGGTCTATCAAAAGTTTAAAGAACGGCTCATGGAGATGGACATGGCTTACGCTGGAATGCTTTATCAACAGCTTGCCCAGCATGCCAAAGAAAGATTGGTGCATCACCCTGATTTTAACCATTTTGTGTTTTTGGGCTTCAATGCATTGAGTAAATCAGAAGAAGCTATATTTAAGACACTCTTGGATGCCAAAAAAGCTGAAGTCATCTGGGATGCAGACAGCTACTACATGAAGCCCAACGACGAAAACAAGGCAGGGTTATTTCTCCGAAAATACAAAAAAAACTGGGCACACACACACTGGTTTTTTCAGAGTGAATACCTTGCACAGAGTGCCAAAAACATCACAGTATTGAGTGTAGCCAACGCCAGTATGCAGGGCAAAGTAGCCAATCAGCTCATCAAAACCACAAAAAATGCCAACAAAGATACTGCCCAAATTCCTCCTACAGCCCTTGTGCTAGGTGATGAGCATTTGCTGCTACCCGTGCTGCATTCGCTTGATAGTCAGATAGGTAGCCTCAATATCTGTATGGGGCTTTCTCTTAAAGACTCGGCTCTTTTTAATCTGGTAGATATTCTTTTTGAGCAGCAACAGACCCTGATACGAGACCGCAATACGGATGCCTTGAAGTTTAATCACCGCAGCATTATCAAGTTGTTTAATCATCCGTTTATCCGTCAGTTTGAGAAAATCAACTGCCCCCCCGAAGAGGAGTATGAGCGGAGAAACCTGCTTTTGATGTTTAGCTACTATATCAATGCCAATAATCTGATTTACTTGGGCCTAGACGATGTTTTACAACTCATAGAAGAAGAATATTTCACAGAAAAAAGGATGGAAGACAAGCACCTAGATGCTTACTGTGAGCGTGCCTTGGGCGTACTGACACCTTTGTTTGAGGTATTGTTTCAGCGTTGGGAGAATGTGCATGTGGCTTTGGATACCTTCGGTAAGCTGGCGGAGATGCTCGTAAACCCAGATAGTTACTTAGAAAAAGCTTATTTTAAGGAGTTTGAATCATTGCTGAGTTTGCTCAAGGGTTTTGTGTCTCGCCGCCCTGGCTTGATAGATATGCGTACTTTTAAGATTTTTATGTACCAAGCTTTCAGAGAGGCACATTTTGATTTTGACAGTGATTCTCAAGCCAATCTGCAGCTGATGGGCATCAACGAAACCCGAAACCTAGACTTTAAGCATGTCATTGTCCTTTCGGTCAATGAGACTGTATTGCCCCGCAGCAAAAGAATTAACTCTTTTATTCCTGTAGATATCGCCAAGGCTTTTGAACTACCTACCTATGCCGAGCAAGATGCCGTGGTGAGCTATCACTTTTATAGACTTTTGCAGAGGGCCGAAGAAATCACACTGGTTTATGTATCTCCCTCAGATACGTATGGAGGCAAGGAGAAAAGCCGATTTATCTTGCAGCTAGAAAATGATTTGGTGAGGTACAACCCTTTGATTAAAATGCAAGAAAAGGCAGTCAAGTTCCGTGCCCTGCCTGACAAAGAAGAAGTCCCAATCAGGGTAGAAAAAACAAATGTAGAGATAGAAAAAATCAAAGAAAACATCCGAGGAGGGTTTTCTCCCTCTGATGTCAATTCTTTCGTAAGCTGCTCACTACAATATTATTTTAAAAAAGTAGCCAAAATCCGAAAGCCAAAAGTTGTAGAAGAATCACTCGGCGCCAACAAAATCGGAGACCTTGTCCATGAGATTCTAGAAAATATGTTTAGTGAGATGACCCAGTCTTCACATTTTGTGGAGGCAGCTACACTTGAGAGCCTATTGCCAAGTATCTTTCAGCGGGTAGAAGATAAACTGGCATCAGAGCATTTTAAAAAATATGCGCTGACAGGTGCGAATTTCATCGTCAAGAATGTGATAGCACAGATGATTGAGCAGTTTATCAGACAGCAAATCAATGAGTTAGAAGAGGCAGATGCAGCTTTTGAGATACTGACCATTGAAAATGAAGACAATGAGAAAGCCATGGGACGCTTCAGAAGCCCCAGACTAGGCGTAGATTTTCAGTTAGAAATCAATTCTGAAAAAATCCCTATCAAGGTGCAAGGCATCACAGACCGTGTGGATAGGCTCAAAGGCGTTTTTAGGATTGTAGATTACAAGACGGGCAAAGTAGAGCCTTCACAGTTATCTACCAAGATTGACAAAAAAGAATACGAAACCTCAGACGCTGACTTGATTCGCACCAAGGTCATCGTAGAATCACCAGAAGCTGACAAGATTAGGCAGCTTTGGCTCTATAAATTTATACTACTGAAAGAAATCTCTATGCACGGCAAAATCAAAGTCGGGCACCATACCCTAAATCAAGACTCCCCACTTGCAGCAGGGATTTACGGCTTTCGTAATATAGAGTTGGGTTTTCAAGAGATTAAATCAGGAGACAAACAAGATGCCCTTTTTCCAGAAGACATAGCAGGGTTTTTGAGTATCTCGGAAGATTTACTCTCACAGATTATAGGCAACATGCTTGACCCTACGCAGGCATTTGAGCAGACCGAAGATTTGAAAAAGTGTGTTTATTGTGATTTTAAGGGAATCTGTAACCGATGACAATAAAGCAGCTTCACCAAAAAAAGTACCCGAACTAAGAAGTTCGGGCTAAACTTTCAATATTTATTGATATAATAAATCAACAGATTGCTATCAAAGCGTGCTTCGGTATTGACAGAAAGATTTTTCCATTCTTGGTCTTTCATTTTAAAATAGTACCGCATTTTAAATTTAGCAATGTGATTGCCATTTTCATCATGTGTATATTCGTAACTTTCCCAATCAATTTCGTGTCTTTCTGCCACGTAGCTTTCCCAATAGATTTTGTAAGAAGCTCTGATGTCGGGGCTGAGGTTTCGGTTAAGATTTCCGAAATAGTTGTCAATATTTTCACGGTAAAAGGGGGCAATATTGCCAAAGTCATGGCTTTCTATGGCTGTGTAAAAATTTTGGACTCTCTCTTTTATTTCTTTCTTAAAGTCATTATCGCTTTTGAGTTGGTTGGCGATGCTCCAAGACCGAAGAGCGGGAATATCTAGGGGGTTCAAGAAAACAGTAACGGCCCCGATGGCTGCCAAAAGAAGGAAGATGACCAGTGTATAAATCCAAGCACCACTTCTTTTTTTAGATTTGTGTGTCTTTGCTTGCAAAGGATTTGTATTTTGCAAAGATGATGGGGGAGGAGCATACCTTGTGTCGGCAAGGTAGGCGGCATTTTGCTGTGTTTGGCTCATTCCATCGAGTGCCCTCCTAAACTCCAGACAAGAGGCAAAGCGTTGTGCAGGGTCTTTGGCAGTAGCACGGTCTATGAGGGCTTGCATTCTGCCCGATACCCCAGGATAGAATGTACTGGCTCTGGGCAACTCTTGCTTGACTATCTGCTCATAGACCTCATATTCAGTCATGTTGGCTTCATTGTAAGGGCATTTGCCTGTCAGCATCTGAAAAAGCGTAACCCCCAGCGAATAAATATCACTGCGTTGGTCTAGTTCTTGTCCTTTCACTTGCTCGGGGCTCATATATAGCACTGTGCCCATTCTAGAGCCTGTTTTGGTAAGGCTTTTGGAGTTGTTGCCGAGCAGCTTGGCTATTCCGAAATCCAGTATTTTGACATCTTGCCCATCAGGGCTAATCATAATGTTAGAAGGCTTAATATCACGGTGAATCACACCTTTGTCGTGGGCATAGGCAAATCCGTCAAGTATTTTTCCGAATAGCAACGCTATTTTGTCTTCGGCAATGGGCCCAGAGATTTTTTGGATAAAATCATCCAAGGCATGCCCTTCTACGAACTCTATAATCAAAAACAGCCCTTGTGGCGACTCCATGTAATCATACAAACTGACGATGTTGGGGTGCTTTAAGTGTGCCATGGTAGAGGCTTCATTTTTAAAACGCTCCCTGATTTGTAGGTTATTGACTAAGTTGGGGTGCAGTGCTTTGATGGCAGCCTTTCTATCGAGTTGGGTGTGTTTGGCAAGATAGACACTGCCCATGCCACCTTCACCTATTTTGTGGATGATTTGGTAGTTAAGAATTTGCTGTCCGATCATATTTCTAAGTTGGGTAAATTTTGGCTCATTTTCCAGTACATTTTTGCTGCTCATTTTGATAAGCACAAAAATAAGAAAAAGCCTCAAAAAATGTGTTTTTTTAAGAAAATATGTGCGAGAAGCCCTGTTTTTTAGACTATAGTGCTTTTAGTGGTGTTTAATCTTTTGTTGCTGCGGTTGTGATTGAGTAATAATTATAATATATTTATGTCTTATAGAACTATTCCCAAGAAAAAAAGAAGCCTTAAAAAACTAAACGCACAAAAAATGGATGTAGAAGCAAAGCTTTTTTCGGATTTGAGCACATTTTGCTCAAGGGCAGGTTTTGAACTTTTGTTAGAGAAAAAACAATTCAGGCAAAAGACTGAATATGGTTTTCAGAACATAGTGCCTTCTATCAGCCACTATGAAGGAGAAAGCTTGGTTGAGTTTAATATCGGTGTGCGTCTGGATATTGTAGAAAATCTGGTCAATCAATTTACACAGCATCTCATTGATTTTCAGGGAGATACCAATACATTACTGACCTCTATGGGGCGTTTGCTGGGAGAGCCTTTTCTACGCTTTAAGATAAAATCTGAGGCAGATATTATTAAAACTTGTGAGCGATTTATGGAGTTTATGAAAATACAGGGCTTTGATTTTTTAGAAAAAACTTCACACACAGTTACTCTAGAGCGGGTCATCAACAGAAAACCAGCACAAACGCACCCTTATTTTTACAATGCCTATCACCGAGCGCTTAAAGGCATTACATTGGCAAAGCTTGCCCAAAATCCAGATTTTGAAACCTTGGCACAGACCTATTATCAGCAGCTTTTGCGCAAGAACGCCCCCCAAAGTCAGCAAGATAATTTTCAAAAATTGTATAGGTACTTGCATAATTTCTCTATAAACTAAGCCCATCAACTCTTCATTTTGTTACTTCTCTGGAGAATGGGTGAGGTGGCTAAAAAGGGAAATTTGGCTTGCACCCAGTTTAGTTACATTAAGCCTTTCTACAAAGCGGCACAATAGGCGGAGTAAAAAAATATGTGTTTTAATGTCTCTAAAGTAAATTTTAGCGATAAGATTTTTCCTGAACCCTCTAATTCAACAAATAAATAAACCCCAGCATTATTTGTCTTTTGAACGAATAAGACTTTCCTTTGACAAAAATTAAACCTCAATAAATATGCAAGCCATTCTCGTAAAATCTCCAGGTGATGCCGAGCAAATGTATCTCGGTGAAGCCCCTACACCCAGCCCCAAAGCCCAAGAAATCTTAGTGAAAGTACACGCCACGGCACTCAATCGGGCAGATACACTACAAAGACGGGGGATGTATCCGCCCCCTGCTGGAGCAAGCGAAATCTTGGGAATGGAGATATCGGGAGAGGTCATAGAAATAGGGGCAGAAGTAACACACTGGAAACAAGGCGACAAAGTGTTTGGCTTGCTTTCAGGAGGAGGCTATGCTACCCATGCCAGCATACACCAAGATATGGCAATGAAACTGCCTGAATACCTGAGCTACGAAGAAGCCGCAGCCATTCCCGAAGTTTTTCTGACGGCTTTTCAGGCTTTAAAATGGCTTGCCAAACTACAGCCCTCCGAAAAAATACTCATCCATGCAGCCGCAAGTGGTGTAGGCACAGCAGCCATACAGCTTGCCAAAGCCATGAATGCCGAAGTCTATGCCACTGCCTCCGCACCCAAACATCAAATCTGCTATGAACTAGGGGCAACAAAAGTAATAGATTATCAATCACAAAATTTTCAAGAACAAATACAGCAGTACAGCCAAACAAAAGGGGTAGATGTGGTGCTGGATTTTATCGCTGCACCTTATTTTGAGCAAAATCTTCAAGTACTTCACACAGACGGCAGGCTGGTCATCTTGGCACTGCTTGGTGGGCTAGAGGTAGAGAAATTCAATTTAGGACTCCTGCTCCGAAAGCGTCTGCAAATCATAGGCTCTACACTCAGGGCAAGAAGCCAAGCTTATCAAATCAGCCTCACACAAGAATTTTGGGATTTTGCAGCAGCACTTTTTGAAAACAAAACACTCAGACCTGTCATAGATACAGTCTATCCATGGCAAGAAGTCATCAAGGCACATCAGCACATGGAGGCAAACCAAAATATAGGAAAAATTATATTAAAGGTCATTTAATATTTTACAAAATGGTGTGTTGGCATTTAACTAGAATCTGAACAATCTCAGTTTTGAACGAAACTTTTTGAGTTTTTTATTGTAATTTACTGAATCATACAGTATATTTAAGCTAATAATTAATACACTAGTCGAAAACAATCATCATCCAATGAGTTCCCCAGTAAAACCCCCCAACTGCAAAGAATGTGAAGTGAGAGGTGCGTGTTTATTCTCCACCCTCGAAAGCTGCCATCTTGAAATAATCTCAGATGCCAAGAATATCAACTTCTATAAAAAAGGAAGTGTGATTTTTCACGAAAATAATTATCCCCTTGGTCTTTATGGACTCTACAAGGGAAAGGCAAAACTCTATAAAACCTCCGAAATGGGCAAAGAACACATCTTAAAACTTGCCAAAGAAGGGGATACACTCGGCTACCGTGCCCTTATCTCATCTGAAAAGTATGAGGTATCCGCCATGGCCATAGAAGATTGTCATATTTGTTTTATACCTAAAAACCTATTTTTAGAGACACTCAAAGTAAGCCCCAGACTGACCGACAATGTCATGGCACTGCTGACAGGTGATTTGAGAGTGGCAGAGGAAAAAATAGCTGACTTGGCCCAAAAAACAGTCAAGGAGCGGGTAGCCGAAACGATTATCTCACTCAAAAACTTTTATGGATTAGACCAAGATGAGAAAACCATCAACGTAAATCTATCCAGAGAAGACCTCGCAAATCTTGTAGGAACGGCTACTGAGACGCTCATTCGCTCACTTTCTGAATTTAAAAAAAATAAAATCATTGAGCTAAAAGGAAAGAAAATCATCATTCAGAATATCAAGCTTTTGCAAAGCATCGCCAATAACAATTAAAAAATACTCAGAAATAAAAAAGCCCTTGCAATTTTTTTTAGAAATCACGAGGGCTTTTTTGTGTCTTAAGAGGGCGGCTTTTATTTGATAATTTTATCCAATTCTTTTTGGTTAATCTCCACAGAATATTTCTGACGGAGAGTGTCTAGCCACTGTTTTTCTAAGAATTTTTGGTAATCTGTAATCACAAATCCACGTGCTTCTTGGTAGGTTTTTGGGCGAGGCTCTTTCAGGTCATAAATCTCGATATAGACAGGTTTTCCACTTTGATAGATGGTATAGCTGCCTGGCTTCCATTCTATTTGATTGAGAAGGGGGTTTTGTCCTTTTTCAAATACGCCTTCACTTACCTTGAGCATGCCTTGTTTATCGGCATTGAAGATGTTTTCTAGTTCTTTTTTATCTGTGGTATATATTTTTAGCTCCACCCTGCGGTTTTTAGAGCGGTCAGTTTTAGAGATAGGGTCCGTAAAGCTATAATCTTTGGTAACTATCCTGTCTGCAGATACTTTTTCAAAGACCAAGTATTTTAGTGTAGGTTCTATTCTGGCACTCGCCATGCTTGCCTGCTCACCTGGGTCTGCGTGCCCTGCTACTTCCACTCTGAGTTCTGGTTTTTGCCTTAGAAGTACGGCTACTTCTTTGATGGTTTTTACACTTTCTTCACTGAGGGTGTTTTCATCTTTGTCAAAATACAGTTTGTCAAACTGTATAGCGTTTACGGGATAAAAGTTTTTGAGCAAGTAGCTTTTCAGTTCGGGGAGTAAATTTTCATTTTGCAGCTCAAAGAGGGCAGAAGTAGCCCTGTCTTTCCATTGGTATTTGTCTGTAAACTGCTCAAAGTGTTTGCGCAAACCTGTAGTATCTTGCAGGGCTTTGTCCCATACATTGATACGCATCAGCTCATAAAGCATCATTCCTTCTTTGTATTCTTGCATGAGGAGGGCATATTCAGGATATTTATGAACCAACATTCCCCGCTCATATTCTAAGGTGCTTTCGTGCAGATAATCTTGGTAATAAAGTGCCATGGCATATTCTAGGCTGTCTATGGCTGGTCTAGCGACTTGTTTTTCATACACAAACCCAAAAAAATCTTTGACGGTAAAGTTCTTGGCTTCGCCGCCTTTGGGTTTGAACGAAAACAAGATATTCTCCATACTTGGGTCGGTGCTTACATAGCTCCAGGCAGCCTGAGGAAGTCTTCTGTCTGCTTTTTTGAGTGCTTCTGTCAGCACTTCGGGGTATTGCTTAAGGTTATAATTTGTCTGTAATTTTGCCACCAGTTTGTTCTCACAGAGGAGGTTACGGGCATCTTTAGTGATTTGTTGCTGGAGTTCGTCTTTGACTTGGGAAAGAGGAGGGAGGGGTGTTTTTTTAATCAATTTTAGGATATGCCAGCCATAAGAAGTACGGATGGGCTGAGAGATTTCCCCCTCTTGGGAGAGGGCAAATGCAGTTTCTTCAAACTCAGGCAAAGCCTTGCCGATACCAAACTCGGGCAAACGTCCTTCTTTGTTTTTAGAAGCGGCATCTTGGGAGTATTGTGCACACAAGACTGTCCATTTTTCACCTGCTTTTATTTTTTGATAGATTTCGTCTATCTGTGCTTTGGCTTTGTTTTCTTCCTCTTGGGCTACACCCAAGGGCAGTTGTATCATAATGTGTGCTACTTCTACGCTGCCTGGGTTGGGCTTGCGCTGTTGCACCTTGGCGATGTGGTAGCCATATTTGGTACGGAATATCTCAGAAATTCCATTTTGGGCAGTGGCATACACAGCACTTTCAAAGGGGTAAACGGTCTGTAGGCCTGTGATAAAGCCGAGTTGTCCTTTGTTATAGCTTACTTTGCTGTCTTGAGAGTATTGCAAGGCAAGTTTAGAAAAGTCTTCTCCTGCCAGTGCTTTTGCCCTGATTTCCTGCATTTTTTGATAGACTTTGAGGGTATCTTTGGGGTCTTCATATTCGGGTACATTGAGCAAAACGTGCGAAACCTCTATGACTTCTTGCTGCCTTTCATAGGCTTCATTGATGAGCTGGTCTAGGCAGGCATTGTCAGTAAGATAAGGTTTGGCAAGGATTTTTTGATAGCTTGCAAATTCTTGCTGAAAATCACCTGATTCTGAGATTCCCTTGTCTTTTGCTTCTTGTATTTTGAGTTTGAAATCGATGAACAAATCAAGGTAGCTTTTGACGCTCTCGGCAAGGTAAAGGCTGTCTTTATTTCTGACACCTTTTTCATAGACATACTGAAACTCTGAGCGGAGGATTTCCTCCTGACCTACTTTGAGAATGACAGGGTCTTTCTTGTTCTTTTTATTTTTTTGTGCAAAACTTTGCGTAGCTACGCCCAGCAGCAGTGATAAAGTAAATATGAGGGTCGTGAAACGATGAAAATATGTATTCATAGAAAATGGGTTCAAAAAATTTTCTGCAATTTTAGTGAATTTTAAGGGAATATACAGCGACGTGTCTTGAGTTATGCGTCATGAGTTTTATAACTTGCTATTTTTCAGAGCTTTATGATTTACCCGCCACACAAACTAATTTAGATTAAATAGACGTACAAGCGTAGGTAAAAGCATTTTGCCCTGCCAAACATCAACGTTTGATACAACGAAGATAAACCAAGTAGCTTGTATGTGGGTGTTTTTTTTAACAAAAAAATCATTTTTCAAACAAAGCCAACAAACTGCCTTCTTGATTTTCCCAAAAGATATTTTCTGATTCATTTTCTTTAAAATCTTTTTGGGCATAAAGCTTTGTTATTTTTTCTTGGCTTTGGGCAGTGTTTTTTTTATCCCTAAAATCCACAAACTCAGCCCTCACTTCCCCAAATTTGCTCAGGTATTCTTCCCAAAAAAGATTGAGGGAGATAAGCATGGCTTTTTGAAGGGCAATGCACTCAAAAAATTTTGTGGGGATTCTGCCAGCATAGCTTTGATTGATTCGGTAAGGCATGCATACAATGTCTGCTTTTTGTATTTCTTCCAAAATAACAGCATGTGCCACAGGCTGTGCTATGCCTTTTAGTTGTAGCCAATCTCGCTCAGTAGCCCATCGGATAAGCTGTTTTCTCTCTGCTTGAATGGCGGCATAACCCACGATATTGAGCGAAAAACGAAGGCCGTCTTTTCTGAGTTCTTCGCAGTATTCTATCAGGTCAAATACACCATATTCTCTGGAAACAGTCCCCGTAAAGACCCATTTTTTGGGTTCATTTTTTGGGTTTGTCTTGCTTCTGTACACTTTGATTTCTTCTCTCAGGCATTTATTTTCTAGCAAGACAGCAGGCTTTAGCCAAGGCATTTCTGATAAGTAACATTCTTCTGCCATCATAAAAACACAGCCTCTGCGGGCAAGCAAATACTCCAGCATCGAGATTTTATAAGCCAAGATTTTTCTCAAAAACCAAGGATAAACTTGAGTGTGTCGTAGGTTGGCGGCATAGTTTTCTTGCACATCATACAAGATACGAGTTCCCCTCCAAAAACTCAGAAAAAGTGCAGCAGGGATAAGCTCCCAAGTGCTGATAATCAGGTGATGGGCTTGAGTATTCTTGGCTTGATAGATGAGCCTAAAGTTAGCCCACAAACGGGTAAAGTGCAGCCTTCCTCTGCCAAATAATCTTACAAAACGCACACGCTCAGAAGCTACGGGCAGGTCCTCACCAATGGGGTGATATGCCAAGACACATAGCCTCATGTCAGGAAAATGCCTCAACAGAGATTTTCCTATTTTTTGATAAATGCGCACATCTTCCAAAGGCTTTAAGACCGAAGCCAGCAGCACAGTATCCGAAGCATCGTTTTGAGCGGCAGGCATAGACAGCAGGTTTAAGAAGGTTCTTTATTTTCTCCAAAAAACGAAAACATCAGCCCCAGCATTGGTGTACGAATCTGCCTTGGTACCCACTGCATAGAGTTTACAGAGAGGTTATTGACAAGCCCTGTGATGTGGACAGTTTTTTGGGCTTTGAGGGCTTGATAGCCTGATTTGGCTACTTCTTCGGCACTTTGCACCACTAAACTCCCGAAGCGGTTGATGTTTTCTTGGGAAACGTGTGCGGTTTCAAAGAAGTTTGTCTGTGTAACCCCAGGGCAAAGGGCTGTTACGCTCACACCCGTGCCTCTGAGTTCTTCATTGATGGCTTCGGAGAATGAGAGCACATAGGCTTTTGTGGCGGCATAGATTGCCATATTGGGGCTAGACATAAAGGAGGCAATCGAGGCAACATTCATGATTCTCCCCCATTTTTGGGCCACCATATCAGGCGTAAATGCCTTGGTGAGTTCGGTCAAAGCCACGATATTTACCTGCATCATTTGGGCATCTTGGGCGGCATCTGTTTGGGTAAATTTACCGTGTGTGCCTAGTCCTGCATTGTTGACGAGCATGTCTATACCGATGCCCTTGCTTTTCAGTTCTTGGTAGATTTCTTGGGCGGCATTGGGCAGGTTTAAATCTTTGGGCAATACCGTAACCTTTATTTTAAAGGTAGTTTGAAGGGCTTTGGCAAGTTCTTCTAGTTTTTTTTGTGTGCGAGCCACTAGCACGAGGTCATGTCCGTCTTTGGCGATGACTTTGGCAAGTTCGTAGCCTATTCCGCTAGAAGCACCTGTGATAAGGGCAGTTCTTTTTTTCATAAGGATAGTATGTTTGTCTTTTGCTTACAAAGATAATGTATTCTTTTCTTAAGTAAATGTGTATATTGTACTATATAATTTGCTTCACATTTCAAGACTGTAAATTTCTAGCCTCGCACAAGAAAAACTACACTTCACCTCTTTTTAAATCAAAATAAATAAAGCATATTTGGAAAAAAAAAGAAAAAGTTGTGATAAATTGGGCTATGTGTAGGGTTTTAGAGGATTTTCCTCCTTATAAACTTTTGAATAGCCATGAAATTTCAAGATTTACTAGAAAATATCACCCAGACACACACAGAACTGCAAGCCAAAGCAGCTCAAGGTGTCAATTAATCTCTAACCATTCGGATGAACGTTTGGGATTATATACGGATGGAAACTTGAGCTTTAAGAAAACAAAACAGCCAAAAAAATGAAAACAACCTTCAAAACCCAAGCCAACGCAAACAAACTCTACATCATGTTTGCCGACCTCAAAGAGTATAGTGCCAATAAGGATAGCCTTGAGCTGATTCTGAAAATGGAAAATGCGCTTTATACTATTGGTAACGAACTCTTCCCTGAAAATGAACACTGCTTCAAAGTTTTGGGCGATGGGATGCTTGCCACCGACAAAAACCCCGTAATCTTGGCTGAAAAAGCCTTGAAAGTCGTAGAAAAAATACGCCATACCTTTGAGAACGATGGCGACTTTCAGAAAAAACCGCAAATCCGAATCGCCCTGCATCTGGCAGTAGAGCCTGTCAGTGAACGATACCTGCAATATGAAATCGGTGAGCAAACACTTACAATCTTCAAAGACATTGCTGGTAAAGATGTAATCAACACTGCCCGTATTGAGCCTGTAGTAAAACCTAATTATGTTTTTTGTAGTCAGCCCTTTGCCCAAGAACTCACAATGCTGGCTTCTATGGGTTTCAACCCTAACATAGAAACTGAAAGTCTGGGTACGCACAAACTCGGCAAAGAACATGATAATTTTGAAATCGAGCTTTTCTCAGTATTTCTAAAAACACAAAAACCCAATACAGAAGAACTCAAGCAGCATATCAACGCCAAACTAGAGAAACGTGAGGAAACCTACAAAGATGTTTCGCCCCTGACAGGTGGATACATCAATTATGGCACGCAAGTAATGGGTGATATGGTAAGCAATGTAGGTACTTTTATCAAGGGTGAAAATGTCAGTATAGAGCAAATAGGCAATAATACAACTACCAATCACCAAAACGCTGAAAAAATTTATAATATCGACAAGATAGACAAAGCAGATTTTAACTAATGAATCAGAACATCATCATCAAAGAGATAAGCGAGGACAAGATAAGCCTGAACATCAATGGCGAAATGCGTGAGATTCAGAACCAACTCAGCGAACTCAAAAGTTTGATAGCAAGCCAAGAGGGCAAAAGTGTGCAGTATGCTGAGAAGATTTACAACATCGAGCATATCAACGAAGCCAATTTTGGCTTTATCACTGGTAAAAAAGCCTTCAACGAAACCCTTACGAAGGCATTGATTGAGGCAATTAAGGGCAATTCTCGTGCTGCCAATAAATTTTTGGAAAAAGCCGAGCAGCACGCCAACTGGGAGAAAGAAGCCCGCATTGGCAACAAGGCTAAAGAAATCATTGCCTACAGCTTTGTGGGTACACTCGGGGTGCAGTTGAGCAAATTGATGGCGATAGGCAAAGAAGATTTCTCCGAAACCAAACAAAACAAGTACCTCAAGCAGGCTTTCAACCTCACGAAGATAGGCTTAGATTTGATGAGTTTTGTGATGATTTCGTACTTTTGGGACTCGCACCGCAAGACTCCGCAGCCTATCAGTGCAGCACAGCAAGCGGTTTTGCAGCACTTTCTCGGCGATACCTTTGAGCGAAGCATAGAGGCGAGCTTTCGGCTACTGTGTGCCCTGAGTGCTCTCTTTGCCGATAATCAGCTCAAACTGCCTTTTGAAGATTTGCAGCACTTTGTGGCTACCGAACTCAAGCAAGGGACAGACTTTGAGAAGCTATGCCAAGCAATGCAAGCACTCAACCAAAAATACGACAAAGCCGAACACACGCTCTTAGATTGCTTTGAGGCAGAAGTCAATCTGGGTAACTTCTTGGCGCATCTTGGCTTTTTGGTCAATTATAAGATGGTTTCTATCAAAAATGTGGCATACAACGAAGTCCGCAACAAAACACCCAATTACCTGCACTACTACGCCGCCCTCGGGATAGACAGCAAGGCAAATGTTGATGCCGAAAAACTAGACTGTGTCTCCCTGCCTGTGCATACGCCTTCTATTTTGTTTTTTAAGAACGACTACCAAAAGGGCATCAACTTGTTTCCTTTTGTGATTGATTACAATGCCCTTACCAATGAGGCTGGCACACAGGTTTGTTTTTATAGCCACAAAGCACTAGAAGACGACAGCCTAGAGTATATCTTCTTAGAAGACCGCAGTTTTAGGAATATCACGCTGCAAAAAATCAAAGAGGATAAATATGTGGTAGAAGATTTTGTCAATAGCGAAGCGTACAAAAATGAACTCAATGAGTTTCTCAAAGACAAAGCCGTATCGCAAAAAATGAACTTGAACTATGTCTATCTACTCTTTGAGGAGGCGGAAAATAGCTTAACCTCTAAAACAAGCAAAGACAGCTCTCTTGATGAGTTTGATGTGGATTTTAGTGAGTAAACAGCCCCCTAAATCCCCCGAAGGGGGACTTTTCAAACTCCCTCCCCCTGAGGAGAAGGGGGCTTGGGTTGGGGTTATCTCGAAGAACTAACATGTATCATAAACACTTATGAATTAGAATTATGAAAGATACACCAAAACATATTCTGATAAAACAACTAGAAATTATCAGAAGCAAAACCATCGCAGAAAGAATTAAGATGGCTTTTGAAATGCCAAAATTTGTGTTCGACATGGCAGAATATCGCATTATGAAGCGAGAACCCAATTTAAGCAAAAGAGAAATGGTAGCTCAACGATTTAAAGAAATTTATGCAAAGGACTTTGAACCTGAAGAACTGGAAAGAATTGTGAAACATTTACAAACAGTACAATAAAAAACAAGGCTTCCTCCCTTGCTAGTCGGGATTTTAGTGAGTAAACAGCCCCCTAAATCCCCCGAAGGGGGACTTTTCAAACTCCCTCCCCCCTGAGGGGAGGGCTGGGGTGGGGGTGGGGTTCATCAGCAGCAAAGCTACTTCTTGAAAAATTACACAAAACAACATGAGCACAACACAAAAAAAATATCCCTTTAAGTTCTTGGACGCTTATACTGCCCAAGACAAAGACATCTTTTTTGGTAGGGAGGAAGAAATAAAAACCCTCTACGAAATGGTTTTTCAGTCAGATTTAATCTTGCTGTATGGCTCTTCGGGAACGGGAAAGACCAGCCTATTGCAATGCGGCTTGGCAAGTCAGTTTCAGAGCCACGATTGGCTCGCACTGAGCATCAGGCGAGGGCAGAATCTCAATGAATCTTTTTATAAAATCATAGAAGAAGCTGGCAAGGGAGAGCAAAACAACAGCAGCGAAGCCGAATTAGATTGGCTAGAAGAAGACTGGGAAGAGGAAGGACAAAGTACTGCACCTAGCCCCACGCAGCCCATCAGCCCCTTAGCCCAAAAACTACGCAATATCTACCTCAAATATTTTCGCCCTATTTACCTGATTTTTGACCAATTCGAAGAACTCTATGTATTGGGCAGCAAAGCCGAGCAAAAGGAGTTCGTGGGCATTATCAAAGAAGTGCTAAAGGTAGAACAACCCGTCAAGATATTGCTCTCTGTGAGGGAGGAGTACTTGGGCTTTTTGTATGAATTTGAGAAGGCTGTCCCCGAGCTGCTACGAAAAAAGCTCAGAGTAGAGGCAATGAACCTCGACAGGGTAAGGCAAATCTTGCTAGGCATAG
>JAABSX010000052.1 GCA_011390205.1 Microscillaceae bacterium | reverse complement strand
CTTGCCAGCAGGGGTAGGCATCAAGGCATCGGGCGGAATCAAGACCCTAGAGCAAGCTCAAGAGATGATAAAGGCAGGTGCAGAGAGAATAGGTACTTCGGCAGCCTTGCACATCTTATCAGAGCAAGAAAAAGCTCAAAGACTGTCAAGTAAATGATAAGCTAATGAACGCTTGAAAAATATCAATAGAAGATTATTTAACACGCTGATTATCAATAGATTATATGAATTCAGCCACTTAAATTAATTTTGAATGATTACTTAAATAAAAAGGCAGCATCTAAATAATCATGTTGTTTTTAGATTTTTTACTATTTTTGTGTTCTGAAAAATGAACACATATGAAATTTTATAAATATTTTGCCCTCAGCTTTTTTGTGATTGTGCTTGACCAAGCCATCAAGCTTTTGGTGCATTTTAGGATGGAAATGGGCCCTATGGGCGAGATTACGCTGCTAGGTGATTGGCTTAAGATACATTATATCTTGAATCCAGGAATGGCGTTTGGGCTGAAGCTTGATTTCATGGTATATGGCAAGCTTATTTTGAGCCTTTTTAGAATCCTTGCCACTGTAGGCATTGCTTATTATATCACCCTGTTGGCAAAGCAAAAGGCACATTCGGGCTTAATATTCTGTGTTGCTTTGATTTTGGGAGGAGCACTGGGCAATGTCATTGACAGCACTTTTTACGGCATATTTATCCCTGGGAATCTTCCTTATGATGCTCCTATGGCACTCTTTCATGGGCAAGTCATAGATATGATTTACGTAGATATATGGGAGGGGCAGCTCCCTTCTTGGATTCCGATAATAGGAGGAAATTCGTATTCTTTTTGGCCTATTTTTAACATAGCGGATGCCTCTATTTTTGTAGGAGTAGCAATCATTCTCATCCGTCAGAAAGCATTTTTTAAACCACCCATCTCAGCAGCTGATGAAGCAAAGGCCAGCAGCCCTGGTACTAGTACTGAGTCTGAAAACCAAAATACCTCACAAGTAAAAGATTAGTTGAGGTGATTTTGGCAATAAATGCGTTGCTTATTCTCAATTTGGGAGCAAATCCCCACGAATGGACGAAATTCTCTAACTTGTGTTAGTACATACATACCGTAAACGACACTTAGTACCCGTCTAAATGTAAGAAAGAAGTCATGAATGACCTCAAAAGTATATATTACAAAGTAAAATCTAAGAAAAGCATTTTATAAATTACAACAGACAACACCCTCGGTGCACACTTAGATACTAAGTTGAGACTCTAAATTCTTGATTTTTTGTTCATAATCAGCGATGGTTTTCTTGAGTTCTTCTTCTTTTGTCTTGAGGTTTTCGGTCGCTTCTAGTGAGTCTAGCAGAAGTTGCCTCACTCTCATGTCTGATTTTTTACTTTCTGTAATATCTCTAGAGAAAATAGACAAGCCTGTAATTTCCTCTTCTTCGTTTCGGATGGGGTTAAACCAAAACTCTCTGTAGGTTTTGTGGGGATACTTTCCTGAGTCTATCACCTCCACAAAACGCTCACCATTGAGGGCTTTGTCATAGAATGCTCTCCACCTATTTGCTTGTTTGTTGGGGGTATATTCAAAAATAGAAACACCCAGTGCGAGTTCATATCCTAGCTTTTGATAGACTTCTTGGCAGACTTCATTGAAGATGATAAGCCTGTATTCTTTGTCTAGGGCAAGGATTAAATCTTCGGTATCATTGATAAGTGAGCTTAGGTTGGCTTCGGTTCTTTTGATTCTGTTTTCTGCCAATTTTTGCTCTGTAATATCCTCAATAAAAACAGATGCCCCGATTACTTCCTTGTCTTCATTGATGATAGGGTTGTAGTTTCGTTCGTGGTAGATGCTCTGCTCGTGTTTCTCAAATTTTCTCAGGACAGTAAATTTCTTTCCTTGTATTGCTTGCTCATATTCTTGCCAGTATTGCCTGATGTCTTCTTCTGAGAGAAAGTCTTTAAGGTTATCTCCCACGTTTAAGTCTTTGTAAATGAGCCTCATAGCTCTGTTAAGCACAGTGATGTTAAATTCAGTATCATAGGCAAGGATGGCGTGCGAAGTATTATTGATGAGCCCTTCTAGGTTTGCTTCTTTGTTGGCGAGGGCTTGCTGTGTATGATACATTTGCTTTTGAGTATCTTGCAGTTCTATCATACTTTCACGCATTTGCTCTTCTTTGATTTGCAAATCTTGGGTGAGCGCCTGTGATTCAGAGAGGAGCTGCTGGGTTTTTATATTGGTGCGCAAAGAAGAAATGGCCTGCCCTATGCTTTCTGTAATGCTTTTGACAAAATCAATTTTGTAGGCCTCTATTTTATGAAAAGAAGCCATTTCTATGATTCCATGTATTTCTTGGTTTGCTTTTAAAGGCACGATCAGCAGTGCAGACGGGGTGGCTTCTCCCAAGCCTGAAGTGATGCTGATATAGTCATTGGGTACTTTTTCTAAGTACATGATTTCGGATTCTTGCCAGGCCTGCCCTATGAGTCCTTCCCCGATACTGATTTTCTTATTGAGGTATTTTTTGCGTTCGTAGGCATAGGCAGCCCTCATTTCTAAGTATTTGCTCTGAGGCGCATCAGGGGCTATCACTAAAAAGAAGGCGATTTGATTGACCTCGAGGTATTCACTGAGCTTGATGATGACAGTTTCGGCAAGTTTGTCTAGGTCTTGTGCGTGCTGTCTGATAATCTCAGCAAACAGGGTAATTCCTTCATTTGCCCAGACCCTTTGCTCGGTTTCTTTGGCAATACCAAATAAATTATCTTTCATGCCTTGCAATGCAATGCCCAAATCACTTTCTTTTTTGAAGAAAGCCCGTTCATTTTTGTCGTGAAGCCTATGCACGCCCTCTGCAAACTCTTTGAGGTTTTGTAAGCTTTGGTTGATTTGATTGAGTTTTTGTGTAGGTTTTGCAAGTTCGTAGTGCTTGATTTTTAGAGGTTCGGGCAGGTTTCCTTCTTGGAGGGTTTCACTAAATTGGGTGATTCGCACTAAATTTTTATCGAAGTGTCTGTAAATCAAACTACTCAAGATGAGCAAAATAATCACAGACAAGAGGAGGCTGATTATCTGAAAAGCCCAAATATAATTTTGTTGGTACTGCAGCCATTTTCTTTGGGTAGCTACTTGTACATCAAAGTATTCTTCTAGCTTCTGGAGCATTTCCTGTACTTCGCTGGTGAGCGGTTTGATTTGTAGCTCAAGCCTTTCTTTGGCAATGCTAAATCGCTGCACTGCCTCCGCTTTTTTATCTGTTTCACCAAGGCTAAGTGTAAAGAATGTCTGAGGGATGGATTTTTCTATGTCTAAAAGTGTACGTTGAGAGACCGTAAAAATCTTTCTGATTTTGGCATCGATGTCTTGGAGTCTTTCAGTTGCTTCACCTGAAAAGCCTTTTTCTATGATTTTTTTTAGAGAATCACGGTGTGGAAGGAGATTTTTTTGCCATATTTCTTCAAAATGAAGCCTTGTATTTGCTTTGTATTGTCTAAGGTCTTTTTTGAGTACGAAGCCCGTGCTTTCTTGCCAAATACTCAGATTTTGGTCTAGGTTTTCTCGGAGTAGGAGTCTGTATCTTTCTGCGGGTGCATAGACTTCTGCCAGTGCCTTGTCTTGGGTTTTGTAGAGTAGATACAGCCGTGCATTGAAGAATACCATCAATACAATGCTCAATACAGCTAAAGCTACCAGGCTTCCAAGCTGTATTTTGAGAGATTGAATCCATATTCTTAAGAAGCGTTTACCCAATATCATAGCGTATTTATAAATTTCGTTTTTTCTACATTTCCCATATATCCATCTGTGGGTTTGCACTTGTTTTCCTTCTTCTCTTTCTTAACTCTCTAAGAGCAATCAATATGCGAATTTAAGTATTTGTTCAAAATTATTTTTCTTGTATTCTACTGATAATGAGTACAGTTGCTTAGTAGCTTTCATTTTGATTGGGAAAATCTCTTGCCCTTACATCTTTTACATAATTGCCAATGGCTTGTGTCATGACTTCATAGACATCAGCATATCTTCTTAGAAATCGGGGGTTAAAATCTTTGTTGATGCCCAGCATATCGTGGAGTACCAGGATTTGTCCATCAGTTTCAGCACCTGCCCCTATGCCGATGGTCGGTATTTTGAGGCTTTCGCTTACCTTCTTGGCAAGTTTGGCGGGGATTTTTTCTAGCACAATCGCAAAACAGCCACATGCTTCCAGCATTTTGGCATCTTCTATGAGTCTTGCAGCTTCCTCTTCTTCTTTGGCACGGACTACATAAGTCCCAAATTTATAAATAGACTGAGGGGTAAGTCCTAAATGCCCCATAACGGGTACGCCCGAGCTGAGGATACGCTCCACAGATTCACGGATTTCTTTTCCTCCCTCTACTTTTACTGCGTGTGCACCAGATTCTTTCATGATTCGGATCGTAGAACGCAAGGCTTCCGAAGAGTTGCCTTGGTATGCTCCAAAAGGCAAATCTACCACTACCAAAGCCCTGCTTACACCCCTTACTACCGAAGAGGCATGGTAAATCATCTGGTCTAGCGTAATCGGGAGGGTGGTTTCATAGCCTGCCATCACATTAGAGGCAGAGTCTCCTACCAAGATGGCATCAATCCCTGCGGCATCCACGATTTTAGCCATAGAGAAGTCATAGGCAGTAAGCATGGATATTTTCTCTCCTCTCATTTTCATTTCTTGGAGTGTGTGAGTCGTAACTCTTTTGATTTCTTCGGCGTAGCTTGACATGTTTTGTAAGGTTTGGAGATACAAGTTTTATTAAATTTAAGTGTAAAACAAGCACCACAAGTAAATTTGATGATGTATGAATGCGTTAATTTGTCAGTATATTGTATAAAAAACAATGCGAACCAATTTTACTAATTTACTAAGATGCTAAAAGGTTGGCTTATGAAAGCACAGAAACATAATTTATACATACCCTCACTCAAGAGCCTACGTGTTATTTAGGTGATGAAATGGGGCAAATAATTTGGCACACTCTGTATTAAGATTCAATAATACCAAAATAATGTCAGATAAAAAAAATAAAAACGCCAAATCGTTTTTGCTTTTGAGATGCCTTCGTATCTTTCCTTTAACTTTTGCTTGACAAAGAAAGTCCGTCATTTTGGGTGGCAAAAGCCTAAAATATAGCTAACTTTGCAGGCTATATAAAATCATATCAAACTGTGAAAACTTCTAAAAAAGAATCTTCTTCTTTTGTATTGCATTATCTCCCTGATTTAAAAGCAACTATTTCTTTGAGTTATCCCATCATCATTGCTCAGATGGGCTTGATAGCAATGGGCGTAACCGATACCATTATGGTAGGCAGCTTGGGGGAGGCCTCTTTGGCAGCTTCGGGCATAGCCAATGCGATTTTTTTCTTTATCAGTGTATTGGGCATTGGTGTACTCTCTATAGTTCCTCCTTTGATAGCTACTGCCAAAAGCCGCCAAGATTTGTCAAAGTGCAGTAGTTTGTTTGGGGCGAGCCTGCAAGTAGGTTTGGGGATAGGCTTGCTGAGTATGCTGGTGGTAGGGCTGATGACTTGGAACTTTTCTTGGTTTCGGCAGACGGCTGAGGTATCTTATCTTGCCATTCCGTATTTACAGATTTTGGCGGTGTCAGTAGTCCCGATGTTGTTGTTCTTGGCAATCAAAAGTTTTGCAGATGGGCTTTCTATCACCAAACCTGCGATGTATGTCAATTTTATATGTTTTTTTCTGAACATTGCTTTTAACTGGGTGCTGATATATGGCAAGCTGGGTTTTCCTGCTTGGGGTCTAAATGGGGCAGGTGTTGCTACACTGCTTTCCCGTATTTTTATGACCTTGGGGGTAGCCTTGTTTGTGATGTATTCGGGTAAGATTCAGCGTTGCCTGCCCAGTTTTAAGCTTCAAAAAATATCTATGCCTGATATCCGCAAAATCCTTACACTTGGGCTTCCTGCTGGGATGCAGTACGTCTTTGAGGTAGGTGCTTTTGCGGGGGCTTCTGTGATGATAGGTTGGCTGGGCACATCAGAGCTGGCGGCACACCAAATCGCCATTAACCTTGCTTCTATTACGTATATGCTGGCAATAGGCTTGTCGGCGGCTGCCTCTATCAGAGTAGGCAATGCACTGGGGGAGGGGCAAATTTTCCAAATCAAACGCAGTGGCACTTCTGCTTTCATTCTGGCGATAGCCTTTATGACAGTAAGTTGCTTTTTGTTTATTAATTATAGTTTAGAGCTGGTGCATTTGTATATTTACAAGGGCGAAGCCGTAGAGATAGCTGCAAGCCTGCTGGTAATTGCTGGGTTTTTTCAGATTTCGGATGGGCTTCAGTGCGTTGCCTTGGGTGCTTTGCGGGGCTTAGAAGATGTCAATATTCCTACATTATTCACCCTGATAGCCTACTGGCTTGTGGGCTTGCCGCTGGGCTATGTGCTGGCATTCCATACAAGTCTGGGCGTGCAGGGGGTCTGGATAGGGCTTTCGGCAGGGCTTACCATTTCTGCGGTGTTGCTTACTTTTAGGTTTTATCACCTTGCTTCTAAGAAGCGCAGACAAATGAAGCCCCTAACGGAGGCCATTGAGCATATTTAATTCATATATTTCTTAACTGTGTAGGTATGTCAGTGTAGGCTCAGAGCTGCATCAAAGCTGCTGCCTCCACGGGTTTTTATAGATTTTTATTTATTTTCTACAAATACTTCACACCTAGAGCCTTGCAAAAAACTTCCTACCTAAATAGTGTCTGTATTTCTTCTAAAAAACTTGTCTTGATTTTTTTGCTGTGCTTTGGTGAGTTGTGGGAGCAAGGTGAGTGTTCGCTCTTGCGTCTTGGCTTGGTCTGCACATATGTTGATTTCTTTCATCAGTCCATCTCTTTGAAGGCTGAGGGTCAGGTTTTCGGAAACAACCACACGACTCAGCAAGTCTGAAAAATCTTCTCTGACTTCCCCATTGATCGCTAGGAGGGTATCTCCTACATTGAGTCCATCTCGCTCGGCGGGGCTGCCTCTTTTCACAAATATAACCTTGTTTTTTTGGATTGAAAATCCAATTTCGGGCCTTGTTTTTTCTTCTTTCTCTTGTTGGATTTTGAGTGCGAGTCCTAGCGGCTCTATAAACGCTTGATAATCAATGTTTTGTGTGCCGTGAATGTAATCTTTAAAGAAATCATCCATTGATTTCTGGGCGGCATCTTCCAAGGCTTTTTTTAGCTCTTCCTCTGTAAATGGGCGGTCAAGTTCTTTATAGTATTTTTGGTACATCTGCTGCATGACGGTATCTAGGCTGTGCTGTGCTTGGCTATGCCTGATAATGAAAGCATCTAACATCATAGCAACGACTGCCCCTTTGGTGTAATAAGAAATGCTGGAATTGGGGGAGTTTTCATTGGGGCGGTATGCCTTAATCCAAGCATCCCAGCTTGCTTCGGCAATGGACTGTACTTGTATGCCAGGCTGATTTTCTATGTGATTTATTTTTTTACTCAATGTTGCTAGATAAGCTTCCTCATCTATCAGTTTTGCTTTGTGCAAGATAAGTTTTTCGTAATAACTTGTGAAACCCTCTACCTGCCAGAGGAGCGTTGTGTAGTTTTCCTGCTCATAGTCAAAAGGGCCGAGCGGAGTGGGGCGGAGTCTTTTGATATTCCAGACATGAAAATACTCATGTGCCACAAGGCTCAGATAATCTAGGTAGCCTTCTTCGGTTTTAAATTCATCCCTGGTATGCTGCAAAATTGTACAATTTTTATGCTCAAGCCCTCCACGGTTTTCGTACAAAAAATGCGTAACAAAAAGATACCTCTCACAAGGGTTTTCACCAAAAAAACGCTGTGCCGCAAGGACGATGTCCATGGTATCTTGGCACAGTTTGGGTGCATCTATTTGCTTTTCGCTCAGCCCATAAAGCACATGCCGATGGGGGATACCTGCCACCTCAAAATCTATCCCGAAGGCATTGCCTAGCTCTAGAGGGCTATCTATAAGTGTATCAAAATCAGGCACATAGAATCTATGTGGGGCTACTTCAGAAAGGGCCGTCTCTATTTTTGTCCACTGTGGAGGCAGCTTTACCTCTAGCTGTGCTGGTTGATGCTGGAAGCCTTCTATATACATAAAAGTATTTGCCCCCACGATGAGGGCATGTGCTTCATCTACAAAATTATTGCGGACACTCACCTCAAAGCTATAGACCCTGTAAGTAACCTTGAGCCAATTCTGATGAGGCAATAACTTGATTTCCCAAGTATTTTTACGTTGCTTGCGGGCTTCGAGTGCCTGTGAATCATTTGCCCAAGCCGCAAATTTTTCTACATTTCGGGCATATTCACGTAGCAAATAAGAGCCTGGAGTCCAGACGGGCATCTTGAAATACACCAAACCCGAAGCAGGCTGTTCAAAATTTTCCCAGCGTATTTCTACTTCTACATAATGATTGGCAGGCTGTGTAAAATAAATGCTATAGGTCAGTGAAGACATAAATACAAAGGTAATGGGTAATTAAATAATCTATGATGAAAGTCTGCACACATAAGTTGAAAGCTCATGTAGCTTTTTGAGGGAGTAAATATAATGGTTTTTTAGAATTTATAGACATTTCTTAGCCTCTGAAGATTCGTTTCGTTTATCGGGCTGTGTGGTTCTGGGCTAAAAATCTTGATATACACCAGCCAATCAACTTTGTTAGTAAGAAGTTAAAAAAACCTCTATAGGCCTTTTTATGGGGACTAGACTAAACAAACACTACTGAATACCTCTTAATTATCTGACAAGAGTGTTGTAACATTATTTACAGTATTATGAAATTAAAATTTATATTCGTTCTTTTTATTTTTTGCATTCCTTTCGCTTCACAGGCACAAAACTACCAGCAAGAAAAGTACAAAATCGTGGGAAGTGTCATAGACGAAAACAAAGCACCTTTGGAGTTTGCGACTGTTCGTATCTTTCATCAGGCGGATAGCTCCTTAGCCACAGGCAATGTAACCGATGCCAAGGGGCAGTTTAGCATCAATGTAGCGGATGGGAATTATTATGTAATCGTGAGTTTTATATCTTACCAAGCCCAGACCTTCTCGAACATTTCGGTAGGTGAAAATAACCCTTTGGTGAAAATCCCGCAGGTAACACTTTCTGCAGATTCAAAAGCCTTAGACGAGATAGAAATCGTGGCAGAAAAGAGCACCATGGAGCTTCAGCTAGACAAGCGTGTGTTTAATGTAGGGAAAGATTTAGCCAATTTGGGGGGAAGTGCTACACAGATTCTTGACAACATCCCCTCAGTATCTGTGGATGTAGAAGGCAATGTAAGCCTTAGAGGAAGCCAAAGCGTGCGTATTTTAATCAATGGCAGGCCTTCAGGCTTGGCAGGTATCGGAAGCTCGGAGGCTCTTAGACTGCTACAAGGCAATCTGATAGAAAGGGTAGAAGTCATCACCAATCCATCGGCACGCTATGAGGCAGAGGGGCAAGTCGGGATTATCAACATTATCTTGAAAGAAGAGCAAAAAGGAGGCTTAAATGGCTCGTTTGACCTTACGGCGGGCTATCCGGAAAATTTTGGGCTGGCATTTAACCTAAATTACAGGGCAAAATGGATGAATCTTTTTGCAAGCTATGGCGCTAGCTACAGAGATACTCCTGGCTCAGGATTCTCTAACCAAAGATTTTTTGATGAAAATGGCAACACTACTTCAAGTTTTTTGACGACTCAAGACCGCTCAAGGGCTGATTTTGGCAATACCTTCCGCACTGGAGCAGATATTTTTTTAGGAAAGAAAAATACACTCACACTCGCAGGCCTTTACCGTTATTCTGATGGCAATAACATTACCAACATCCGCTATGATGACTTTGATGCATCAGGTAATTTTGTGCAGACGGTGCTCAGAGACCAAGACGAAAAGGAGACAGACAATAACATAGAAATCGAACTAAACCACAAAATCGAGTTTGGCAGAAAAGGACACGAATGGGTCAGTAATTTTAAATGGATTAAATCTGAGGATACCGAATTGGCTGATTTATTTGAAAATAACCTGAATGATGCACAAAGCTCCATTACACAAAAATCTTTCAATACCGAAGACGAAGAAAACATCATATTTCAGTCAGATTATGTGCAGCCATTCGCCAAAGATGCTAAATTTGAAGCAGGTGTGCGTGTGGGTTTGCGAAGAATAGACAATGGTTTTTTGGTGGAGCAGCTCAATGACAATGGCAGCTTTGAAGCCATCCCTGAGTTTAACAATGCCTTTGATTATGATGAAAATGTATTCGCTGCTTATGCCATCATTGGAAACAAATGGGGCAAATTCTCCGCACAAGGTGGCATCAGGGCAGAGATGACAGATATCAAGGCAGCACTTGTAAACTCCCCCCAGAATAGCAATCAAAATTACATGAATCTCTTTCCGAGTGCTTTCTTTGCGTATGAGCTAAATCAAGCCAATACTTTCCAACTGAGCTACAGCCGCCGCCTAAGCCGCCCATGGTTCAGGTTGTTGCTTCCTTTCTCTAATTTTAGTGATTCTCGTAATTTTAGGGCAGGAAATCCCAATCTTACCCCTGAATTTACCCACTCCATAGAAGCGGGTTATTTATACAACTGGAAAAGCGGCAATGTACTCTCCAGTGTGTATTATCGCCGAACTACCGGAGTCATAGAGCGTATTACTTTGCTTGCCGAAGATGTGGATTTTGTGGATGTAACAGGCGTGGGCAATGGCCAGATACAAAACGTAACCCTGCCCATCAATCTCTCTGCACAAGATGCTTACGGAATAGAATTTACCATCTCACAAGACCTCGCAAGCTGGTGGAGCGTAAACGGAAACCTCAACTTTTACAGGGCTGTTACTGAGGGTAGTTTTGAAGGAAGAAACTACGCCAGTGATGTAACTTCACTCAATGCAAGGATTGCTTCTAAGGTGGAGCTTCCTGCTAAAATGGCCTTACAGAGCAATATTAGGTATCGTGGCCCACAAAATAATACTCAAGGACTTACCAAATCTATCACCATGATAGACCTGGCACTCGCCAAAGATGTGCTCAAAGGCAATGGCACATTGACCCTCAGTGTGAGTGATTTGCTCAATGACCGCAGAAGACGCTCAGAAATAAATGGAGAGAATTTCTTTACAGAAAGTGAATTTCAGTGGAGAGCAAGGCAGTTTTTACTCAATTTTACTTACCGTCTGAACCAGAAAAAAGAAAGAAAAAGAGAAGGAAGAGACGGAGGTTTTGATGGAGATTTTTAAAAAAATCACATCACAACAAGTACATTCTTTTCCTAAAAAGACCTAAACAAAAGGCTTGCTTCTCTGATAGAGATATCAAGAAAGCAAGCCCTTTGGTTTTTTGGAAACACTTGGCAAATATCAAGCTTGTTTATCTATTGCTAAACTTTACCGTAAAACCAGCCTGAATGCTCACAAGCTGCATGGGGCTGCCATAAGATTTCCCTGCGTGGTATTCGTGTATGATGTCGGGCTGTGCCTCACTCACAAAATCCACCACTACATTTTCCCCTTTGATATTCACTGTGCTGGGGCCACTGAGCTGCGGCTCATCTACATTCATATAGCTGACATCACCGCCCCCTAAATAGCTTACACGAATATCAAAAAGCAGGTAATCTTTAGATAGACTTTTGATAGGGCGGCTTAAATCAAAGCGAAGCCCTGCACCCAACATAAAATGTGTAGTACGGTCTTTGAGCAATACCGCCGACTCTACAGGCTTGGGACAATCAGAGGTAAACTCCTCTCTAGGGTCTAAAATCTCTAAATCAGTCCAAAACTTACTCAGCCCCACCCCAAGCAATACATAAGGCTGTGCAAAACCCTCAGGAGCTAAATCATACTGCAAAAAAAGATTGCTATGCCCGAAATTATTGCTAATTTCTACATCTACTTCCCCTTCATAGCCATTGTCAAACAAATAACGATCATTGCGTTTTTCAAAGCCATAACCCGAAAAACTTAGATTCAGCCCGATACTCAAGCGAGTGTTTGGCAGTGTAAACAAGCCTTCTATGTAAGCCCCGTGTGCCGCTTTTTGGATGTATGTATCCATCAAGCCAGACGGCTGAGAATTGAGATAGCCCACGCCAGCACTAAACTGTGCAAAGGATAACTGGGCAGTGCCTAAGAATACCAAGGCAGTCATCAAAATTAGAGAAAGGTTTTTTTTCATGAGAATAATGGTTTAGTAAAAAAACAATGCGAATAAAACTCTGCCGAGATGAAATATTTAGGCCTTTTGTTTCGCTTCCACGGAGTTTTAAAACAAATTTTAGAAGCAAGACTTTTCCTAAGTTTTCGAGACACAAATTAGTAAAAATTATCTTAAAAGACGAAAGTATTTTGTTTTGGTTGTATGTCTGTTGTATTTCTTTTTATTACCAAGTTTGACTGAGTAAATTCGCCAAAATTACTTTAACACTTTGATAGGATAACAAAAACAGGGATAAATCTAGTTTTGCAGGTGATTAAACCTCAAAAAATACAAAATCATGCGAAAGATATACTTCTTACTTTTACTCCTTATCCCTTTAGGTCTTTTTGCACAGCAAAAACCCGCTAATCAGATTCCAGGAACATTCAACAACAATTCACCCAAAGGAAACACCAAAATATCAGGCACAGTGATAGACGAAAGCACAGGTGAGCCTGTAGAGTTTGCCAGTGTATCTTTGATTAATAAAAAGGATGAAAGGCCTGTAGATGGCACAATTACCAGCGACAAAGGAAAATTTACCCTTAACAATGTAGCCGAAGGAAACTACAAACTAGCTGTTACTTTTGTGAGCTACGAAACCATATTCATCGACCCCGTGAATGCCAATGGCAAGACCAACATAGACCTAGGGGAGATTAAACTCAAGGCAGACATCAAAATGCTAGAAGAAATAGTCGTAGAAGACAAAAAAGACCTCATAGAAGATAAAATAGACCGAATCGTCTATAATGCAGACCAAGACCTCACCAACAGTGGGGGAGATGCCTCAGATGTGCTCCGCAAAGTGCCGATGCTCTCCGTAGATTTGGATGGCAATGTGCAGATGCGTGGAAATGGCAATATCCGTGTGCTGATTAACAACAAACCTTCCTCTATCATGGCAGGAAGTGTAGCAGATGCCCTCAAGCAAATCCCCGCAGATATGATTAAAAGTGTGGAGGTCATCACTAGCCCCTCTGCCAAGTATGATGCAGAAGGCACAGCAGGAATTATCAACATCATCACCAAAAAAAATACCCTGAGCGGATTGAGCGGAAACATCAACCTCAACGGAGGAAACCGTGGCAGCAATATCTCTGGAAACATGAACTACCGTTGGAAAAAATTTGGAATAGCCCTCAGCACCAACGGAAGAGCATATTATGCACCCTTTGAGCAAAGTACACTCCGTGAAAACTTTACCGAAAGTGGGCAGCTAGTCAGCGTCATAGACCAATTTAACTCTGGAAAATCCTTCGGGCTTTTTGGAAATACGCAGCTCGGTTTTGATTATGACATCAACGACAAAAATGTCCTCACAGGAGGGGTCAGACTCGGCTACCGCACCCGAGACCAAGACAATTTACTTGTCTCCAATTTTGATAATCCACAAAGTAGCACAAGCAATGTATTTACCAGAGAATTTGACAATGGCAATGGCTTCAATACCCTAGATGTGAACTTGGACTATATCAAAACTTTCAAGAAACCAAAGCAAGAGCTAAACATCCTAACATTGTATAGCCGTGGCTCAGGCTTGCAAGATTTTAATGTCAATCAGTTCAATGCCCAAAATCTACTTACTGCACGTGAAAACAGCAGTAACAACAGCTTTAATGAAGAAATGACTCTTCAAATAGACTATACACACCCTTTTTCTGACCTCTTTCAATTAGAGACAGGCACAAAGGGAATTATGAGAACCGTGGGAAGTGATTTTGAATTTTTTAATTATGACTTTGACCAAGAGGCGTTTTTACTTTCACCCAGCCGCTCCAACGAATTTAACTACGGGCAAGATGTATGGTCAAGTTACATCAATTTTCAATACCTCACTTCTAGCAAATGGGGCTTTCAGGCAGGAGTCCGTTACGAAAAAACAGACATCGAAGGCAACTTCATCACTGATGAGGTGGGTTTTACACAAAGTTATGACAACTGGATTCCGAGTGTAGTGGTTTCTAGAGATTTTAAGGATGGCAGCAAAATTAAATTGAGCTACAACCAACGCATCCAAAGGCCTTCTATTTCTTTTCTTAATCCTTTCGTAAACTATGCCGACTCTCTCAATATCTCTTTTGGTAATCCTGAATTATTGCCCGAGCTGACCAACAATTACGAACTCTCTTACAGCCTTTTCAAAAGAAAATTTTCTCTCAATACTTCTCTTTACTGGCAACAAACCACAGATGTGATTACCTCTGTGCAGTCTATTGCTGAAAATGGCGTTTCTACTACTACTTTTGAAAACATAGCCAAAAACGATAGACTCGGAATGAGCATCTTTGGATCTTATAACCCAAATAAAAAACTACGCATCAGTGCCAATTTTAACTTGTATTATACCACTTTTGAAGCACCAGGTTTTGAGAATCCTGAAGCAAACTCCGCTTTTGATATGAACCTCAATGCTTCGTATGATTTTGGCAAAGGCTGGTCTGCACAGACCTTTGGCTTCTTCCGCTCTCGCCGTGTAGAGCTTCAAGGGCTAAGAGGTGCATTCAGTTTCTACACAATGGGTGTCAAAAAAGAAATCTTCAAAGACAAAGGAGCAATTACGGTAGGCATCAATAACCCTTTTGCCAACTCTCTGAAAATTCGCTCTGATTTCTCTGATACTACTTTTAGGTCTGCAGATGTCAGAAGCGTCTTTATCCGCTCGTATCGAATAGGTTTTGAATACAAATTTGGAAATAGCAACGGACAAAGAAAACCTCGAAGAACAAAACGTGGAATCAATAATGACGACATGAAGCAAGGCGAAAGCAACGAACAGTAGAAATGTAAGATTTATTCAACTTCACAAAAACCCTTCAAAGTCTCAGATCTTGAAGGGTTTTTGTTTTTTTGAACCATTTAATTATGCAGAATCAAGTTTTTAGACTATTTTTAAGAAGAATTACAAAACAGAAAATTAACTCTGTAAAAAATAAATTTTGAAAATTATGAATGTAACACTTGAAAAAATCAACTCCGAAGAAGCCTACAGAGCATCTATCAAAGGACGAAAACTTGAAGTATATCTCCTAGGCGAAAAAGTAGAAGACTTCACCACGCATCCCATTATCATGCCTTCTATCAATGCCATGGCAGCTACTTATCAGCTTGCCGAAGATGAACCCGAACTTGCCACGGTCATCTCTACCCTTACAGGTGAGCGTATTAGTCGGTTCTTGCACTTTTGCCAAAGTACTGATGACCTTGTGATGCAAAACAAAATGCAGCGCAAACTAGGGCAAATTACTGGCACTTGTTTTCAGCGTTGTGTAGGGATGGACGCTATCAATGCCTTGCACTCAGTTACGTATGAAATAGATGAAGCCCACCAAACCGACTATCATCAGCGGTTTTTGGCTTTCTTGAAAGAAATGCACCTCCAAAACTGCGTCATAGGGGGCGCAATGACTGACGTAAAAGGCGACCGAAGCCAAGCCCCTCACCAGCAATCTGACCCCGATATGTTTGTGCATATCACACGCCGCACTGCCGAAGGGGTCTATATCACAGGGGCAAAAGCCCACCAAACAGGCACACTTAACTCTCATTACATGCTCGTAATGCCCACCATGCGGCTTGGGGCAGAAGATAAAGATTATGCCATCATAGGAGCGATTCCCGTTGATGCTGAAGGGATTACTTACATCTATGGCAGGCAGTCTTGCGACACACGTAGCCTCGAAGAGGGGACAATGGACGTAGGCAATGCCCAATATGGAGGGCAAGAAGTCATGGTGATTTTTGAAGATGCCTTTATCCCCAATGAGTGGATTTTTATGGACGGTGAGTATGAATTTGCTGCCATGCTCGTGGACAGATTCACGGCATATCACCGCCGTAGCTATGTCTGCAAAAGTGGTGTAGGTGATGTCATTATTGGGGCGGCGGCTTCTATTGCCGAGATGAACGGTGTAGAGCGTGCCTCACATATCAAAGATAAATTGGTAGAGATGACCCACCTCAACGAAACAGTCTATGCCACAGGCATTGCCTCTTCTTACCAAGGCTATGCCACAAAATCAGGCTGCTTTTTGTGCGATTCTATGCTTTCTAACACTTGCAAACACCACGTAACCAAAATGCCCTACGAAATAGGCAGACTAGCCCAAGACCTTGCAGGTGGCATGGTCGCCACGATGCCCTCAGAGCAAGACCTCAATCACCCAGAAATAGGCAAACTGGTGCGTAAATACTTACAAGGCAAAGCTTCTATCCCCACAGAAGACCGCATGCGCATGCTCCGCCTGATAGAAAATATGACCTTAGGACGAAATGCCGTAGGCTATCTGACAGAAAGCTTGCACGGTGCAGGATCGCCACAAGCACAGCGCGTACAGATAGCCCGTATGATGCAGCTAGAATATAAAAAACGCCTTGCCCACGCTTTGGCAGGGATTGAGTTAGAGGCTGATAAAAACGAAGTAGTAGAAGAATTGGGAAGCTATTTTGAAAGGGTATTTAAAGCTGTTTAATTAAATAGATTCACAGCAAAATTTGAAGTGAATTTGCCACGATTTAGATTTGATTTTCTTTGCATATTTAATTTTTAATTTTCATATTTGAAAAAAAAGAATACTTTATGAATATCTCTAAATGGAACAGTAGGGCGAAGCGAATGCTTAAATCTGAATTAGTAAAAAGAGGTCTGTCCACTAAAGACCTGACCTCTTTGTTAAATGCAGATGGTGCTACGGAAACAAAATCAAGTGTAGATAGCAAAATCAGCCGAGGGACTTTCAGTGCTTCTTTTTTTATACATTCTATGCACGTCATTGGCTGCACCAGAATTGAAATCGAAACCCAAGACCCTCAGCCTGACAATCAGCAAGAATCAGAAGATAACAACTAAAACATCAAACTCACGCCCAGCAGAAAATTAATGCCTGCTTGCGGAAAGTAAAAGTTTTCGTTGATTCTTTCGCTGCCCAAAAAATAGCCATATGTGTAGCCATTAGACTCGTATTCTTCGCTCAGAATATTATTGACCAAAAGCGTAAAACGCATCTCAGGCACGAGGCTACTCTTCATTTGGTAGCTTAGGCGGAGGTCATTGGTAAAGAATGCATCTAATTTACGCAGTTCACTGGCAGTATTGTCTAGGTATTGCTGCCCCACATACTTGCTCAGAAGGACTATTTCAAAACCCTCAAAAGGCTGGTATTGAAGCTGACTCGCCGCAATGAAATTGGGAGAAAAAGCAATATCAACCTTGTCTAAATCTCTGAACAACTGCCCTGTGTTTTCATCTTGCTCAAAACCCTGTGCTTGCACAGCAGGGAAATCTTCTGGTGCACCATAAAAATCAATAAACTCTCTAAAATTCTGAATCTTGTTTTGGCTCAAAGTAGCATTGACAGACCAAGTAAGCTGCTTGCTCAGGCGGACGGCAGCCTCTGCTTCTAGCCCTACTCGGTAGCTATTTTCTACATTGCTTCGGTTAAATGCCCCGACATCATTGACTTCACCCGTCAGGATGAGCTGATTTTTGTAAAACATTCCATAGGCATTGAGGCTATAGCTCACATACTGACTCCTCTGCCTGTAGCCCAGCTCTACATCGTAGAGTTTTTCGGCAAGTGGGCGGCTATCAGGAGAAGATTGCGTAAAATCATCTCTGTTGGGTTCTTTGCTGCCCACACTCACAGAGGCATACACATCAGCCAAAGGATTTAGGGCATAGTTAAGCCCTAGTTTAGGATTAAAGAAATCAAACAAGACACTTTGTTGTACATTTCTTGCCCCTTGTGCATCTACCAGATTTCCCAAAAAAGAATAAAACACACGGCGATACTGCAAGTCTATCAAGGCACTGAGCTTTTCATTGAATTGATAATTGACTTTGCTGAAGATGTTAAAGTCCGTTTTTTCGGCATCATTTTCATAGTATCTGTCTCTGATTTGAGAATTAACGGCATACCTTGCCCAGATAATCTCCCCGAAATGCCCACCCAGATACTTGTTCCAAGCCCCTCCGAGTGTAAAATCACTGCGTTTGCCTTGGTGATTGAGCGAAAAGGTCGTTCCATAAAAATCATTGTCTAGCCAGCGGCGGCGGATGAGGTCAGTAAAAGCGATGGTTTCATTGCCTATAAAAATAGTAGGCAGCCCATAATCTTCCAGTGCATCTTCTTCTCTGTATTGTTCAAAATAGCCTCTTCCACGCGTGTAATGCAATGCTACATTCAGATTCCAGTCATTTTTAAGATTCTGTGTTACAAAAAACTGGTAATGGTCTTGCTGGTAATTATCGGTTTCATTGTCGTAGGTTTGGGAATTATAAGTCCTGCTTTCTGAGTTCAATAGATTGTCTATATGGCCTCCAGAGAGGAAGTTACGGTCTATGTAGGCATTCATTCCTTGTGTATCCCCCCTAAGTCTGGCTTCGGGGATGCCATACCAAGCCTGAAAAGTTTGCTCCTTGCCTGAGAATACATTGGCACGCAGCGTGGTATTCTTGCCATAGTAGCCTCCTGAGATATAAAAAGACCTCAAATCAGAGAAAGCCCTGTCTATGAAGCCATCAGAATTAATCTTAGAAAGGCGTGCATCCAGCGTAAATTTATCTTTTATCAAGCCCGTACCTACCCTGATGGTATGCTTCCAAGTATTAAAAGAGCCAAAAGAATTGCTCAGTTCGGCAAAGGCTTCTTCACTGCGTTGGTTGGTTTGGATATTGATAGAGCCACCAAAAGCCCCTGCACCATTGGTAGAGCTGCCCACACCACGCTGAATCTGCAGACTCTGTATAGAGGAAGCGAAATCAGGCAGATTGACCAAAAACGTACCTTGTGATTCGGCATCATTGAGAGGTATGCCATTGATAGTCAGGTTGATGCGTGTGGCATCACTCCCTCTGATTCGGATGCCTGTGTAGCCTACACCCGCCCCTGCATCTGAGGTCGTAACTACAGAGGGTGTAAAATTGAGCAAAATGGGCAAATCTTGCCCCAAATTTTGGGTTTGTAGTTCTTCTCGGCTTACATTGGTATATGCCATAGGGGCATTCTCTGCAAGGCGAGTCGCTTGTACGATGACTTCATCTGCCACGAATGCCTGCGGCACTAACTCAAAAGTAAGTGTCTGATTTTGAGAAAGTTGGATGCTTTGGCTCAAGGTCTTGTAACCCAAAAAACTGATTTTAAAAACATATGTGCCTGCACTCAGCTTCTGAAAGCGAAAATTGCCTGCATAATCGGCTACAGTGGCTTTGTAAGTGCCTTCTATCTGGATGGTGGCACCGCTGAGGCTTTCCCCATTGCTCTGGTCTTTGACCTCACCACTCAGCTCAATCTGGGCAATGAGACTTGCCTGAGCCCCAAAGAAAAAATAAATGAAAAGGTAGAAAAAAAATACTCTCATGTTGTTTTAAGTTTAAAACCCTCATTTTCTTAGAGAATGATGAGGAGATTTGTGATTTAAAAATGAATATTTTTTATCAAGGTGATTGTAGCTTTTATCTCAAAATGCCTTTAAGGCAGACAGACACAGCAAGGGACTCTAGAAATCTCTCACAGTGAATTTAAGTATAAAAGCTTGCGAATCAATAGATTATGACAAACTCCCTGCGTCGGCATTATCCGCATCAGGTTCAATGGGTATAATCTCAGCCCGTTGTATTGAGGCACCCCTGTTAAAAAAACTATGTGCAAAGCTAGTATTAATTTACAGAAATGAAAATGAATTAGCAGATTATTTGGATAAGAATGTGCCTTTGTCTTTGTTGGTTTTTTTAGATTCAAGACTTTTTTACCCTAATTTTGCGCTTTACTTGTTTCTTTTTTCAGAAATTATTACCCATATTCTATGCAAAATACAGATGCCTTTCTCCAAAGAAAAGATACCATTGTGGCACTTTCTACGCCTCCAGGCATAGGTGCATTGGGGCTGATTCGCCTTTCGGGCTCAAAGGCCATTGAGATTTCTCAGCGTATTTTTAGCAAAAATATCCTCGAGGTCAAAGCCAATACTGCTCATTTTGGGATGATTCTGGGAAAAGAAAAAGAAGTGATAGATGAAGTAGTTTTGACGATTTTCCGTGCACCTCGTTCATTCACCAAAGAAGATACTGTAGAAATCAGCTGCCATGGCTCTAGCTATATCTTACAGCAAGTACTTCAGCTACTCCTAGAAAATGGGGCAAGACTCGCCCAAGCAGGAGAATTTACGCAGCGTGCCTACCTCAATGGGCAGATGGATTTGGCACAGGCAGAAGCCATTGCCGATTTGATTGCGTCTGAATCTAAGGCGGCACATCAGATGGCGATGCAGCAAATGCGTGGAGGCTTTTCTAACAAAATCAAAGACCTGAGAGAGAATTTTATACGCTTGGCAGCTTTGCTTGAGCTAGAACTGGATTTTGCAGAAGAAGATGTAGAGTTTGCAGACCGCACCGAACTCAAAGCCCAAGTAAGTGAACTCAGCACAGCTTTGCGGCTAATGATTGACTCTTTTGCCTTGGGCAATGCCCTCAAAAATGGCGTGCCTGTTGCCATCGTAGGCAAGCCCAATGCAGGCAAATCTACCCTACTCAACGCCCTGCTCGAAGAAGAAAAAGCCCTTGTCTCCAATATCCCAGGCACAACTAGAGATGCCATAGAAGACGAAAAAATCATTCAGGGTATCCGATTTAGGTTTATAGATACTGCAGGCCTACGAGAAACCGATGACCTCGTGGAGCAAATGGGTGTGGCACGCACACTTTCTAAAATGCAAACTGCCCAGATTATCTTGTATCTCTTTGATGCTGAGGCAGAAAGCCAGCAAGAAGTCATCACACAAGTACAGGCTTTTCAGGCAGAATACCCTGAGGCAATCCTGCTCGTGGTGGCAAATAAACTAGACCTTTTTGCAAGATATGGACTCTTTATGCCCGAAGATATACTCAGCTGTGCCATCTCTGCCCAAGAAAAAACAGGCTTAGAAAACCTCACCCAAATCCTCTATGACAGCGTAGCCCAGCAGCAAGTCTCAGATGTAATCGTGAGCAACCTCCGACACTATGAAAGCCTGCAAGCCGCCCTCAAAGCCCTGCAAAATGTACAAGAAAGCCTCGAACTCGGTATCTCTACTGAGCTGATAGCCAGCGACATACGTGAAGCCAACTACCATCTCGGCAGTATCACAGGCGAGATTACCCACGAAGATTTATTGGAGCATATTTTCAGCAAATTCTGCATTGGTAAATAAATTTATCAAAATAACAATAAATAAATCACATTTGTTTTTCTATACTTTTTTTAGCATATTTGGAGAAATAAAGGGGAAAGCTGTGGTAGATTGAGCTATGTGAGGGGTTAGAATGTTTTTCCAAGATGAAATGAGGACTATTTATGCAAAAACAAGCAAATGCGACATGCAATAAAATGATATTATAATTGAATCACTGATTACCGATGTAAAATTATCATAGGAGTAAAAAGATTTTTTATTACTAATATTTATAAAATATGACTGAAATAATCGTAATTGGAATAGTAGTGTATATCATCTATGCTATCTCCAAAAATAAGAAAACAGAAGAGTATGCTGGATTTACAAACACTAACAGAGAGCAAAAGACGAAAGAAGAAATTAGAGATGAATTTATTCAAAATCTTATGGATAATATGAAGGTTACACTGAAGTCATCAGAGGACTCAAACAACTCCGATGACAATTCGATTATTGATGTCACAAACAAAGCTTATAAAATAGATTTTGGTGATAATTTAAAAAAATATACTATTGGTATTCCCTATTGGAAACATCAGTATATTTACTCATACTCGGAGATTAGTGACGCATCAATAGAACAACTAACTTTTTATAGTATTTTCAAAAATAATTTCCTAAGTGGTGAATACTTAGATTTGGAGGGCAATACAAATTATGCGTTCATTCTATTATTTGACTTATTAAATGAGTATGACACCCATAAAGATAAATCAAAACTAGAAAGTCAATTAAAAATCTTAGGCAAACATTATCCAAAAACTAAATCTTATGGAACTTCATTTCTTATTCAGAAAATGGAATCAGATGGTAACACTGAAGATGTACTAAGACTAAGGACTGAAGAAAGATATAACCCTCAAAATTATTATACAGATTATGACTATTGGAAATTAGGAAATAAATATAAATCTAAACTAAGCCTTAATGCAGATGAGGTAAATCTTTTAAACTATCTTCCGCATCCCAATAATAACTTCTGTGATATTGAGTTTTGCTGCATTGAGGTACTTAAACTCTACATAGCAGTGATTAGTGACTTAAAAGCAAAATATTTGTCAGAAGGCACTACTCTTAAAACAGAGTTTGATTTTGTCTCTGATATTGTAGCTAGAAAGCATTTTAAGTATAGAAAAGGTAGCTACAACTATAATTATTCTATTGAATCAAATATTAATGAGTTCCATACAAATATTTTCAAACATTGTGAAAATACAGTGCGTGAACTCTACGGACATAAGCGAAAACTCAAAACAGATACATATTATACTCATGAGGAAGCTAAAGAAGAGTTTGACACTAGAATAAGTTCAAAAGTAGTCAAGTTACTACCCAATGTGACTCATAAAGTTGCTTCACCTGATGAAGCAACAGATATTGAGCTTTATTCACAAAGTACTAGCAGGTGGAAAATAAAATTTGAGGATATAAAAGCAAACTTTAAAAATGATACTGATGAGTTCCTAGAGTCAGTTCTTTACCTTGGGAAATTGAATAAAAAGAACCCATCCGTTGAGAATATATTTTTTGAAGCTTCAAAGTTCATAGCAAAATATGACAAAGTATCAGCTCTTTCTCTCTACATACATTACTTATATTATGACCTAAATTCAACTGCTTTTAATAACAAACAACTCACCAAAACTATTCAAAAAAGCCTATTCAAGACTAATGAGCAATTACATGATTTTGAGAAAATTGTAAGCGAGTTAATCCAAGATAAGGATTTAGAAAAGGCATTAAAATCCATTACTGAAATATATAAGGTCAAGCGAAAGAAAATCAAACTTGATAGGTCAGCCATAAAAGATGTTCAGCAACAACATGCTGGAACTGTTGATCTTCTGAATGAATATTTACAAGATGATTTTGAGGATGAAAATAATACCATAAAGTCAGAGGAGATAAATAATGAAGAGATAAAAATTGAGATAACTCAAAAAAACGAAATGTCAAGTAACTCAGCATTTTTGAGTGAATTGGCACTCGATTCTATACAAATCTCTATATTAGAACTATTTTCAAAAAATAATTTCTCGATGCTTCAAAGTGAAGTTGAAGAGTTTGCAAAATCAAAAGGAGTCTTTAAAAATCAAGTGATTGAAAGCATTAATGAGATCTGCTATGAGATTTTAGATGATGTTTTAATTGAGGAAGAAGATGATTACTATACAATAATTCCAGAATATTTTCAAAACATTGCAGCAAAATGATAGACAAAATAAAACCAAAAGAGGCAACCTCAATTATTAATTCCTTGATTGGGGGTGTAGTCCCAAAGATTGGTGTCCAGCACATCACAGTTGGTCGTTCAGATGAAATTAATGCAGTTGTAAAAGCATTGGAAGATGTTAAAAATGGACATAGTATGGTGAAATTCTGGATTGGAGATTTCGGTTCAGGAAAATCATTTATGCTTCATTTGCTCAACACTGTTGCTCTGAAGCAAAAGTTTGTTGTGGCTAGTGCAGACTTTACTCCTGATAATCGTCTATATTCGAATGATGGTAAGGGTGTTGCTCTTTATTCTGCTATTATGGATAATGTTTCAATTCAGACAAAGCCTGAAGGTGGTGCATTGCCTACTTTATTGGAAAAATGGATTGAACAGATTATATTAAAAACAGCAGAAGAAAATAATATCTCAGTTATTGAAATTCGTGATGAACAGTACCTTAACCTCATTCAGAATAACATAATGAAGACCATGAATGAAATTACTGAAGTTGGGAGTTTTGATTTTGGAACAGTGGTAATAAAGTATTACGAGGGCTATATAAAAGGTGATGAGCAGCTAAGACGCAACTCATTAAAATGGCTAAAAGGAGAGTATAGAACCAAGACAGAGGCAAGACAAGATTTAGGTGTCAGAGAAATCATTAATGACCTAAATTATTATGATATGCTCAAGAATTTCTGTAAGCTCTTTGTAAATATGGGCTACAGTGGGTTTATGGTAAATCTGGATGAAGCTATTAATCTGTATAAGATTTCAACATCTGCAATGCGAGAAAAGAATTATGAAAAGATTCTTACTATTTATAATGATTGCTTTCAAGGTAAAGTGTCTAATATCTTCTTCAATTTTGCTGGGACAAAAGAGTTCTTGGAAAATCAGCGTAGAGGGCTATTTAGTTATGATGCACTGAAAACGAGACTAGCTACTAATAAATTTGAAACCGCAGAAATTCGAGATTTTGCTCAGCCTGTTCTAAAACTACTTCCACTTGACCATAATGAGATATTCGTATTACTCAAAAAATTAAAAGCCATCTTTGATTATAACTACAAAACTGTAATACAAATTAGTGATGATGAAATTCAGCAGTTTATGGAGGAGTTATTTAATAAACCTGGTGCATCAGAATTCTTAACACCTAGAGAGGTAATTCGAGATTTTTTAAATATCTTGAATATAATTAGACAAAATCCAACTGCTGATAAAAGCACACTGTTTGGAGAAATTGAAATTGAGGATGAAAGACCTGATGAGTTCTCACTAGATAACATAGATGAATTATAATGTCATTTGATTTACTTTCAGAACCGATAAGAAAATTCATACGTGATAAGGGTTGGGAGTATTTACGACCTATTCAGAATGTTGCTATTTCTAAAATAATGGGCTCTGATGATAACTTTATCTTAGTCTCAAGAACTGCATCAGGTAAAACAGAAGCAGCATTTCTACCCATACTTTCAAAAGTAGATTTCAATGAGTCAGGTGTTCAGGTTTTATATATTTCCCCATTAATTGCACTGATTAATGACCAGTTTTCTCGTATTGAAGCACTTTGCAAAAACCTAGATGTCACTGTTACCAAGTGGCATGGAGAAGCGAATAGAACTCTGAAGAATAAATTAATCAAACAGCCTAACGGTGTTGTACTGATTACACCTGAATCATTAGAGGCAATGTTTGTAAACAAACCATTTAATGTCAAACAGTTATTCTCAGAACTGAAGTATGTTGTTATTGATGAAATCCATTCATTCATTGGTTCAGATAGAGGGAACCAATTAAAATCCATTCTCAGTAGGTTACAACAAGTGAACTCAAGACAATTCAGTATTGTAGGGCTCTCAGCTACAATGAGTGAAGAAAATAAATTTATGGAAGCTAAGGAGTTTACTGGTAATGTAGAGAAGACTAGAATCCTAATAGATAGAACCACAAAAGAAATCAATTGTATATTTCGTTTTTTTGGAAGTGAGAGTGGAGAACTATCCTTGGATTTATTGAAGGATTTGTATATTGAAACGAAAGACCATAAAGTATTGATATTTCCGAATAGTAGAGGGCGTGCTGAAGAGGTAGCTGTCAAACTAAAAAAAATATCAGATAGAGTAAAAGGGCATCCTAACTACTTTTCTCATCACTCATCGGTTGATAGGGAGGTAAGAGAATATGTCGAGTACTTTGCAAAGGAGAATAAACGACATAACTTTTGTATTTCATGTACTTCAACATTAGAACTTGGAATAGATATAGGTTCAGTTGATGAAGTCGTTCAGATTGACGCAACTCATAGTATTGCTTCATTAATCCAGAGAGTAGGTAGAAGTGGTAGGAAAGATGAAGAAAGTAGTAACTTATTCTTGTATGCCACAGATAAATGGAGTTTACTTCAATCTATGGCTTGCTGGTTATTGTATAGAGAAGGATTTATTGAACCTCCTGAGAGAGATGAAAAACCTTATGATATCTTAGTTCATCAAGCTTTATCAATAACTAAAGGACACTCAGGTATTCAATTAGATATACTAACAGAACAACTTAAGGGAAATGCTGCATTTAAATCAATTGAATTATCAGAAATTGAAGAAATACTTCAGCACCTAATCAAAATTGATTTCCTTGAAAAACTACAAAAAGAAGTTATTATAGGGCTAGATGGTGAAAAGGTAGTTAATAGTCGTGAGTTTTACAGTGTATTTAAATCTGAAGAAAACTTTAAAGTCATTAATGCTGGAAATAAAATTGGTGAAATCCCCCTTTCCCCACAAATCACAGAAGAAGCAAATATTCTACTTTCTGCAAAAATATGGAAGATAAAGTTTATTGATTATAAGGCAAAACGAATAGAGGTTATACCAGCAAATGATGGTAAAAAGCCAATGTTTTTTGGTAGTGGAGCGGTTGTCCATCAAAAAATAAGAAGTAAAATGTTTGAAGTTTTACGTTCTAAAGTAAGGTATGACTTTCTTGATGAGTTAAGTAGTAATGAGATAGATAAGATGCGTAAAGATTACGCTGCTTTCAAAATCAAGGATATAGCATCTGAAAGACCTTTATTAGTAACAAAAAGACATCTACAGTTTTTTACTTTTACAGGAACACGAGTGAATAGAACCATTCAATTACTTCTAAATGCTATAGGGATAAAAAACACTCTAAATGATAGCAACAGTTCATTTGATATTGATGGTGAGAAGTCAGATTTTATTTCAAAATGGAGTTCCTTGTCTGCTACATTGGTAGATATAGACA
>JAABSX010000051.1 GCA_011390205.1 Microscillaceae bacterium | reverse complement strand
CTACGACAAGTCATTTGGTGATGAACAGATTTGGAGAGAAGAACTCAACAACAGCAATGTTCGTATTCAGTGGGACCCAGACCACGATTTTAAAGGAGAAAAATTAAAACGTAGAGCTGTCCAAATTGGAATTAAAAATGATGCTTTACAAAAGTTCAATAATGAGTACATAAAGTCAATTCAAGACATTACAAGTTTTGTAAAAGAACAAAAAGCTAACATAGATAATAACCAAGAATGGTTCTTTGTGATTGATGAAAACATTATTGATGTGAATAGTTTATTGAAAACAAAGTTTTCAATTCTAAACAAATTTACCTCAATATTTGTGGAGAATATTCTTTTGGAATTTAAAAACACAAAATCTGTTACTAGCGAAAATTTTGAACAATTACTTATAGACAACCAGAGACCTGAAAGAACGGAGTTTGTTGACTACATTAAAAACTATCAAGATACTTATTAAAGACAGCCATTGCATATAGAAAAAGTGAATTGGGTACTTGTGGCTGTATGTGTGAAGATTTATTAATGTTTAGTTACTTCGCAAGTAAAAACAATGAAACAATTGACTTTGACTTGATAATGGAAGCAAAACTTGCGGATTTTGACACTTGGTGTGGTTTTGACGGAGAAATGATTTTTTATACATTAGGCTATCAGACAACAAAAGATTATTTAAAAGCGAATGTTGAAAAATTTACACAGCAAACGGTTGACTATTTCCTTGAATTTGACGAAGACTACTTGTACAACGATATTAACAGTAGAGCATTTTGGTACTTATAAGAAACAGAAATACGGCACATAATAGAAGGTAACAAGCCCAATTATGTTTTAGCAAATTTTTGCCCTTCTATAACAGATAACGAGCAAGCCAGAAGACTTGAAAGATAGCGAAATGGAGAGGATTTTTTGAAAAACCATAGAAATTTTTGACAGCAGGAGAGCTCTTTCAGTTTATATTAGAGCCAGTATTGAGCAATACTCAAAATGCTTCTCAATATGGTGTCATCCGAAATGCAAAGAACGAAGGAGGAGATTTTATCAGTCAAAAACTGCTCATAAACCTTATCTTTTGCTCATAGGCTAGGCTAAAAAAAGCTAAGTAACTGATTTTTAGGCTTAAGACTTTGCTAATTAAAATTAAAAGTGTTAATTTTGTTAGCTATATTGTATTGATTACCAATCCCAAATCCTGAACCAATATGTATCTAAGCAAAAACCTCAAATTCTTACGTGAACAAAACGGCAGGCAAAGCCAAGAAAATCTAGCCAACTCATTGGGCATCACTAGAAGTGCCATTTCTTCTTATGAAGATGGGCGAGCAGAACCCAAGCTCGTGGTGATGAATAAGGTAGCACATTATTTTAATGTAACACTTGATCAGCTTCTTAATGTGGATTTGGGGAATACAGATGCTGTAACACTAGACAACCACAAAGAACTTAAAAAATATACTTCTGCCCAAAACATGAGGGTGCTCACCATCACTGTAGATAAAGATGACAATGAAAATATAGAGCTTGTTCCTGACAAAGCAGCCGCAGGCTATTCAAGGGGCTTTGCAGATGCTGAGTTTTTGAAAGACCTTCCCAAATATCAGCTTCCTTTTCTCTCCAAAGGGCGTACTTATAGGGCTTTTGAGATTACAGGAGATTCTATGCTCCCACTCATGCCCAATTCCATAGTGATAGGTGAGTATGTAGAAAACTGGAATGAACTCAAAGATGCTCAAGTCTGCGTAGTTGTCTCCAAAAATGAAGGCATCGTACTCAAAAAAGTGTATAATAAGATTAGCGAAAGAGGTACTTTCTTACTCAAATCATCTAATATCTCTTACAGTCCTTATGAAATATTTGCAGACGAAATCCTAGAAGTATGGAAGTTTGCAGCTTATATTAGTAAAAGCCTTCCCGAAGAAAACGGCACAGTTTCGGACCTTCGCAAGGCATTTTCTAGGCTAGAAGATGAGTTTAGAGAGATTAGAATGGCCTATGGTAAAAAATAAAGCGACAGGGCAATACCTGTCGCTCTGCTCAGGCTTATAAACCGTAGTCAGACTATGCTTCTTCTTGAAGCCACTTCATGGCATCTTCTGCATTGTCAAAATAAGAAGTTTGAAAAGAATTCTGATTGCCCTCATCCATAGTTTGCTCTATGGAAAGACCTGCGATAAATTCTTCACTCAATAAAATAGCGATTTTCTGAAAGCCAATTTCTTCATAGACCGTAAACAGATGCTCGGCTACCCACGCTTGAATATCGGGTGTAATCATAAATTTGAAGTCTATCATATCACCCAATACTTTGATGGGTTTATGCTCTTCAATGAGTTGTATGAATGTTTTTAGTTCATCGATGTATCCATCAGCCGTCATAAACTCAGTCTGGGCATTGAATACATAATGGAACAGCTTGCTTTCGCTATCAAAAAAGATAGAAAAACAGGAGGATTCGTGTAGATTTTGCATAACTTAAGATAAAATTAAATGATTACTTAATAGTACGATTTGTCTTTAGGAGGGTTATATCTATGTAATATTTCTCAATAAATAAATTCTTTACTTTATGCACGCCCATATCGCTCAACTTTATCAGATTGCCCAAAAAGAAGAAGTAATTATCTTAGGGCTGATGTCTGGCACTTCGCTAGACGGGCTTGACTTGGCACTTTGTAGCTTTTCGGGCAAAGGAATTCAAACGAAATACAAGGTTATCCAAAATCATACTGTGGTATATCCTCCTGATTTACAGGTATTTATAAGGGAAGTATTTGCCAAAAAAGAAATCAACCAAGAAAGGCTGTGCTTGCTCAATGCTTATCTGGGAGATTGGTATGCTCAGGCAATCTTAGAGACACTAAAAACTTGGAAAATCAAGACCCAAGACATCGACCTCATCGCTAGCCACGGACAGACTGTCTATCACGCCCCCAAGCATCAACATCAGATAGAAGGGATGCCTGACTCGACACTACAAATAGGCGATGCTGACAGGATAGCCGTAAGCACTGGCATTTTGACTTTTTCGGATTTTAGACAAAAACATATTGCAGCAGGAGGGGAGGGTGCGCCGCTTGCCGTTTATGGAGATTATCATTTGTTCTCGGATACACAGGAAAACCGTATTTTACTCAACCTTGGCGGAATTAGTAATTTTACTTATCTGCCGTCCACCCAAGAAAAGTCTTCTCTTGACGGATTTAGGGAGCTATTGGTAAGCGATGTAGGGCCCGCCAATACACTCATAGATGCTGCCGTAAGGAGACATTTTGCTCCACTTGGTTTTGATGAAGGAGGGAATATAGCACAAAAAGGACAAATTAATGAAACTTTGCTCACAGCACTTCTACAAAATCCATTTTTTAAATTAGCATTGCCCAAAACCACAGGGCCAGAAGTATTTAATGAAGAATGGGTACAACACATGCAAGCCAAGACCAATACAGTATCTATGCAGCCCGAAGATTTAATGGCTACTTTGACCGAGCTGACCGCACAAAGCACTGCACAAGCCATTCAAGAGTTACACACACAAGCTACCATCTATGTGAGTGGAGGAGGAGTACACAATACTTTCTTGCTTGAAAGACTACAATCACATTTACCTAATTATTCTATACAGCAATTTACTGCCTTAGGTGTGCCCCCTGATGCCAAAGAATCCTTGCTTTTTGCTTGGCTTGCCTATGAAAGTCTCAAAGGAGGAAATGCCCTCAATATTCCTTCTATCCCTGCTGTCAGTCTTGGAAAGTTGTCTTTTCCGAAAGTAAGCTGAATGGCTGTTTCAAAATCACATACCATGAAGGACACGTATGTTTTTATTTACTTGTGTCTTCACACACGACTTTATGCCCTTGTCAAATCCCTCCCTCAAGATTATATAAATTCTCAAATCCATATTTTTCTTGTAGAATCTCAATGGCTTGTTGGCTTCGGATACCACTTTGACAATGAATCACAACCATTTTATCTCTAGCTACTTTGTGTATGTTCTCTTCTATTTCTCTCAAAGGGATGAGTTCTCCGCCAATGTTATGGGTTACATATTCTTCTAACTCACGCACATCTATGAGTTGGAAGTTTTTCTTTTCTTGGATTAGCTTTTCTAAATCACTCATAATCAGAGATTTAATACTGTCATCTTGAAGTGATACTGTAGGCCGTACTCCACAAAATTGTTCATAATCAATGAGTGTGGTAATGCTAGAGTTTTCCCCATTGAGTGGGTTTTGAGGGTTTCGGCGAATAGTGAAACTACGTGTCTGAAAACTAGCTGCCTCTAGCACAAAAAGCCTTCCTGAGAGCGTTTGCCCAATGCCTGTAATGATTTTGATGACTTCATTGGCTTGGATAGTGCCAAGCATTCCTGGCAAAACGCCCAATACACCTGCCTCAGCACAGCTCGCTACAGAATCGGGTAGGGGAGGCACAGGAAATAAATCACGGTAGTTTGGACCTAATGTTCCTGCTTGATTTCGGTAGTTAAATACCGATGCCTGCCCCTCAAAACGATGCACAGCAGCATAGACCAAGGACTTGCCTAGCAATACACAGGCATCATTGGCAAGGTAGCGAGTCGGGAAATTATCAGAGCCATCTGCCACTACCTCATAGTGTGAGATAATCTCAAAAGCATTTTCTGAGGTGAGTTTTATCGGATAAGTACGAATTTGGATGTGTGGGTTAAGGGCTAAAATTTTCTCTTTAGCAGCTTCGGCTTTATTGGTGCCGATTTGGGCTTCGGTAAAAATCACCTGTCTTTGTAGGTTGCTGAGTTCTACCTTATCAAAATCAATGATTCCCAATGTGCCCACTCCTGCAGCAGCCAGGTAGAGTAGGAGAGGGCTACCCAAACCTCCCGCACCTATCACGAGTACTTTGGCAGCTTTGAGTTTTTCTTGTCCTGCTTTGCCAAACTCAGCAATGCGAAGATGTCTATCGTAGCGTGCCCATTCTGCTTGATTCATTCTTTACCTTTCTTTATGCTTTATTGTGCTGAGTGTCTTACTCATTACTGAGAGAGATGTGGCACTTTTTTAAAAACTTCAAATAAATTTCCCATTTAGAGTTAGGGGGCTACCCTCCAAAGAGAATTGCTGTAGTAATGCCTCATATCATAAAAATTTTTGACCACTTCAAAACCCGCCGCCTCCGCCATTTTTTGAATCAGATAAGGCGTATACTTATAAGAGCTTTCTGTGTGAATGGCTTCCCAAGGTTCAAAATCTATTTTAAGGTCTAGTTTTTTAAGATAAACAGACTGCTTGATGCGGCTCATGAGGTAACTTTTAGCTCCGCCTTCTACAGGGTCATATACAGGATAATGTTTAAACTGTGCAATGTTAAAATCGGCTTCCATTTCACGGTTGATTCTATTGAGTAAATTGAGGTTAAAAGCACGGGTTACACCTTGTCTGTCATTATAAGCCTCTAAGATAATAGAAGGATTCTTTTTTAAATCCATCCCAATTAAAAGTAAGTCGTTGCTTCGAAGGTTTTTAGACATTTCGCCCAAAAACTCAACGCCTTGTGCGTAGTTAAAATTACCGATATTAGAGCCTAAAAAAAGGATGATTTTACGCTTATCACTGCTTAGGTTAAGTCTTTGGAGGGCGGCAAAATATTCATAAGGCAAACCTTCTACCTCAAGTTTTGGGAAGTTTTCCTTTAAATTTGCCACCAAATTATGCAGCGCATCCGAAGATATATCTACAGGAAGGTATTTAAAATTCGCCTTCGCTTTGATAAAATTCTTCAGCAATACTTTAGTCTTGATGCCATCACCTGCTCCAAACTCAATCAGCTCAAAGGGCTGCTCTTTGGGTGCAAAATATGCCAGAAAATCTTCATGGTAGTTTTGGAAAATCTCCAATTCAGCGTCAAAAAGGTAATACTCTGGCAAGTGCATAATTTCTTGAAACAACTGGCTGCCCTGCTCATCATAAAAGTATTTTGAGGAGATATGTTTTGGGTCATGGGTCAGACCTTTTCTGAGGTCATCTGCAAAAGATTGATTCATTCTTTAATTTATATTGAGATTAGACTAACCTAGATTTGTCTTAGATTGTTTTTTTTATGGGCAAGGGTCTAAAGCACATGCTCCGCCAGCCTGATGCCCGTAAACTGCCAACGCTCATGTGTATGGAAAAAATTCCGATAAGTAGGGCGGATATGACTCATAGGTGTTACACAAGAGCCCCCACGTAGCACCATTTGATTAATCATAAACTTCCCATTGTATTCACCCAGTGCTCCAGGAGCTTTTTGGTAATAAGGATAAGGCAAGTAGGCACTATTTGTCCATTCCCAGACATTCCCATAGAAGCAAGGTTTTGGAGAGGTCTCGGGCTGAGGGCTGAGCTGCACTGACTCTTGGAAGACTGCATTTGTAGGGATTTCAGGGTTAAGCTGTTTACAAGCTACTTCCCACTCAAATTCAGTTGCAAGGCGTTTGCCTGCCCAAGTCGCATAAGCATCTGCCTCATAGTAGCTGATGTGTGTAATAGGAGCATCGGGGTTTACTCTTTGCAGCCCTTGTAAGGTGTATTGATGCCAAGTATCTTTGATTTTATGCCAATATAGAGGGGCTTCTATTTGTTCATTTTTGACCCATTCCCAAGCAGGAGAGAGCCAGTAGGCAAAGTTTTGGTAGCCTCCTTCATCCATAAAAGCCATGTATTCTGCATTGGTAATCAGGCGATTGGCTATTCTGAAAGCATGTAAAAACACCTTATGAATGCCTTTTTCATTGTCAAAATGAAAATCAGCACCTTCATAACCGATGCTGTGCAGCCCTTCCTCAAAATCTGTAAAAGTCAAAGAAGGGATTTGTGCTGTCTTTCCTAAATCAATATTTTCAGTATTGGGAGGGAGGTACGCAGGAAAAAGGGGATTATTGGCTAGGATGTATTTTAGGTCAGTCAATAGCAATTCTTGATGCTGCTGCTCGTGGTGAATGCCTAATTCTACAAGGTCTTTTTGCTCTTCTGTAAGCTCCGCAGAATTAAGAAATTCCATCATATACTTATCCACATAGGCACGATAGGCATAGACTTCTTCTGTAGAAGGCCTGGTCATGTTGCCTCTGTGGGCTCTGAATGTTCGGTTGCCAAGACTTTCATAATAGCTGTTAAAAAAATAAGCAAATTGAGGATTGTGTTCTTGGTAGCTAGGTAAGTGTTTTTTCAGGATAAATGTCTCAAAAAACCAAGTTACATGGGCTAAGTTCCATTTCGGAGGGCTTACAAAGGCTGCGGGCTGCACCACATAATCTTCTGTTTTGAGTGGCTGGCAGAGGGCTTCGGAGGCTTGTCTGATTTTTTTGTATTGCTGGGAAAGGGAGGATTTTATTTGGGTGGTATCTAATGTTTGGCTTTGCATGGGCTTATAATTTAGTAAATGAGTATGCGATATCGTGTTTATTTTTTAAAGTTATAAATTTAAAGAGATTTGGTCGAAAAACAAATATAATATTCAGAATGATAATCCAAGACGGTCTGCGTATCACTTTAAACCAGCAAAATGCAGAGAAAGCCAAACTTTCAATACTTTTTGATAGCTTGATAAAAATCGTAATTTGGCAAAACCTGAACTTAAAGCAGCATTCTGGATAATCTGCTGCCATAAAACACAGCTTGTGGGAAATCCTTTTAGAATCAGGCTACTTAACATAAAATAATTTATAAGGAATGATAGGCATTCACTTTATGTATTATTAAGTATATAATTAACATTATGTTAAGTAAAGAAGTTATAACAATATATTGATTGATTTTACTGGGATAAATAAATTAGTTTTATTTATTTACTTGCTTTCTTTGCCTTTCAACACTCTTTAGACCCTAGAATTTTTCAGGCTATTCTCATTCCTTGTTTTTATGTTTTCACAGAATAAAGGCTGTATTATAACTTTATACAGTCGCCAAATCTCATATTTTACTGCAACTCCCTCCCCCACTGCATCATACTGGGCTGCTGCGAAGGATGTAAGAACGTAAGTTCAGACTATTTTACTGCTTGTCTTTATTTGATAATAGTTTAGTCCAAATATTTTGTTAAATGTCAAATATTTGGACTAAACTGGATATTTTCTTTGTAGTATCTGATTAAGTTAAGTTTATCTTGATTTTATTGCCACACTTCTACTTCTATGCGTCTGTTTTCTTGTGCTTTCCACTCCTCGTCTTCTAGGACCCAGACAGGTCTTGACTTTCCGAGTGCTTTGATATGAATCCTGCTGATGTCTATCCCCTTGCTTACAAGATATTGCTGCACAGAGATGGCCCTTAATTTGGAGAGTTCTATATTTTTTTCATCAGTACCTACTTGGTCAGTATGCCCTAAAATATCTATTTTATAGTCAGGGTTTTTGGTGAGTAGCTTATAGATAGCCTCCATATTGGGCATAAATTTGATCTGCAAATCATACCTATCAAATTGAAAAAACGCAACTACCTGAAACGGCACGATGATGTTCTTACCTTTTTCGCTGCTTTCATATTCATCTAACTGAAAATCATCTCCATGGATGTATTTGCTGGTAGCTGTTTTAATGGTTTGATTATTATAATAAAGCAATGTTACATCTTTCATTTTATCTTTGGCTGGACCGACCATGGGCTTATAAGTAATTTCATAATAATTTTTAAAAAGCCTAGGTACTTCGGCATAGGCAGAATCTAGCCTAGAATTATCTTTTACGTACATCGTATAGCCATCTGTAAGCCTTCCGATTGCGTCTAAGACCTTTTCATTGGTACTTTCGCCAAGCACAATCGGGTACACCTTCACCCCCTGAACCCTGGCTTTTTTGACGAGTTGATAAGCCGTATAAGCAAGGCTATCTTCGGCATAGGCAAACGATGAGTTTTCATATCCGTCCGTAAACAAAAACATGAGTTTTTGCCTATCTTCAGATGCTTTTAATGTCCGAAGAGCCCTGTCTCCACTTGCATAAAGTGCTGTGCTTCCCCCAAAATCTTCAATCCCATTCCAAGGGATGTTATTCAAAATTTGGTTTACATCGGCTTCTAGTGCTGTTTCTACCCTAATTTTGTCGTCAAATCTAATGATAGAGAACCTATCTTCAGGGCTTTTTTTGCCCATCATTCTTCTCAGTGCCTTCTCAAGTGCTTTGATATCTCCTATCATTGAGCCACTGTAATCTAGAGAAAAAGCCACATCATAAGGTACAGATTGGAGTTCGTTTACCTCTCTGACGGTAAGTTGGTCTATCTTTTGGGTTTGCCCTTCGGCTTTCTCTATAATTTGTCTAAAGAATTTACGAGATTCGGCATCGCTGATGCTCGGGGGTGCCAGTCCTTGAATAAAATTACCGAGTGTATCCGTTACCAATATTCTCAGCTTAATTTCTTCTGGATAATTACTTCTGTCTGTTTGAAATATTTCGTAGATGAGTCTTCGCTTTTTAGATTCGTTTTTGATGGTTTTGTAATCAATGGCATTGACTATAAACGGACGCATTACACCTGATTTGATAGTCCAAGTAACTTCATGTATTTTCCCCTGTGCATCGGTAGCACGTAGTGTTGCTTCTACATTTTTCCTGATAGTAACGGTGTGGCTTCCTTCCCCTGTTGTCCCTGTCTTGATAACCGTACCGTCTAAAATAATTTCATACTTTCGGGTGCCTAGAGTATTCCACCTGAGTATGACGGGCGTGTTTACATCTACTTTTAGCTTAGAAGGCTTGAAGAATATTTTACAATCTTCTAAGAAAGCTTCATAGACAAATACACTTGGCTCACTATGATTGAGGTACTTTACATAAAATTTTTCTTTGTAAATACCTTCGCTAGATTTTATGGGATTGACTTTGTAAATGCCTGTAGCAACAAGTGTATCTTTTGAAAACTCTCTCATGACCCATTCTGCATTGGGGAAGCTCCACTTCACATTGTTGTCTATGCCTATTGCGAGTGTCTTGGTTTTGAATGCATCAGTAACTGCAATGTTGTAGTTCTGTTTCAAGACCTGAATGGTATGTATTTTTGAGACCGTATCCCCAAACTCACCAATGGCTACCAGCTCAAAGGTAGTAGTAGTATCTGGTGTAAGGCTATCAGCTCGGAAGATTTCGGGGAGGTTGTCTGCAATTCGTTTGAGGTAAATTCTTTTGGCATTGCGTACATTCCATTCTAGGTAAGCCATTTTTTTTGTGCCTACTTCATACTCTTTACTCCCTCTGAAATACTCAATAACGGGTGGATTTTTGAGTATTTTTCCCTCGAAGTCTTTGGTGATTTTTTGAGTCTTACTCTCAGCGATGAGTGTATAGCTAAAATCTTCTTGAGGCCTAAACTTATACCTGCCTTTGTCTTCCTCTAAGACCTGTTCTTCTCCTGTATCATTGTTTTTTAGAATAATTTTTTGAGCATTTTTCACTTCCCAAGAGAGGGAGCTTTCCTTGCCCATGAGCACTCCCCTGCTTCCGCTAAACTTCTCTATACTCAGGGGTTTTTGGCAAGATATAAGTGTTATGATGCAACACAAGATAAAAAATAACATCCATTTTTTCATATGAGTATCGGGATAAATTAAATATTGGTAATTGTATCTACATACTTGCCAATGGATTGATTCTGGAGTTTTTTAATTATTTTTTGGCTACTCACACAAAAAAAGGTGCTACAATCATTGTAGCACCTTCTTATGATAGCTTTTATTTTTATGGATTTATCTTTGATTTTTATAAAAATCTTGTAAGATGGGTTTGATTTGCACCAAAAGGGGCTGACACATCTGCGTAAAGAGTGTTTGTCTTTCAGGGGTTTGTTCTTCTCTTTTTTGGCAGAGGGCAAGTTGCTCGGCATTCAAAGCACGCTTATCCCCCTGGTAAGTAGCCCAAGTGCTCGTCCAGACATCTTCTGAAGCGATGCGTCTGTTAAGCAGCATTTTAGGATTGCTTTGGTCTTCATCTGCGATTTTGAGTTCAAGAATGGCATTGGACTTTACGCTTTTTTCAAATACCCTCAGCTCTGCCCTCACGATTTCGTAGTCTATAGTCTTTGTCTTTACCTCGGCAGCAGAAGTAGCAGATTGCTCTTGTGGTTGTTTTCTGATAGTATCCGTTACTACTTCTATGCGTTCACGGTTATAGGTTTCGCCTACCGTAAAATCATAAAATTGGAAAGTCATTCTGTAATTTGGAGGCATTTTCATAGCCAATGGGTCATAGAAGAAATCCAGTTGATTTTCTTTGCGAAGTGTGAGTAGATACGTATTGATTTGATTTCTGAAATATTCATCTGAAGGGGCATAGACACCTTGCACGGGCATTTGCTCTACAAGCACTTTTAGGATACCGAGCAACCTTGCTTTTTCCATTTTTTCAAGGGCATCAGGGCACATTTCGGGGGCATATTCCTGTGTTTTTTGGAAGTGTACATAGGCTTGTGCTGCAAGTTCACGCCTGTTAGAGTTGAGTTTTTCACTTCCCATTTGGCAGTGAATCTGTGAAGCTCTGCGCATAGCCTCTAGCATATCACCTTGATAGCTTTTAGGGCTATTAATCACTGCAAAGGCAGCTGGGCAACTCCTGATGCGTTGCTCATAGCTATTGATAGTTTTGTAAGAGTTAATGAGTGCATCCCAGTAAGATACATTGGTAGAAGCTGAAGCTACTGAGTTTCTGTTATTCTGGACTTGTGCTTCTAGCTGCTGCATTGCCATGGGGTAGCTTTGCCGCAATACATTGGCAGCCTCTTCGTCATTGGGTCTGCTGCAAAGTCTGTCTAATGACATATTGGTGGCTCTAATATAATCTCCTCGATCCAGTAGTTTTTGACTGCTGGTACAGGCCTGAAATAAACAAGCAAAAAGCACAAGGGCATACGAAGCTTGATAATTTAAAAGATGTAATGATTTGCTCATAAAAATATAGTAAAAATCTAAATTAAGTAATAAAAATGTATTCGTATTTTTGCATTGATTGTTTGGCAGATGAGTCCCTAAAACATTTAGACACTTACATGAGCTAGGCAAAGCACTGATTTACAGCTACTTAAAAGCCTTGTTAATGTATGTTTAATGCCTCAGCGCATTCCAAGTGTAGCATTGTCTTTAATGGCTTCTGTCTTTACTTTTGCAGCACGAGATAACAATTATCAGACTGATAAACCTTAAATTTGGGCAAATTTAGTTATTCACTATTTAATACAGTTCTTATGTCTAAAAGAAAATTTACAAAAATACAATCACAGGCAGTGCCTGTTCCTTCCGAAAATATTGATACAGACCAAATCATACCTGCCAGATTTTTGAAAGCGACTACACGTGAGGGCTTTGGAGAGAATCTATTTCGTGACTGGAGATATGGTAAAGATGACACACCCAATCCTGATTTTGTGCTAAATCAGAGTAGATTTAGTGGTGAAATACTGATAGCAGGCAAAAACTTTGGCTGTGGCTCTAGCCGTGAGCATGCTGCTTGGGCATTGGTAGATTATGGGTTTCGGGTAGTGGTATCGAGCTTTTTTGCAGATATTTTTAAAAACAATGCCCTAAACAATCACCTTCTCCCTGTGCAGATTAGTGATGCTTTTTTGCAGGAATTGCTCAGAGCCATTCAAGAAAATCCTCAAACTGAAATCTTGGTAGATTTAGAATCTCAAACCCTGACTTGGCTTGCCACAGGGCAGCGTGAGCAGTTTGAGATTAATTCTTACAAAAAAATTTGCCTTGCTCAAGGCTTAGATGACATAGACTATCTTCTGAATTTGGAGGAAGAAATCAAGGTCTTTGAAGAAAAATCACCTTACTAAAAACCCTCAGTAATAGAGACTGTGGACGCAAATCAGACTTTCCTTTTTAGCCCCCTCTCCCCTTCCCTGTTCTCAAAAGAGGGCATAAGGAAGTCAGTTTGACTTGCATCCGAGACTGTTTAGGTAAGTATTTTTGCCTGAACAGTTTTCGTTTTTTTATTCACCAGATACACCCCTAAGAATATCAGCATCGCAAACAAGACCTTTTCAAATCTTAACTCATCTTGCCTGAATGCAACAGCTATCATGCTCGTAAGGATGGGCTGTAGATAAATATACACACTCACCACTGTAGCATTCACATGGCTCAAAGCCCAAGCATTGAGCAGATACACCCCAAATGTAACTCCCACAATTATATACAGCACTATCCAATAGACATATAAAGGAATGACCTCCCAGCTTGTACTCATAAGCTCTCCTACACCGAAGGGGATAATCCCCACAAAACCAAAAGTAAAAACCCACTTCACCACTGTCAGGGCTTTGTATTCTTTCATCAATGGTTTTACCAAGACCAAGTAAAAGCCATAAGAAAGGGCATTGACAAACACAAAAAAATCTCCCCAAGGATTCCCTGACACGGTAGCACTCTTTGAGCTGAGCATAATTACACCCACTGCACCCCCCATGCCCAAGGCAATGCCGACAATCTTAAGCCAAGTAATCCGTTCTTTGAGCAACAGAGAAGATGCCAACAATACCACAATGGGCGTACTTGTGATGATGATAGAAGCATTGATAGGGCTAGTCAGGGAGATTCCTTTGAAGAAAAAAAGCTGATTAATTGTTACACCAAAAAGCCCACAATACATAAAACGAAGGTAATCACGCCTGTGCTTGATTTTTTCTCTGATGGTCAGGCTATGGAAAAACCAAAACAATAGGCTCGCCCCTCCTGCCCTGATAAGCACCAGACCGAAGGGCATGACATACTGCGGTGTCGCAAATTTGGCAAGCACATAATTAGAGGCATATAGACATGCCACCAAAAACAAAGCAGCATGTACGAAGAAAATTCTAGGCAAAATATACGTAATTAAAATCTATAACCTTTTTGAGATGCAAAGTAAATCATTTTTGATTAGGAAAGTTTTAAGCATTAAAAAATAAAATTTTTCTAAGAATCCGTAGAGATTAAAAGTTTTTTTTTGATATTTGCTGACCAATGGTCATTTTATAAATACTGATTCATTATTTGAACGTTGGTGAATTAGAATAGCTACTTCGCAGCACACCTCACCCAATATCTCTGTGAAGTCTTTTGAATTAATTTTTAAGAAATGAAAAAAATTGCAATCATAGCAGGAGATGGCATCGGGCCAGAAGTTACGGCATGCAGCCGCCTCCTATTAGAAAAAATAGCCCAGCAAAATAATTGGGAAATTACATTTGAAGAAGTACTCATGGGGCATGTAGCCATAGAAGCTACTGGAAATCCCCTTCCAGAAGAAACACTCTCTGCCTGCCGAGTAGCAGATGCCATTCTTTTTGGAGCTGTAGGGCATCCTTATTATGATGAAAACCCACAACTCAAAGTCCGCCCTGAGCAAGGTTTGCTCAGGCTTCGCAAAGAACTTGGGCTGTATGCCAATGTACGCCCGATTCAGGTTTTCCCCGAACTAAGTGCTGCCTCTCCCCTCAAAACTGAGATAGTGGCAGGTGCAGACATTGTATTTTTTAGAGAACTGACAGGAGGAATTTATTTTGGGCAACCCCGTGAAAGACAAAATAATGGAGACACTGCCCTAGATACGATGATTTATCATAGATATGAAGTAGAACGAATTGCCCGCAAAGCATTTGAAGCTGCAATGCAGCGCCAAAAGAAGATTTGCTCCGTGGACAAGGCGAATGTATTGGAATCTTCGAGGCTATGGCGAGAAACCGTTAATCAGATTGCTAAAGAATACCCTGAAGTAGCCCTCAGCCATATGTTTGTAGATAATGCAGCCATGCAGCTCATCAAAGACCCCAAACAGTTTGATGTAGTACTGACAGGTAATCTATTCGGGGATATCCTCACAGATGAAGCTTCACAGATTACAGGTTCTCTTGGGATGCTTCCCTCAGCTTCATTGGGTGATTCGGTGGGTTTGTATGAGCCCATACACGGCTCTGCTCCTGACATCGCGGGCAAAAACTTGGCAAACCCTATGGCTTCTATGCTTTCGCTTGCATTGCTCTTAGACATGACTTATGCCGAAACCAAGGCAGGAAATCAAATCAGAACCGCCATCCAGAAAACACTCGGAGCGGGATACCGAACGGCAGACATCGCTGACAAGGACACAGCCCAAGAAAAAATACTGGGTACAGCAGAAATCACAAAGCAAATTCTGTCAAGAATTTAAAACTATACAAAAAATTATATTTTTATTAAAATAAGAAAAACACATGCAAGATAAAGTATTTATTTTTGATACTACCCTCAGAGATGGAGAGCAAGTCCCTGGCTGTCAGCTTACTACCTTAGAAAAAGTCATGATTGCCCGTGAGCTAGAAGCCCTTGGGGTGGATATCATAGAAGCTGGCTTCCCTATCTCTAGCCCTGGTGATTTTAATTCTGTAGTAGAAATCTCTAAGGCAGTCAGCAAGCCGATTATTTGTGCTTTGTCACGTGCCGAAAAATCAGACATCAAAGTAGCAGCAGATGCCCTACAGTTTGCCAAGCACAAACGCATACATACAGGCGTAGGCTCATCCGATTACCATATCAAACATAAATTTAACAGTACTCGTGAAGCCATTTTGCAAAAAGCTGTAGAGGCAGTGCAATATGCCAAAAGCTTGGTGGGTGATGTAGAATTTTATGCCGAAGATGCAGGACGTGCCGACTGGGATTTTCTGGCACAGATGGTAGAGGCTGTCATCCATGCAGGGGCTACAGTCGTCAATATCCCTGACACCACGGGCTTTAGGTTGCCCACAGATTACGGGGCAATGATTCGGCATATCAAGCAAACCGTACCCAATATTCACAAGGCAATTATCTCGGTGCATTGCCACAATGATTTAGGGCTTGCTACAGCCAATACCATTGCAGGGCTACAAAATGGTGCAAGACAAGTGGAAGTTACCATGAATGGAATCGGGGAGCGAGCAGGCAACACAGCCCTCGAAGAAATCGCTATGATTATCAAGACACATAAAAGCCTCAACCTACGGACAGACATAGATACACGCAAACTATACCCCCTGAGCCGACAAATCTCTAGAATGATGCGCATGCCTGTGCAAGCCAACAAAGCAATCGTGGGCAGAAATGCCTTTTCTCACTCATCGGGCATCCACCAAGATGGCGTACTCAAAAACCGTGAAAATTACGAAATCATTAATCCTGAAGATGTAGGTGTATCACAGTCTTCTATTTTGTTGACGGCTCGCAGCGGAAAGCACGCCCTCAGACACCGTCTGGAGCAAATTGGCTATTATTTTTCCAAAGAAGATGTCAAAGAGATTTATCCTAAATTCTTAGAAATCGCCGACAATAAAAAAGACATCAATGATGAGGATTTGCTGGAGCTGGTAGGACACCACAAGGGCGAACGGAAATTAGAATTGCTTGATTTTAAAATGGAGCTTTGCGACAAGGCAGCAAGCGCTGCTACTTTAAAGCTACGCTATAAAGGAAAAGAATATACACAGTCTGCCACGGGCAAAGGTCCACTAGATGCTGCTTTTTCGGCGATGAATGAGGTAGTAAAAATTCCTGTGAGGTTAGAAGAATATCAACTCCAATCTATGAATGGAGGCACAGACGATATCGGCAAGGTGCACCTTCAGATTGCCTACAAGGAGCAATATTATTATGGCTTGGGGGTAGATGATGACATTATTTTGGCATCAGTCTATGCCTATATTGATGCTTTGAATAAGGTGGTAGAGTAAACATAATTTGACTATCCCTCCCCCATTCTGGTCTTTTATGGCTTCTTGGGGGGGGATGTAAAGCAAACAAAACGAAATAAGTCAAGTGAGAGCATCAAAAAAACCCAACCTTGTGTAAGATTGGGTTTGATGGCTATTTTATTCGTTTTACCCAGTGAAATATCTAGCGTTCTATTTCTATTTCTTTCTCCTTCAAGATTTCTTCTAGTTCGCTGATGTCTATTTTTTCTAAGACAGCTTCCTCTAAGTCAGATTGCTCAGGAACGGCAAAACGGTCTAATCGGAAATATTCATAGGGAGTCAGGTCGTCATTGTTGATTTCAGCAAGTTTGCAGCCATAAATACCTCCCTGTGCATTGAGTTTATCAATCTGAATAATGTGATAAATCTCTCCTTTTTTAATCCAACGGGTATTGGGTACTTCATTGGGTCTGTTTTGGTCATTGATACAAATTACTCGGGTATTCATATAAATTAATCTTTTGGATATATTTTTTATTGATTTTCACTTGTTGCAAAATTAATACATACAGAGCAAAATAAGAAATAGAGTATTATGAGGCAGGTCACAGCCATCGGCTCTGCACCTGATTTCTAATACTCATCATCGTCATCGTCATCATCTTCTAGATCTTCTTCACTGAATCCCTCAGACATATTAAACATGCTGCTGAGCAAATCTTTAAACTGTAAACCTCCACTGAGTGTATTTCGGCTAATCATAGAGTACTCTGCCAGTCCGTGCAGGGCGAACTCCATCAAAAACACCTTCATCTCAAAAGGTTCGTTGGCGTGGTATTCCTCCACCAATTCATCAAGCCCTTTGATATGACGGAGGGCTTCTCGGTATGCTTTATCTCCTAGATTATTCAAGATGTCAATGGTATTACCTTCCCCAAACCAATCTACAATGGGTTTATAAGGGTCTTTGCCCTTTTGTTTTTTCATCTTCTCTGGGTTAGGAAAATATTCCAAGAAAAGATTTCTGAGTGTTTTGCCTATCATATTTTGAGCCACGATGTATGGCCCCTCTTGTTCACCTTCATAGACCAGTTCTACTTTGCCTGTGATGGAGGGGATTACACCCCAAAAATCGGAAACTCTGATTTGAGTATGTTCTTCATTGTTGTGAAGTGCCCTCAGTTCTGCCGTACTGATTAGGTTTTCATAAGCAGAGATAGTCAATCGGGCAGAAACTCCACTTTTTTCATCTACATATTCACTTTGCCGGGCTTCTATGGCAAGCTGCTCTACCATGTTTTTGATCAATTCATTGACCTGCACCACAGCTGCTTGCTCGGGCAATATTCTAGCTTCCTGCTCCGTAATTTTACGTCCTATTTCTATAGTTTTAGGGTAGTGAGTGATGATTTGACTATCTATACGGTCTTTGAGAGGCGTTACGATGCTACCTCTATTGGTATAATCTTCGGGATTGGCAGTAAACACAAACTGAATATCTAGAGGTAGTCTGAGTTTGAAGCCTCTAATCTGAATATCTCCTTCTTGCAAGATATTAAAGAGAGAGACTTGGATACGTGCTTGTAAATCAGGCAATTCATTGATGACAAAAATACCACGATGTGAGCGAGGGATAAGCCCATAATGAATTACACGCTCGTCAGAGTAAGGCAGCTTAAGGGTGGCGGCCTTGATGGGATCTACATCTCCTATCAAGTCAGCTATAGAGACATCAGGGGTAGCAAGTTTTTCGGTATATCTTTCTTTTCGGTGTAGCCAGAAAATGGGCGTATTGTCCCCTTGCTCCGTGATTACATCATGGGCAAATCTTGAAAGGGGCATCATTGGGTCATCATTGAGCTCTGAGCCAGTTACTACGGGCACATATTCATCCAGCAGATTGACCATAAGGCGTGCCAAGCGGGTTTTTGCCTGCCCTCGGAGCCCTAACAAATTGATATGGTGCTGTGAGAGAATGGCTCTTTCTAGCTCAGGAATCACCGTTTCTTCATAGCCATAAATGCCTTCAAAAGTATTTTGCTTGTTTTTTATCCTTTGTATTAAATTATCTCTTAGCTCTTTTCGGATAGATTTGGGCTGGTATCCAGCCGTTTTTAGCTGCCCGAGCGTAGTAAGTGCTAGTTTTTCTGAATTGGATAGATTTTCGTAACTCATTAAAAGTATATAGTTTAAAATGATGTAATATGCTAATTCTGTTTGTCTTACTTCAAAGCCAAAACATGTGCTAAAAGTTTAGAAAGTCTGTAAGTTTTGCTTAAAAATACTGAATTAATTTCAAAATTTCTAGTTATCTGCGAGCCAAAAATAGATCTTCAAAGAATAAAATATTTTTTTCTTAAAGTTATTTTTAAAAAAATTAAATAAAGCACAACTCATTATATTAAAAATGAGTATCTTAATTGATAGTATCTGAGTTAGTTTGGTTATTTGCAGCCTATTCATTTAATAAAGTCCAAAAAACAATGCATATTCAAAAAAGAGTTATCTTCTTACTTTTTATTTTTTTTTCACATGCACATTGCCTACGTGCCCAAGCACCTTGTGAGGTAAGTATCCCTTCCGATGCTGTTCTTATCCGCAAAAATGCTTTTATGGAACTCATAGCAAAAGACCAGACTTATTGGGTTTGTAATGAATCTAAGGTAATATTCAGGGCAGGTAGAGGAGTTATGATTATCGATCAGGGTTCTATACTGACCCTTGCCAAAGGAGAATTTGTGGTCTATCTCCGAAGAGGTGCAAAACTGAACATAGGGCTAAGTGTCAGGGGAATCGTCTATGCAGAAACAGGGGCTGAGCTGCCTACCTATAGCAGTAGCATGCAAATCATCCCTTGTCATTACCTTGCTTTTGACTATACCCAAGCCCCAAAAGGCATTTGTCCCGAAATCAAAACTGAGATACCCCCTGCCCTTGTCCAAGACCCTCAGTACGCCCCCTACTCAGGCAACTCCTCAGCAGGGATACCCCAAGAAAACAATGATGCCAGCACTCAAGGGCAGACACAGCCCAATGTGCAGTCTAGCCCTGATTATGCCGAGAGTGATGCACACATCATCCCACCTGATGCAAATGTCATGCAAACAGGTGTCTTTGAGCTTAAAAAAACAGGCAACCAAAGTACTTACTGGATTTGTGAACGAACCAATTACCAGCACACAGGCAATCACAATGTATTCTATGTAGAAGCAGGAAGCAGCTTTACTTTGTATTCAGGTAGCGACAACATTATTTATCTCAAAGAAAACACCAAAATCAGCTTGGGTGTAGGCACTAATAATCAAGTCTATTATATCGGAAACCCCGAACTCAAGCAAGACCGCAGCCGAGATACACGCTTTACCAAGCTCAGCCATCTCAGCTTTGATTATAGCCAAGCCCCCGTAGAAGGATGCAAATAAATCAAAATCAGGAAAAAATATAGATCGAGTATTTTGCTAAAAATAGTAATTTCCAATCTTTTTTTATAGTTTGGAGTCATCATTTACCACTAAACCCAAAAGAACTGTATGCAAAGTATTGACAATTATGATTTTGCTGGAAAAAAAGCCCTCATACGTGTAGATTTTAATGTGCCCCTTGATGAAGCATACAACATTACAGATACTACCCGTATTGATGCTACTTTGCCCACCATCACGAAGATACTCAAAGATGGCGGGGCTGTAGTGCTGATGTCTCACTTAGGAAGACCCAAAGACGGACCTACTGAAAAATATTCTCTCAAATACCTCCTCCCCTATCTCAATGAAAAACTAGGGCAAAGAGTAAGATTTGCAGAAGACTGTATTGGAGAAGATGCCTTCAAAATCTCCTCTTCGCTCAAAGCAGGAGAAGTCTTGCTCTTAGAAAATCTTCGCTTTTACAAAGAAGAGACTCAAGGAGATATTCAATTTGCCGAAAGGCTCTCCAAACTAGGCAATGTATATGTCAATGATGCCTTCGGTACAGCCCACCGCGCCCACGGCTCTACTGCCGTAGTCGCACAGTTTTTTGAAGACAAAATGGCAGGATATGTCATGTATGCAGAGCTTAAAAATGCTGAAAAAGTACTTACACAAGCTGAAAGACCCTTCACTGCAATCATGGGAGGCGCTAAAATTTCGGATAAAATCCTGGTCATAGAGAAATTATTAGACAAAGTAGATAACCTCATCATCGGCGGCGGGATGTCTTATACCTTCACCAAAGCAAAAGGAGGCGAAATCGGAAAATCACTCTTAGAAGAAGACAAGCAAAGCCTTGCCCTAGAACTCATCGAAAAAGCAAAAGCAAAAGGTGTAAATCTTATTTTGCCAGAGGATTCTCTCATCGCTGATGCCTTTGACAATAATGCCAATACGCAGACAGTGCCAAGTGATGCCATCCCTGCCGATTATATGGGCTTAGACATAGGTCAGAAAACTATAGAAGCCTTCTCCAAAATTATAGAAAACTCTAAAACTGTACTCTGGAATGGCCCTATGGGTGTGTTTGAGATGCCTAATTTTGCCAAAGGAACGATTGCCATAGCTGAAGCCGTGGTAAAAGCTACAGAAAATGAAGGCTACTCACTCATAGGAGGTGGAGACTCCGCAGCAGCCATCAATAATCTTGGCTTCGGAGAAAAAGTATCTTATGTATCTACAGGGGGAGGTGCTTTGCTAGAATACTTAGAAGGAAAAGAGCTGCCAGGGGTAGTAGCATTGGGATAATATTTTGAAATATTTATTATCATTTGATTAACTTTACAATTATTTTTCTCATTATCAACTAAATATTTTTTACAATGTCAAAAAGTTTATTTTCAATTGTTGTCCTATTTGTTATGGGATTTTTTACAGCTTTCTCAGCAGTGGCACAAAATGCCGCAGAAGCAGGAGAAAATTTAGACCTAAGCGAATACACTACTGTGCTCCCCGAAAATGATGCCGCAAGCCTCTCTCTAAAAAAATCGGAGGAAAATATAGCAGCAAAGAGTCTCAAGACAGAAGAGGTTTCTAATGAATTCATTACGAGTAAAGAAGATGCTAAAAAGCTAGCTCGTCAGGCCAAAGTAGAGAAATTTTTGAAGTCAAAAACAGGGCAATGGATTATCAAAAAAGCCTCTATCAAAGCACACAAAAAGCAAGTGCGTAAGCAGCTCAAAGAACTCAAAGGTGATAAAGAAGCCAAGCAAGCCTTGAAAGAAAAATCTAAAAAAGAGGTGGTAGAAATCAAAGCTATGAACTCTAATGTACGTACAGGTATTATCTTGATTGCTATTGGGATTATTCTGACCATCTTACCTGTGGATATTATCAGGGTGGTGGGCTCTATTCTCATCGTAATCGGGCTAGTGTTTATTATTTTAGGCCTTGTCTAAGTCCTAGCTGATTTTTCTATCATTTATACATTTATGATACAAAGCCAACTCTCATAGAGTAAGTTGGCTTTGTGATTTGCTGCAAGTTTAAGAAATGATTTCATCACACTCGCATGGAAAGTATTCAAGAAATTTTCAACTCGGTGTCCGCTTATTTTTCAAAAAATCCTTACGAGTTATGGGGGTTTATTACCTCTGTCATTTGTGTATGGCTTAATGTAAAAGAAAGTGTCTGGGGTTGGTTTTTTGCCATCATTGCGGCGGGCTTTTACTGCAAAGTATTTTATGATATTAACTTGATAGGAGATTTAATCTTACAGATTATCTTCATCGTATTGAGTATTTATGGTACGTATGCTTGGCTTTATGGAGGCAAAGAACACGAAGGTTTAGCCATTACCAATACCCCCACCCGACTGATTCTTCCCTTATTCTTTGTTTTAGGGCTAAGTATTCTGGGCATTGCTAAAGTGCTTAAATCACTCAATGGAGACATTATCTATATTGATGCTTCTACTACAGCCATTAGCCTAATAGCCCAGTGGATGATGGCACGCAAATATATAGAACACTGGATTGTTTGGATTTTTGTAGATGTGGTATATGTAGGTGTTTACATTTATAAAGAAGTCTATCTGACAGCCTTTTTATATGTCATTTTTTTATTGCTTGCCACTATAGGCTATCTTAAATGGAAAGAATCCCTCAAACTGAGCAATGCTATATGAGTAAAAATCTACTCAGAATTGCCCTCACAGGCCCCGAATCTACTGGCAAAACTACTCTAGCCAAGCAGCTTGCGGCGCACTATCAAACGCTTTTTGTGCCAGAGTTTGCTAGATACTATCTCCAGCAGATTACCCAGCCTTACCAAGCTGAAGACCTAAAGCATATCTGCAAGGGGCAGCAAGTTTTTGAGCAAGCCCTCAGCAGACAGGCAAAAGAAGTTCTCTTGGTAGATACAGAGATGCTCGTCATAAAAATATGGCACCAACATGCTTATAAATTCACTCCAAAGTACCTAGAAGATGCATTAAAAAAACAACATTACGACTTGTATCTGCTCATGGATATTGACTTGCCTTGGCAAGCAGACCCACAAAGAGAACATCCGCATCTGCGTGAATACCTCTTTGGGATATACCAGCAAAGTTTAGAAGAGATGAATGTCAATTTTAAAATTATATCAGGAACAGGCAAAGAAAGATTTAGACAGGCTACTCAATACATAGAGGGGCTCAAGGCTCCTTGTTAGATAGCTCAAGCAAGTTCAAGTCTTTGGGTCAAAAAGTGGATCATCTCGTTTTCAGAGTCATCTACATCCTGAGATTTAGAAGCAAATAAATGCAGTGTATCAAGTATTATCTCTTTGCTCTCAGGGTGCTGTGCCAAGTGCTCATGAAGTGCATTGAGGTATATCTCCTGCCAGAGCTCTAGATGTGTCATCAGGTATTCAAACTCAGCATCAAACGTAAGTTTGAGCTTGTTGATATATTCTCTGCTCATGCCATCTTCTTCAAAAGTATTGGCGAGATTTGTATTGAGACGGTCTAAGTAAATACGCTCCTGCTCATCCATCATGCCGTCACTCATAATTACGAGTACTGCCGGAAAGAACTCAGCAAAAAGTATAAACTGATCTAAGCTCATAGAAAGACCTCGCTTGTGGGTGTAGTCTTCGTATAGTTTTTCTATTTCTGGCATTGCCTAGTTTTCTGAGGCCTGATAAGGATTTTTAAGATTGACAGGGTCTGAATGTTTCTTCATCCGAAGGTTTAGGATTTCTACCACCAAGGCAAAAGCCATTGAGAAATAAATATATCCTTTTGGTACATGTATTTCTTCACCATTGACGATAAACGACTCTGTAACAAGCAAGAAACCAATCAATAACAGAAATGAAAGTGCAAGCATCTTAATAGTAGGGTGTTTTTCCACAAAATTAGAAATTCTCTCTGCAAAAATTAATGTAACTCCCAATGCCAAAATGACAGCTATAATCATAATAAGAACTTCTTTGGCAAGACCTACGGCTGTCAGAATAGAGTCAAAAGAAAATACAATATTGAGCAAAACAATCTGTACTAAGGCCGTAGAAAAAGAAATCTTTTTAGCTTTCAGACTTCCATCTGCTGAGCCTTCTAGCTTTTCATGAATCTCAGAGGTAGCTTTGTAAAGTAAAAATAAACCTCCTATGAACAGTACAAGTCCTTTTTCGGTCATAGTGATGGTATAATCCAATATTTCTAAATGAATGAGCTCGTCTTTAAGTGCGATGAGCCAAGAGATAAATAATAAAAGAATCACACGGGGAATCAAGGCCAAGACTAAACCCCAGTTTCTTGCCTTGCGCTGAAGCTCCTCTGGAAGCTTGCCCGCAATGATGGCAATAAAAATAACATTGTCTATGCCTAATACAATCTCCATGAAAGTCAGAGAAACAAGACTTATGATGGCATCTGTAGTAAAAAGTGTGTCCATATTAATTTTTTAGGATAAACTTATGTGTAAATTAACTACAAAGATAATCGATTTATTCAATTATAAAATATCAAAGGGTGCCGCATTTAACGGATACCCTTGATAAATTGATAAAGTAACACAAATATTTGTTTTTTAGTTATTTTTCATCTTTGCTTTAAAGTTTGTTATCCTCAAAATAAAAAAGCACATCCTCCTTTTTTTGGAGAGGATGCGCTTTTTTATTTAGCAGTAAAAATTTTGGTTTGACTTTATTTCTCCCCTTCTCCTTTTTTCTTCATTTCATCAAATTTAGAAGCACCTTCTTCTTTTTGGCGTGGGAAGAAGTTGTTGCTTGTGTCTATATCAGCGGTCTCTTCTTTAGGGTCAAGGACGAAGCTTGCCACTTCTTTGTCTGCAACAAGTACTTTTTTGACCTGCTCGGGGTTTCTACGCCAGATTTCGGCAGGTATTTTAATGGTTTCGTCAGTGCCATCGGTGTATTTCATCTGCACGATGACGGGCATAAGCAAACCACCTATGTTTTTGAACTCTAGCTCGTAGTAGTATTTTTCGGTAGAAACTGCCTGTTTTTCAGCATCACTGACCCTAATTCCGTTTTTGACTACATTGGCCATGAGGTCATCAGCTTTTTTACGGTCAAATTGCTTCACTTCAAAGGGGCTTTTTTCTTTGTTGATTTTTATTTTTCCGTTGGCATCGGGTAATTGGAAGACCGTTGCTTTTTCTATGGAAATATCGCAGGGCTCTGTGCTATAGAACCAGCCTCTCCAGAACCAATCTAAATCTACGGCAGAAGCATTTTCCATAGTACGGAAAAAATCAGCAGGTTGTGGATGCTTAAATTTCCATTGGATTGCGTATTGCTTGAAAGCATAATCAAATAACTCATGCCCCATGATGGTATTTCTCAAAATGTTTAGCCCTGTAGCAGGTTTGGTATAAGCATTAGGGCCAAAGTTGAGGATAGACTCTGAGTTGGTCATAATCGGCACAAGTTTGTCGGAGTCTAGCTTCATATAAGGGATAATCGCCTTAGGTACGCCTCTAGTAGCAGGATATCCATCAGGATAAGCTACTTTTCCCCAAGGTGTATTGCTTACTTCTAGCTCCGTGAGGAACTCAAGGAAAGTATTCAGCCCTTCGTCCATCCAAGTCCATTGGCGTTCGTCAGAGTTTACAATCATTGGGAAGAAATTATGCCCTACTTCGTGGATAATCACCCCAAACATACCATCTTTGATACGAGGAGATACGGTTCCGTCGGGGTTGGGGCGGCCATAGTTATAGCAAATCATGGGGTATTCCATTCCGTTAGAAGCCTCTACAGAGATAGCCACAGGGTAGGGATAATCAAAAGTGCGCTTAGAGTATTCTTTGAGTGTAAGTGCCACTAGGTTGGTGGAATAATCTCCCCAGAGAGGGTTGGCTTCTTTGGGATAATAAGACATTGCCCATACTTTTTTGCCTCCTACTTCTACTTGCATAGCGTCCCAGATAAATTTACGAGAGCTTGCCCAAGCAAAATCACGAACATTCTCAGCTTTATGAATCCAAGTTTTCTTCTTAGTAGCTTTGGTTTTTTCGGCTTTGATGGCTTCTTCTTGTGTTACGATTACTATGGGTTTGTCTGATTTCTCGGCTTGTTTCCAGCGTTTGATTTGCTCTTTGCTCAGCACTTGCTCAGGATTTTGGAGTTCGCCAGTTGCCGCCAAGATATGGTCTTCGGGTACGGTCATGTGCACTTCGTAGTCGCCAAAAGTAAGGGCAAACTCACCACTGCCTAAGAATTGCTTGTTTTGCCAGCCATTTACGTCATCAAATACTGCCATGCGAGGAAACCATTGTGCTTCAGCATACACACAGTTGTCATCTTCGGGGAAGTATTCGTAGCCACCACGCCCGCCTACCTTTTTGCGCTCACGGAGGTTGTGTTCCCAATCTATGGAGAAAGTAAATTTACCTGTTTTGGCAGCGAGCGGCGTAGGCAAATCAATGCGCATCATGGTTTTGTTAATGGTATAGTTCAGGTCTTTGCCATTGGCATCTTTTACAGTTTTGATTTTAGGACCGAGGTCTGCCTCTTCTATGAAGCCACTACGCAAGATACCATAGACATTTTCTTCTGACAATCCGCTAGTGGTCGTAGTATAAGTATCTGAATCTTTGCTAAAAGCATTTTGGTCTAGCTGTAGCCAGAGGTATTCAAGCACAAAAGGAGAGTTATTGTGGTAAGTAATTGTCTCACTTCCTTTTACGTGTTGTTTTTCTTCAAAAAGCTCTACTTTGATGATATAATCGGCTTTTTGCTGCCAGTAATCAGGCCCAGGCGCACCGTTTGCCCCTCTGTATGAGTTAGGCGTAGGAAGCTCTTCGCCTAGTTGGGCAAATTTTGAGCTTTTATAGTCAGGCTTGGGTGCTTGTGCGAAGGCATTTCCTAGGCACAAGGTAAAGAGAATGAGTAATAGTTTTTTCATCATTGTTTGATTATAAAATGTAAACAAATCGTCTTTCAGGATTTTTTAGAAGCTAATTAAGCCCTCAAACGTATTGCGAATATAAAGATTCTCTGCAAAAAAATAAGTCTTACATTCAAATCCTTGTAAACTATCCTTGAGTTTAACGTTTAGTTTACTTTTAGAAAAGCCCTCACAAAAGGGAAACAGATGTCAAATGTCTTTTGCACACAGTAAAAGTCAAGAAATTTTAAATTGAAAAATTAACTTTCTATTCTCCATTCTCAATTTATTATTTCGCCAATAATCGTATCTTTGCTCTATCATAGATGCGTGTACAGAAGAAAAAAACCAAAACGACTTTCAATGGCAAAAATTCAGACTATCAAGCCTTGGCGGTATAATCCTATACTTGCCGAAAATTTAAAACCACTAACGGGACCACTGAGCGAGACTATTTTCAGGCAAAAAGCATCCTCTCTGTATAGAATGCCTTTTCATCACTACCATATCTCTTCTCCGATGGATGTGCCGCCTTTTGAAAATGCACGCAGACGCATAGAAAACTGGAAACTAGACCATGTGCTTTGGCAAGACCCTCTGCCAGGCTTGTATGTGTATGCACAGGACTTTGAAATCAAAGGCAAAGCCCAGCAAAGAATGGGTTTTATAGGTAATTTAAAGCTAGAAGAATATGCCAACCAAGTCGTTTTTCCGCATGAGCTGACCATCCCGCAGGCCGTAGAATATCGCTCCCAACTTTTGGAAGCCACGCAGATGCATACATTGCCCACACAAGGTTATTATACAGACCCTGGGCAAAGCATCGAGCCTCTGATGCTAGAAAGTTTGCTGAATCCTATATATGATTTAAAAGATGCAGAGGGTGTAAGACATCGTGTCAGTGTGATTCAAGACAAGAAAGTAATTGGCGTATTTCAAAAAACCTTGGAAGATAAAAAGGTCTGGATAGCCGACGGGCATCATCGCTATGAGAGCTCGCTGCGGTATCGAAATCGCCGCCGCATTCAAGAAAATACCCAAGATGCCGAACAAGCATGGCAGTATCACCTGATGTGGTTTACCAATACAGTTTCTAGTGATTTGGGAATACTTCCGACACACCGTATTTTACACTCTCTAGAAGACTTCAATACGGCAGATTTTTTGGACAAGCTT
>JAABSX010000050.1 GCA_011390205.1 Microscillaceae bacterium | reverse complement strand
TATATCCACATTCGGATGTGATTTGCTTGGGTTTAGACAAAAACCGTAAATCTTGGGCAGGTAATCCTTATGACTTTGATGACAAGGCTTTTTATCAGTTTGTAGAGGAGATAGATACAGACAAGAAAATCATTCTCTATGAAGATGATTTTGCTTTACCTGACTTAAACTCCCGCCAAAACTGCAATCGGCATAGAATGCTCATTGCTGAGCAAATGGGTGCGGGAGGCTGGCACATACAAATAGATTCAGATGAGTATTTTTTAGACTTTGTAGGTTTTACAAAATATCTTAAAAAACTCAACCCTAATCCTACAGGCAGCGAGAAGCCCTATAATGTATTGGCTAATTGGATTTCACTTATCAAAAAGGTTGATGCAGGTTTTTTATATGTAGATTTCAAAAATAATCCACCTGAAACAGCTCCTTTTGCTACCACACAGCCTAACTATGAGCGGGCTAGACACAATGGATTTTTCAATAAATTATCTCCTTTTTATGTATTGCACGAAACTTGGGCAAGAGGCGAAGAAGAACTTAAGTTCAAAATCAATAACTGGGGGCATGCCTCCGAAGAGCTAGAAGCTCAGAAAGATAGGGATAGTTATTTTGAACTCTGGAAAGCCTTAGACTCAAGAAATTATCAATATATCAGAGATTTTCACCCTGCAAGTGCCAAGACTTGGGCAGCCCTAGGCTTCTGCGAAGGCAAAGATATCTCAGAGTTTATGCAAAACTTTCAAGTGCCTAATTTTCCCCTTTCTAAATTTCAGTTATCTTTGAAGAATAACAGAAATATGGCAAGGGTTAAAAGCCTTTGGGATAAAATCTTTAAATAAGCATCAGTTTGAAAGTCTCCATCATCATTATCAACTACAACACCTTCAGGCTCACTTGTGAGTGCATTGCAAGTGTGTTTGAGCAAAGCAAAGGATTTAGTTTTGAGGTAATATTGGTGGACAATGCCTCTACAGAGTGTGAGGCAGACTTATTTTTAGAGAAATTCCCACAGATTAGCCTCCTCAAATCTCCTGAGAATGTAGGCTTTGCTAGGGGCAACAATCTGGGCATAGCACAAGCAAAGGGAGCGTATGTATTACTTTTAAACAGTGATACCAAGCTTTTAGAAAATAGCATTTTGCTTGCCTTAGAGCGATTTGAACAAGGTAAAAACATAGGGGTGCTTTCTACTGCACTCATTTATCCTGATGGGCGTTTACAGCCTGTAGCTAATCGTTTTCCTTCTATTCGTTTAGAGCTAATAGAGTTGTTTAGGTTGCAAAAATTGATATCTGCTAAATGGAGAGCCAAAACTTTTTTAGGCTTCTTCTTTGACCAGAAAACAGAAATAGAAGCAGATTGGGTCTGGGGGGCTTTTTTCTTGACCAAGAGAAGTATCATTGAGCAGTTTCCTGAAAAGAAACTCTTTGATGATTTTTTTATGTACTACGAAGATGTGCAGTGGTGTTACTACATCAAAAAAAAGCTGGGCTATGAGGTGCTGTATTTTCCGCAGACCAAGGTTCTGCACTATGGCTCGGCAAGCAGTCAGACCGAAGTAGAAAAAACTGTCATCAAGACCCAAAATAGCCTCAAAAATGAAATTACTTTTTTGACAAAAGAAAAAGGAGCAAATTATGTCAAGCGTTTGTATTTTTGGAGAATGTGGAAATTCAGCACACTCAGAGGAGAAAGCTTCCAAGCATTGGCGAAGATGTATCGAAAGATATTGAAAAATAAATTAGAAATAGACTAAAGCACCCTCTCATGTAAGTCAGATGCTGTCTCTCTCCTTGTTGTCAAAATCTTGTTCATCCTGAAATCCTGTCTAAGAATTCTTTGTGTCACAGTATGATTTTTTTGTATATTTGAATACCCATTCAAAAATTGACTAGAAAATGCTAGAAAAATCCGACATTAAGAAAAGGCTCAAAATGGCATTTTGGGACTGTAATTATAGCCAAGATGAGTTGTATGGAGTACTTTTTGAAGAGGTGCAAGTGGAGTATTTGCCCCAAGAACGCATTTATCAGCGTTTGCTTGAGACCTACTCTTGGTATCAGATTTTAGAGATAGTACCCAAACAACAACTTCAAAAACTATTAGCGGAAAATATCATAAAAAAATTACGTTTCCCTCAGTTAAGAAATAGATATTATTATGTCAGAGAATTATTATTTTAATCAATTATATCCTCTACAAGATGTAGCTTTAAAAATAATTGCAGAGGCTCAAAGTGATTTTTATCTTACAGGTGGAACGGCTTTGGGTCGTCATTATTTACACCATAGGTTTTCAGATGATTTAGACTTTTTCTTGAACTTATCCAAAGACTTTACAATGCAGGTAGATAAGTGTTTAGAAAAATTAAGAGAAGCGTTTGGTGTTCACTTGGAGGAGAGTATTAAGGGGGATAGTTTTATGCGTTGTTTTGTGAATAAAGAAGAAACAACTTTAAAAATAGAGTTTGTCAATGATGTACTTTATAGAGTAACTAAGCCAATACACACAAGTTTATATGTTCGCACAGATTCTATCGAGAATATCATTAGCAATAAAATATGTGCTTTGAGTAGAAGTGAAGCCAAAGATTTAGCAGATATATGGCATATTACCCAAAACTTTACTTTTAGTTGGCAAGAAGTAATAAAACATGCCAAACAAAAAGATACTTGGGTTGATGAAACTGAGATTTTACTCATGTTGAAAGAATTTGACCCTAAAAAACTGCAAGAAGTAAAATGGATAATCCCTTTTGATTTGGAAAAAGCAAGAAGAGACATCGAGATAATCAAACATGATATTCTTCTGGGACAAGAAAACTCACTGTACCCATCTACAAAAAATTAAGTTTTGAACTACCTACCAAAAATCACCCTCATCACCCCAAGTTACAATCAAGGCGAGTTTCTAGAAGAGTGCATTACCTCAGTACTGAGTCAAGATTATCCTAACCTAGAGTACATCATCATAGACGGAGGCAGTACAGACCATAGTTTAGAGATTATCAAGAAATATGAAACAAAGCTCAGCTACTGGCTCAGCGAACCTGACAGAGGGCAGAGTGATGCCATTAACAAAGGACTCAGAGTAGCTACTGGAGACATTATCAACTGGCTCAACGCCGATGATTTTTATCCTCCACAGACCTTGCATAAAGTAGCCCATCTTTTCCAAGAAACCCAAGCCCTGTGTGTTTGTGGGTCTTGCCAAGTCTTTGAAGACCCCCATAAGCCAAGGCATATTACCCAAGGAACAGACATCTATCCTGAGAACCTTGCCAAGACCATCGGGCAGGCACGCACCGATCAGCCCGCTACTTTCTATCACAAAACAGCCATCGCCCAAATGGGTGAACTAGACATACACCTGCACTACCTCATGGACAGAGATTGGTGGGTGAAGTTTCTGCTACACTTCGGCCTAGAAAGGGTTATCAAAACTCCAGACATCTTGGCAAACTTCAGGCTGCACCCACGCTCCAAGACCGTCAGTCAGGGTATTTTTTTCAACCAAGACAGAGATATGTACTTCCATGCACTTGCCAAGCAATGGAAACTGAGCGCAGAAGCCAAGTTTTTAGAAGAGTATATCCCCATTCGCAGTCCTTATCACTTGTATTGCTTTCCTGAGATAGCAGAAGAAGCATTGACACAAAAAATCATCCATTATTACCTCCTACAAAAAGCAGATGAATACTACTACCAAGGCAACAGCCCTTTGGCAAAAGCCTTTTTAAGCCAAATAGATGCCTCGATACTAACTCCAGCAGACCAAGCTTTATACAAAAAACTTAGGTGGCGGCTGCGTTTTTTGCCGCAGGGTTTAGTGAAAGTATGGAGGGTATTGCGTAAATAAAACTACCAGTCTAAATCCTTCTCATAACCTAGTTTGATGAGCAAATCTCCATAATGCTCTTTAAAATAGGCAGTGTGTGCTGGTGTAAACTTTTCTTTCCAATCTCCTGATTTCCCTTTTCGGTAGTGTGATTTTGCATTTTCCTCTCCCTTTTTACGTCCTTTGGCTAGTTTTTTAAAACTAAGAGAGTCATTTAATCTTTTAAGGTATGCCCTATTGAGTTTTTTTTGTGGTAAACTTACTTTGAAGGGCATAAAGTCTTGTTTTCCTACTCGATTAATGAAAGCTTTGGTGCGGAACAGGCCACGGCTAAATGAAGAGGGTTCTTTTGAAGGAAGTAAACCCATAAATTCAAAAATCTTATAGGCAGCTTCCTCAGAGTTTTTGGTTACATACTCCATTTTTAGCTCTAGAATATTAGGATCTTCATAGTTCCAATCATCCATAAATTTTAGAAACCAATCATTGAATTTAAAGATTTCAAATAAACCCTCTTCAAAAGACATTTGATTAAGTCTATCTCTCAGGGCAGCAAGTGCCGGCCAGCCCTCTACACTATGTGTGTATCTATATGAATAGTAAGCTGAAGTAGCCATATCACGAGGGTCTCTGATGATATGTATGCCTCTGTAATTCTCTAGTTGTTGCACTTTTTCGTAGCTGGTATTTTGACTGATAATAAAGTCATATTGAGTTTTCACGGACTCAATGTCATTACTAATAGCCAATTGTTTGTAATATGGTTTGAGTCCCATATCAATACATACCCCTAGGCATAGTCCACCCATCCAGGTAGAAGCACTTTTAGGATGTCCGAAATACCCATAAATTATTTTACTCATAAATGTATTTTAAATATGGCTTGTAAAGCTAGTTTAAATATTTTTTGTTACAAAGAATGACTTATAATTTCTCCGCTACCCTCTCTTAGCAAGTCCATATTTTTTTTAATTTTTTCAACAAAAAAAACCGTACTTTGCGACTTAATGAAAGCCTAAGCCCAAGAACGAATGCCCCAATTATTAAGTGAAATAGAGAGTAAGTATTACTGGGACGGGCTGGAGTTTGTGTACCTTGAAGAAGGCAAGGATTACCGCAAGAAACTCCAGCAGATACACACCTTGTTTTTGTCGCTCATCAATACCCTCACCGAGCAGCGAGAAAAGCAAGTCTTTACGGGTTGGTTTGCCAAGATTAACTACATCGCCCAAGCCTATGACCTCAGCCCCGAAGAGGAAGAAAACCTGCAAGCACTCAGGCGTTTGTTTAGGAGAAACCTGGTGAGCAAAAATTTTCAGGCAGAAGAAGGGCATTTTCTGCTCGCCATCAAAATCATTGCCCAGCTTACAGAGCGTTTTGCTACCGAAGACATCCCACAGACTCTTTCGGATGCCTACAAGGAGGCAGTGCTGCCTGCCATCCATCTCCAAGAAATCCCTACGGAGACAGTCCAAGACCTCAGCTTGGTCATCCTCAAAAAAGAAGCACTCCAAAGCTCCGACAAAGGAATTAAGCAAATCACCTTGCACTGTGATTCGGAGCAGTATGGCCCCATCCAAATTACAGTGAGCGACATCCCGTATTACTCTCAAAAAGGAGAGATGTTTAGAAAATATGCCCTCAGTGAGCACTGTGCCTACCTTGTTCGCCCGTTTCAGCCCCTGCGACTTACCTACCTCAAACGCCTAGAAGAAAAGCACTTTTGCAGCACCGCCCAGAGCCTGCTCATCGTCAGTCCTGATTACCTCATGGATGCTTCTGCCATTGCCCGCTGCTTCGGCACACAATACAAGTCGCCTTATTTGTATTTGCTAGACAGGCTTAAATTTTTTCAGGGCAGTATCCCTACTTTTAGAGGAAATGTACTCAATACCCTGCTAGACAACTTGGTAGAAAAAGGAGCAAGAACTTTTGAGGAAGCCCTCCAAGACATCATGCCTGAGGTACAGGTAGAAGCTGCCATGCTCGGGCTTCAGATGGCGCATATCTACGAAACAGCACAGATTATCGAGCCACAATACGAAAACCTGTGCAGGGTGATGGCTGATTTTAAAGACAGGGCCATCACTACAGAGCCGTCTTTTATCTCTGCCAAATATGGCTTGCAGGGGCGGATTGACCTCTTGGTGGAGTATCCGCAGCAGCCCGAACGCAAAGACATCATCGAGCTTAAGAGTACAAGTTTCCCTCATCCAGCACAGGCAATCGCACGCCCAGACCACCTTGTGCAAGTCGCTTGCTATGACCTGATGCTAGAGACTACCTTCCAAGACAGAAAGGGCGTGAATGCCGTACTCTATTCTCAAGACCAAGAAAGCCCACTCCGCAACAGTGGCAAGCTTGATTTTGAGGCACAAGATGCCATGTGGGCACGCAACTGTATGGTTTTCATAGACACTAAAATCGCCGAGGGTGAGCCTGATTTTTACCAAGCAGCCCTCCAAAGACTTCAAAAACTCAAACTTCCTTTTTATATCAAAGAAGATTTGGATATTTTTACGCACCGCTGGAAGCAGGCATCAGGGCTAGAGAAGCAGTACTTTGCGGCACTCATGGGCTTGGTCTCTCGTGAGCAATGGCTTGCCAAAGTGGGGGGTGTTTCGGGCAGTGAGCCTTCACAGGGCTTTGCGAGTCTGTGGAGAAATGCCCCTGAAGAGAAGCTAGAAAATTTTTCTTTGCTCTATCCCTTAGAGATTGTCCGTGTCTCTGCCAATGGCTCAGAGATACAGCTTCGCCGAGCCCATACAGATTCAGAAGTAACCGCATTCAGGGCAGGAGACATCATGCTGCTCTACCCTGTGATAGAAGGCAAAACCCTCCGACCGCAGCAAGCCCAGCTGCTCAAAGGAAGCATCTTAAGCATAGACAGCCACAGCATCATTCTGAAGATATGGAGTCAATCCATTGACAAAAGCTATTTTGAAAAATTTAGGCAATGGGCTGTAGAGCCCAATCTGATGGAAAGCAGTTTCAAGCACCTCTATGCCTCCTTGAGTGAGTTTCTGGGTTTTGAAGAAGGCAAAAGAAAACGCTACCTCGGGCTAGAAAAACCCGAATTTGACCTACAGTTTTCAGACATTTACAAGCCCCAGCTCAGTGATGAGCAAAACCACATCCTGAACCAAGCCCTCGCCTGTGAAGATTATTTTTTGCTGCAAGGCCCACCCGGTACAGGCAAAACCTCTCAGATGCTCCGAAGCATGGTAGAATACCTGTACGAGCAGAGCGAGGAAACCATTGTTTTGCTTGCCTTCACCAACCGAGCCACAGATGAGATTTGCGAAAAAATCAAAGAGGTTTGTGCACATCAATTTATCAGGCTAGGCAACCTCAGCAAAGAGCAGGCTTTCTGGGGAAATACCCTCAAAAGTGTAAAATCACTGGACGAAATCCACCAAAAACTCCAAAGTACCCGTGTGTTTGTCTCTACAGTTTCGTCTTTTTATAATTTTTTGCACCTCATCCCCCGCTATGATACCATCATTGTAGATGAAGCCTCACAGCTTCTTGAGCCGCACCTTTGTGGCATACTGCCTCGCTTTCGGAGATTTATTTTGATAGGAGATGAGAAACAGCTTCCTGCCGTGGTTACACAGCCCAGTGCCTCTTGCAAGACAGAAGTGGAAGCCCTCCAAGAAATAGGATTGGGAGATTTGAGCATCTCCGTGTTTGAGCGGCTGCTCCTCAATGCACAGCAAAGAGATTGGCATCACTGCTATGCCATGCTTTCTACCCAGTTTAGAACCCATCAAGACATTGCGGGTTTTATCAACAAAGAATTTTACAAAAAACTCAACATAGGCTCAGACAGGCAAAAAGAAGATTTTAGACTCTATGATGCCCAGAGCAGCCAGCCACTAGAGCAAAAATTGGCACAAAGTCGCTTGATTTTTATCCCGAGTGCACGAGAAAAACACCTCAAATTTCACTACGGAGAGGCACAGAAAGTCAAAGAACTTCTGCACGTCATCAGGCAGGCATTTGAGCAGAGGGGCGGCTTCACGCCGATGAGTGTGGGCGTGATTACGCCTTACCGAGCACAGATTGCAGAGATTTACAGGCTATTGGATGCGGAACTCAAAGAAAAAGTAACTGTAGATACCGTAGAACGCTACCAAGGCAGTGAGCGAGAAGTCATTATTCTTTCTATGGCGGTTAATCACCCTGCCCTGATGAAAAACCTCCAATCTCTGAACCTGAGCCAGACAGTAGATAAAAAACTCAATGTAGCCCTGAGCCGAGCCAAAGAGCAGCTTATCTTGCTGGGCAACCCTAGTTTGCTGTCTTTGGGCAAATATTATGATTTGCTGCTTGCATATATCCAAGAAAAGGGGCGGAAAGAATCGTAAAAAGAGCCTGACAATCAACATTTTATCAGTACTTTTACCTGATAACACAAACATAAAAAACAGATAAAAACATGTGGACAGAAAAAGACAACAAACTATGCAGAGAATTTCAGTTCAAAGATTTTGTGCAAGCCTTTGGCTTTATGAGCCAAGTCGCTATTCTTGCCGAAAAAATGGATCATCATCCTTGGTGGGCAAATGTCTATAACCGTGTGGAGATAGAACTGACCACCCATGATGCTGGCAATACCATCACCGAAAAAGACCGTGCCTTGGCAGCTGCGATTGATAAGATAGTGTAAACTGATTTACCTAGGCATAAAAAAAGGTAGAGTCATCTGACTTTACCTAATTTTACTTGTCTTTTACGGAAAAAGATGTATTAAAATTATGCTGCGTTTTCGGTGGCTTTTGCTTCTTTTTTGGCAGCAAACTCAGCCTTGATTGCCTCTACATCCACTTGCTTGATGACAGGTTTCCAGTTCAAATGCTTGATATGGATAATCCTATTGGTGGCACGTGCTATGTTCTTCTTTCCCTTACGTTCTAATCTTGTTATGGCCATGATATTTTTAGTTTTTAGATTTTTGTGCAAAGTTAAGCCTTTTTGATGCAAACTACAAGTTAAAAATCAAAACGGGCAATGCTTTTTTAGTGAGAATGCCTAATTTTGCAGCCTGATTCAAGAAAACGAAAACTACCAAGAGATAAATTAGTATGCAAAAGCCAAGCTTACCCAAAGGAACTAGAGATTTCGCACCAGAAGTAATGGTCAAACGAAACTATATTCTCAATACCATCCGTGCCGTATTTGAGAAATTTGGCTTCCAGCCCCTAGAAACTCCTTCTATGGAAAACCTAGACGTGCTCACAGGGAAGTATGGTGATGAAGGCGACCAACTTATCTTTAAAATCTTAAATTCTGGTGATTTTCTAAGCAAGGCAAAACCCGAAGACAAAGACGATTACAAGGCACTTATCCAAAAAATATCCGAAAAAGCCCTGCGTTATGACCTTACCGTGCCTTTTGCCCGCTTCGTAACGATGAACAGAGGCGTGATTAGCTTCCCATTTAAGCGCTATCAGATTCAGCCCGTTTGGCGTGGAGACCGCCCCCAAAGAGGCAGGTACAGAGAGTTTTATCAGTGCGATGCCGATGTGGTAGGCACAGATTCTCTCATCTGTGAGGCAGAGATTATTCTGATGATCAATGAGGTATTGGGTAAACTAGGCATTGAAAAATTCGCACTGAAAATCAACAATCGCAAGATTCTTTCTGGTATTGCCGATTACCTAGGCTATCCTGAAAGAGTAAGTGATATGTGTGTAGCTATAGACAAATTAGACAAAATAGGCGAAGAAAAAGTATTAGAAGAGCTCGGCCAAAGAGGTTTTAGTGAAGCCAGCCTGCAAAAAATCAGCCCTGTCATCGCACTCAGCGGCACGTATGCCGAAAAAATCATCTACCTCAAACAAATATTTACCTCCTCAGAGATAGGCAGAAAAGGACTGGAAGAATTGGAAGAAGTCGTGAATCTCCTGTCGCAAATCACCCAAAAAGAAGACTTTATCGAGCATCTTCACATTGATTTTGACCAAAACTTGGCTCGTGGATTGAGTTATTACACAGGGGCTATTTTTGAGGTGAAGGCATTGAATGTCTCTATCGGAAGCATCTCAGGCGGCGGACGTTATGATGACCTTACGGGGGCTTTTGGCATGCCTGATATGTCGGGTGTAGGGTTTTCTTTTGGCGTAGATAGAATCTATGATGTGATGGAAGAACTCAATATTTTCCCAGAAGAAAACACATTGAGCACTACTCAAGTGATGTTTACCAATTTTGATGCAGAGGCTCAGAAGTATCTTTTGCCAATACTTGCCCAATTCAGAGCGGCCAATATCCGCTGTGAGATTTACCCTGACTCTAGCAAGCTCAAAAAACAAATGAACTATGCCAACCGCAAAAACATCCCTTATGTGGTGCTGGCAGGTGAAGACGAAATGAAGGCGGCAAAAATTACACTCAAAAATATGCGCAGCGGCGAGCAAGACTTACTGACTGCTTCAGAAGCAATTCAGAAGATTCAATAAGGAGTTTCTTTACTACTCGAGTGCTTGGTGTAGAAATGGCTGTAAAAAAACACTTGATTTTTATTTTTTACAAACTGCTCAATAGTCATTGCTAAAACATCAAATCCCAAGTAGTCAAATTTCAGGCTGAACCGTTATTGCTCAAAAACAATTCTATCATAAATATCTAACAAAGGAATGTTCAAGGTTTCAGTTTCAGAGATGACTAGCTCAAGAGCACTTTCTAAACCTTCAATCGTCTGGATATTCCAGAGTGAAGTCGGGTTTTGACGTGAATAGATGTCTATTTTTGCTTCATCTTGCTTTACCAATACATAATGACGAAGGGCAGGCAGCTGTCTATACAGACCAAATTTATCTCCTCTATCATAGCCTTCGGTAGATTTGGATAAGACCTCTATAATCACTACAGGATTTTTGAAAGCATCATTGTGCTGCTCTGCTTTCTCCTTCTCTCCACATATAATCATAGCATCAGGATAGACATAATTATTGTTTTTTTCTAGATAGAGTTTGGTATCACTGTTCATGATTTGACAAGATTTACCTTTTAATCTCTGATTGATTTCTGAAAAAACATTTCCAGTAATTGTATTGTGTTCATAAGTGCCTCCTGCCATGGCATAGACATAGCCATTGTAGTAATCATATTTTTGCTGAGTGTCCTTTTCTAATTCTAGGTACTCTGCCAAGGTAAGTCTAGGTTCGCTTTTTGGTAACATACTTTTTAAGATTGGTGAGTAATGATGTATTCAGATGTACGCATGAATGATTTTAAGGTTATCGTCTCTGCTACATATTTTGGATAAATGATTAGTGAGAAATTTTGCTAAAACACTTATACATTCATTTTAAGCACACTGATCACAGCAAGATATAGCCCCAAGAGCATCACAATCGCAGTAACTCCGATTCCTCTTCTCTGCCGACTATCCATTTCTTTAAAGGTTTTTTGGTATATCTTCCATAGCATATAATGGGTAAATGCCGCCATGAGCAGCCACACTATCCCCAAGATAAGGTGATAGGTGTGGTACTCTTGAATGGGCATTGCATTGATACCGATAGAGGTATAAAAGTAAAATCCACTTACCAGTAAAGCCCCATAAAATGACAATAAATAGACTGAATCTTTTTGCAAAGGCATGGCTATTGAATTTGATTTTGTAAAAGGACTTTCCATGCTTCTATCACTTGATTTTCATGAAGGAGTGTTTGGGCAAGTTTGTGCAGCGCATTCAGCCGCTCCGTAGAGTTGATGCTATGTGCCTCTAAAACACCTTTGACGTCGGTATTTTCCCTAAATGCTTTTACTTCTTCTTGGCTTGGCAGGGTGTGTATGTTGCCTAGTTTTCCTAAATCATTGCCCGTCAGCACCTTGCTAAGGCGTATTTCATCAGGGATATTATCTACTCCTATTCCTTTTTGGCTGTTCGGTTTGGCTACCTCAAAGATGGCATCTCCCTGAGCCCTACAATACCAATTCCCTCCCATTCTAGAGATGGCATCTAGCTTAAAGGGGTCAATGTGCCCTGCTTCATCTAAGATATTTTCTTGGAGATGCACCACCAAAACCTCACAAATGACCAAGTTTCCTGCACCTCCTTCTTGCCCTGTTTCTATGATTTGCTTGACCTTACACTCAAAAGCTGCGGGGGCTTCTGCCACTCTAGGAGGTCTGACACACATGGATTCAGCTTCCGTAAAACCTGCTTTGATAAATTCATTGACTCCTTTGTCGTATTCAGTGCTCGACAATGACATTTGCTCTACCATCGGGTAGTTGGCAATGTTAATCACTACTTCGGGCACTTCTCTGATGTTTTCTAGGGTATGCTTGATGGTATTGTCTCTGACACGCCTAGAGGGAGAAAAAACAAGGATGGGCGGATTAGACCCAAATACATTAAAAAAGCTGTAAGGACTTAGGTTTACATTTCCCTCAGCATCTACGGTGCTTGCAAAGGCAATCGGGCGAGGGGCAATCGCTCCGAGTAAATAGCCATGCAGCTTGGCTGTAGAGATTGTATGTGCTTCTATACTTATCATGGTTTTTTGATTCTGTTGGTAATTTACAAAGCTACACATTTAGATTTTGAGTAAAAAAATATTTTTTGTGCTGCTGCATTACCCCAGAATTTCGTACCTTATGGAGAATTGAGAATTGATATTATTCTTTATTTAACATGCTGATAATCACCAAATTTACTCACATAACTTTTATTTTTATGATTTCAAGACATATTTACAGCACAGTACTGATTGTGTGTATTACTTTTTTTGGGTTTCAGCATTCTTTTGGGCAGCATTTAGAGCCTGCACAGCTGATACTAAGGAGTGCTTTTTTTACAAAGGAGACATATCAAGTATCCCAAAAAGAAACGGCAATCCAAGACATTCAAAACTTTGTGAGAGATACACTTCAAGCAGGTGATGCCAAGATATACTTAGGCTCAGATGGTACATTTAACTATCGTTTGGTAGTGCAGAGCCACTTGCCCAATGGAGAAGTAAGTATTCTGAATCTGCCTTTTAGCAATGTTTTTTTGGGTGAAGGCTATGAGAATGCCAAGAATAGCTTCAAAGTAAGCCAAGACCAAAAGACTTGGCTATTTAAGCTCAAACTCCTTGCAGGCAATCTAGGATATCATCACTCTGAGATACTTGCTGTGCCCTCTGCAGACAATCCCAGAGATTTTACCTATACTTTTACTTCTTCAGACAAAGGCAAGACTTGGCTGATTGGGCTAGAAATAGAGTAGGTAAGGATGAATAAAGCAGCTTAGGACTGGATTTGGGGAGAAATCAACCTGAGCCAAAACAAAGAAATGACTTTAAGCCTTATGTGTATGTAGCTTTTCTGGCAATCAAAACTTAAAACATTTACAATGCATATTTTACTTACAGGCTCTACAGGGTATATTGGCAGGCGACTTTTGCCTGTGTTGGTCAAGGAAGGGCATTTTGTTACTTGCCTTGTAAGAGACCCCCGCCGATTTGATTATGGTGATTTTGATGAAAAATTTCTTGCCAATATCCATGTAGTCAAAGGGGATTTAAACCAAGCCGATACACTGCTAGATTTGCCCCTTGACATAGACATTGCTTATTATTTTGTGCACGGAATGACGACTTCTTATGATGATTTCACAACATTAGAAGACAGCATGGTGCTTAATTTTGCGGCATACATTAAGCGGACACAAGCAAAGCAGATTATTTATTTGGGTGGGATTTCTAATGATACAGATTTATCCAGACATCTGCGCTCACGCTTGCACACCGAGGAGCTGCTCAAAGAGTCAGGAAAGCCCGTAACCGTACTCCGAGCTGCCATCATCATTGGTTCGGGCAGTGCTTCTTTTGAGATTTTACGTGATTTGGTAGAGAAATTACCCATCATGGTAGCCCCCAAATGGATTCAGAGCAAGTGCCAGCCCATCGCCATCCGCAACATCATAGACTATCTCGAGGGCGTAATGCTCAAAGAAGAAACCTACAATCAGATATTTGATGTCGGAGGCCCCGATATTCTGACTTACAAAGAAATGATGCTTGGGTTTGCAGCAGAGCGAGGGCTTGGGCGCTACATCATCACAGTGCCCGTGCTTACACCACGTTTGTCTGCACGCTGGCTTTATTTTGTAACCTCCACTTCTTACAATCTTTCCAGAAGTCTTGTGGAGAGCATGAGCAATGATGTAGTCTGTGCAGATACTCGGCTTCGGGATATAGTGCCACTAGACTTACTTTCTTACCGTGAATCTCTCAAAAAAGCTTTTCAAAAAATAGAACAAAATGAAGTCATTTCTAGCTGGAAAGACACCATCAATGGGCCTATTCCAGAAGATTTTCTCGATTTTATCAAAGTACCTACCAATGGATGTTTTCTTGACAAAAGGTACTATACTTTCTCTAAAGACCCTGAAGAAGTAGTGGACAATATCTGGTCTATTGGTGGAACTAGGGGCTGGTATTATGGCACTTGGCTCTGGAATTTTAGAGGGTTTTTAGACAAACTCGTAGGAGGGGTAGGAGTAAGACGGGGCAGACGCAATGCCAAAGAACTCAAAGCAGGAGATGCCCTAGATTTTTGGAGGGTCATCTTGGCAGACCGCAAAAGCCGCCGACTGCTTCTCTATGCAGAGATGAAGCTCCCAGGAGAGGCTTGGCTAGAGTTTCAGGTAAAAGAAAGTCAGGAAGAAGGAAAATACGCCCTCATACAAAGGGCAACTTTCCGCCCCAATGGACTTGCAGGGCGTGCCTATTGGTATGCCGTATTGCCCTTTCACGGCTTTGTGTTTCCAGGCATGGCAAAGGGCATCATCAAATTTAAAGAAAAATAACTTTAAGAGTCTTGGCTGTCTTTGTCTAAGGTGATTTGTTTGACTCCTCTAAAATCCAATACCCTGACAGGTACAGCCACCAAGATATTTTCTGCGTCAAAGTTTTTCTTAATCTGTGTGAAGGCTTGGTCTCTGATTTTACGTTTTTGGGCAGGGGTTTCTATTTCTATGTTGTAACCTATGAACAATTCTATGCCCAAATCATTGTAACCCACAAATTTAAGTTCAAAAGAACGAGGCACTACCCTCTCAGTATGTTCGAGGGCATCCGTAATGATGGATTTTGCTTGCTCCAATTTTTCTATACTGGTATTTCTATCCAGCACAAGCGTGATGGTCTCTCTGGTATCTGTATATTTATTAAAATTACAAATCATACTTTCAGTGATGTAGTGATTGGGGATGGTAATAAACTCCCCCCTAAAAGTTTTGATGCGTGTAGAGCGTAGCCCTATTTCTTGCACCACACCTTCAGTATCATTGACCACCACCCATTCACCGATTCGGAAAGGCTGGTCAAACATAATCACAAAGCCCCCCAAGATATTTTTGAGAATCTCTTGAGCTGCCAGTGCCACAGCAAGACCGCCTATCCCTAGACTAGCGATGAGTGAAGTAACATTGTATCCAAAATTACTAATCACAATGATAGAAGTCAGGGCGATGAGGCTATACTTGGTGATGAGGCGGCTTAGTGAGATTACGTGTGTGCGCAGCCCCTCTGCACTAGGGCCTGCAGGGCGGGCATAGTTGCGTGCTAGGGCATCTAGGAAACGGATTAAAAACCAAGCAAACACAATGGTAAACATGTTTTTGGTAATCCTGCTAAACAGCCCGTAGTAATATTCACTCAGATTGAGCTGCTCATATGCCATATAAAAGCCTAAAATTATTACAAAGGCTACTATAGGCTCTTCTATCTTGTCCACCAAAATATCATCTACATCAGATTTTGTTTTGCGAGTAAGGCGGCGCACATAGATTTTAAACACAAAATACAGTATTCTTCCTAGAATGATAGAAGCACCCAGTATTCCAAAAAATATCAAATACTGCCTAAGGGTATTCCCGAAGAAATTCCCGTCTAGGTATTGCTCTATAGGAATCTGCAAGAGGGCATTAGAAAATAATAAATTCATCTCTGTAATCGTCTATTTAATGGGTCTGAGTGTAATATCACTTAAGTAAATGGGCTAATTTGGCAATGAGTTAGTTATCAGCACCTTGAGTGTTTTTCTGTACAATCTATGGAGGATTGCCCTCTGCACAAGCGAATATAAGTGCTCGCAAAAGTATTATTCAAAAAACGAACCATCAAGAAGCACTGCAGCAAACTAAGCCCATTTTTGAGGCTTTTCTTAGGAGGTATGTTATAAAAATTCGTGTGCAATGCTCTGTAGCTCACTTAGAATCATGGCAGTTGCCCCCCAGACTATCTTGCCGTTTAGCTCATAGCAAGGTACTTTTGCACGCATATATCTTGCTTCTATTTCTCTTTCTTGGGGGATTTGGTTCGTCAAAAAGCTATCCAAATCAATGCTCAACAGTTCATCTACCTCTTGCACAGAGGGTACAAACTCAGGCTTTTGGTGAATGGCAGCCACGAAAGGATACACCAAAAAATTACTAGGAGGAATATACAAATGGCTCAACTGCCCGAGTATTTGGCTGCGATCCACCACTACCCCTATTTCTTCTTGGGTCTCTCGCAGGGCAGTGGCGATGAGGTCTTCATCTTCCTCATCTTTTTTGCCCCCTGGCAGAGCGATTTGCCCGCTGTGCACTCCAGAGTTTTGGGGGCGTACAATCATTGGGAAATGCAGCCGCCCCTCATCAGGATAAAACAAGATGAGCACACTGCTGACCCGTGTGTTTTCATTGGGCTTGTAGATTTCATTCTTTTTCAGCCGGTCAATGGGAGCCATTCGTAGGTGTGCCTCCACCCCTGGAAGAGGACATTCTAGCCGGCATTTGAGAAGATGGTATCTCTGTTCATTTGCTATTTTTATCATGAGGGATTCAAAATTGTTTATATACGTTTAACCATCAAAATAAAGTTTTTGATTAGTTAAAAGTTCATTTTTTTTAAATTTGTGAGATTATACAAATAAATCAACTAATTTTATCACTTACCAAAAAACTAGATTTCATGAATTTACTGCCTTATTTTCAGGGTGAAATGCTCACCTCTACTTCTGAGATGATTGAAAAGCTAAAAAATATCCGTGCCTTTGTATCAGACTGGGACGGAGTGTTCAATACTGGAGAAAAAAACCCTTCTGTGCCTAGTTCGTTTTTTGAGGCAGATTCTATGGGTACCAATCTGCTCAGATACTCTTTTTGGCAGAGAGATAAAGAGTTGCCGCATTTTGCCATCATCACAGGGGCCGATAACCCTACGGCACGTTATCTGACAGAAAGAGAGCATTTTACCTCCCTATATTCTAGGATAGTAGATAAAGCAGAGGCTTTGCAGCATTTTTGTGAGCATTGTGAGATTCAGCCTGAGCAGGTCGCTGTTTTTTTTGATGATGCCAATGACTTGGCAATGGCAAAGCAAGCAGGGCTACGCTTTTTGATACGCCGCTCTGAGAATGCACTCTTTAGCAAATACCTTAAAAAAGAACGTTTGGTAGATTATATCAGCTATGGCACAGGCGGAAATTTTGCACTGCGTGAAATCTCGGAGCTTTGTATGTATTTGACGGAGCGCTACGAGGGAGTGCTAGAAGAGCGGGCTAATTTTAGTGAAGATTACCAAAACTATTTTGCACAGCGCCAGGCTGTTTCTCCTCTTTTTTTCAGAAGAGAAGAAAGCGGCTTCAAAGTAGTCAATCTAGGGAAAGACTAAGATGAAAGCGTTTTTTTCTTGAATATGCGCCTGTAGATCGGCTTGCGGTAAAGAAACTGCAGGTAAAGTGCAGGATAAAGCAAGTAATCTAAAAGCCAGAAAGGAGTAGTAAAGTGAATGTCATCTATGATGATGCACTGTGATTCTTGCTTTACGAGGCGGTGCTTGTGCTTCCATTTTTTAAGAAAAAAGGGCAGTTTTACGCCTTCATCTATAAAATAAATTTCTTCTGCATTGGCAGCATCCTCCGTAATGTCACTGAGCCACCTTTGTTTAAAAAATATAAAATTGAGCTCCAGCTCCACTTGGTCGCCTTTTTTGCAGCCACCAAACTGCAGCAGTTTTACGGGAGGAAACGGCGGGTTGAGCTTAAGAAATAAATCTTTGGTAAAGCCATCAGAGACGGTCTGATAGTCTTGCTCTACTTGGGTGCGAAGGCAGATGTGCATTTTGATAGGGTGATAAGGTTTGTTTTATTTATGAGAGCATCTGACTGAGTATAATGCACAAAGCAGATAAATTGTTTAGAAAGGTACTGGCAGAGCCTGTAAAAAGCAGAAAAGCCAAGACATAATACTGGTATCTATGTCTTGGCTTTGGAGCATTGTTTTATTTGAGTTTAATCTTTATTTCGGGCTGCTTATTGTCTGTTTGTGTGCCTTGTAGCTTCATTTTGAGCCTAAGTAGGTTGTCAGTATTGTCTGTGAAAGTTTCTATTTGAGTGCTGTTATTGCTTACTTTTTTAATTTTTCTATCAAATACAAACTTGGTTTCTATCTTAAGCATATCTCCGATTCCTTCTAAATCCATTCCGCTTCCTTCCATTTCATTGTTTTCTTCAGTGTCAGATTTGGAAGGGTAATAGTAAAAGTTCTTCCCTTTTCTTGCGAAATAAAGGTGCTCAGGTTTTGGGGTGGTATTTGTTTCTGTGTTTTCTACTTCATCATCTGACAGTGTACCTGGTGTAAAGCCTCCTCCATTGCTGCCCATACTCTCTAGGCCTGGTATGTTTTTCATGTTTTCCATGGTGAGTTTGTTATAAGCTTTATTGAGTGCATCTAGGTTGTCAAAATCAAAAGATAAATTGATGGCACCTTCTTTATCCATGTTCATTTTAAAGTTTCGGATGCCCTCTATGTCTAGTTCGGGGGAGAGTTCTTCGGGCATGCCCTGCTCGAGTGGGTTTTTGGCAGAGTCCCCTTCTGGGTTCAGAGATTTCGCCATTTGCATCATTCCGCTAAAATCCAGTGAGCGGGTGAGTTTTCCAGAAAAATCTTTGTTGAAGTGGATTTCTTCTTCAATACTACAGGCCCCCAGACTAAAGAGCAATAAGAAAAGCCAGATATAAGAGAGTTTTTTTTGCATGATGATGAGGTGTTAGTTAGTTATAAATTTTAGATAATGAGTAATGATTTTATGTAACTGCTTGCTTGTCAGTAATCTAGCTTGTAATAGCCTTTCAGGGTATATCAAATATAGTGCATAATCTTGATAGATTTGTAGGGTGTTTTGTTCGAGCGTGATTAGTCTTCTAGCACATTGCTAATGAATGTGCCTTTGGAGAATAGCCACAAGACCCAAAATAAGATGCCCCAGTTTAAGTATATTGAATAAAAATCACGTGTATTCTGATAACGAATTTCAACTACTTCGGTTTTTTCATAGCTGTCTATTTTTTTGAATACTTGGCTCAGTGCTTCATTGCTTGTAGCTCTAAAAAACTCTCCCTCACCTATACTTGCTATCTGCCTGAGTGTGGTTTCATTGACGGTATTGTCCATGAGTTTTCTTGCTCCGAATAGCTTGGTAGGCACAGGCACTTCACCATCTTTGCCCACCAAGATGCTGTATAGCTTGATACCATAAGAGGCAGAAATCTGCGTGACAGTGATAGGGTCAAGGCTGCCTGCATTGCTATCTCCATCACTGATTAAGATAATTACCTTAGAGGCGGAGGGGGAGTCTTGCAGCCTAATGGTAGCAATCCCGACAGCATTGCCGATGGCAGTGCCGCTTTCAGGTATCAAAAACTGGTTGATGTCTTGGATATAATTCTCGAGCATCTCGTAATCTGTAGTAAGTGGTGCTAAAGAGTATGCCTTGCCCGAAAAAAGCACCAGCCCTATGCGGTCATATTTGCGCCCTCTGATAAAATTAATCGCAATCTTTTTGGAAGATTCTAGGCGGTTGGGCTGAAAATCCTCAATCTGCATAGACTCCGAGATGTCTAGCACTATCATAATATCAATGCCTTCGGAGGTTTGCTCAGTGAGTGTGTTCATTTCTTGGGGGCGAGCAAGGGCGATGACGAGCATCCCGAGGGAGATACTCACCAGAATATCAGGGACAAACCTAAGTACACTCAGGGGGGAGGGCGGAGGCAACTGATAGCCCGAAGATATTTCAAGGCGATACCTAGGCGGCAGTCCAAATCTATTTCTCCACAAAAAAATAAAAGGAACAAGCAGCAAAAAATACAAGACCCAGCCATACTCCCAGTTAAAATCTAAGAGTGTAAAAGGTGAAAACCACCGCCAAGAAAGCCATGCCCAGTCTGTAAAACCTACTTCCATATTTTTTGTCTATCCTTCTTTGAGTGTTACCTGTCTTTTTTCAAATTGTTTGGTGGCTATTCTTCTGAGTATCTCCAGAGAGCTGCTCAAATCTTCCGAAAACTCCTGCCCATACAAGGCCTTGTCTATATTTTTGAGTGAGCGAGATAAATCTTGGTCAGGAATGGCAAGGCTTATCTCTTTGGAGGTATAGCTGCTAAAAGGCTTCTCTACCAAAAACTCCAAATGCTTTTTCCAGATACTGATAATCCGCTCTATGTCACTGATGTTTTCCCTGTTTTTGATACGTGTGCCTAGCCTCGCAAATTCATTTAAAAAAATTTGATGCCTTGCCCTAAATTGAAACAAAATATACACACGCCTGAGCTGATTCCCTAATAGCCCCCAGACGGCAAGCACTCCCACAAAAAACAAAAAAATACCCAATACCCAATACGGGTAATTAAAGTAAGAAGGCAAAGAGGTATCTCTTGTATCCGCCTTAAAATCTAAGTCTGCGATGCCCTCAGGCACTACAGGCTTAAAATAAATAGAATCTGTAGAAGCATTTATCAAGATAGAATCCCCTTCATTCAAGACATACACGGGCATTTTTAGTGTATAGTAAGGCATTATTTCAAATACTGTAAACTCATATACGGCACTGTCTAGGCTGATATTTTCTTGTGTAACAGTAGGGTAATACCTCTTGCCCAAGAGCTCCAGCCCTTTATAATCAAAGGTAGAGTCAGGAAAAAGCACCTGGACATCAGCCCTGTGCCTCACACTTAGGGTATAGACCACTCGCTCGCCAAGAGATAGACTGTCTTTGAGAAATAAGCCTCTTGGCCTGATTTGGGTCTTGCTTTTAGGGCTTGTTTTCTGCCCCAGAGCTGTCAGAGACAGGCAGCAGCATAAGATGAGGAGGATACTATTTTGAGCGGACATTTTTATTTCTGATTTTAAATAGCTTCACAAGTTGTGGCACAAAATCCTCATCGGTCTGTATTTTGAGATAATTAGCCCTGTATTTGCGGCAGAGGTTCTCCAAATCTTCTTGATTGTCAGAGATTTTTGTCTTAAAATCTCTCCTAAAAGCAGCAGAAGATGTATTGACCCATTGCTGCACTTGGGTTTCTTTGTCAAAAACAGGGATAAGCCCCAGCTTAGGCAGGTTGGTCTCTTTGGGATGCACCAGATGTATGGCGATGAGGTCATGCTTTCTTGCCAGTGATTTGAAAGAATCTTGGTAGCCCTCATCCAAAAAATCCGAAACCAATATTACAATGCTCCTTCTTTTAATCAGATTAAGGGCAAAATGATTCAATGCATTGAGGTCAGTCTGAAGGGATTGTGGCGTAAGCCTAAACAAATTCAGAATAATCTCATAGGCTTTTTTCATTCCCTTGTCAGGCTTGATGTATTTCTCCTTGCGGTCACTGAAGCAAATCAGCCCTACTTCACTTGCTTCTTTGGTGGCAGAAAGTGCCAGCACGCTGCATATTTCCTTGCCTATGTATATCTTACTGTCTTGGTTTTTGCCAAAGTTTTGTGAATCACTCACATCCAATAAGAAAAAAACAGTCTGTTCTTTCTCTTCCTTAAATACCTTGATGTAGGTTTCATCTCCTTTGGCACTTACGTGCCAGTCTATCCGTCTTACATCGTCGCCGTATTGGTAGGCACGCACATCATCAAACTCTAAGCCCGTGCCTTTAAATACAGAACTAAAACTACCTCTGAGCTGTGAGTTTACGGCCTTGCGGATGCGTATCTCATAGTTTCTGATTTTTGATAAAATAGATTTCAGTTCTTCGCTTGTCAATGTCTCCTAGGTTTATATTTTTTGATTACAAGTGATTCATTCTCAAAAATAGTTTATAAAGATTCAATCATACACTTCGCAGCTTCATTTTTTACAAAAACACAAACCCTTTTTCTTTTTCTGATTCACTTTGATACTTGAGCACTGTCCCTGAGAGATAGATGAAATGCGCCTTGTCTATACAGATTTTGATTCCTTCATACTCAAAGAGTTCATCCTTAAGGTTGGGCTTGTCAAAGCCCAATAGATAGTTTCCTGCACAGCCTTGTCCACGCCATCCTAGCCTGAGGGCATAGGGTTTTGGGATATTTTTTTCTTTGCGAATACGCAAGATTGCTTTTTGTGCTTCGGGGCTAATTTGTAGGGGTAGGTGGATATTTTTAATCATTTGTTGATAAAGATTATAAAATCTCGGTATTTTGGCACAAAATTACGTAAAATAATACTTTTTGGGTAAGGCTTGCGGGGCTTCCCTGTTACTTAAGGTTTTTAAATTTTCATTTATTGTAAATAACTAAGTAAATATATGGAATTTCTTTTAGATTTACTAAAAATACTTTTGCCAGCTTCTCTGGTAATGTACGGAATGTACATCATCGTGCAGTCATTCGTAAAGAAAGAACTGGGCCAGATAGAAAAAAACACAGAGGCACAGCTCCAGCTTAGGCAAGCCGAGCTCTCTCTCAAAAGAGCAGAGGTAGAGCTCAAAAACAAGGAGCAATCTCTCAACATACGCCTACAAGCTTATGAGCGCATGACCTTGTTCTTAGAAAGAATCTCGCCCTCTCAGTTGATTCCTCGTTTAAATAATCCTGATTACAGTGCTGGTTTTTTTCAGCAAGTGCTTATTCAGGAGATTAGAAATGAGTTTGGGCACAATCTATCACAGCAAATTTACCTCAGCAGTGAAGCTTGGCTGCTCATTAAGCAAGCCCTCGAGGAGAGTATCTTATTGATTAATAACTCTGTCATGGCTTTAGAGCCAAACGCTGAAGGAGTAGATCTCGCCAAAAAAATACTTAACAATGTGCGTGAGCACAGCATCAATCCTACTGAAAACGCCATCGAGTTTTTAAAAGAAGAGGTAAGAGGCCTGTTTTAGACTTTTTTTCTAGCCCACTTTCGGCATGCACCCTATTTCTGGAAATGAGTCATTTATATCAAAACCCATAAGATTTCACGCCTACGGTGCTTCTCCTTCTTGGCTTGGTGTTTTCTACAAAGATTTCAGTCCTAACGGACTTTTCGCCGTTGCCTGTGTCTCCACAGGGCGATTAAGGGTTTAATCGGCAGAACATCAAACGCCTTGGGTGTGGCATCTCTGGCGTAAATCAAAGGATGCCAAGTGAAGAGTGCAGAAGAAGGGGCTCTGGCCTACATGGTAGTTTTTATAAGAAACCTTTGCCACTGGGTGCTGAGGGAGGCAAAACAAAAAAGCCTCCCGAAACAGTTCGGGAGGCTTTTGGAGGAGGTTGCGAGCGGATTCGAACCGCTGTACGAGCTTTTGCAGAGCTCTGCCTAGCCACTCGGCCACGCAACCATTTCTTAAATGGATTGCAAATATAATCAAAACTAGGTACGAATCAAATAAATAGAGGCTTAAATCTCTTAATTTAGAAAAAATAAAAGCAGTAATTTTTAAATTACTGCTTTTATTGTATTTGACTTTTGCGTGTGTAGCACTTTTCAGAGATTATCTAAAAAAGATAAATACTACTCTGAATCATTACTCATTTGTTTTTTGAGGGCTGATAAAGCCTCCAAATCACCTAGCGTAGTGGTGCTGTTTTCTACTTTCTCGCTGCGTCTATTCTTATTGTCAGATTTTTCCTCATTTTTCGCCTTTGGAGCTTCTTCTTTGGGCTCTTCTACTACCGTCTCTTGGTAAGTTCTGGTATGCGACAGGATAATCTTTTTGTCATCTTTGTGGAAGTCAATCACCTCAAAGTTAAGTTGTTCTCCTATTTCAGGCTGAGAGCCATCTTCTTTGGCGAGCATCTTACCAGGGCAGAAGCCTTCGATTCCGTAAGGCAATTCTAGGATTGCACCTTTGTCATTCTTCTCAGTAAGCGTACAAGCGTGTACTGAACCGATGCTGAATACAGACTCGAAAGTATCCCAAGGGTTTTCTTCTAGTTGCTTATGTCCTAGGGCAAGGCGTTTGTTATCTACATCTAGCTCAAGCACTACTACTTCTAGCTCTTCGTTCACTTTTGTAAACTCAGATGGGTGTTTGATTTTACGAGCCCAAGACAAGTCAGATACGTGCACAAGACCATCAATTCCTTCTTCAAGCTCTAAGAATAAGCCAAAGCTAGTAAGGTTACGAACGATTCCTTTGTGTTTCGTGCCGATGGCATATTTCTGGATGATGTCATCTTTTGTCCAGGGGTCATCTATAAGTTGCTTGATACCTAATGACATTTTACGCTCATCGCGGTCAAGTGTCAATACTTTAGCTTCTAGCTCATCACCTACTTTGATAAAGTCTTGTGGGTTACGCAAGTGCTGTGACCAAGACATTTCGGATACGTGGATAAGCCCTTCTACTCCAGGGATAACTTCTAAGAAAGCACCATAATCAGCTACATTGACGATTTTTCCTTTTACTTTAGTACCGATTTGAATTTCTTCTGGCAGAGATTCCCAAGGATGTGCTGTCAGTTGTTTCATACCAAGTGAGATACGTCTCTTCTCATCATCAAAATCAAGCACGACTATATTGACTTTTTGGTCAAGATCAAGTACTTCTTCTGGATGGCTGATACGGCCCCAAGAAATGTCAGTGATGTGCAATAGACCATCTACGCCACCAAGGTCAATGAATACACCAAAGTTGGTCATATTTTTAATGACACCTTCAAGTACTTGTCCTTTTTCGAGATTATTGAGGATTTGAGCTTTTTGCTCTTCGAGGTCTTTTTCAATCAAGATTTTATGCGAAACGACTACGTTGTCATTGGCATAATTAATTTTGATTACTTTTACCTCCATTTGCTTGCCTACATAGATATCAAAATCACGGATAGGTTTCACATCAATTTGTGAACCAGGTAAGAATGCTTCAATTCCAAAAACATCTACGATTAATCCACCTTTGGTGCGTCTCTTCACATTTCCTTCTACTATCTGATCTTGATCAAGTGCAGTCTGGATTTTATCCCATGCAGTCAAGATTTTTGCCTTACGGCGTGACAATACAAGCTGCCCATTGGCATCTTCTTGCTGCTCGATGAAGACTTCTACCTCATCTCCTGCTTTTAGGTTAGGCAGGTCACGAAATTCAGAAATAGGCACTAATCCATCTGATTTAAAACCTATGTTTAGAATCACATCACGGTCTGCGATGCCTACTACTGTACCTATTACTACTTCCTTCTCATTGATAGAAGAAAGCGTATCATTGTACATTTCTTCCAATCTTGAACGTTCGTTGTTTGAATAAGCTTCACCGAAACCTTTGGTTTCGAGTTTAGACCAATCAAAATCTTCTGGGGTGTTACTCATATAGTTTTGGTTATGATGCTACTTTTACCCTGAGCAATCATTGAGGGTTAATATTTATTATACCATTTATTAAGTTTCATTTTAGCAGAGAAGTGTATATTTGGTATCAAGAGATACTTCACGGACTTGTTTCTCCACAAAATGAACCACAAAGATACTAAGATTTTAATAGAAGGAAAAATATTTAGAAATATTTCAGGCTTTTTCCGAGGTAGGGCTTCCATTCTTCTTGGGCTTTCCCTGAAAAATCTCTCAAAAACATAATAAAGGAGGGTTTGAAGGGAGGCCTAGTGAGGGGCATTTTTGCATCTTCGGGTGTGAGGTCTCCTTTTCGGGAGTTGCAAGATTTGCAGGCCGAGACGAGGTTGTCCCAAGTGGAGCGGCCTCCTTTGGAGCGTGGCAGCACGTGGTCTAGGGTGAGGTCTTTGGTAGAGCCGCAATACTGGCATTTCCCTTCGTCTCTTTTGAAGATATTTTGGCGGCTCAGCATGACGCCCTTGTAAGGCAAATTTACATACCTAAATAGCCTAATGATAGAAGGCATGGGGTAGAGGTCATTGACAGTGCGTAGCTGCCCTTCTGATGATTCTAGCACCATTTCGGCTTTTTTGAGATAAACGAGTATGAAGGCCTTCTGCACACTGCAGACGGTGAGGGCTCTGTAATCTTGGTTTAAGATGAGGACTTTTTTGCCGTACAAACTCATGTTTTTAGTGGTTTTTAAGCTGAGGCTTAAAATATTTTTACAAAACTTACATCGTATATATTAAGTTTTGTGTTTTGGATTAAAACCTAACAAAAGTAATACAATAAAGATTTAAAAGCAACAGAAAGTATAAAAGCTTGCCCTTAAAACACAAAAACGTATTTTGATGTTTTTTATTTTTCTAGGTTTTTCAGGAGTACCTAGGTTTATAAGATTCTCTTGATGCTGTGCAGCGTATGTGTATAAACTTGCCTGTCTAGGTTAAGAATCCCTTGTGTATCTAGCTTATCTATTCTTATTTTTTCCAATGCATGGATGATAAAGTGTTCATTATGAGACATTTTGATGTCAGGGAAGGCTTCGGTGCTGTGCTGGTGCTGTATGATGATGCCCACATGCACGATGCGTCCTTCTCGCTCAAAGAATGCAAGGTCAGCCGTTTGTGCCTTGTTGATTTCAGGGATGTGCATGCCTTGCTCGGCTTGCTGATAGGCATCACGGGGCAGTGTGCAGCCTGCAAGCCTGAATATCTGCTGTATAAATCCTGAGCAATCTATCCCAAAGGCTGTTTTTCCACCCCAGAGATAGGGTGTATGGAGTAGTTTAAGGGCATCATCTCTTAGCTCAATCTGTGTAGATTTTCCTCCTAAATTTTTGTGAGCTCCTTTGTATTGCCAAGTGCCTTGCCCTATTTTAAGTTGATTTTGTTTGAGATAAGGCAAAAAACTACCAATGCTCAGCCTGATTTCTTGTTGCCCTTGTGTAAGTGCTGTGATGGCATCTGTACTGATTATTTTTTCTTGTTTTTTGAGGGCTTGGTGTGCTTCTTTTGAGAGGCTTTGGTGCTGCTGAGCATCTATCCAGCCTTGGTATCCATCTTCATCTAATTGTATTTTGAGCCATTTTTTGGAAGGGTGCTCTGCTATGATTTGGTAGGTATCTCCAAAGAGTACTTGGCTGCAAAGTTCTTGTTTGTCGGAGGGTTCGCTCCGCATAGGCACTGCACTGAGCAGGCATATTCCGTATGAGTTCATGCTTTTTGGGTTATTTTTCTAGTGCATTGGGTAGCACAAAAAAAGCCCCTGAGGGCTTTTAAGAATGTAAGACTTTTATTTTTTAAGAATATTGATTTCCACCCTTCTGTTGAGGGCTCGGGCTGCGTCGGTAGTGTCTAATGTGAGCGGGCGAGTGCCTCCATAAGATTTAAGTTTGATTCTTTTGGGGTCTATGTTTCCCTCATTGACTAGATACGTTTTGACGGCTTTCACACGGTTATACCCCAAGTCTTTTTGGTCTTTTGTTTTTCCAAACACCTCTGTGTGTCCTTCTAGCTTTATTTCCATATTGGGGTTATCTTTAAGTGTTTTGATAAGCCTGTTGAGCTCAGGAAAAGATTCGGGCAATAGACTGTATTTTGTTCTTTCAAAGAATATGTTGTTCAACCTGACTCTTGCACCTGCTTCTAGTGGCACGAGGTAAAGGTCTTTGGTGATTTCTTCGTATTCGGTTTTGCCTGTGAGGTCTATGTTTTCATCTACGGATAAGAATCCTTTGGCTTCTGCCAAGATGGCGTATTTGTTGTTTAAGGGCAGCACAATTTTGTATTCACCAGTTTGTGGGTTTGAATTGGCATTTCCTGCATTTTCTCCTCCTGGCAATATTTCATACAATATTTCGGCTGGTATGGGTTCTTTGGTTTTAGAATTAAACACCCTTCCTTTAATCAATACTACGGGGTCAGGCTGGTTTTCTTCGGTAAGCTTTACCCTAAATATATCACTTTGCCCGAGGGAGTTGGCATAAGAGGCAAAGTAAGCATAATCTGCTTTGGCAGAAATGCTAAAGTAGGCGTCCCACCTGTTAGAGTTGATTTCTGGCCCTAAATTTTGTGGTGTACTCCAGTTTTTCCACGTATTGTCTAAGCGGCGAGTTACGAATATATCATTAGAGCCAAAGCCACTCAGCCCACTTGTAGAGTAATAGAGTGTTTTACCATCGGAGGCTAAGAAAGGGGAGGTCTCGCTGGCGGCTGTATTGACTACATTTCCTAGATTTTCGGGTGAAGACCAAGTGCCATCGCTTTGTAACCTTGAGAAGTAGATGTCTTTTTCTCCATAAGAGTCTATGCGTTGTATGGTCATAAGTAAGATTTTACCATCTTGTGAAAGGCAAAATTCAGAGTAATCATTTCGGTTGTAGTAGTTCTGTATGATTACTTTTTGAGGTGCAGACCAAGCGCCTTGTCCATTTCTTTTGGTGATAGAGAGTCCCTTCTCAAATGTGCCATCAGGGTTATAGATGTTGTTAAGGAGCATGGTGTTGCCATCTGGTGAGATAGAAAAAGAAGAGTTATGTTCGGGCGTATTGATGGGTGCACCTATGTTTTGAGCTGTCTCGAAGATTGTATCTGATTTGATATTGGCATACCAGACATCCTGTTTGTCAGGGTTTCCTATGTTTTGGGGGTGGTCAGCACGTGTAAAGAAGATTGTTTTGCCATCGGGAGAGACCATCGGGGCGATTTCTTGGTAGCGGGAGTTGATACTAGGGCCGAGGTTAATGGGTTTTGATTTGATTTCTAGGTCAGTATCAGAAGCGATGTTGATTTTGGCCTGAATCTCGTCAGTAGAGCTAGAGATTCCGATGGCATCTATTTGGTTAAATCCTGGGACTTTGGCCGTATTCAGCTCAAGTTTGACGGCTTTGACCAAGTAATTGGTATTGGCAAAGATAGAAAACATGCGTGCAGGCACACTGAGAGGGCCTACATTTACATTTTTGTAGATGAGGTATTCTTTGTCATTGACATCATAGACATAGATATGCGTAACGGCGCCAGGGTTATAGTTCTCGCCCACGATGACTTGTGCGATTTGCATTGGCCGGGCGAATCCTACTTTAATCCATTCTCCCTGTGGGTTTTCTTTGGTGGCAGGAGACCATGCGCTTGGGCTTTCACCTGGGGCGGGGAGTTTATCGGGCTTGCCAAGTGCTTGTGTCCCTTTGTATTGATTGGACTGGGGCTTGCTGAGATTCACGAAATAAGAGGATGTGCCTATGAGCTCGCTTGCCCATTGCACTTCTGGTTCTGACTGTGCGTAGGCAGAAGCTGCGAAAAAGCAAAAAAGCCCTGTCAGTAATAGGCTTAAGTAATAATTCGTATAAGAAAGACTATTTTTCATAGTGTGTATATTAAGTTTAAGGAGATGACAATAAATGAAAGGTGTTTTGACAAATAGGAAGATATTTTTTAATTCAGAACACGTATTTTTACTTTTTGTATTGATTTATGACAGATAGATAACTTTGAGTATTGATTTCTTAGTACGTAAGTATTTGTATCAATTAGCGTATAAAATTACAAATAAAATGCCTGATTTTGTCTGGGTTAGGCTTGCTTTTTTATTTTTTAATAAGGCATTTAAAATAAAAACCCCAACTAGAGCCTAATTGGGGGTGATCTGATGGGATGATTTATAGGGGGTGCAAGTCAAATTTCCTTTTTTAGCGACCTCACCCCTTCCCTCTTTTCAAGAAAGGGCACAAGAAAGTCAATTTGACTTGCACCTTTTATAGGCTATTTTTTGACTTTTTCAGGCTGTGCTTCTAGGTTAAACAAATCATTGAGCACATCGATGAGTGTCTCTGCCTCTCCACGCTTGCAGGCTGCTTTGAGCTGAAGTGCGGGGAGTTTAAGAATTTTTTGCATCATGTTTTTGGTGATTTGCTCCACTTTTGTCGCCTCTGTGTCAGTCATTTTTTTGGCATATCGGGCGAGTTCTTCTTGTCTAATCTGCTCGAGTGCGTTTTTGAGCTTCTGGAGTGTCGGTGAGATTTCCATTTCTTTGGACCACTGATAGAAATCTTCGATAGAAGTCTGAATAATTGCCTTTACATCAGGGATAGACGCCAGCCTTTTTTGGAGTGCCGTGCCTGCCCTGTTGTTGATTTGGTCTATGTTATAGAGAAGCACGCCTGTGTTTTTTTCTATTTCGGGGTGTATGCTTCGAGGCACAGACAAATCGATGAAGTATTTAAAGGAAAGGATGTCCATTTTATGTACTTCTTTGGCAGTGATGAAAGGCTCATTGCGGGCTACAGATGATACGATGACATCTGCTTGCTGCATTGCTTTTTCTACTTCTGAGAAGGGAATACGCTTAAAATTACATTCTTGAGCAAGTGCCTCAGCCTTAGATTGGGTTCGGTTTGTAATCCAGACTTCTCCTAGTTGTGGTTTATTGACCAAGTGCCGGCACACATCTGAGCCTATTTCTCCTATACCCAAAATCAGGATACGAGGGTTTTGCATAGACTGCGTAAAGCCCTCGATCAGCTCTACGGCTGCATACGAAGTAGAGGCAGCACCACTTCTGAAAGGGGTCTCTTGTACGATGCGTTTATTGGTAAAAAATATACTGTGAAGTAATCTGTGTAAAAACGGCCCCGCTAGGTCAAGGTCTGCAGAGAGTTGATAAGCTTGTTTTACTTGGTTAGTGATTTGCATATCTCCTACCACCTGTGAGTCAAGCCCCATAGATACAAAAAATAAATGCTCTACGGCTTCAAAACTATCATTGATTTGCTCAAAGTAATCTTGGTAATGGCTGTGAGGGTCAATGGATTTTAGTTCAAAAATCACTTGAATGATATTATAACTATAATTGATAGGTGAGAGATAATATACTTCGGTACGGTTGCAGGTTGATAATACCAATACATCAGATATTTCTTCCCAGCTTTTCATCCTCTGTGCTAATTCCTGACAAGCTTGAGTATCCAGAGAAACTTGCTCTCTTACCTCTAAAGGGGCTTTTTTGTAGGATAAACTTATTGCTTTGAATTGGTTCATAGAATTTTTTCTTTATTAACTTACAAATTTACGATGCAAAACTGTAAGCTAAATTATGGGAGCAGTATGTCCTTCTAATTTAGAATTATTTTAAATAACTGTTTTGCCTTAGACACTTACCTCAAAGTACGTGAAACTATGCTGTTTTTAAAATGACTTTAGTCACTTTAAGTTTATTTACGAAGTAAGATATTTTACATATAGGTTCATAATATTTTGTGTAGTTTGATTGATTTAAAAAAAACGGGATAAATAGTACATCTTATTTTTCAAGGGCTTATTGGTAGATGCCTTTTATACCAGAAAAAAAAGCCTCTCATCTGCTAAGATAAAAGGCTTTTGACTAAGAATATG
>JAABSX010000004.1 GCA_011390205.1 Microscillaceae bacterium | reverse complement strand
TTTACATATAGGTTCATAATATTTTGTGTAGTTTGATTGATTTAAAAAAAACGGGATAAATAGTACATCTTATTTTTATTGGTAGATGCCTTTTATACCAGAAAAAAAAGCCTCTCATCTGCTAAGATAAAAGGCTTTTGACTAAGAATATGTTTGGATAAATGAGATTATCGCTTGTCTATATTTACATAACTGCGAAGCTGCTCACCTACATAAATCTGACGTGGGCGGCCGATAGGTTGTCCTTCGCCACGCATTTCTTTCCATTGTGCTATCCAGCCAGGCAAGCGGCCCAGTGCAAACATCACCGTAAACATATCTGTGGGGATGCCCAAAGCACGGTAGATAATGCCCGAATAGAAATCTACATTGGGGTATAATTTTCTTTCTACAAAATACTCATCACTTAGGGCAGCTTCTTCTAGCTCTTTGGCAATGTCTAGAGCAGGGTCATTGATGCCTAATTTATTAAGTACTTTATCACAAGCCACTTTGATGATTTTGGCACGAGGGTCAAAGTTTTTATAGACACGGTGCCCGAAGCCCATCAGGCGGAAAGGGTCATCTTTGTCTTTGGCTTTGTCAAGCCATTTTTTAGAGCCACCACCATCTTCTTTGATTTTTTCTAGCATCTCTATCACTTGCTGGTTTGCTCCCCCATGCAAAGGCCCCCAAAGTGAGCTAATGCCTGCCGAAACGGCAGAATACAAGCTCACCTGAGATGAGCCAGCCAAGCGCACAGTAGAGGCAGAGCAGTTTTGCTCATGGTCAGCATGCAAGATAAGCAGCGTGTCTAGTGCTTTCTCTACATCAGGGTCCACTTCATAATCTTCTACGGGTAATGCAAACATCATGTGTAAGAAATTGGCACAATACCCCAGACTGTTTTTGGGATAGTTCACAGGGTGTCCCAGAGAGTTTTTATAAGCCCAAGTAGCCAATGTAGGCATCTTGGCAAGCAAACGAGTGATGGTTAAATCTATAGCCTCAGGGCTGCGGTTAGGGTCAATGGAGCCAGGATAAAACGTAGCCATTGCAGAGGCAAGTGCTGCCATTACGCCCATGGGGTGTGCATTTACAGGGAATCCATCAAAAATCTTACGCATATCTTCATTGACGAGTGTATGCCTTCTGATTCTGGTCGTAAAATGGTCTAACTCTGCCTTGGCAGGTAATTCTCCATTGATGAGTAAATAAGCCACTTCTAAAAAAGTAGATTTTTCGGCAAGTTCCTCTATGCTGTAGCCTCTGTAGCGGAGGATCCCTTTCTCACCATCTAAGAATGTAATGGCACTTTTGGTAGAGCCTGTGTTTTTATAGCCCGAGTCAAGGGTTACATACCCAGTTTCGGCACGAAGTGAGGTGATATCAATCGACTTCTCGCCTTCCGAACCTGTAAAGATGGGTAGCTTGAAGGATTTTCCGTCAAGTATGATTTCAGCAAATTCTGACATATATATTCGAGAGTTATAAAAATGAATAATAAAAAAGTTTTAGCGAATTTACGCAAAATCACGAAAATCCAACTAAATATGTTAAAAATATCTCTCTATAAAAATACTTTTTCGTTTTTTTTGTTCAAAAACTTTAAATTAAATACAAATAAAATATCCTACAGCCCCGTGTTTTAGAAGACACAAAGCACTTAAACTTAACCTGATACCAAACGTTTAGGCCTTTTTTGGGTTTTCCAATAAATTTTTTTAGAATGACAACAGCCTCTACCAAAATATCTACCGACTTACAAACGGAGTGGAAAAAAGAGTACACCCGATTAGGAGACAAGTATGCACAAAGAGCGGCTTGGCTGCTGATTTTTACTTTCCCACTGATTATTCTTGCAAATTACCCCTTGATGAAGCCCGATAACCTAACTGCCTATGTGCTGGCATACATGATGCCCTCTGTGCTGGTAGGGCTTGGGCTGCTGGTGAAGCATTTTAGACCTTACCGCCACGAGATACTGGTAAGCTTGATGTTTGGGAGCGTTTTCTTTGCCTCTGCTTTTCGGACAGATGAAAATGCCCTGCTCATATACCTAATCATTAACTCAGTTTCTTTCATTGTATCTTCAGTGCAGATGCTTGTGCTGCCTGTGCTAAATACTTATTTTGTGCTTTACATCTTGGTAGTGCATCCTCTGGTGGCTTATTTTCATTATGAGGAGGCTTTGTCTGTATATCTTGGACAAAACGGAGGGGTGATTATGCTGGTCTTGAGTTTTGTGTTTTCAGGGGTCAATAGCCTTCGGTATCAAATCCTCAAAAGAAATTTTACGACAAGCCTCGAGCTCAAAAAGTCTTATGAACTCCTCTCTCAAAAAACAAAGATTATAGAAGAAAATGCAGCCCAACTGGCAGAGCAAAACAATGCCATCACGGCAAGCATCACCTATGCCAAGAGAATACAAGAGGCGATTTTGCCTACTCTAGAGAATATCAAACAAACCCTACCCACCTCTTTTATTTTGTTTAGACCCAGAGACATCGTCAGCGGAGATTTTTACTGGTTTGCCTGTCTGAAAGAGTTTACGGGCGAAGACACCTTCATCTTGGCGGCAGTAGATTGCACAGGGCATGGCGTACCTGGGGCATTTATGAGCATGATAGGAAATACTTTTTTGAACCAAATCGTGAATGAAAACAGAACATTCCAACCTGATGAAATCCTCAATGAGCTGCATCAAAATATTCAGAAAGCCCTCAAACAAAAAGAAAGCCGCAACTGGGATGGGATGGATACCGCCTTGGTCTATGTAAACCGTACGAGGCAGCAGCTTTATTTTACAGGAGCAAAAAACCCACTTTGCTATGTGCAGCAAGGAGAGTTTAAAATCATCAAAGCCGATAAATTTTCGATAGGAGGTTTTTTGAGGGGAGAGAAAAAATTTACCTGCCATCGCTTGGCACTGGATGGCTCAGAGGTTTTTTATCTCTTTTCGGATGGCTTCCAAGACCAATTTGGAGGGCCTAGAGGTAAAAAATTTACAGTCGGTAGATTCTACAAATTACTCAATGAACTACATCATTTGCCTTTTTCTCAGCAAAAACAAAAATTAGAGGAAACCCTAGACTTTTGGCAAGGGAAGCAAGAACAGATAGATGATATCCTCGTGGTGGGCTTTAAGCCTTGAATCTAGTGTGATGTAAACCATTGACCAAAAAATCAAGAGGATTTGTTTTTTTTGAAGACCCTTTTGAGCCATCTAGGCAAAAAGAAAACACCCAAAATAAGATAAGGATAATAAGTAACCATTCTCCACAAAACGGCCACAATAGAGACCGTATTGGGGATAAACTGTGTAAAAAAGCCTAAAAATGCTATTTCTGCCACACCAGCAGCCCCTGGAGTAAAGCCAATCAAAAGAATTACCCACAAAATCACGTGTCTAGAAAGAATAAAACCATGGTCAGCCAATGACAAATCAGTAAATGCAGCTATCAGGCAGTTTACAATAAAATAACGTGCTACCCACACCACCACAGTGCTGCCAATGGCGATGCCCCAATAAGAAAAAGTCTTTCCCTTGATTTCCTGAGAGGCGATTACCAGCTCCTCGCCTTGCTTTTCGGCAGCACTTTGCCACCGTCTGAACCAAGCGATAGAGGTTACTTTCACAAAAATCCACTTGATGGCTGAAGGCTTCACAAACAAGCCATACATCATCAAAAGATTGTAAGATGCTACGATGGCATAGCCCGTAAAAAATACCACAGGCAAGCGTTTTACCAGCTCACGCATGGCACCTGCCTCCACCAAATCAGGCGAGGGGAATATGCTGCCCTGTGGGTATAAGCCCGAAAAATTGAGCAAAATCACGATTCCACCAAAAATAATGAAGAAGAGATTGTCTAAAATCGCCGAAACCAGCACATAAGCCAGTGATTTTCCGAAGCTAATGCCCTCCTTGAAAAGTAAAAAAGTGGCTACTGCAGTGCCACCTACTGCCGAAGGGCTCAATGCAGATGAAAACTCCCAAAGCATAATGGTATAAAAACTACCTTTCCAGCTCAGCCCTTTTTCAGACAAATAACGGATACGGATGATGTAGAATACATCCCGAACCACCAGCACAAGCAGCACCACCAAAAGCCAAGCAGGGTCTGCGTCTTTAAGGTAGCCTACCAGCTCATTCCAGTCATAATTGGTATATAATAAATAGACCGTAGCTATCAGGCCCAAGACTATGGGTATGGCTATTTTCCAAGGTTTGAATGTGTTTAAAACACTTTCATCAGAGGTATTTTGTTTCATGGTGTCCATATCACATCAAGTTTTAAGGGCTTATTTTATTTCTTCAGAGGGATGTGCTACTGCCTCCACCCAAAAATCATTGAATCCTTCGCCGAGGTGCAAAGTTATCATGCGATTCTGAATTAACTCAAGAATGGCAAGAAAGTTAAAAATAACCACGATTTTGTGGGCACTCTCCTCGATAGTTTCTCTGAATGAAATCCTAGATTGCTGTTTGAGTTTTTCGTTGATGTATTGCTTTTGCCCTTCCACTGTGTAAGGGTAAGGCACAATGGTATGTGTAGGAGCATTTTTCGCTTTTTCGTAGCGGTATAGCAGTCCTTCATAGACCTTAAGCAGTTTGTATAAATCTAAGTGATGTAACTCGTAATCAGCCTCATGTGATTTTGTGATTTTTTTTATTTCTTGGGCAATGTTTCCCCTAGGATTTTGCTGCATTTGGGTATCTTCTAGCTCTCCTAGCAGCCCTAGCACAGATTTATACTTACGGTATTCTAAGAGATAATCTACCAGCTCTTGTCTGGGGTCTTCCTCAGGGTTTTCTGCCTCTTTGGGGATGAGCATGCGGGCTTTTATCTTCATCAGTGTAGCTGCCACCAAGATAAATTCACTTGCCAATTCTATGTTGAGCAGCTGCATATGCTGTAGATAATCGAGAAACTCCTGTGTAATCTGGGCAATGGGGATGTCATAAATATCAATCTCATTGCGCTCAATAAAAAACAAAAGCAAATCAAAAGGACCTTCAAAAAGAGGAAGCTTGATTTCAAATTCATTGTCTGGGTCTGTGGGCATATCTTAGGTTTTAGAAAGCTTCAATAAAGTGCTAATTATCAGTGTGTTGCATAAAAATTATGCATATATATATATATATCAAATCATCATTTATGAGAAAATGGGGAAAAGTAATCAAGCCCAACATGAGTTTTGTGATAAGCTCAAGATGAACTGAGAAAGTTACTTTGTTATGAAATTTAAAAAGCGTACTGAGCACTTTGGCAGGCAAAAATACTTAAATAAAGTAACTTGAACTTACCCAAAGTAGCATAATTTGTTTTTTTACTGCATCTTTGCAACAATGTACACACCAAATACTGATTTATTCAAATAATACAAAATAGTTGGTCTAAAGACTGAAAAAGCACGCACCAAAAAAGAATCCTTTGAATCTGTCAGTAGCATATCTAACACACTGTATTTTTTTAGACCTAACTTTTAGGCGTTACTTTATCATTATTTACACTAAATTTTAAACTTAACAAGGTTTGTAAAGTTTAATCACTGAGATTTATTAGAAAGCAAATTTTAATTCAAAAAGATAGAAAATGTTAATCGAACCAGGAAAACTGCTCCAGAAGATTGATTCACCAGCCGATTTGCGTAAATTACATCCTTCACAACTTTATGAAGTTTGCCAAGACCTGAGGCAATACATCATCGATACGGTGTCTATCCATGGAGGGCACTTTGGGGCAAGTCTAGGAGTAGTAGAGCTTACAGTAGCGCTGCACTATGTCATGAATACTCCCGATGACCAACTGGTATGGGATGTGGGACACCAAGCTTATGGGCACAAAATCCTTACAGAGAGAAAGGAAGTATTTCATACCAATAGAAAATATGGAGGAATCTCTGGTTTTCCCAAACGAAAGGAAAGCCCTTATGATACCTTCGGAGTAGGGCATTCCTCTACATCTATCTCTGCGGCACTAGGCATGGCACTCGCCTCCAAAGAGAAGGGTGAAAACCGACAACACGTTGCCATCATAGGAGATGGTGCAATGACGGGCGGTCTGGCATTCGAGGGGATGAACCACGCAGGGGTCTCAGATACCAATTTGCTCATTATTCTGAATGATAACTGTATGTCTATTGACCCCAATGTAGGGGCTTTGAAAGATTATCTGACAGACATCACCACCTCTAAGATGTATAACCGATTCAGAGATGAAGTCTGGAAAATCTTAGGGAAATTCAACAATATCACACGTTTTCAAAAAATAGCTTCTAGTGTAGAATCTGCCGTGAAAGGCTCTATTTTAAAGCAAAGTAATTTATTTGAATCTCTGAACCTTCGTTACTTTGGCCCTGTAGATGGGCATGATGTCAATCACTTGGCAAGTGTACTCGAAGACTTGAAAGACATTCCTGGGCCCAAACTTCTGCACTGTGTCACAGTCAAAGGCAAAGGCTATGCCCTCGCCGAGCAAGACCAAACCAAATGGCACGCACCAGGTTTGTTTGATAAAATTACGGGAGAAATCTATAAAAAAATACCCGAAAAGCCACAAGCACCCAAATACCAAGATGTCTTCGGGCATACAATTTTGGAGCTTGCCGAGCAAAATCCTAAAATTATGGGCATCACTCCAGCCATGCCCTCTGGCTCATCACTCAATATTATGATGAAGGCCATGCCCAAACGTGCCTTAGATGTGGGCATTGCTGAGCAGCATGCCGTTACGGTGTCTGCAGGTTTGGCCACACAAGGGATGACCGTTTTTTGCAATATTTACTCTACTTTTATGCAAAGAGGCTATGACCAAGTAGTGCATGATGTATGTATCCAAGAGCTTCCTGTTATCTTTTGTCTGGATAGAGCAGGCTTTGCAGGAGCAGACGGCCCCACACATCACGGAGCTTATGACATTGCCTATATGCGCGCCATTCCTAATATGATTGTATTTGCACCTATGAATGAGCGAGAGCTTCGCAACATCATGTTTACGGTCTCAAAAGATGAATTTAAAGATTTGAAAAAGGCAATTACTATCCGCTACCCCAGAGGACAAGGAGTAATGCCTGAGTGGAGACTGCCGTTTGAAGAAATAGAAATAGGCAGAGGACGCAAAGTAAAAGAGGGAGAAGATGTAGCCATCCTGAGCATAGGGCATGCTGGCAACTTAGTAAGCACAGCTCTAGAAGGGCTTGGACAAAAAGGACTCAAGCCTGCACACTATGACATGCGCTTTGTGAAGCCCCTAGATGAAGAACTACTGCACGATATATTCAAAAACTTCAAAAAAGTAGTAACCATCGAAGATGGCTGCCTCATGGGTGGCTTCGGCTCAGCCATCCTAGAATTTATGGCAGATCATGGCTACACTGCCCAAATCAAACGCTTGGGAATGGCAGATGAAATCTATGAACATGGCTCACAAATGGAGCTATACAAAGAAGCAGGATTTGCTCCCAAAGACATCATGGATGCCGTAGAATCTATGATGAGCGTCAAAGTCTTGAAGTAAAATTAGAATAAAATTTATCTGATATACGAAAAAAGCCAAGTAATCTAACTTGGCTTTTTTATTGGGAAATCCCTTCAATAGCTGCCTATGCTGAAGACAAGAACCAAGGGCTTGAATAATTATTTTGGCTCAAATTATAGCTTTTGTTTTTGAGAAATAAATATTTGTTCGTAAGATTACTCCATGATTTTTATCTTTGTGTGCTTGGCTGCTATACGCACAGACTGAAAAAGCAAGAGGAGGCACGGAGTCTAAAAATAATCACTAAGTATTGCTTTTATGGATATTTATAATAACCGCTCTAGGTTTAAGCTGGGTTTTGTGGTCATCGCACTTATCATTGCGGCAGTTTCTTTGGTTTATACCAATATCTTGGTATCGCAGCTTGCACAGAGAGAACAAAAGCTTATAGACCTCTATGCCCAAGCCTTGGAGTTTGTCATAGAAGCTGACCCCGATGATGAGCTTCTGCTGTATGTAGAAAAAATCATCAAAGCCAATGAATCTGTGCCTGCCATCCTTGTGCAAGGAGACAATATCCAAGACTTCATCAACATCAACATTCCTAATAGAGCTTCCGAAGGAAGAAGAGAAAGGATACTCAAGCGAGAACTTACCCTTATGAAAGAGCAACGCCCGCCGCTTGTGATAGGCTCAGAGGGCTTGGGCATCAAAAACCACTTATATTACAGAGAGTCAGACCTCTTGTATCAGTTGAGGTACTTCCCTTATGTGCAGATTTTGGTCATCTCTGTATTTGGTTTTCTGACTTACTTGGCATTTGATTATTCTAGGCGGGCAGAGCAAAACAGGGTCTGGGCAGGGCTTGCCAAAGAAACCGCTCACCAGCTAGGTACGCCTATTTCTTCACTAATGGCTTGGATTGATTACTTGCGCCTAGAGGAAAACTTAGAAGACAGTAGCATCATACAAGAACTAGAAAAAGATGTCAGGCGGCTTGAGATGATTACTGCCCGCTTTTCTAGCATAGGCTCTGAGCCTACCCTTAAGAGTGAAGATATTTATTTTATTATTTTGGGCATTACCAATTACCTCCGCAAAAGAATTTCTACCAAAGTAGATTGGGATATCCAAAATAAACTCCCCCGCCACAAGGCTACCCTTCTTAATCGCCATCTTTTTGAATGGGTCATAGAGAATATTTGTAAAAATGCCGTGGATGCCATGGGCGGGATAGGATCAATTAAAATAGTGCTAGACGAGCTTCCTGAGGGTGATATCTATATCGATATCAAAGACACTGGCAAAGGCATGAGCAAATCTCAGGTCAAAAAAGTTTTTAATGCAGGCTACACCACCAAAAAAAGAGGCTGGGGCTTGGGGCTCACCCTTGCCAAGCGAATCATAGAAAACTATCATCTGGGCAAGCTCCTTGTCAAAGAATCTGACCCCGAAAAAGGAACTACCTTCAGGATTATTCTAAGGGGCTAAAATCAGATGAAATAACAATATAGAGATTCAAACAAAATGCTGAACCAACCAAAAACAAGTCCTAGCTCTGTTATGCATACGCAGGAAAAAGCTTGCCCTGTAAGGATCTAAACTTTTCATTCATTCGGAGTTTAAGATAGTATCTAAAACAGCATGGGGTAAATTTCGCCATTGTGTACTTGTTTGTGTTATGAAAAGAATGCCATTTAATACATTACGTAAGCATAATTTTCTTTTTCTTATTCAAGAAAATATCTGATATTGCATCCCATGGAGAATCGGTCAACTTTTCAAATTGTTTAGTCATAATTCTAAAGTTTGTTCACTTCAAAATTAGACACGATTCTCAATATTTAAAATCCCGACAAGTTCTAAAAGAAAAATGTAAGTTTTTACAAAAATTTGCACTTATGACAATAGCTATACCAAAGCAATTTTTAAACTAAACAGGGTGTAAGCGTTTAAATAACAGTAAAAAACTCTATAAAATCCATGCAAGAGGAAAAAAAAGGACGAAATTAGGTCATTAAGATAGTCTATTTGTTACATAAGTGTCTGATAATCAGACTTCACAACCCATAATTTACGCACAGTAATAATAAGACATTATTTGATTTTTAAGTACTTATTCTTTTTGAATCGGGTCAGGCAACGGTATTTATATGCGGAGCGTCTTAGCCCATGAAGATCAAACTTTCCTTTACTCAAACTTCTAAAATATGGATTTCTTTGTGAAGCTTTTTATGTTCTTTCTGGCGGTGTCTATGGTTTTTTTGAGTGCTTGCACTTGTGCAGACAATGAAGAGCCCTCTCTTTCTCTGATATTTGTAAATGTAGAAGGAGACACTATCCCCAGCCCTTATCAGCGAATTTATGGGATTGGGGGCAACGGTGATTTGGCAAAACGAACAGATGAAACCTACCCTTTTGCTATCTCTGTGGTCAAAGATACGATGGTGTATGTATTTGAGTCAGCTATTGCAGAGCCTGATACCCTGACACTCTCCACCTCCCGTTCTATGGCTTATGATTCTGATAAATGTGGTTTTGAGATATATTTTGGCTATCCGAGATTGGTAGAAACACAAAGCACCTTTGCCGCTGAAAACGTAGAGATAATCGCTGAACAATATGATGGCCCTACAGCTGGCTTTGTAAAAATTTTATTACCCTAAAAATACACTCAAATGAAAAAATATATTCTTTTCACTTGTTTGGCTTTTGTTTATTTTTCAATGAATGGCCTTGCACAGTCAGAAAACAGATTCATAATAGGCATAGACCCCCTCAAAACAGCCATGCACCTCATCGGAGGAGGTTATTATTTTAGCCCTGAGCTGAATTATCGTTTTTCTAAGGGGCTGGCACTCAGCCTAGAAAGCACATGGGTAGATGCGCAGCATAAAAGCGAAGAAAGAAACATAGGCAGTTACTACGCTAAAGGTTCGGCTCAAAAAATAGGGATTCATTGGCTGGCTATCAAAAAAGAACCCGAACAGGTCTCTCTAGGCATAAAGTTGCTTCGTAGCCAGTTTCAAGAGAGAGGTACATTTGAGATACCTGGCCCTTATTTTGGGGATTACCGTGAAGATTTTGAACGTGAAAAAATACAGACACTGGGCATAGAGTTAGAGTTGGGCTACTTGGTGGAGCTATTGCCCAAGTTTTGGATAAAAGTGGCAGGAAGCTACGCCAATACACTCAATTCTGTAGTGCTTAGAGAATCCTACGAAAGAGGGCTAGATAGAATGGGGATTCGGTATGTGCCAGGTTTCGGACGCATCGTGTTTCCTGATTTCACTACTTCTATAGGTGCTTTTGCATTTCACAGCAAAGTATTCTATGAATTTTGATTAGAAGTATAAAACAGGAAGCCAAAAAATATCCCTTTGCATACTCGCTTTCTTTTTTTGTTTAAAGAATAAATTGCTACATTTATGCACAAATAAGATTTTATATGGTTGTTAATTTTTTAATTCAATGTATATACTTGACATTCAATGCCTTATAAAATTAGCCTTAGCCTTTTGTCTTGTTAATATTTTTGGCAAAAAGAAAACCAATTGAATCAAAAATATACGCTTTTAGTGAATCCCTTATGCAATACACACAAGAGCAAATACTCAAACTAGCCCCTGACTCGGCCTCTGCAAGTGCAGGCTCAAAGCTCGCCACAGCTGCCAAATGGGTCAATATGCATGCACACCCTGATGCCCTCTGGGGTGCTTGCCAAGGAAGTGGAAAAAATCCCTACAAAACAAGCATCGACCTCCAAAACTTAGCCTTTAAATGCTCTTGCCCTAGCCGTAAATTTCCCTGCAAGCACAGCTTAGGCTTGTTTTTACTCTACGCCAAAAGCCCTGCTATTTTTAGCAAAGAAGAAAACCTAGCAGAGGATGTAGCCGAATGGCTGAATAAAAGAAACAATAAAAGCACCGAAGCCAAAGCCAAAAAAGACAAACCCGTAGATGAAGCCGCACAGCAAAAAAGAATACAAGCCAGAGAAAAAAAAATACAGGCAGGCATAGAGGAGCTACAAATATGGCTGCAAGATGTGGTGCGAATGGGCATCATGAATGTACCCCAAAATCAATATCAATTCACCAAAAATATCGCTGCTCGGATGGTAGATTCTCAGGCTTCGGGGCTCGCCAATCAGCTCAGGCTCATCAATACCATCCATTTTTATGAAGAAGGCTGGCAAAAAACACTTTTAAAACGACTCGCCAAAATCTATGCACTCACAGAAGCCTATCAAAATCTGGCAAATCTGCCCGAAGACTTACAAGAAGACATTAAAAGTTTGATAGGTTGGAACATCCCCAAAGAACAAATCTTGGAGCAAAAAACTATTGCCGACCTTTGGCTAGTGCTTTCTAAAACTCAGCAAGAAGAAAATAACTTCACCACAGAAAAAATATGGCTTTATGGCACTGAAAGCAAGCGTTCTGCATTGATTCTTAATTTTTATGCACTTCAGCAAAAGCCTAATCACCTGCTCACCGAAGGTACTTGCTTAGAAGCAAAGCTTTGTTTTTATCCTTCTATCCTGCCCACGAGGGCTTTGATTCAATCTCAATCCGATATAAAATCAATAGAAGAAATCAGCACCATCAAAGGGCAAAGCATCGCAGAGGCAAGTCATGAGATAAGTGATTTATATTCAAAAATGCCCTTTCTATCTGAGGTGCCTTTGCTGCTTTCTGAAGTAAATCTTGTGCCGTCTGATGTACAAGTTTGGGGCTTGATAGATGAGGAAAATAACTATCTGGCGATTCAAAATAACCCCTCTTCTTGCTGGCAAATGATGGCGGTTTCGGAAGGGAAAAAATTCACTTGTTTTGGACTCTACCAAGAAGATGGTTTTCTGGTTCATGCTTTATTATCAAACCAAAAATTTTATTTTGTGCTATGAATATTCCCGAAGAAATCATCAAAACAGCCTTGCTAGGCACAGACAGATATACACCTAACGAATTTGGAGAGATACAGCCTTTTGTGGACAAGCTCACCCAAAAACAAGACAATAAAGAAGCTACCTTTCTGAAAAGTAGTTTTGCTTATTTTTTATATGAAGATGCAGGCAAGATACCCTCTAAAGAAACACATCAACCTCAAATATGCCCCGCCGAATCTCTAGAATATTTACCCGAAAAGACTGCCTCTGCACTCAAAAACTGCTTTGATACCAAAAATGATGAAATGCTATTTTACATCGTAAGGCGATGCCACCAAGCCCATAAAATCGTACCTCCTGAACTAGTCATCTCTTGCATACAAAAAGCCATAACAGACAAGAGAGTTGCCCGAATTTTTATGGCTATCAGTGGGCAAAGGGCGATTTGGCTCTGCCAACTCAACCCTGAATGGCGAAAACTTTTGAAATTTACTTATACAAAAATTAGAGTGAATGAGACTATCTGGGAAGTAGGCACACTTGATCAAAGGCTAGAGTTTCTCGCCGAATTACGCAGCAAAAAACCTAGTGAAGCTACCCAAAAACTCAGTGAGGTAATCACCCAAGAGCCTGCAGATAATCGCCTTTCTTTTTTAGAATGCTTGGAAACGAATCTTTCGCTTGAAGATGAGGACTTTTTGATGAGCTTACGCAATGATAGAAGCCAAAAAGTAAAGAAATTTATCTTACATTTATTGCTCAAAATACAGGGAAGCTATTTTAACACACTGTGTATCAATCATGTAAGTCAAGTATTGAGCATTCATAAGAAAAAGGGATTGCTCAACAGCAAACAAGAAATTGCAGTAGATAAATCGGTCATACCCTCCGAAGAACTCTTCTCTCTAGGCATAGAAAAGGTAAGCAGTCAGAAAGGCTTTGAAGACGAACTCTACTGGCTGGCTCAGATGCTGGCATACATTCACCCAAATACTTTGGCAAAAACTACAGAACTAGAAGAAATGAAACTCCTAGAATTGCTAATGAATGGCAAAGAAGGAAAGCTTTTAACTCCTTTTATTATCAATTGTACTATTAATTTCAGGCACCATGCTTGGGCTTTAGCCTTGATAGAAAAATATAAATCACAGGATATGCGTCTTTTGGATATGCTCTCTATGGACGAGATAGCACAGCATTGTGAAATATTTATTACCAATAGTTTTGAGCGTTTTGTAAATTACATGCTCAGCCGAGAAGAGAAGTTTATCTCTGCCGATATAGGAAGTAAAATCATCGCTCAAACACTCAAAAAGCCATATAGCCTAAGCAAAGCAAAATTTAAAGATTTGGCTATGCAGATGGATAAAAATCTACTGCCAGCACTTTATGAAAGTGCAAAACCCAAAGAAAGGCAAGATAACCAAGTGAGGCATGTACAGGGTCATATCACCGACATGATTCAAGTTATAGAGCAAAGAGAATCCTTAGTTTTTTAAGAAAATCAACAGACAAGAAAATAAATTCAAAACTTTAAGTAAATCACGATACCCATGGCAACAAACATTTTACGCCAATCTGCCGAGCAGCAATTTGCCGAAGAACTCGAGGCTCTCAAAAAACACGACAAGCATCTCAAACCACCTAACTGGCAGCTTTCACCCCAAGCTGTGGTGAGTTATTTGATGGGTGAAAAACTTCCTGATGGCTTCGAGGTCAGTGCCAAATACATTGGCAATCGCCGCCTGATGGAAATAGCCGTAGCCACCCTCACAACAGATAGAGCTTTATTGCTTTATGGCTTGCCTGGCACAGCCAAATCTTGGGTTTCGGAGCATATCTCGGCTGCCATCTCAGGAGATTCTACCCTTGTAGTGCAGGGAACGGCAGGCACAAGTGAAGAATCTGTACGCTATGGCTGGAACTATGCCCTGCTACTTTCGGCAGGTCCTAGCCAAGATGCCATCGTAGAAACGCCCATGATGCGTGCCATGAAATATGGAAAAATAGCCCGAGTAGAAGAACTCACAAGAATAGGCTCAGATGTCCAAGATACCCTCATCACGATTCTTTCTGAGAAGATGATGCCCATTCCTGAGCTTAACACCCAAGTGCAAGCCACTAGAGGTTTTAATGTGATTGCCACAGCCAACAACCGAGACAAAGGAGTCAATGACCTCTCGAGTGCTTTGAAAAGACGCTTCAATACGGTCATCTTGCCCTTGCCCGATACCCTCGAGGCAGAGGTAGAAATCGTACAGCAGAGAGTCGCCAGTTTTAGTAAATCCATTGATTTACCAATGGAAAAGCCCATTTTAGAAGAAATTAGACGCATTGTTACTATTTTTCAAGAACTCAGAAATGGGGTTTCGGCAGATGGCAAGACCAAACTCAAATCCCCTAGTGGCACACTCAGCACTGCCGAGGCCATCTCTGTAATGAATAGCGGGCTGGCACTCGCCTATCACTTCGGAGATGGAGGCCTGAAAGCACAAGACATCGCAAGTGGCGTAGTAGGAGCTATCATCAAAGACCCTGTGCAAGACAAAATCGTGTTTCAAGAATACATGGAAACCATCCTCAAAAGTCGTGATGGCTGGAAAGATATCTATCGCTCTTGCAGGGATATTGTGTAGGTTAAAATCATAAAACGCTGAAGTCAGGATATATGCTGGGGGCATCTAAGATTTGGTGAACTTGGACAAACAAAACAAATGCACTAAATAAAACAGCAGCTATCACAAAACAAGATGAAACTATTTATCCTAAAAATTAGGTGGCTTCATTTCTTTTGGTTTGGGAAAACTTGTATCTTAAAAAAAACATGGCAAGATACATCAACTTATTTACTGATTTTGGTTTTAAGAGAATATTTGGCTCAGAAGAAAATAAAGACATACTCATAGACTTCCTCAATACCCTCTTAATTGATAGCCAAACCATTATCAATCTGCATTTTCTAGAGCGATTTGGCAACAATATTATGGCCCGAAAAGCCATCTATGACTTGTACTGTGAAAATGACAAAGGAGAAAAATTTATTGTAGAACTGCAGCGTGCCAAGCAAGCGTTCTTCAAAGAGAGAAGTGTTTTTTATGCCAGCCCTGCCATAGAAGAGTAATCCGAACAAGGGACGTGGGATTACAACTGGAAAGCTGTCTATATAATTGCAATCATGGACTTTGAGTTTTCGGGCATGGGGCACAGCAATGTCAAATCTGATGTAATGTTCTATGACTTTGAAAATAAAATGAAATTTAGCGATAAACTCCGATTCATTTACTTAGAAATGCCCAAATTTAGCAAAACAGAAGATGAGCTAGAAAGCAACTATGACAAATGGCTCTATTTGCTCAAAAATATAGGACAATTAGAAGAAATCCCAAAAAGACTATAAGCGTTTTTGTTCAAAAAAATATTCAAACTAGCAGAGGTGAGCAATTATAGCCCAAAAGACAGGTTACGTTATGAGGAAAGCTTAAAAAAATACAGAGATTACTATAACACCATAGATACTGTCAGAAAAGAAGCTAAAAAAGAAGGTTTTTCACAAGGAATCGAAAAAAAGAAATCTTGAAATCGCTCGCAATGCCATTCAAAAAGGCTTGGACAATGAAACCATTGCCCAACTTACTGGATTGAGTATAGAAGAAATCAAGAAAACACCTCGATAAACATACCCACGCAGCCCATCTTAAAACTTTCTTTTCGATGCTTGCCACATTTGGGTTTTGTGGTTCAGAATGATTGTTTTCACAAAGTGAAATACCTTAAGCCTGCTTATCGAGTATAATCTATCCAATAAGTCTTTTTAAACTCTAAATAGGTGTTTTTTTCTAGCCTAGAGGCTTTGGGTATTTTGTGTTTTTTGTTTGCCAAGATATCATCAATGGCATAATGAATTTCTGTAACCCTACCCCCCAAAGCACGGTTGCTTAATATGATGACAGTCTGACCAGTTTCTAAGTTTCGCTCAAAATAATTCCTGAACCCACGGTACAATCCATGGTGAAATACAATCTTAGGGTTGTGTGTATAGACCTTCCAACCGAAGCCATAACCATATTCTCTTTTATCAGAAACAGTGTATGGTTTATAAGCCTCAGCTTGTGTTTTTTGTGAGATGAGCCGATAAGCATGCAGCCCACTGTCCCACTTGGCAAGGTCAGCTGCTGAGACACAGATGCTTTTCTCGCCTGCTATTCCATCAAATTCGTGATAATCCAAGGCAGTGTAGCCAAGAGGGTAAGGGTGTGTCAGTTGATAACCGAAAGCCCTGCTTTTTTCTACTGTTTTGAGGTATGTTTCTACCTTCAAATAAGATTCTACTTTGACCTCATCCGCACTGACCCTGACGGTATCACAGCAAGTAGTGAGGGTATCTCTTCTGATTTTGGTCTCAAGGTTTTGGGTATTATAGACAAAAGAATCTTTCATCTCTAAGGGGTCAAAGATGTTTTTCTGCAAAAAATCAGCAAAAGATTCGCCACTGACTCGCTCCACGATGCTCGCCAAAAAAGCATAGGCAGTATTGCTATAGCTTGCCTTTGTGCCAGGTTTGAAGCCAAGGTGGGGGCGTTTTTCACTAAAATACTGGATAAGGTCATTGTTATTGATGAGCTTGCCATTCGGGAAATGCCGCTGAATAGCCCAGCCAATCCCGAAGTAATCAGGGATGCCTGAGTTGTGGTTAAGCATGTTGCGGATAGTTACATTTTTATAAGGCAGCTCAGGGATAAACTTGGTGATAGGGTCATCATATTGTAGTTTTCCTTGCTCTTGGAGCATCATGATACACATCGCCGTAAACTGTTTAGAAACAGAAGCAAGCCTAAAGGGTGTATGAACGCTGAGGGTATCTTTCTTTTTAAAATTAGACCATCCGAGTGCTTTTTGATAGATGACTTCTCCTTTTTCTACAACCATGACCACTCCGTTGAATTGATTCTCATCATAGAGTGTCTGCATTACTTCATTGATACTGGCTACTTTGGCAGCACGGTCTATCATTTTTTGGGATTGACTGATGGCTTCTGTGCTACTATGCTGGACAGGTGCAAAGCTCATATTTTGGGCTTTGGCGGCAGAAAAAGCTAAAAACCCGAAGCAGATAAGGAGATATTTCATGGTATTTGTAGAAAAGTTTGCGTAAAGATTTAGTAAAAATAATGAATAGGATTGGTATTTTGTGTACAAAGGTACAGATGGAGCGAAGGAAATTTTTTTTCTAATACTTCTTTGAGCAAATCTTTGGTAAATTGCTCACTTTCATAATGCCCTATGTCTGCAATCATAATCTTCTGCTCGGCATCAAAAAACTCATGGTATTTAAAATCTGCACTCACAAATACCTGTGCTTTTTGCTGAATGGCTTTCTGGAGCAAAAAACTACCCACCCCCCCACAGACGGCTACAGTTTCTATGTCTTGCCCCGTAAACTGGGTATGCCTGACCACAGATACTTGCATTTTTTCTTTGAGATAAGCTAAAAATGCTTGTGCAGGCATCGGTTTGGGTAATTTGCCTATAGCGCCTGAGCCTATTTCTTGATTTTTATTCTCTAAAATGTGTAAGTAATAAGCCACCTCTTCGTAAGGGTGTGCCGCCTCCAAAGCATTAAAAATAGCCCCCTGCAAGTGCTTAGGAAACAATACTTCTATTCTATCCTCTTTTACTTCTTCTAGCTGATTGGCTTTGCCAATGTAGGGCTTTGCCTCTGTGCTAGGCTCAAAAGTGCCGATGCCCTCCGTCCGAAAACTGCAATTTTTGTACGCTCCGATTTGCCCTGCACCAGCCTCCCCTAGAGCCTTCAAGACAGCCTGTGTGTTTTCTTGGGGCACAAAAGTGCTGAGTTTCATCAAAGTCTGGGGCAGTGGTGAAAGCACCTTGATATGCTCCAACCCTAATTTTTGAGCAATTTTGGCATTGACTCCACCCTGCACATTGTCTAGGTTGGTATGGATGGCATAGATGGCAATGTCGTGTTTAATTGCCTTTAAGACAGTGCGTTCTATGTAATTTTTTCCATTCAATTTTTTGAGCCCCTTAAACACAATGGGGTGATGTGCAATGATGAGATTACACCCTTTTGAGATGGCTTCCTCCACTATCAGCTCGAGGGCATCCAAGCTGATGAGCACTCCAGTAACCTCCGTCTGTGGGCTACCGATGATGAGCCCTGAGTTGTCATAATCTGCTTGATAATCGGTGGGTGCAAGCTGCTCCAGATAGCGTGTGATTTCTTGAATACTAGGCATTTAAAAATAAAATTAATGAAAAATATTTTTTAAATTTAAAAAGATAATTCTAATAAAACAGAAAATCAGGTGGTTTTTATGATAATAAAAAAGGGTGCAAGTCAAATTAAAAGGGGTGAGGTGGCTAAAAAGAGAAATTTGACTTGCACCCATAAAAAACAAGAAATTACTTTTATATGCTTTAGTAAAAGTATGATTTATGTCATACAGAGGCTGGTTTGAGCAAAAGAAGCAAGCCGACACCTACAATTTATAGATAATCTCATTATATTTTTATATAAGACCTAGTATGGATAATGTGCTGTAAGTTTTAATTGCATTGCATATGGAAAATTTGGTCATTAAAAAAATCAATGACCTCGTCTCAGAAGATGATGTATTTGGGTATGTATTGCATTATTTTGGGGTATCATTTCATGATTATCCTGTGAATACCCTAGAAGAAGTCTGCAAACAAAGAGGTCTATACCTCAGGCAGCTAGAGCATTCCCAAAAATCCATACAATTTGATACTATAGTCATTTATTTTATAGAAAAATATCTATATGGCTGGACTACGACAGCCTCTACTCCATTGAAAATCTTTGGAGCTACTTTTTTAATGATATTGTAACTTGCGTTTACATCAGCATTTATCAGAAATCCTTTGGCGGTTTTAAATAAACCTCTTTTAATCCTCCTGCCTTTGTATTGAATGTGTTTACAAATTTGCTCATTATCCATAAAGCTACATTTGCTTGTATAGCTTTCTTCTGTGAGCCTTACTTTGATGCCTTCTAATTCAGCTTTGTAAGTAAGCATTTGTATAAATCTAGCATGTGGCACACTCACAAAATTTTGATTGTTTACTTTGCCAATCTTGATTTCTTGCTTCCAACCATCATTTTTACCAATCACTAAATTGCCAATTTTGTGTTTAACAAGCTCGTCAATGACTTGCCTACTTGCTTTGTGGAGGTAATCATCTATTTTGCAATTACGCTTAAAAGTGAGTGCTTGTATCTTGTTGGATGATTTTCTGCCATTAGGTAACTTAGATTGTAGATAGCCCTTTTGCTTGTTGTAGAATTGGTTGATTGATTTTAATGGTCTGCCATTGATAAGGAAAGGCTTAAAACCTGCCTTATTAGAAGTTACAGCTACTAAATTGTTCAATCCAATGTCTATTCCTGCTATTAGTTTTTTATTTAAGTCTTTTCTAGGTTTTTTATCTGAGTTATAAATAATTTCCACAGCATAGCAATTAGCACGAGGAACTATTCTTACTTGCTGTATTTTTTGTTGTTTGGTTTTGATTCCAAAAGTAGTCCCCGAAACTTGTACGATGCCTTTTTTAAGATTAGGTGCAGAAACAGACTGAATAGAATATACCAATAAATTTCTACCCTTAGTCTTATGCTTGTATTTTGGGATTTTAGGTTTTTCTTTAAACTTCTTAGGATTTAATTTAAAAGCACGCAGAGCATTAAAGAAGGACTTGAAGTTTCTATCTAATACCATTAAGATTTGTTGAGATACCTTAGTAGGTAAAGAGTAATAATCAACATTCTTTTCATTTTGAAACTTCTTTTGCAAAGTATTATAACTCAAGTAGCCTCCTTCTTTAAAAAAGAACTGCCTTACTTCATAAAGCCCTGCATTGTAGAGGTTTTTAGATAGAAAACTTAGTGTATCTATCTGCTTAAACACTTCGTGGCTTTTCTTGATGATATGTCGCTCTACTAATTGCACGAATCGTTTTTGAGTTCCTCTATAATTTTTTCTGTTTTTCTTTTACTTCTTCGAATGCCATATAATCTAGCAGTAAAAGAAGTAATTAGACTTACAAAATCTTGCATCAAGTCTTTCTCATCTTCGGCTACCTCGTTGATTACTATTAACTCGCCTTGCCATAATTCTTGGATGTAATTAAAGCCAAATCTTGTTAATCTATCTTTATGCTCTACTACGATTTTGGTTACTTCATGGTCTTTTAGTAATTTCATCAGTTTTGGACGCTTATCGTTTAAGCCACTTGCACACTCTTCTTCTACCCTCTTAACAATCCATCCTTTGGCTTGACAAAATGCTTGCACTCTTTTAGATTGGTTTACTAAATCAGGTTTATCTTCGCTTGAGGACACTCTGGCATAAACTGCTACATATTCTGCCTTATTTTCAGTTTTATTAGGAACAATGATAGTACCCGTAGGTAACTTATAAGCACCTTCAATTTGACCTCTCTTAAATAAATCCCATGCAGTCCGATAACTTATCCCTAATTCTTTTGCATAATCTGATAGCTTCATCAAACAAATATAGGTATATATCTCTATATAAATAAATACTTTTCTATGTTTTTTATAAACTTATATTATACTGCTCTACCAAATACCTCAAACTTGATAAAATGTACCAAAAGATTTTTTATAAAACCTGAAATCAAGTCTACCAGAAACCCTTGGCGTTTTTTATGCTTGATTACTTAGTTTATTCGGATGAATTCATATAATTTTGTTAGCGGATTTTTTTCCATAAGAAAAGTTGGGTTGAGTGCTTTGTTACTACAAAATTCAACTTTCCTTTCTAATTATCAAAGTTATCCAAAAACCATCGGGTAGAGTAATGCATCTATATAGTTATAAAGATTTTCTTCCCTTTACAAAGGCATTTATTGTGTTAGTTTTTTTCTGTGCTCTGTCTATGATGCCAGCTAGGGCTCAAACCGACAAAACAGACAGCCTGAGGACTTTATTGTCAAAGTATAAAAATAATAAAGATACACTTTATCTGAAATCACTTAGCCAACTCACCTACCAATTATTTCTTTTCCAATCCACTGATGCCACTTACTATGCGAAGAAATTAGTAGCTGAAAGCAAAAAAGTAGGCTATCTCCAAGGACAAGCTGATGGGCTAAAAATACAGGGGCTAATTCATCGAGTGAGAGGAGCACATAAAATGGCTTTGGAACATCTTGAAAAAAGCCTAGCGCTCTACCAAAGGCTCAATAATCAAAAAGAAATAGGCCATGTGCTCAATGAGATAGGTTTAGTATGTAATCACCAAGGATATTACTCCAAAGCATTACAGTATTATTATAAAAGTCTCAAAATATCCGAAAAAATAAATAATTTACCCATTATCGCTGCCAACTATAATAATATTGCAGGCATACAAATCAGTATAGGAAATGTAGATAAAGCTTTATTTTTCTTCAAAAAAAGCCTAGAAATTAACATCAAAGCAAACAATAAAGAAGGTATAGCACGTAGTTACCATAATATTGGAGGAATTTACACAGAGCAAAAAAAATATGAAGAAGCTCTAGATAGTTTTTATAAAACATTGGCCATCGAGAAAGAAATAGGCAGCCGCCTCATTAGTTTTGAGACTTTAAATAATATAGGTTCTGTACATTATTACAAAGGTGAATATGATAAAGCCCTAGAGTTTTTTGAAGAAAGTAACCGTATAGCCCTAGAGATGAAGCATCCCGTCATTCAAATCTATAACCATACAGGAATAGCAAATGTATATTTTGCACAAAAAAACTACACAGAGAGCATTATACAAGCTAAAAATGGCTTGGCTATCGCACAACAAATGAAGGTGCTGACAGAAATCAGTACCTTAAGTAAGATTTTGTACAAAAACCATAAAGCACAACAAAACTATCAAAAAGCACTTGAGTATCACGAATTATACGGACAAAATAATGACTCTTTATTTAACATAGAAAAGACAAGAGTCATCAATAGTTTAGAAGCTAAAGCTGATATAGAACGTAAAGAAAAAGAAATTTCTATCCTCAATAAGGATAAAAAGCTACTCAAAACAGAAAAAGATTTTCAAGAAAAAATCATCTATCTAATCATTCTTAGTCTGTTGATAATGTCTACATTGACTTACTTTATCTATCAAAGCAGACGGCAAGAACGAAAAGCAAATCACATTATAAGTACACAAAATATCCAACTTAAAAACCAAACTGAGGAGATACAAAAACAAGCCATCAAGCTAACTCAAATGAATGCAGACAAAGACAGACTCTTTGCTATCATAGGGCATGACCTCCGCTCTCCTATCAATTCATTGACTGGCTTATTGAGTTTATTAGAAGATAAGCAAATTAGCCCCGAAGAGTTTATACTTTTTTCTAGTAAGCTAAAAACAAGTGTAGAGCACGTACATTTTACCTTAAACAATCTCCTTTTATGGGCAAACAATCAGATGAATGGCATACAGACAAGTCCAAGCAAGATTCATTTACATGAAATAGCCCAAGAAAATATTAAATTCTTGAATACACTTGCCGAAGCTAAAAAGATTGAACTTATCAATGAAATCCCAGCATCAATCACTGTTTTTGCAGACATAGACCAAGTCAAACTTATATTTAGAAATCTCATCAGTAATGCCATCAAATTCACACTCTTAAAAGGTAAAATCAGATTACAAGCATCACAACAAGAAAACCTTGTACAAGTTAATATCAAAGATAATGGTGTAGGAATGTCGGCACAGATTAAAGCTAATCTTTTTGGGAATTTAGGAATCAGTGTCCCTGGCACTCACAAAGAAAAAGGAACAGGTTTAGGACTAATACTTTGTAAAGATTTTGTAGAAAAAAATGGAGGTCAACTTTGGGTAGAAAGCCAAGAAGATGTAGGAAGTACTTTTTACTTTACCCTACCAAAGGCATAATATTGAAAATCAGTTTACTCTGTTACTCCGTTCTAAAATTAGGCTTTCGCTTTTGAAAATAACTTTGCACAGCTTCTGCCCAGTATGGGCTTCCGATTAATGAGCTTTGCAGGCGAGTTTCTAATTCTTGGCTCTCTCTGCTGCTAAGGTCAGTGCCTTCTTCTATGATTTGCCGAGCAATACGAATCGTGAGAGGTGGAAGATAACGAAATTTATCGGTGAGCATTTTTACCTCATTGTCAAGTTGATTGTGGGCTACAAGTCTATTTAATAACCCATATTTATCGGCTTTTTTTGTATCAAAGAACTCTCCCAAAAGGGTCATTTCTTTGGCGGCGGCAATTCCTACCAAGCGAGTGATTCGCTGCGTACCCATAATGACCGCAATGCCCATTTTGATATTCCATTGTATTGTTTTTGTGGGTGTTTTATAGTGCCTTTAGTATATAGATAAACCTAAATTTGAAGCATCCATTCTGGTTCTTACCAGTGTAAATCAGTTAAATCTGTTAAATCCGTGTTCCAATTACTTTTATCATGGAGTCAGTATATTTAAAATATCTTCTAAATTTTCGCTATCATTCTCTTCCCAAGCACCACCTACCTCTTGTAAAGTATCAAATAATCCACTTGAATTATAATTCGTGAGAGTTGCTGGGTCAAGTAATTGTCTTCTTATCTTTATGTAATAATTGGTCTCTTCAAATACACATGTTTTTTATCATACAAAAAAGCTACTTAGCGTCCTGTAATACGAGCTACTAGCTCATACCATATATTCCAAATGATGATTTATGTCATATATAGATTCCATTTGAGGAAAAGAAGCCTGACACATCCAATAATTTACAGATAATCTCATTATATTTGTATATAAGACCTAGTATGGATAATGTGCTATAAGTTTTAATTGCGTTGTATATGGAAAATTTGGTCAATAAAAAAATCAATGACCTCGTCTCAGAAGATTATGTATTTGGGTATGTATTGCATTATTTTGGGGTATCATTTTATGATTATCCAGAAAACACCTTAGAAGAAGTATGCATACAGAGAGGCTTAGATGTGCAGCAGCTGCAGAGAGAGCTTGAGTCTATTCGCAAGCCTTCACTCACACGAAACAACCTGAGCAACTATCCTGTAGATTTAATTATACAATACCTCAAGCATGCTCACCACCGATTCATCTGTCAGAAATTGCCTTACATGGCTCGTTTGATAGAAGACTTGAATGAGGATTTAATCCCCAATGCAGGCCTTGTCAGAGATTTAAAAGTATTGTTTCCTCTATTTGTAGAAGATTTCATTCACCATATTCACGAAGAAGAAGATACACTTTTTAAGTATGTCATGACATTGCAGCGTGCTTCTGTCGGAGATTATCACTGGGGAAGTCTGTATTATCAAATGAAAAAATATAGCATGTCTTTCTTCGCTCTTGACCACCACAGCCACGATGATGAAATGAGAGGCATCAGAGAGTTTACACGTGATTACGAACTGGGCAAAAACCCTACACTACATCTGCAAGTACTCTTCTCTGAGCTAGAAGCCTTAGAAGAAGATTTGAAAGTACACGCACAGATAGAAGATGAGCTGCTTATGCCCAAAGGGTTGCGGCTAGAGAATCTCGTCAAAGAAATGCTCAGAAGACAGGCGAAAAATAACTGATACTTTATGGCTAGAATTCTTGCAATAGATTACGGACTCAAGCGAACAGGCATTGCTGTAACAGACCCTCTGCAAATCATCGCTACAGCACTTGACACAGTGCCTACTGCAGATATTTTTACGTATCTAAAAACATACCTGAGCCAAGAGGAGGTCGAGGGCATCGTGCTGGGTTTGCCCAGTAATCTGCAAGGAAACCCCACAGACTCTACTGCCGCCGTAGAGCAGTTTGGCAAAAGCATTCAAAAAAAATATCCTGCCATCCCTCTGCATTTTCACGATGAACGCTTTACCTCCAAAATGGCACTCAATGCCATGATTGCCGCTGGCACTTCTAAAAAATATAGAAGAGAAAAAGGAAATATCGACAAAGTGAGTGCCGTTCTGATTTTACAATCTTTCATAGAAAGCCAAGCAGCCCAGTGAATATTAAAGAACTACGACCTCAGCACAAGCATATTATGTATTAATTTAATATCTTCGCAAAAGCAAAATTTTAAATACCAAAAGATAATTATTGATATAATTCTGATTTGTATGATATATCCTATTGTAGCCTATGGCGACCCCATACTGCGCCAAAGCACTCAAGAAATTAACAGAGAAAACCCTCAAATAGACCTCCCCAAACTCATAGAGGATATGTACGAAACTATGTATGCTGCCAATGGTGTAGGGCTTGCCGCTCCACAGATAAGCTTTGCATTGCGGCTTTTTATCATAGATTCTACCCAAATGGCAGAAGACAACACAGGCATGAAGCAGGTGTTTCTAAACCCCACTATCTTAGAAGAACAAGGAACAGCTTGGGCTTTTGAGGAGGGCTGCCTGAGTATCCCGAATATCAGAGAAAATGTAAGCCGACAGGCGAAAATCAAAATTCATTATTTTGATGAAAACTGGAATGAATTCGAAAAAGAATTTGATGACATCAATGCAAGGGTCATCCAACACGAATATGACCACATAGAGGGGGTTTTGTTTACGGACTATCTCTCCCCTCTCAAAAAAAGACTCCTTAAAGGCAAACTCAGCAAAATCAGCAAGGGCAAAGTAAAAGCTGATTATCGTATGAGGTTTCCTGATTAGGTAAAAGCCCTAGCCCTGAAAAGAGCCAAAGGGCTTATCACCATTAATCCATCAAAAAGATGCGTTTTTTTCTATCTGTCAGAGATTTACCACCCTTGTCCGCACTCCGTGAAGAGGCATACAGGCTTAAAAAAAACCCTTTTTTGCATACTTTGGTAGGCAAATACCAGACACTAGGGCTGCTTAGTTTTGAGCAAGATTTGCACACACAGCTTGCCCTCCAAAAAGCAGCCCAACAGCTCGGAATGCACGTCATACAGATAGACCTAAGGCGAGAAGGGAAAAAAATCATTGTGGGAAATCAGGGAAATTATGTCAAAACTGAAAATCTTAAAGAAACAGCCCAAACTATAGGGGCTTACTGCGAGATGCTCGCCGTGTACGCTCCCGTAAACTGGCACAGCAAGACAAAAGACCCTTATTTTGGAGAAGAACTCCTGATGTATTTGCAAGAGTTTGCAGAAGTGCCTGTCATTAATTTAGAATCCCCTAGCCAAAAACCACTGGAAGCCCTCGCCCAGTGGCTCAGTGTAGAAGAGTATAAAAAGAAAGAAAAAATAAAGATTGCCCTTACTTGGATTCCCCACAAAAAACCTACCTCTCAGGCAAATGCCAACTCTTTTGTGGAGCTCTTTAAGCAAATCCCCGAAGTAGAACTTGCAGTGGCACACCCACCTAATTATCGCTTACTTGACCCCTTTCTGTCGGGCATCAAGAGTAGCTATCACCCCGATAAAGCCCTAGAAAATGCCGATTTTGTGCTGGCACTTAACTGGGCTTCTACCAAGAACACAGGAAAAGCAGAATGCAAAGACCCCGCATGGCAGCTCACTGCTGATAAGATGCACCTGACACAGAGGGCTGCCCTGCTGCACTGCCAGCCAGCTTTGTCAGAGATGGGACTTGAAGAAGGCTTACTCCAAAAACCCTACTCACTCTTCAGGGCTCAAGCACATAACAGGGTCTTGGCTGCACAACTTATTTTAAAAGAAATACTCCTCACAGAGAGGGGTGTAAAATAGCTGGTTTTGATACATTATTATTGAAAAGAATATCTGCTTATGAGAATCATTGAATATCCTTTAATCTACTGGAAAATCCAAAATGAGGCTTTTCTTGGCTGTCTTGTCGGCACAGGTATGCAGCTAGTAGCCAATAACTTACGAAGCCTGAAGGCTGATTTTACAGAATACATAGAAAAACAACTCAAAGATTCCTACTTTTTTCAGCCTGCCATTCAGCAGATTAGGTTTAAAAGATTCAAGCTTGCCGTCAGGCCTCATTTTCATGAGGGGGGCAGGATTTATCCTGTCATCGAGACTGTAGAAGTACCCATAGATGCTGTCTATGGCAAGACCACAGAAGGGTATTTTGAATGTTTTTTACCCTTGTTAGAGAAAAGTTTTTATTTTTATAACCTCTCCGACATAGAGAAGCTGGTAGAGCATTTTTCAAAGGACATCTTGCATCAGATGCCTCCAAGTGAGATTTATCGAATGATTTTGCCCGAAGAACCTCAGCTAGACCTTATCAATGTACGCATTGCCAAGCCTAAAAAAACTAAAAATATGAGCTGGGATTTTGGCAATGATGCCAAGACATTGGCAGGCATCGCCGAAAAACTGCCCCAAGCACGCCGTCAGAACAAAAGCCTCGCCCCTGATGTGGCTTGGGAGCAAGGTGCAAAAGTGCAGATGCTCCAAAATTACCTTATCCAGGAGCATGCAAACGTACTCCTCGTAGGCAAAAGCGGTGTAGGCAAAAGTGCCCTCATCAGAGATATGATTAGGCAGGTAAGCACTGCCCAGAAAAGCCTTGAACCCCTTGAAAGAAATACTTTCTGGCAGAGTGCCCCAGCACGCATTATCGCAAAGGCACGCTACTTAGGCGAGTGGCAGATGATATGTGAAGACCTGATAGAAGACCTGCAGCTCGTCAAAGGAATCCTTTGGATAGAAAATTTTGTGATGCTCGCACTCACCGGAGGAGAAGGCCCAGAAGATTCTATGGCTTCTTTTATGACTTCTTTTATCAGGAAAGGACAGCTCAGGATGCTCAGTGAAGTAACCCCCGAGCAGCTAGAGGTCATGCGCCGCCTCCTGCCTGGATTTGTGGATTATTTCAGAATCATTAAAGTAGAGGAGATGGATATCCCTACTACACTCAGAATTTTTAATTATTACCAAGAATACAGTCAAAAACATCACCATGTTACTTTTACACAGCAAGCCCTAGAGACAAGCTATGTGCTGCTAGACCGCTTTGTGCGTTATGATAATTTTCCAGGAAAAGCACTTCGTTTTTTGCAAAAATGTACGGCAGAAGCCATTCTCAAAAAACAAGCAAGCTTAGACCACCTAGATGTAATTCATACCTTTTCTCAGCAATCAGGTATTCCAGATTTTTTGCTGCGAGATGATGTCTTGTTAGATGATGAGGTACTGTTTGATTTTTTTAAAGAGCGTATCAAAGGGCAAGACCACGTCATACACAAACTTGCCTCGCTCATCAAGGTATTCAAAGCAGGGCTAAATGACCCTCATAAGCCTGTAGCTACCCTTATTTTTGCAGGCCCTACAGGTGTGGGCAAGACTGCAACTGCCAATGCCATTTCAGCGTATTTTTTTGGGATGGGGCAGCAATACCGTCCGTTGATTCGCTTAGATATGAGTGAGTTTCAGCACGGAGGGCAGATTTACAGGCTCATCGGCTCAGAAGGCAAGCTTGTACAGCATGTCCGTGAAAAACCATTCAGCGTGGTGCTACTAGACGAAATAGAGAAAGCCAACCCCTTAATTTTTGATGCCCTACTGACAGTGCTAGACGAGGGAATTTTGCTGGATTCGGCAGGCAGAATGACGGACTTCCGAAATACCATCATCATCATGACCTCTAACTTAGGGACTACACAACGCAGCTCACTGGGCTTCAGACAGTATCAGGAGCAAGACTTTGAAGCGGATATCAAAGCGTTTTTTAGACCTGAATTTTATAATCGAATAGATAGCTGCTTGATTTTCAACCCTCTGGATGCCGAAACCATTCAAGAAATCACTCGGTATGAATTAGATGACATAGAAAAGCGTGCAGGCTTGCAGCAGCGGGGTCTAAAACTTAGATTTACCGAAGCCCTCATTGCTTATATAGCAGAGCAGGGTTTTGATAAAAAATACGGTGCAAGACCGCTCCAGCGCGAGATAGAGCGTCTTTTGGTTGCACCACTTGCCCGCAAACTCATGCAAGAGCCTACACTCAGAGATACTACACTGAGCATTGATTTTGATGGAGAAAACATTTATTTTTAAGAAAAATACTTTTTTGGTTTGTGAAGATACACAACACAAAGAAGATATATTTTAAGTCAATAATTTGCGATTTTGGTTCTTCATTAAAAAGTAATTTTGCGATTTATCAGGGGCTATGTACAACTAGGAGTGGACATTGCAAAGAAGCAGCAAAAAATGAGTTTAGTGATGAAATCAAGTAATGAGACGAGTTTAATAATGAAATTATACAGAATGATTAGGAATCATGTCTAACTATTTGCTATTCTGTGGTTGGTCTTACCCCAGTTCTTCGTAGTGTGTTATCTGTAATTTGAGTAAAGGAAAGTTTGATTTTCGTGGGCTAAGACACTACGCATACAAATACCGTTGCTTGACCCAATTCAAAAATAATAAGTGCTTAAAAATCAAATAATGGTACTTATATTTGAAAAAGTAAAACATTTCTATTAATCTAATCCAAAAAAAGATGATGAAATACGTAAAAAACAACATTCTCCTACTTCTCGTGTTGCCCTTGTTATTCTGGAGCTGCTCTAATACAAAAAAAGCCCAAAAACACTCGGCAAGCTCTCCCAATCAAAAAATCAAACTTGACTTTGCCCTCAATGAAAAAGGAGCACCTTACTATACACTTGATTTTAAAGACAAAAAACTGATAGATACTTCTTATCTAGGCTTCAAAACCAAAGAATTTGACCTGATAGAAGGCTTTGATATCGTGGAGACTAGCACTGACACAAAAGACGAAACTTGGAAACCCGTCTGGGGGCAGCAGGCTGAAGTTCGTAATCATTACCAAGAACTAGGCATCAAACTCAAAGACAAAAAAGGGCATTTACTCAATATCACATTTAGGGTTTTTGATGAAGGGCTGGGATTTCGATATGAGTTTCCTGCCCAATCAGGCTTAGATTCACTCATTATTCTAGATGAAATTACCCAATTTAAAATGACTGATGACCATACCGCCTTCTGGAATCTAGGCTGCTGGGACAATGACGAATACTGGTACACCCAAAGCAAACTATCTGAAATAGATTCTTCTCGTGCCAATTACAATAGCTTAGATACTTGGATGAGCATCCCGACGAGCACGGCTGCCTCACTTCCTCTTACACTCAGAACTGCCGAAGATGTGCATTTGACATTTCACGAGGCAGCCTTGGTTGATTTTACGGGGCATATCTTAGCCTTAGACCCTCAGACACTTACCCTAAAAACCTCTCTCGCCCCTGCACCCGATGGCACTAAAGCAAGCATTGCCTTACCTGCCAAAACCCCTTGGCGTACTATCCAAATCGGGGCAAGTGCCACCGAGCTATTGGCTACCTATTATTTGTTGGAAAATCTCAATGAACCTAACCAAATCAAAAATACCGATTGGATTAAACCTACCAAATATGCTGGAATCTGGTGGGAAATGCACGTGGGCAAAGCCACTTGGGACAAAGCAAGCGGGATGCACGGAGCTACTACCAAAAACGCCAAACGATACATTGATTTTTGTGCCAAATACGGGATTCCTGCTTTCTTGGTTGAGGGCTGGAACACAGGCTGGGAAGTCTGGACCGCCCCTGAACGTGCAACAGCCTTTGACTTTACAACTCCCTACGAAGATTTTGACATTAGAGAAGTAGTTCGCTATGGCAAAGAAAAAGGTGTGTCGCTCATCGGTCATCACGAAACCTCCGCAGCAGTAGCTCGCTACAACGAACGCATAGACACTGCCCTTGCTTTTTATAATGAAGTGGGAGTATCTGCTGTCAAGACAGGCTATGTGGGCAGCATCATCCCCAAAGGTTATTTGCACAAAGGGCAATGGATGGTCAATCACTACAATACCGTCATGAAAAAAATGGCAAATGCCAAGATAATGCTGGATGTCCATGAACCGATTTACCCCACAGGGCTTTGCCGTACCTACCCCAATCTGATGAGTGCCGAAGGAATGTGCGGACAAGAGTTCAATGCCTGGAGCTCAGGAAACCCGATTACACACAATGTTACCTTGCCTTTTATGCGTAACCTCATCGGGCCTATGGATTTCACGCCTGGAGTTTTTGATGTGGCATTTAAAAATTCTAAAAATGAAAGAGTGGACAATGGTAATTTTTTTATGAAGGAAGGAAACAACCGAGTAAAATCTACGCTCGTGCAGCAGCTTGCCCTGTATGTCGTGTTTTATTCTCCTCTCCAGATGCTGGCTGACCTTCCAGAGAATTATGAAGAACATCCCGATGCCTTGAAATTTATACAAGAGGTGGCTGTAGATTGGGACAAAACTGTCTATCTCAATGCCAAAGTAGGCGAATATGCCAGCATCGCACGCAAGGCAAAAGGCTCTCCCAACTGGTTTTTGGGAAGCATCACAGGAGATAGCAAGCAAGATTTTACATTCAAATTAGATTTTTTAGAAGAAGGTAAAACCTATACTGTCACCATCTACAAAGATGCTGAAGATGCCGACTGGGAGAAAAACCCAACAGCATATGCCATAGAAAGCAAAGATGTAAAAGCAGGAGATGTACTCAAAATCAAACTTGCAAGAGGTGGAGGCAGTGCCGTCAGTTTCATTGCAAAATAAGTATTTCTATAAGTTTTTGCTGCCCAAAGAAAGCCTTCACTCAAGCATATTTTCTAAAAGAGTGAAGGCTTTTTGAGTGTATAAATAAAATGCACAAAACGAATTGGCAGAAGACATACAGATTTTTTCTACTTTCAATGGTACTTTTCCTTTCACAAAAAATTTTACCGTTCGGAGAATTGTTTATTTTTGCACTATGCAAAAACCACAGATTGTCATCCTCGATTTTGGGTCTCAATATACCCAACTCATCGCTCGCCGTGTACGTGAGCTTCACGTCTATTGTGAAATTCATCCTTTTTCTAGTCTGAAAGCATTAGAATATCTTATCCAAGAAGGTGCATTAAAGGGCATTATTCTCTCTGGAAGCCCCTGCTCAGTCAATGATGCAGAAGCACCCAATATTGATTTTAAGAGCATTCTAGGCAAAATACCCGTGCTGGGTATCTGCTACGGAGCACAACTCATGGCTCAGCAATTCGGAGGAAAAGTAGAAAAATCTCAAACCCGTGAATACGGCCGTGCCAATCTCCCTGAGATAGATACAACCCATGCCTTGCTTCATGGCCTCAGCCCCAACACTCAAGTCTGGATGTCGCACGGAGATACCATCAAGCAAATTCCTGATAATTTTAAAATCATCGCTCGCACAGAGCGAATCCCTGTAGCAGCCTTTGAGATAGAAGGACAACAGACCTACGGCATCCAGTTTCACCCCGAAGTTACGCACAGCACAGAGGGCAAGCAATTACTAGAAAATTTTGTGATAGGGATTTGTGAAGCCCAACCCAACTGGACTCCAGCCGCCTTTGCCGAGCAAACCATCGCCGAACTTAAAGCAAAATTAGGCAATGACAAAGTAGTGCTAGGACTCTCAGGGGGCGTAGATTCTTCGGTGGCTGCCCTGCTGCTGCATCGTGCCATTGGTCAGAATTTGTATTGTATTTTTGTGGACAATGGATTGCTACGCAAAGATGAATTTGAAGAGGTAATAGACTCTTACCATCACCTAGGCTTGAATGTGATAGCTGTCAATGCCCATGAAGAGTTTTATGGAGCTTTGAGAGGATTGTCTGAGCCAGAAGCCAAACGCAAAGCCATCGGCAAGACTTTCATAGAAATATTCCAAGATGAGGCCAACGAACTCAAAGAGGTCAAATGGCTGGGGCAAGGCACGATTTACCCTGATGTGATTGAGTCTGTCTCTGTCAATGGGCCTTCGGTTACGATTAAATCTCACCACAATGTAGGAGGATTGCCAGAAAAAATGAATCTTCAACTGGTAGAGCCGCTTCGCAGCCTTTTTAAAGATGAAGTGCGGCAAGTAGGTAAAACATTGGGCCTACCCGAAAATATTTTGCACAGGCATCCCTTCCCTGGGCCAGGGCTTGCCATCCGAATATTAGGCGACATCACTCCAGCCAAAGTAAAAATGCTCCAAGAAGCCGATTATATTTACATCCAGCACCTCAAAAATACAGGATGGTATGACAAAATATGGCAGGCAGGCACGATTCTGCTTAACTCGCAGAGTGTGGGCGTAATGGGCGATGAGCGTACCTATGAAAATGTGGTTGCTTTGAGGGCAGTACACAGCATGGACGGCATGACTGCCGATTGGGTACACATCCCTTATGAATTGCTTGCCAAAATCTCTAATGACATCATCAATCAAGTAAAAGGAATCAATAGAGTGGTCTATGACATTAGCTCTAAGCCACCTGCCACCATCGAGTGGGAGTAGCATAAAACCATCAAAGGCTTCACTTTTTTCATCAAGTGAAGCCTTTGGATTTTGTCGTTTCGGTTCTAAAAAGTTGATAAACCATGTGCATTTTTCCTAAAAATCCTTATCTTAGCAAGCAATAAGAAAACGATTGAAATAGACCTATCAAAATATGAAGCCTGATTTTTTTAACATAGATTTCTCCAAAAAGCCTGCGGATGCTTCTTCTTCTGCCCCAAAAGGAAAAACTTGGAAAAGCCCTGAAAAGATTGAAATTGAGCGATTTTATACACAAGAAGACCTCAAAGAAGTAGAGCATCTTGGTTTTGTGGCGGGCAAAGCTCCTTTCTTACGTGGGCCTTATGCCACGATGTATGTGCAGCGTCCTTGGACAATTCGCCAATATGCAGGCTTTTCTACTGCCGAAGAGTCCAATGCTTTTTACCGCCGCAACCTCGCTGGGGGGCAAAAAGGACTGTCTGTAGCCTTTGACCTCGCTACACACCGAGGCTATGACTCTGACAACCCTCGTGTGGTAGGTGATGTGGGCAAAGCAGGCGTAGCGATTGATTCTATCTTAGATATGAAATTGCTTTTTGATGGGATTCCCTTGGATAAAATGTCCGTCTCTATGACCATGAACGGAGCTGTGATTCCGATTATGGCATTTTATATTGTGGCTGCCGAAGAGCAAGGCCTAAAACCTGAGCAACTCACTGGCACGATTCAGAATGATATCTTGAAGGAGTTTATGGTACGCAATACCTACATTTACCCTCCTGCCCCTTCTATGCGCATCATTGCAGATATTTTTAAATATACCTCTGCCAATATGCCCAAGTTTAACTCTATCAGCATCAGTGGCTATCACATGCACGAGGCAGGCGCACCTGCTGACTTAGAACTGGCGTATACCCTTGCCGATGGGCTAGAATACCTCCGTACAGGGATTTCTACTGGGCTAAATATTGATGATTTTGCCCCTCGTCTTTCTTTCTTTTGGGGAATCGGGATGAATCATTTCATGGAAATCGCCAAGATGCGTGCAGCACGTTTGCTATGGGCAAAGATAGTCAAGCAATTCAATCCAAAAAGTGAGAAATCGCTTGCCTTGCGTACACACTGCCAAACCTCTGGCTACAGCCTCACAGAGCAAGATGTGTTTAACAATGTAACCCGCACCACTGTAGAGGCAATGGCCGCCGTGCTAGGGCATACCCAATCTTTGCACACCAATTCACTCGATGAAGCCATTGCCCTGCCTACTGATTTCTCGGCAAGGATAGCTCGAAACACACAGCTTTTCTTACAAAACGAAACAGGCATTTGCAGCGTAGTTGACCCTTGGGGGGGCTCTTATTACATAGAAAAACTCACCCACGACCTCTGCCACCGTGTCTGGGAACTCATCCAAGAGGTAGAAGAACTGGGCGGAATGACTAAAGCCATCGAGACAGGCTTGCCCAAAATGAGGATAGAAGAAGCCGCAGCGCGCAAGCAGGCACGCATAGACGCAGGCAAAGAAATCATCGTGGGAGTGAACAAATACCGCCCCGAAAAAGACAAAGAAATAGAGCTTATGGAGGTGGACAATACGGCCGTGCTTCAGGCACAGCTCACTAGGCTCAAAACTTTGCGTGAGAATCGCCAAGAATCCGAAGTGAAAGCGGCTCTAGATGCCATCACACGCTGTGCGGAAACAGGCGAAGGCAATCTCCTAGACCTTGCCGTGAAAGCTGCTCGAGTGCGTGCCAGTCTGGGTGAAATCTCACAGGCCATGGAGCAAGTGTTTGGCAGGCACCGAGCTACGATTCGTGCCATTTCGGGCGTGTATTCTGCTGAAGTTTCAGATGATGAAGGCTTCAAACTAGCCCAAGAAATGGCAGATAAATTTGCTGCCACAGAGGGGCGCCGTCCTCGTATTTTGGTAGCCAAAATGGGGCAAGACGGACATGACAGAGGGGCGAAAGTCATTGCCACGAGTTTTGCTGATTTAGGCTTTGATGTGGATATAGGCTCACTCTTCCAGACTCCTGCCGAAGTAGCCATGCAAGCCATCGAGAATGATGTGCATGTAGTGGGCGTATCAAGTCTTGCGGCTGGACACAAAACGCTCATTCCGCAGCTTATCGAGGAACTCAGAAAGCTAGACCGAGATGACATACTCGTGATAGCAGGAGGCGTGATTCCTCCCAAAGATTATCAATTTTTGTATGATGCTGGGGTTTCAGGTGTGTTTGGCCCTGGCACGGTCATTGCAATTGCTGCCCAAAAAATTTTGGAGGAGTTGATGCTAGAATAGTTTTAGTAGTGTACTGTGGTATCTGCTGTAAGAATTTCTTTGCTTTTATTACGAAGCTGGAGCTTCGGGCTACACCCACACCGCAAAAATCTCTTTGCCTTCGTGGGTAATGAGTTCTTCTTTCCAAGAGGGTTGTTTTCTATCATCAAAAATGAGTAAATAGCCCTTGGCTACACTATGTTTTTCTAAGTAACCCGTCAGTTGCTTGAGTCCTTTTTGATGGGCTTTCTCGCCTCGCCAAAGTTTGAGTTCTATGATGTATTTGTAGTGCAGATAAGTAACTACTATGTCCAAACGCTTCTCTTCGGAAGTTTCTACTTCTTTGAAATCGTGTCCCTGCCCGTTGAGAATGGGTTTTAAGAAAGCCAAGAAAATCAATCGCCATTCACGTTCTATCAGGTGATTGTTTTTGCTGCTGTATTGCTCTTTCATAAAACTTTGGAACTTGCGTAGGACATTATCCATGTCTAAACCACCCTCATCTTGCATAAAACTGCCGCCATAGTTCATCTTTGCAGACTGAGGGCGGGTCAGCATCCGAGAGGCAAGATAATCATAAATCAACTGCTCATAAATCCGATTATGCACCTGAATACTGCCCTCTCGCTTAAAAATACCATACAGTACGCCTTTATAAATGGTAGGATTGTATTGGTTGAAAGGGATAATTTCACCTTCTAAGATTACTCGGCTGACTAACTCGTGTAGGTCTTCTTGATTTTCAATATTTTTGATAACACTGTCAAAATTGGTGTTATTTTCTTTTAATAAAAGTTTTACACTTTGTTCTACATCTTCTAATGTCCATTTTGATTTATCTTCTCTTTTGGGCAAGATGTATTCGGCAATGTTTTTACAAAGTTTAGACACTAGAAAGGGATAGCCTGAAGTGTGATAGTAGAGCCTTTCGGCAATTGCTTCAAAGTCCATTTGTACGCCTTCTGCTTCGCTGTATTGTCGGAGCATAAAGGCAATCTCATCAGGGTAAAATTCCATCACTACCGTAAAATCAGCGGCAATGTTCCAAGGGCTGTTCACTTGGGCATCATCAGGATTGCGGAGCTTGAATTTGAGGGATTTGATGTCGTGTACGCCTGCCAAAACAATGCTGTGGAAGGTGCGGCTACTAGGACGTTCGCGCTGTAAGTATTTGCTTCTGAGCATACCCAAAAGATGCAGAAATGGCTCATAATTGCTGCTGGCATCTACTTCATCTATCAGTAATACTACTTTCTTTTCTGTAAGACGCATGACTTCGGTAATACGCTCTGAAAGTTCATCAAGGGTATGTACCGCTTGTACAGAGTTCAATTTTTCTTTGGGAAATCCATTTTCAGGAATATCCAATTCTTTTTTTAGTTCTTTGAAAAAAAACTGACTGAAGGTATCTGAAGAAGCATAAAAAGAATCACTAATACCTTGAAAACTCATCAGGATAGGAATATAGTTCTCATCTTGTTGCAGTGTTTCTAACAAGCTAAAAAGCATAGTCGTCTTTCCATACTGCCTCGGGCGATTGATGACGAAATAATCTCCGAACTCTACCATTTGCAAGATGCCTGCAAAACGGCGGCGGTCGTCCATCATATAATGTTCACTACTGTTACAATTTCCTGTGATGTTGAAGCGTTTTTTCATACTATTTTAGGTTTATTCATCAAGCAAAGATACAAAAAATTAGGCAGATTATTGTTCCCGAAGCTGGAGCTTCATGCTAGACCCACACCGCAAAAATCTCTTTGCCTTCGTGTGTGATGACTTCTTCCTTCCAAGAGGGTTGTTTTCTATCATCAAAAATAAGCAAATAGCCCTTGGCTACACTGTGTTTTTCTAGGTAGCCTGTCAGTTGATTGAGTCCTTTTTGATGGGCTTTTTCACCTCGCCAAAGTTTGAGTTCTATGATGTATTTGTAGTGCAGATAAGTAACCACAATGTCCAATCGCTTTTCTTCGGAGGTTTCTACTTCTTTGAAGTCGTGTCCCTGTCCATTCAGAATGGGTTTTAAAAAAGCCAAGAAAATCAATCGCCATTCACGTTCTATCAGGTGATTGTTTTTGCTGCTGTATTGCTCTTTCATAAAACTTTGGAATTTGCGCAAGACATTTTCCATCTCCAAACTTCCATCATCTTGAATAAAACTACCCCCATAGTTCATCTTTGCCGACTGAGGGCGGGTAAGCATACGTGAAGCAAGATAATCATAAATCAACTGCTCATAAACACGGTTATGCACCTGAATACTGCCCTCTCGCTTAAAAATACCATAGAGTACGCCTTTATAAATGGTAGGATTGTATTGGTTGAAAGGGATAATTTCACCTTCTAAGATTACTCGGCTGACTAACTCGTGTAGGTCTTCTTGATTTTCAATATTTTTGATAACACTGTCAAAATTGGTGTTATTTTCTTTTAATAAAAGTTTTACACTTGCCTCTACATCTTCTAATATCCATTTTGATTTATCTTCTCTTTTGGGCAAGATGTATTCGGCAATGTTTTTACAAAGTTTAGACACCAGAAAGGGATAGCCTGAGGTGTGGTAGTAGAGCCTTTCGGCAATTGCCTCAAAGTCCATTTGTACGCCTTCGGCTTCGCTGTATTGTCGGAGCATAAAGGCAATTTCATCGGGGTAAAATTCCATCACGACCGTAAAATCAGCGGCAATGTTCCAAGGGCTGTTTACTTGTGCATCATCAGGATTGCGGAGTTTGAATTTGAGGGATTTGATGTCGTGTACGCCTGCCAAAACAATGCTGTGGAAGGTGAGTTCGCCTGCATTTCTTGCTAAGTATTTATTGCGAAACATACCCAAAAGTCGTAAAAAAGCCTCATACACACTGCTATCATCTACTTCATCAATGAGCAAGACTATTTTCTTATTGGCTTTTTCTACTATTTCAGACACCATATCCGACAAGTCGCCAAAATTTTCAGGACGAGGCATTTGACTAATTTCTTTTGAAAGAGACTTATCTTGTATTCTCAGCCCCTTGATGAATAAATCTAAAAATAAGTTTATCATCCCAATATCAGACTGATGAGGTGCCAAACCTGTACCTTGAAAACTCATAAAAACAGGTAGAAATCGCTCATCTTCTCTCAAAGTTGTAAGCAAGGCAAAAAGCATCGTTGTCTTTCCATACTGCCTCGGACGGTTGATGACAAAATATTTACCCCGTTCTACCATATCTACAATCCCTGCAAAACGGCGGCGGTCATCCATCATATAATGATTGCTACTGTTACAATTTCCTGTGATGTTGAATTCTTTTTTCATAGTATTTTAGGTTTATTCATCAAGCAAAGATACGGAAAAAAGGCCAATAAGCTTTTGAGGCTTACTTGACTAAATTAGGATAAATTTAACTTATTTGGGCAGTAAGACTGTCCTAGTTATGTAACATTCAATTAAATAAATTCAATGTAAAAGTTAAGCAAATTGATTTGCAAATAAATTGAAAATGAAAGCTTAAATTATCCATTTTATGTTTAAATTAGTGGCATTATAACCTTTCTAAGGTTCATATCTTCACAAACCATCGTTAATTTAACTATGATTCATATTTTAGGCATTCGGCATCACGGACCAGGTTCGGCACGTCATCTGGCAGAAGCACTCACTGAAATTGAGCCTGACATTGTATTGATAGAAGGACCACCCGAAGGTGAACAAGTACTTCACTGGGTGGCTGATGCAGCTATGCAACCTCCTGTGGCTTTGCTTGGCTATGTGCCTACCGAGCCACAGAAAGCTGTTTTTTATCCTTTTGCTTCTTTCTCTCCTGAATGGCAAGCCATCAAATATGGCTTGGAAAAGAAAATTCCTGTCCGTCTGATAGATATGCCTCTTTGCCATAAACTAGCCTTTGCTTCTGCACAAGAAAATACTGAAGAAACCTCAGAGAAAAGTCAAGAAGAAATCGAGGCGAACCTCTCCATCTACCCCAGACGAAACCCACTGGCCTACCTCGCCGATGCAGCAGGCTTTGAAGATGCCGAGCTATGGTGGGAACATCAATTTGAGATGAGTGTGCACCCCATAGAAGTCTTTGAGGCGATAGCCGAAGCCATGCAATCTCTGAGAGAAAATCTCCCCAAAAGAGAAGATAAAAACGAAGACATCAGAGAGGCTTTTATGCGGAAAGCCATCCGAACTGCCCAAAAAGAAAAGTTTGAAAAAATAGTAGTCGTTTGTGGGGCTTGGCATGTACCCGCACTTCTGCAAATGCCCCCCGCCAAAGAAGACAACGAAATCTTAAAAAACTTACCCAAAGTAAACGTAGATACCACTTGGATACCTTGGACAAGCGATCGCCTTTCGTTTGAGAGTGGCTATGGGGCAGGAGTCATTTCGCCTGGCTGGTACCATCACTGCTGGCAACACCCCAAAGATGATGGCACACGCTGGCTCTCACATACCGCACAGGTTTTTAGAAAACACCAAGTGGATATTTCTTCTGCACACATTATCGAAGCCGTCCGCCTTGCCAATAGTTTGGCTGCCTTGCGTGATTTTTCTAAGGCAAGTCTGAGCGAGCTCAATGAAGCTACTCAAGCCGTGATGTGCATGGGAGATGAAATATTGATGCAGATAATCTGGAAAGAACTCATCGTGGGCAAAGACCTCGGGGAAGTTCCCGAAGGTACGCCACAAGTGCCTCTGCAAAAAGACTTTGAGCAAAGCATCAAATCACTTCGTCTCAAAAAATCAAGCGATTACAAAGACATCACCCTAGACCTCAGAAGTGAAAATGACCTGAAAAAAAGTGTGTTGCTACACCGACTGCAATTACTAGACATAGACTGGGGACAAGAAATAGGCAGCAGAGGCAAAGGCACTTTCAAAGAAGAATGGAGATTGACTTGGTATCCTGAGTTAAGCATTAAACTCCTAGAAAAAGCGACTTGGGGAAATACCCTCGAAGATGCTGGTAATCAATACCTTGCCTACCTTGCCGAATCTAGCCAACAGCTTGACCAGATTACAAAAATGCTGCAAAAAGGACTTCCTGCGGAGCTAGACAGAGGAGTCCGTAAAATTATCAAACGGATGGATGAGCTTTCGGCAGGCACTTCTGATACAGCCGTATTGATGAAAGCCTTTGTGCCACTGGTGCAAGTAAGCCGATACGGCAATGTCCGCAAAACAGACATAGAGACGATTAATTTCATACTGGATTCTATTTTTTACCGTATGACTGCGGGTCTGCCCATGAGCTGCACAGGCATAGACGAAGCCCAAGCCGCTGCCGTGGTGCAGCTTATCAAAGAAGTACATCAATCTGTGATGCTGCTAGATGAACCCGAGCTAAAAAGTCATTGGCTTGAGACGCTTCAAAAGACAAGCGAGGTACACGCAGTCGCACCCAAAATACAAGGTTTTTGCTACAAAATAAGGTATGATGCTCAAGACCTAGACGCAGAAGCAACTGCTCAGGTATTTAGCCAAGCACTTTCTACCTCCCAAGAGCCTAGCTTTTCGGCACTTTGGTTAGAAGGTTTTTTGGAAGAGGCTGCCAGCACATTGCTCATAGATGAAGCCATCTGGGAGATAGTCAATGAATGGGTCAAAGAATTGGAAGAAGAAAACTTTGTGCAAGTCGTGCCACTCTTGAGACGTACTTTTTCTTCTTATACCGCACCCGAAAAACAAAAAATAGCCCAAAAAGCAAAACAAGGAAAATCTTCTATCCTCAAAGCCAATCTCAATACACAAATAGACCATAAGAGGGCAGAAAAAGTATTGCCTATTTTAGAAAAAATATTTGGAGTTTGAGATTTGTAGATTAGAAATAAGAATTAAAAAACAATTATGTTAACTTTCAAAAATATGAAACTATACATTATAAATGTTTACGGCCCAGATACTTATGAAGGAGATGATACCTTGCTTGGGGTATTTGATAGCAAAGAAAAATACTTAGAAGCACTTCAAAATTATGAAGATGAAATGGGCTTTGAAATTACGGAAGATAATTACTCAGTAAGAGAAGTAACCTTGAATGAATCTGATTTTTAAAAAATTAAAAGCGAATCAGCCATTAAAAAAATACCCATGGAAAACCAACACCTAAATCGATGGAGATTAATACTTGGTGGAGAAACCGAGCAACAATTAAACTGTTCACTCTCTGCTACTGAAGCGGGCATAGACAAAACCCTCGAGGCACTCTACAACACCCAACGCAAAGGTGGGCTAGGGGCATCTTCACCCAATGTATCAAGGTGGCTAGGAGATATTCGCACCTATTTTCCGCAAAGCGTAGTGCAGGTCATGCAGCAAGATGCCCTCAAAAGACTAAACCTAACTGCCATGCTCACCGAGCCAGAGATGCTAGAGAGCATCGTGCCTGATGTGCATTTGGTTGCCAATCTCATGACTTTGGGCAGGGCTATCCCCGAAAAAACCAAAGATACAGCCAGACAAGTCGTCAAAAAAGTAGTAGATGAGCTTATCCGCAAACTTGCCGCCCCTACACAGCAAGCCATCTCGGGCAGCCTCAATCGCTCTATCAGAAACCGCCGCCCTAGACACAATGAAATCAACTGGCACGAAACCATCCGAAAAAATCTCAAGCACTATCAGCCCGAATACAAAACCATCATTCCCGAAACTAGAATCGGCTATGGCAGAAAACGCAACGCCCTCAAAGATGTCGTGCTTTGCCTTGACCAAAGCGGCTCTATGGGTAGTTCGGTGATTTATTCGGGCATTTTTGGTTCGGTCATGGCTTCCATCCCTGCTGTCAAGACCAAAATGGTGGTATTTGATACTGCAGTGGTAGATTTGACAGAAGAACTAAAAGACCCTGTAGATTTGCTCTTTGGTGTGCAGCTCGGTGGAGGGACAGACATCAACAAGGCACTTACGTACTGTCAGCAAATTATCCACCGTCCCTTAGATACTGTTTTGATTTTGATTACGGATTTGTATGAAGGAGGCAATCAGCTAGAAATGCGGAAGCGAATGAATGAACTCGTACAGAATGGCATACAGTTTATCACGCTGTTGGCACTCAATGATGAGGGAGCTCCTTATTATGACAGCGGAAATGCAGAATATTTGGCTTCTATTGGTGTGCCTGTTTTTGCTTGTACGCCCGACCTTTTTCCTGACCTGATGGCGTCAGCACTGAGCAAGCAAGACATTAATAGCTGGGCAAGCAAGCATGAAATTATGGTGAAATGATACATAACTTTCCTTGTCTTAATTATGATTTCAGTTCAAAGAATAGCATCATTTCATAAAAATCTAAAATCTCATAGCTGTAAGCACAGACAATCTATAACTAAGGCAGTAAAGAGATTTGTTCTTCAAAGATAATCTTTGCTTTGTTGTTGATAAGACGCATCATCAGGTTTTTATGAGGAATATAGCTTTTATATACTTCTCTAGGTGTAAGCAAAACTGAGCGAAGAGGCACCAAACTATCTAGTTGTTCTTCATTCTCTGGGATTTCTAATAGTTGTAAATAGATCACCTCTTCCGCAGTATTGTGATAATTAAAATTGGGAGAATGTTGGGCTTCTACACTTAAATTATTGAGAATATAATAGTCGCAGGCTTGATATGATGGTTGTGAAATATCCTCCTGACTCAATACACCAAGATTTGGGATTATGTTGCGATAATTATTCAGTGCTGTTTGAGAAAAAGTAAGTGGATTTATGCCGTATTTATCTTTAAAAACCTTTGCCATCCAAGATTTTCCGTTTTGGTCTGCCTCCTCGTGAATATGTGATACTCCTCCTAGCACAATTACCTTTGCAGATGGATTTTGTGCAAAACTAGCTTGGTAGAGGTTTTGAGCCTGCCCCAGTTCTCGGTCTATCTCTGTATTTTGGTTTTCATACGCAATAAATTTAAAGCCTAGCTTTTGAGCTTGGTCTATGAGTGCTTTAAAATTTTGCTCTCGAGTATAAAATCCGTCCTCTAAACTTAGTGTTTTTCCTTCGTTTAGTTTGTCATCCCTAAACAGCGCTTCTAAGGCTAAATATTCAAAACCTTGTGCCTTTAGCTCAGGTAATAACTCGGTGAGTAAGCGGCGGTGAGCAGGGTAAAAGTGATTTTCATTAAACATCAATAGTTGAGTAGAAGCACTTTTTTCGAGAATCAGCTTTTTGGTATTTTCTATGCCTTGAGTTGCCTTCTCTTGAATGACTGTCTTTATTTCGGGTTTTAATCTCTCTTTTTCCCATTTTTTTATGCACTCTTGATAAAGAAACCCTTCCCCTAGAAAGGAGGCATAAGTAAGCTGAATTTGTAATTTGAATTGCTCCTCTCCTACACTAAGTGCATTAAAACCTTCAATAGCTTGGTAAGCACTCCAGAAGTCGTTAGAGTTGTGATATGTTTTCAGGAGGGCATTCAGTTCAAGCCCTTCTCTTTGGAAGCCCTCTCCGATAAACCAATTTTTGGATAGATTTTCAAAGTCATTTTGCATGGCGCCAGCACCCAGAGGAATACCAATAAATGTAAATTTATTTGCTTGTAAAAGCGTATCTCGGATAAAAGCATCCGTGGGTAGATTCCAACCTTCGCTAGAGCTATTATGCAAAATAAAATATTCATAAAAGGGAGCTAAGCTACTCTTGCCATACGCCAAAACCTGCTCTAATTGGTAGTTTTTTTCTTTTAACAGGCGTTTCAGAGCTGATTTTTTTTGTATAAAATCAATATCACCATAAGACTCATGCCTTAGCTTTAGGGTAGGATTTAAGAGATAATGATAAAAATCTTGGCGATAATAATTTTTAGTGAAATGAGGGCTTAGAGAAGAAGAACAAGCACTTAAAAGAAAATCAGTAATGCACAATAAAAGTATTATTTTTAAAGCCTTCATAGATTCGAGTTAGGTAATAAAGACTCAAAGTTAAGAGAAAAATAGAGGGGTCAAAGCAAAAATAACTTTACTAACTTAAATTTTAGTTAAAGAGAGATTGTAATATTATCCATCACTACTGCCTTTGAAGAGCATAAAATATAAATTCTCTACCCCAAAAACTTAGCCCTTTCTTCGGGTGTAGGTAGGCGGCAGGTTTCTTTTTTGCCAAACCATCGGTAGCGGTTCTTGGCGATGATGTTATACACAAAATCCCTCAAAAATCTGGGGACAATGATAAACCCGTACATGAGCCTCCAGCCTCCACCTAGCTGCCGAGCAATCTGCAAGGCAGCCGAAGATTTTTGGTATAATTTCCCGCCTTTCACCAGTAGTACACTGTCTAACTTTTGGGCATCAATGGGGAAGGGTTTGAGAAGATTTTGGGCAAACTCAGACTGCAAGGAAGCAAATTTGAATACATCTTTCTTATCTCGCTGCACTATAAAATCTACACTTTGATTGCAGAGATTACAAACTCCATCAAACAATACGATTTGAGGGTCTTGTATTTCTTCAGAAGGAGTGCCTTGATTGGATACTTGAGTAGAATTCATATCTTTGATAAAGTTTTATTAAAAACAAACCTCTTTGACTGCATAAAGTTGCTCCAAGAGAAGGTTAATTGAAAAATACGCACATCTAAAAACGATTATTAAATACTTTTGCATGAATCTTAAAAACATATTTATTGGGTTTTTAATCCTTATCAACTTAATTTTCCTGAGTTATTTTATTTTCTTGAATTATGATGATTTATCTAGCTTCCCCAAAAACCTAAAAAAAACAGGCAATCAAACCCAATCCAACGCACCTAAGTTTTATATTACACCTCAAAAAATCACCTTTGCAGGTGAAGAAGTGCCACTTGAGCAACCGCCAGTCTTTGAGCGTTTTGACCAAGCCTTGGCACGCCTTGCCTATCGCCATGCGTTTACCTCCATCAATTTTAAAAAAGCAGCACGCTGGTTTCCACAAATAGAGCCTATTCTGAAAGAAAATAACATTCCCGATGATTTTAAATACATTGCCATTGTAGAAAGTAATCTTTCTAACCTCACCTCTTCTAAGGGTGCAGTAGGTTTTTGGCAATTTATGCCCGAGACGGCTCAAGAATACGGTTTAGAAGTCAATCAAGAAATAGATGAACGCTATGACCCTATCCAATCTACCAAAGCTGCTGCACAGTATTTCTTAGATGCCCACAAAAAATTTAAGAATTGGAGTCTTGTGGCAGCTTCTTACAATATGGGTATGCGTGGAGTATCCCGCAGGATAGAACAACAAAAAGTAAACAGTTATTTTGAGCTTTACCTCAACCCTGAGACAGGTGCTTATGTCTATTATGCCCTTGCTACCAAGCATATTTTTGAGCATCCTGAAGCCTTTGGCTATGCCGACGCCAAAGCACAAGGCTACTCCATTATCAAATTTAAAAAACTAGAAATTCAAGAAAATATCCCAGATTTAGCTGACTTTGCAAAGGCACAAAACATCTCTTATTTTACGCTCAAATCATATAACCCATGGCTACGCCAAAATACACTGACCTTAAAAGATAGCAACAAAGTCTATCATGTTTTGATACCTGAATGATTTTTGTGTATCTTCGAGATATGATTCAGAACTAAAATAACATGGAAAAAAAACAAATCATTGATGCCAAACTCTTAGACATCATCCTGAGCCGTTTGTGCCAAGAAGTGGTAGAAAATCATCAAAATTTTCAAGATACTGTCTTGCTAGGTTTGCAGCCAAGAGGAATACAACTTGCTGACCGAATCCGAGCAAGACTCCTTGAACTGACAGGGCAACGTGTGCCACTGGGTTACTTAGATGTTACTTTTTATAGAGATGATTTTAGAAGGCGTGATACTCCTTTGCAAGCCAATAAAACACAAATTGACTTTGCCCTTGAGGGCAAAAAAGTGATTTTGATTGATGATGTACTTTATACAGGACGTACTGTCCGCTCTGCTTTAGATGCCATGCTTGCCTTCGGAAGACCCAAAAAAGTAGAACTTCTCATCCTCATCAATCGCCGCTACACAAGGCATCTGCCCGTAGCTCCTGATTATTGGGGGCAAGAGGTAAACACCCTCACAAGCCAACACGTAGAAGTAGAATGGCAAGAAAAGACAGGAAAACCAGATGTTATTTGGCTTTTAGAAGATGAATTGGCATAAAATTTTCGGATTCTCTCAATACTTTCAATATTTCTTTACATATTGCAATACCAATTACTAAACACTAACAAACCTAAAATCTACAATTATTATGGGTGAATATTCAGTACTTGTAATCTTGATAGTGGGAATCATAGGATTCTTCACATTCCTCTATTTCGTACCTGTCAATCTATGGCTTACTGCCATATTTTCGGGTGTATCTATTAATTTGTTTACACTTGTTTTTATGCGTATCCGCCGTGTGCCGCCTCGCCTGATAGTAGAATCTATCATCACAGCCACGAAGGCAGGATTAAAAATAACCTCTGACGAGCTAGAAACTCACTTTCTAGCAGGTGGTAATGTTCCACTGGTCATCAAGGCACTTATCTCTGCCGAAAAAGCCAACATTGGTCTAGGTTTTAAGCAAGCGACGGCTATAGACCTTGCTGGGCGAAATGTATTTGAAGCTGTGCAGACCTCCGTAAACCCTCGCGTGATTGATACTCCCTTGATTGCTGCAGTAGCGGATGATGGAATTCAGCTTCGTGCCAGAGCCCGTGTAACTGTTCGTACCAACATCGCCCAACTCGTAGGGGGTGCTGGTGAAGATACCATCATCGCCCGTGTAGGTGAAGGCATTGTATCTGCCATTGGCTCGGCAAGAAGCCACAAAGAAGTATTAGAAAATCCTGATACCATCTCTAAGCTAGTTTTGAAGCGTGGCTTGGATGCAGGCTCTGCTTTTGAAATTTTATCTATTGATATTGCAGATGTAGATGTAGGTGAGAATATTGGTGCAAAACTCTCCATAGAGCAAGCCACTGCCGACCTCAAAGTAGCAGATGCCAAAGCCGAAGAAAGACGTGCCATGGCCGTAGCCCTAGAGCAAGAAATGAAAGCCAAAGCCGAAGAAGCACGGGCCAAAGTAATAGAAGCCGAAGCCCAGATTCCTCAAGCCATTGCTGAGGCATTCCGCTCAGGAAGATTGGGAATTATGGATTATTACAGAATGGAAAATATCAAAGCTGATACCGAAATGCGAGAATCCATCGCTACGCCTGATGGTGGAGATGGAGCAAAGCCTAACAAGCCTATTAAGCCTCTATAATAATTTTATTTTATAAAAATTAAAAAAAGCCTAAGACTTTAAGAAGTCCTAGGCTTTTTTTGTGAGAAATTTTATACTGCGTAATTATTTGGATACTCTACCCGATGATTTTTTGATAAGAAACAAAAAAGGTTGAATTTTGGGTAGTGCTTAAACTCAAAACCAACCTTTTTATGATGAAAAGAATCATCAAGGATAAAGTTACAGAAATGTTGCATAAATTCCCTCTAGCACAGAATTTAGCACGAAAGAAATTTATAAGTAGTTTTTTACTAGGCATGATTATAATGCTCCCCAAAATTAGTACCACAAAATAAGGTGTAAAGATGTTATCAATTTAAGACATAAACCCTTTACAAAGATGGTCAAAAAAGCAAGAAAACGTTACGATGCTGCCTTCAAAGAGAAGGTAGTATTGGAGGCAATGAAAGAACAAAAAACACTTTCTCAGATTGCCAGTGAGTTTGGTATTCATGCCAACCAAGTAAGTCAGTGGAAACAACAAGCGGTTTCAGGTCTTCGGGAGCTACTTTCTGGTAAGCCTTCAAAGTTAGAAACAGATGAAGAAACACCCCCATCTAGTCTTAGGTGTGCCGTGAAGGTAGATAGCATTAGGTTATTTATCAAACTATAATTGAGATGGGAGAAGGTCCCATTCTGGTCTTAGGTTGCGTGTCAAGCGTAACCCACAATAGCAAACTGGTCAGATGCGTCTCGCTCTGACCAAAGGTTTTTGCATCATGAAGCCGTAGTTTTGGCTATTGATTTAAGTTTATTTCAGAATTTCATTTTATATTCGAGTTTAAGTGATTCGTAAAGTTTGTTCTGAGCGAGATGCTAAGAACAGTTGCGGTTGTGGGTCAAGACGCTAAGAGCAGTAGGGGGAAAATCATATTGGTGCAATCAAATATTTTATTTGCCACTACAACAAATACTTAGCATTACATCTTTAACACTACCAAGCTTTAAATCTATTATTGCCGAAAAGTGTTATTGAAGAGCAAACACATTGAATAAAAAAAATACGCTATCATTTTTCAAATGAATATCTCAAAAAACACTCCCCAAAAGCTTAGGTTCAGCAATAGTAATCAAGCTTTATTCTACACTACCCTTCGTCAGAGGGTAGGTGATTATTTTAAAGAAAATGGTTTAAATCAATACGGAGATCATCACTTAGGTATCAAAATCAAGACTGCCCTTATGTTGGGGCTTTTTATAGTGCCTTATTGCCTCATTCTATCAGGCTGGTTTTCTGTTTGGGCTATGTTTGGGCTAGTACTTCTGATGGCTACAGGCACGGCCGGAATCGGTCTATCAGTGATGCATGATGCCATTCATGGCTCATATTCTTCTCGCCCTCTCATCAACCGAGCCTTGAGCTGGTCTTTGTATATACTTGGGGGCAATGTATTCAGCTGGCGCATACAGCACAATGTGCTGCACCATACCTACACCAATGTCTATGAATATGATGAAGACATAGAAACCAAGTTCGTACTGCGCCTTTCGCCGCACTCTCCCCTCAAAAAATACCATAAATATCAGCACATCTATGTTTTCCTGCTTTATCCTCTTATGACACTCTCTATTTTCTATAAAGATTTTGCCAAGGTGTTTAGGTATGCAAGCAAAAATTTTTACCCTAAAAACAACGCCAATCTTTTTTGGGAGGCAATCACCCTTATTTTTACAAAAGTGCTTTATATTTTTATGCTCTGTATTTTACCTTATCTAGTATTAGAGATAGCTTGGTGGCAGGTTTTGATAGGATTCTTGAGTTTGCATTTTGTGGTGGGCTTGGTCTTGAGCCTGATATTTCAGATGGCACATGTGATAGAAGACACGATTCACCCTACTTATGATGAAGAAGGCAATTTAGAGAACTCTTGGGCAATCCATCAGCTCTATACTACAGCTAATTTTGCCAAAAACAATCACTTCTTGACTTGGTTTGCAGGAGGGCTCAACTATCAAGTAGAGCATCATTTATTTCCCAATATTTGTCATATACATTACCGACCTATCTCAGAAATTGTGAAGAACACCGCACAAGAGTTTGGATTACCTTACCATGAGCAGCCTACTTTTGTGAGTGCCCTTCGATCGCATATCAAGATGCTGCATCAGTTAGGTAAAGTGCCACCCATTCTAGGAAATTGCGAGTGATGAGGTTTTAGTGCACTCATTATCAGTAGTTTATAAAGCAAAAAGCCCACTACCGAAATTCTGAGCATAGCAAATTACTTTTTCTACCTATTTTTAAGAGCTTGTTCAGATATACTAAAAATTGTACTTTTGAACTATGGAGCGAAGATATGAGCAAAGCGAAGCGATGCTTGTGCTAGGTGGGGTGGCTACTTTGGCAACAAGATAACCACCCAATAGAATTATTTGATAACTACATGCTGGAGCAGAAACTAGCCTATTTACACGATGACCCAGTAGAAGCTGGGTTTGTAGATTTAGCAAGAGATTGGATTTATAGTAGTGCAAGAGATTATGAAGGTGAGCAGGGATTACTTGATATTATATTCATAGAATAAAGCAAATATTTACATATTATTTATTCAAAGCCCTTCGCCTTCGGCGGAAAGCGGACGCTTTCGGAAAAAAAATGGTACAAGCACCGCTTCGCTCATGCTTGCACCAGAGGAAAATTGGGCGGTGAGTTCCACCGTGTCAGCCCGTGGAGTGTCCAAAAAATCTAAGCCCTAGGGCAAGGAGACACTATGAAGCAGGAAGTAAACAGCAAATGTATAGATTTGTGTAAGTTTTACAGAACGGATTTCGTAGGTGGGACACCTTACGAGGGATAGGTTGAATCACCATTTCTAAAACACCAACTGCAGAGCAGATGATTTTTTTAGTGCTTTTTTGAGAAAGGCTTAATTTTGTGCTTTTTGCTGTTTGTGTTTGCAAAATTTAGCTTTAAAATACATAGTTTTACTGTTTAATATTTTTCGTACCTTAGTTTTAAGCTTTCTAAAAAAGTAAATCACCTCATATCAGATTGAATCTATGAAAAACACTACAAGGTATTTTGCCATTTTGATGGCTTTTATTTTTATTTCTTTTGCAGTGGTTCAGTACAATGACCCCGACCCTGCTTTATGGGTGAGCATCTATGCTGTGGCGGCATTGCTTTCACTGGGTTTACTTACCAAGAAGATTCCTTTTTTTGTATTCTTGGGAAGTGCTGTAGCATATTCTGTGCTTGCGTTTTTGTTTTTGCCCCGTGAGTGGCATGGGCTTCTTGTACGAGAAGAATTTATCACTGACATAGAGCTTGCGAGAGAGTCTTTGGGCTTGGGTATTTGTGCCCTTACGATGCTTTACTATGCTTGGCTAAGCTATAAACTGCGTGCCATCGCTGCCTAAATGACCTTTTAAAGAGAATCCCTATAAATTTCCTTGTCTGGCAATGACAGATTCATCACAAAAACTGTCAGGCAAGCATAAATTTCGTGGAATTTCAGAAAATAGTTAGATTTCGCTTCTAAAAAGTACTTTAAATAAAATTAATAAAAATGAGTGAAGAATCAACAAAAATCCACAGACCACAAGTAGGAGTGAATGTGTTTATAGCTGACAATGCCACAGTAGTAGGGCGTGTCAGAATAGGGAACCAATGTTCTATCTGGTACAATGCTGTGCTTCGAGGAGATGAGGAGGAAATCATCGTAGGAAATCGGAGCAACATTCAAGACGGCTGTATTTTGCATGCAGATGCCAATGAGCCCACGATCATCGGAGAGGAGTGCATCATAGGGCACGGGGCGATTATCCATGGGGCAAGCATTGGAGACAATACCCTTGTGGGGATGCGTGCGACTGTGCTAAACCGTGCCAAGATTGGGCGTTTTTGCTTGATAGGAGCGCACGCACTCGTAACTCAAGATATGGAAATACCTGATTTTTCGGTAGTGATGGGCACTCCAGGCAAGATAGTCAAAAAACTTTCCGAAAAAGATGCCCAGATGTTTAGAGACGGAGCCGTTACTTATGTAGCACTTGCAGAGGCATATCTCAAGGGGCATTTTTTAAAATATTCTTAGACTTTCCAGTTAGCTTGGCAGGTTTCCCAAAAATGCAGCAGGGCGTGTTGCTTGCAGATAGACACTCTTCCAGTAGTTAGAAAGTAACTCAGACTCCATTACGCCGTATTTGCCTGAGCTGGCATGTACGAAAATGATGGAGTTTTGAGGGTAATTGACTCGGCTTACAATCCCTACATGGGTGATTTGCAGATTGCCAGGTTGGTTTGTAAAAAAAACCAAATCTCCAGGCACCAGTTCATCTAGTTCTAAGTGCTTACCAGCTTTGGCTTGCGCACCTGCCACACGAGGCATCGGGATATTGGCAGCCTCAAAAGCCCTGACCACTAGCCCCGAGCAGTCAATGCCTTGTTGGTCATTGCCGCCCCATTTGTAGGGCGTCCCGATGTAAGACTGTGCTGTCTGAATCACATGTTGAATGAGTGCTTGCATACTTTTTATTTTTTAGCTTAAAGTTTCATTCTGTCTAGTTCTCTTTTGGTATCTTTTTCTTTGATACTATCTCGTTTGTCATAAAGTTTTTTTCCTTTGGCAAGGGCTACTTCCATTTTAGCCCATCCCCTGTCATTGGTGAATAGCCTTATAGGGATAATGGTTACGCCTTGTTCTTCTGTGCCTTTTTCGAGTTTTCGGAGTTCTTTTTTGCTCAAAAGGAGCTTGCGGTCTTGGTCTGAGACGTGGTTATAGTGCGTACCATTGTCATAGGGGGAGATGTGCATTTGTTTTACCCACAGTTCTCCATTTTTAAAATAGCAGAAAGCATCCTGCAGATTTACTTTGCCCTGCCTGATAGATTTAATCTCAGTGCCTTGCAGCTTCATACCTGCGATGTACTTATCTAAGAAAAAGAACTCAAAGCTTGCTTTTCTGTTCTTGATGTTGATATTTTTGGTAAAGGTTTCTTTTGCCATTTTTTTAATGTTTGAGTGTTTTTTACACAATAAATTAGTTTATTTACGAACTAATCCGCTTAGGTGCTACAATGAGTACTCTTACACCAAAAATAAACAATATTTGGAAGTTTAGGTTCAAATATTCGTAATTAATCTGTTTGAGAGTGATGTGTTAGATTTTTTATATTTTTGCGAAACAAATGAACCAAAACGGACGAAAATCTAAGGAATCTATTTTTCTTGATTAAAATGACAGAATTATGCGTTGGCTTGCTTTTTTACTGATTTTATCTTGGTTTTCTCTTTCATCTGCGGCAGCGCAGTGCTATAAAATAGACAGCCTCTTGAGGGTAGTGCGTGTGCTCCCAAAAATGGATAGCTCTAAGGTGGATGCACTTAATCAGCTTGCCGAAGAGTATTTGCTGAGCCAAAGAGAGCAAAATGCAGCTTACTTTAGCAAGCAAGCCCTGACACTGGCAGAAAAAATAGACTACACAAGCGGGCAAGCTTATGCACACTACATCTTAGGAAAGGTCTATTATTTAGATGATTTGAAAAGAGACCAAGAGAGCATTCAATCTTATCAGACAGCCCTAGAGATTTATCAAAGTGAAGGAAATACAGAAAAAATGGCATTGCTACTCAAAACAATGGGGCAGTATCACTATGATTTGTTTTATATCCGTGATGATTATTACTCCATTGCCTTAGATTATTACCTTAAATACCTAAAACTTGCCGAAAAAACAGGCAGAATCGCACAGATAGCTGAGGCGAGCGTGATGGTAGGGACTATCTATGACAGACTAGGAGAAGAGGTGAAAAGCAATGCATACTTCTTGAAGGCTGTCCAGATGCGTGAGCAGGTAAATGAAAAAGAAATAGATGACCCACACCTGTTTTCCAAAGCCAAGCAAATCTACGATTTACAGATTGCCAACCAAAAGTTTTTTAACTACGCACTCATTGGCGGGCTTATATTTGCTGCATTGCTGATGCTATTGCTTATCGGGAATAATTATCAAAAAAAACGAGCGAACCGACTCCTCAAACAGCAAAATGAAGAAATAGAGGCCCAAAAACAACAGATTTTGAGTCAAAAAGATACCTTAGAAATTCAAAAACAAGAAATAGAAGAACAAAATAACCAAATCACGGGGCAGTATGAGCAACTCACAGAAACCAAGCAAAAGCTAGAGCTGACCAACCAAGAACTCAACAAAGCCAATACCTCTCTAGAAGAAAAAGTAGCCGAAAGAACCCTTGACCTAAGATACGCCAACGAAGCCCTCACCCAGGTCAATGAAGAACTGGACTTGCTCGTCTATAGAGCCTCTCATGATTTTAAAGGCCCTGTAGCTACACTCACAGGGCTTACACAGCTTGCACTGATAGAGTGTGCAGAAGAAAGCCCCAAAGCCGTAGATTTCTTCCAAAGAATAGAAACCACTGCCACCAAAATGGACAGAATGCTCGAGAAGCTACACCAAATTAGCTACATCATGGGCAAAACCGTAGATGAGCAAATGCTCAACATGGAGGTCATCTTCAATGAAGTGCAAGATACACTCTCCGAAAAAATAGAACGGAGCAACCTGCATATTGTCAAAGAAATAGAACCCGCTTGCTATATATATGCCGACCCTGAGTTGCTGCTTTTTGTGCTAGAGAATCTTGTAGAAAATGCAACTACTTTTCGCTCAGAAAGTGAAGATGCACAGCCTACCTTGCACATCCAGGCTCGAAGCGATGATACCCACATCATCATTGACCTCAAAGACAATGGTGCAGGCATTGCCCCTTCCTATTTTTCTAAGATTTTTGATATGTTTTTCAGAGGCTCAGAAGCCTCAGAAGGAAATGGACTAGGACTCTATGTCGTGAAAAGAGCCTTAGACAAAATGAAAGGGCGGGTAAGTGTAGAAAGCCAAGAAGGAGAATTTACAGCATTTAATATCAAAATACCCAAATAATAGACCATTGAGTAGCAGCCCAGCTGATGAATGTCTTTTTTGGGAAGAATACTCACGGAATACTTTCTAAATTTATTTGCACAACTAGATTTTTAGTTTTATATTTGGATAAATATTTATCTCATAATATGGAAAAACTAGAAGAACTCACCCGTGCAGAAGAGCAGATTATGCAAGTACTTTGGAAATTAAAAAGTGCTTTCGTGAAAGATATTGTAAAAGAACTCCCACTCAATCCCAAAAACAATGAGCCTTATGCCTACAATACGATTTCTACCATTGTGCGTATTTTAGAAGAAAAAGGATTTGTGGGGCATACCGCCCACGGGCGTACACACGAGTATCACCCACTGATACCCAAAAGCCAATACAGTAATTTTTATCTTAAAAACTTTATGGGCAAATATTTTGGCGGGTCTTTCGAAAAAATGGTGTCTTTTTTCGTAAAACAAAACGATGTGGCACTAGATGAGTTTGAAGACCTCATGAAATACGTAGAGGACGGACTCAAAGAGGAAGACCAAGGTGAAGACACAAATACAAACACAAACAAAGAGGAGTAGTAAGCGTGATAAAGTCTTCTTTTTTGCTTGGTAAAAGCTATTAATTAACGGAATAAAACAACCCATGATGTATGCTTGATTATTTTTTTGAATACAGTCTTTGCTTGGGGCTATTTTATGGCTTTTATGTTTTGTGCCTGCGGAATGATTCTTTCTTGCAGCGCAACCGATACTACTTGTTGCTCAGTTCTGTGCTGGCATTGCTGATTCCTTTGATAGAGTTTCCCGTTCCTGGGGAGTCTTCGGGGCAGGCAGTGCCACTAAATTTAGAAGTACTCACGCTGCAAGTCAATACCCTAAAATCCAACCTTCTGCCCAATGCAGATTATTCTGTGTATTTTTTTTGGGGGTATGTAGTCGGGGTGTGTATCTCGGGGTTTTATTTTTTGCTGAGATTTTGGCAACTGCTGCACATCATTCAGAGCCATGAAGTGATTCACCAAGCGGGTTATTTACAAATCAATACAGGGGGCAAGCTGCCTACTTTTTCGTTTTTTAATTATCTTTTTTGGGATGACAGCCAAAGCCTGAGCAAAGAAGAAAACGAAAAAATACGATACCATGAGCTGAAACATATCCATGATAGGCACAGTTATGATATTCTTTACTTTGAGTTTTTAAGAATCTTTTTTTGGTTCAATCCTTTTGTGTATATCTTCCAGAAAGCACTCAGAGATAACCATGAGTACATTGCAGATGCCTCTGTGATGCGGCACAGTGATTTGCCTAGCTACCAAAGGCTCATGGTGCGGCGGCTTTTTGAGCATCTAAAGCTCAATATGGCACACAGTTTTAATCAGACAGAGATAAAATCTCGTCTGCATCGCCTCCAAAAACGCCCTACGCCCTCGTATTGGAAGCTCAAAATGTTTTTTATCTTGCCGCTACTTGCCTCACTTTTATTGGCATTTTCAGGCAAAACCCACTGGCAAGACCCAGATAAAAACCTACAGATAGAGCAAAATAGATTTGCTGATGTGGAGGGAGGGCTGGATAGATTTTATGCAGAGTTGGCAGGCAAGCTTCGGTATCCCAAAGAAGCACGCCAAAAAAAGATACAAGGCAGGGTGTTTGTCCGCTTTATGGTCATGCCAGACGGAAGCCTCACAGATTTTAAGGTTTTGAAAGGAATACACCCAGCCTGCGACCAAGCCGCCATGGATGCCATAAAATCTACCAACACCATATGGCTTCCTGCCCGTGTGAATGGCAAAGCAGTCAGACAAGAACTCACGATACCCATACAGTTCTCATTAAATTAGCCCCACTTATGATACATAAAAAACATCCAGAAGTAGATTTGAGCAGTCAGCGAGGGCTTATCTTCCAGATTTGTTTGTTTTGTATCTTGCTCATCGCCAACATTGCTTTTGAGTGGCGTAGCTATGATGATTTTGAGCAGATAGACCTCAGCAATGATGACGAATACGAAATCATACTGTCTCAAGAAAACCTTGCCAAAAAACTCCCCAAACCCCTCAGCACAGACAGCAGCGAAATCACAGAAACAAGCATTTACGAGCAAGAAGCCCCTTTATTCTCCATATCATTAGATTATGAAGAATAAAATGTACCTTTTTAAGATAGATAATTAGGGTTGAGCACATAGTATTTCTCCACTACCAAATCATACAGCAGCTGGGTAAAAGTATCTATATTTATTTTTTTGGTTGCCGAGATACCTATGATTTTTTGGTCTTCTTGGTGTATTTCTGCCAAGCCTTGCTCATCAGGAGGCATCAAGTCTATTTTGTTGTACACCATGAGTGTGGGCTTATCGGTCGCCCCGATGTCTATGAGGGTTTGATTGACCACTTCTATCTGATTTTCAAAATCAGGTGCAGAAATATCTACCACATGAATAAGAATATCCGCCTCAATAATCTCATCTAAGGTAGATTTAAAACTCTCAATCAAGAGCGTGGGCAGTTTTCGGATAAAGCCTACAGTATCTGTCAGCAAAAACGGGATTTTGTTTAAGACTACCTTTCTCACCGTAGAATCTACTGTAGCGAATAGTTTATCCTCTGCAAACACATCGGCTTTGGAGAGAAGATTCATAAGTGTAGATTTGCCTACATTGGTGTAGCCCACCAAAGCAACCCTCACGGTTTGCTCACGTGCTTTTCTTCGGGTGATGCTTTGCTTGTCTATTTTATCGAGCTTCTTTCTGAGCAGAGCTATTTTATCTTTGACGATTCGGCGGTCTGTCTCTAATTCTTTTTCACCAGGTCCACGCATCCCAATGCCTCCTTTTTGCTTAGAAAGGTGTGTCCACATTCGGGTAAGGCGGGGAAGCAGGTATTGGTATTGGGCAAGCTCTACCTGTGTGTGTGCCTGTGTGGTCTGGGCTCTTTTCGAGAAAATATCTAGAATCAAGAGGCTTCTGTCCAAGATTTTAATCTTTGCCTCTTCTATCTCCGAGCCATTAAAGGCACGCTCAAGGTTTCGCACCTGTGAGGGGTTCAGGTCATCATCAAAGATGACCATATCTATCTCGTGTTCCTTGACATATTCCGTGATTTCTTGCAGCTTTCCTTTGCCCACGAAGGTCTTTGTCTCGGGCTTGTCAAGTCTTTGGGTAAATGACTGCCTGACACGCACGCCCAGTGTCTGGCTCAGAAAAGCCAGCTCATCTAGGTATGCCTGCATCGTAATGGCATCTTGCTGATTGTGATATACTGCCACTATCACTGCAGTTTCTTCTGGTTTGGCAGTTTCAAAATATTGACTCATAATTTAAAAAGAATCTAAATGTAATAACTCAAACATAAAGATAGTTATGCTAGTGATAAATGTATTAATTTTGCACTTATAAATCAACAAAAAACATTCTCTTCCGTTTTTTCCATTATAAAAGTAACTTAGATATTCATCATGTTATTTTCATCAATCTATCAAATCAAAAAATTTTCTTAGGATATGCGCATAGCCATCGTCTTAAATACCTCTTGGAATATTTATAATTTTAGAAAAGGGCTAGCTCTTTCTTTATTGGAAAATGGACACGAAGTCATCGCCATTGCACCAGAAGACAAATACTCAAACTACCTTGTAGAAATGGGCTGTGAGTTTTATCCTGTAAAAATGCAAAACAAAGGCTCTAACCCCATCAGAGACTTAGGTTATATGCGGCAACTTTACCGCATCTACAAAAAATCAAACCCTGATGTAGTGCTACAGTTTACCATCAAACCCAATATTTATGGGACATTGGCGGCTTATCCTTTGGGCAAATTGGTAGTGAACAATGTCTGTGGCTTAGGAACGGTTTTTTTGCACGATAACTTCACCACCAAAGTAGCACAGATGCTCTACCGCTTTTCTTTTCGCTTTCCGAAGCGTGTTTTTTTTCAGAACGAAGATGACCGCAGCCTTTTTGTAGAAAGAAAACTTATCCGCTCTAAAACCACTGACCTCGTGCCTGGCTCAGGCATCCCCCTAGATAAATTTAGCCCTGTAGAATTTAAGCGAAATGGTGAATTTTCTTTTTTGATGATTGCCCGCTTGCTTTATGACAAGGGGATTTGTGAATATGTAGAGGCTGCACGCATCTGCAAGCAAGCTGGCTTAAAAGCCAAGTTTCAAGTATTGGGAGCTATAGACACTGACCAAAACCTAGGAATCTCAGAGGTGCAGCTCAAAGAATGGACAAACGAAGGAGTCATAGAGTATTTAGGCACTACAGATGATGTGCCTGCAGTGATTGCTCAAGCCGATGCAGTAGTCTTGCCTTCTTACCGAGAGGGCACTCCCAGAGCATTGCTAGAGGCTGCCAGTATGGCAAAGCCTATCATCACTACAGACATCGCAGGATGCCGCCAAACAGTAGATCACGGGTATAATGGCTTCTTGTGTGAGGTCAAAAACTCCCAAGATTTAGCCCAAAAAATGCAAGAAATGTATCATTTAGAAAATGATGTCTTGGAGAAAATGGGGCTCGCAAGCAGGGAGAAAGTAGAGAATGAGTTTGACGAACAAATCGTGATTCAAAAATACTTAGACATCCTAAAATCATACGAAATACTTCAAAGAAGAAATACCCGAAAAGTAAACCTTCATAAATTAGACATCTCGGCAGTCTAAATTGATTAGTTTGGGGGATATGCCCACCTTTTACATTTAAACTATTGATAAAAGAAGTGCTAAGTTAGGGTATTTTTTGAACAGAGTTTATTTAACTTTGTGCCAAATTACGAGACTTTTATAGAGAATGAAATACTTTTTAGGAATCATCCTGCTAGGATTAGCACTACAATCATGCCGTGTGTATAACCAGAACATTATGTTCCGAACTACCGAAAATATCATCACCAGCCGTGATTCTATACAAGATGCACAGGCAAAGGCTGAGCGCAATTACCTTATCCAAAAAAACGATTACATAGAAGTAAGGGTTTTCACAGACAGTGGAGAGGTCATCATAGACCCACCCCGAATCAACCCTGACGCTCAGAATAGAGGTCAAATGGGCCAAATGGGAATGGGCCAAATGGGAATGGGGCAGCAAGGGCAGATGGGGATGGCTCAACAGGACGGAAACTCCTTCCCGCTTCAGTTTCCTAATTTTTTGGTGCAGCAAGATGGACAAGTTAAAATCCCCAAAATAGGAGAGGTGCGGCTAGATGGACTGACACTAAACCAAGCAGAAAATATCCTAGAAAAACGCTTTGAGGAGTTTTATCCAGGTGCTTTTGTCAGAACAAGATATACCAATAAAAGAGTTTTTGTCTTTAAAGGAAATACTGGGACTGTCCTGCCTCTTCGGAACGAAAAAATTAACCTCATAGATGTACTCGCCCAGACAGGAGGCATGCCTGCTGATTTGAGAGCATCCAATATCAGGCTTGTGAGAGGAGACCTCAGAGAACCCTCTATCAAAGTCATTAACCTCAGAACTTATGAAGGACTCACAGAGCATGACCTCACCATCGAGGCAAATGACATTATCTATGTAGAGCCTGTCAGAAAATCATTCTTAGAAGCACTCAGAGATATATCACCCGTACTAGGGCTGGTCAGCACTGCCCTTACATTCATTTTATTACTTAGAAATACTGGAAATTGAATAAGCAGCTAAATATCCAAAATAGTCTTAGCCCCATTGAAAATAGCAATGACGCAGCAGCAGATATTGATTTTGGGAAAATATTCTCCATCATTCGTCGTAGCCTTATATGGGTAGTGCTTATCAACGGGCTGATGATTTTTGCTGCCTATACCTACCTGCGCTATTATAAGCCCATTTATCAATCATCTTCAAGCCTTAAGCTTGGCATCAAAAACGCCAATTCTATTCAAGGTATTTATGCCTTCGGAGGTGAAAACAATGACAATGTGAAGGAACTGCTCGGAGAGATAGAGCTGATGCGTTCGGATTTAATCATTGATGAAGTAGTCAGTCTGTTAGACCTAAACATTAGTTATTTTGCAAAAGGTAACTTCATTGACAATGAGCTACACTCTGATGCATCTTTTCAAGTAGAAATCGAGGAATTATTCAACAAAGAATACCTCGACAAAGAAATAGGATTAGATTTTTTGGACAATAATAGATGTGAAGTTACCTACGAAAAACAAGGTAAGACCATCAAAAAAATCTTGCCTCTGGGCAAAACCATCAGCTTAGAACCCTTCAAACTAAGGGTATCTACCAATGATGCTGACACAAAAGCAAATACCTCACAGCCATTTTATTTTGTCATCAACAGCAAAGTAAGCCTCACCAATAACATACGCAAGAACCTCAGCGCAGGGATTACCAAACAGGAAGCCCGCATCGTGGAGGTCAGCTTTACAGACAATAACCAGAAAAAAGCCCGAGACATCGTAGATGCCGTAGTCAATGTCTATAAGAAAAAAAGTATCGAAGAAAAAAATAAATCTAACCGACAGCAGATTTCATTTTTAAATGACCAGCTAAAACAGTACGAAGATTCGCTTATCTTGTATGAATCTCAGCTACAAAATTTTTTCTTAGAAAATAAAACTAAAGACATAGATGAAAAACTGGCTAGAGCCATCGAGGAGATTGAAAAATTCTCGGTCATCAGCCAAAGCATCGCTAAGAAAATCACTTTGCTCCGTGAGCTAGAATCTCTCTTGCAGCAAGAAGCTGACCTGAAAGAGTTTTTGCCCATTTTGCCACAGCTGGGGGTAGAGGCTATCACAGCAAATATCACCAAGATACAAGAGCTACTCAAAGAAAAGGAAATACTCAAACTTGCCGAAAAAGTAGATAAAAACAATACTTTCAGGGCCAAAAAACTCAATATAGAAATAGGGCTTGCCAGAGAAGCCATTGCTGAAATGGTCAATTCTACAAAAAAAGTACTCTACCAAGAAATCAGAGAAATCAATACCAAAAAAGCAGAAATAGAAAATTCTCTCATAGGGCTGCCCACCAAAGGAAGAGAGTATAACCGAATATCAAGATTATACGAACAATACAACCAGTACTATGTTACATTCCTGAACAGGCGAACCGAAATACGCATCTTAGAAGCAGGGGTAGTGCCCGAATTTATCATTTTATCACCAGCCAACTTGCCTTCAGAGCCTATTGCCCCTATCAAATACCAGTTTTATGCAGTGTCTGCTGCCGTAGGGGTGGTCTTAAGTTTGGTACTGATAGCCATCAGGTATTTGATGCACAATACCCTTGCTACACAGCCCGAGCTAGAAAGACTTGTGCGTGCACCTGTGCTTGGGTCTGTGCCAGAATACCGCCGTGCCAAACTAAAACACACCAAACTTGTGGTGGGGCAGAATCCTAAGTCATCCATTAATGAGGCACTCCGTTCTATCCGAACCAACCTCGATTTTATGCTGCCCACAGGCAACGGCATTTATGACCAAAACGGGGCAGTGGTTATTTCTACTACCTCTACCATCAGTGGAGAGGGCAAAACTTTCGTGAGTAGTAATTTGGGAGGCATCATTGCCATGTCAGATTTAAAGGTGGTTATCTTAGATTTTGATATGCGAAAGCCCAAACTTCACTTGGCATTTGATGCTGAGAATATACAAGGAGTTAGCAGCATACTGATAGGTAAAAAGACCGTAGAAGAGTGTATTCAGACTACTGAAATCAGCAACTTGTTCTTTATCTCTTCGGGACCGACTCCTCCCAACCCCTCTGAGTTGATTTTAAGAGAAGATTTTGATATATTGATAGCCAATCTGAAGAAAAAATTTGATGTAATCATGATTGATACACCGCCTGTGGGGCTGGTTACAGATGGTATTTTGATTATGCAAAAAGTAGATATGCCTTTGTATATCGTGAAGGCAAATTATTCTAAAAGAATGTTTACAAAAAATATCAATAGGCTGATAGATACACATCATTTTACGAACCTTGCCGTTATCCTGAATGCAGTCAAAAAGACAGGCACAGGCTATGGCTACGGCTACGGAGGCTATGGCTACGGAGGCTATGGCTATGGTGGCTACTATGAAGATGAACCCAAAGTGAGCCTATATCAAAAGATAACCCAGAAGTGGTTTAAACCCAAAAATAACACAGACAAATGATGAATCTTTGGAACCGTAATTTTTTCAGTAAAAAAAATACATCACAGCCCGACGAGCCTATTGAGTACCAAAAATCACCTATCACAGTAGATATTCACTCTCACTTGCTGCCAGGAATAGATGATGGAAGTGCCGATATTTCACAATCTATTGAGCTGATAAAAATTTTTGAAAAAATGGGCTACCAAAAGCTCATCACTACACCACACGTCATGGGTGACTTCTACCGCAATACACCAGAAATCATCCGAGCAAAACTAGCCGAGCTAAAAATAGCCCTCCAAGAAAACCAAATTCAAGTAGAAATAGAGGCAGCCGCTGAGTATTATTTCGATGAGTGGCTCATCCAAAAAATAGAAAAAGAGCAAGAGATACTTACCTTTGGAGACAATTATCTTTTGTTTGAAACTGCTTTTATGGATATGCCGAAGCAGTTTTTTGCAGTGATTTTCGAGATGCAGGCACAAGGCATACAGCCACTGTTTGCACACCCTGAGAGGTACCATTATCTACAGAATGATTTTCAACTACTCACCAAAATTTATGAAAAAGGGGTCAAACTACAGATTAACCTCAACTCCCTCAACGGTTACTATGGCAAAGGAGCTAAAGACCTTGCCGAAAGAATCATCCAACTCGGGTGGGTCAGTTGTCTGGGCTCTGACTGCCACAAAATAGGGCATCTGCAGCATTTGCACAAAAGCTTTGAGCAGCCCAGTTTTCAAAAAATTCCCTTAGACGAAATGATCAATCATACCATCACATTATAAACCATCAGAAGCCAAGGCTGTGTCAGGTAGGCTTCATTAATCACTCAAATAATCATATGATATTTATTACAGGAGGCAGTGGGCTGATTGGGAGTTTTGTCATTCAAAAACTTCTCTCAGAAGGATACAAAATAAGGGCGCTCACACGCAAAAAAAAATTATCTTCACTGGCACAAGATGCCCACTTGGAGTGGGTAATAGGTGATTTGTTTGACATCCCGAAACTAGAAGATTATATGGATGGAGTAGAATATGTAGTGCATTGTGCAGCTTTGGTCTCATTTGTGGGCAAAGAACGAGCAGAAATGTACCGCACCAATGTAACAGGCACTCGCAACCTTATCAATGTAGCGCTTCATCATTCTATCAAAAAATTTTGCCATATCAGCTCTGTCGCTGCACTTGGAAGACCTAAAAATACAGACATCATCCATGAAAACATCCTCTGGGAAGACTCAGACCAAAACACACACTACAGCAAAAGTAAATATCTGGCAGAAGTGGAAGTATGGAGAGGGCAAGCCGAAGGACTCAATACGTTTATTTTAAACCCCTCAGTAGTGCTGGGACCAGGTGACTGGGAGGCGAGCAGCACACAGTTGTTTAGATATGTATGGAGAGAAAAATCATACTACACCCAAGGAATCATCAATGCTGTAGATGTAAGGGATGTGGCAGAAGCACTTTATCAGGGGCTACACTCAGCACTAAGCAACGAAAGGTTTATCTTAAACAGTGATTCTATGGAATACAAAAAATTCTTTGAACTCATAGCAAAAGGCTTTGACAAAAAAGCCCCCTCTAGGCTCGTAAAACCTTGGATGGCTGCCATCGCTTGGAGAGCCGCTTATGTACTCTCACTCATCACTGGCAAAGCCCCTCTTATCTCTCGTGAAACTGCCTCTATGGCACAAAAATCATTTCAATATGACAATCAAAAAGCCGTTACAAAACTCAATATCAAATTTAGAACCCTGCCAGAAAGCATAGAATGGACATGCACAGAACTGATAAAAAAATACAGTCTTACAAAAGTTTAGTAATTTCATTGTAATTTTGGGGTGATTATGTCACACACAAAACCCGATCCGAAAGGAGGAATTATGGTGAGTATCTACGGAGAGACCCTTGTTTGATAATTATCCAAACATGCCTTTCATTTATCCGAAAGGAGGAATTATGGTGAGTATCTACGGAGAGGGCAGCAATCGAAAGGCAATGCCAAATGACATAAAACGGCACCTTGTAACTATAAAAACAATCTATCTAGGCAGAGAGTATTCACATAAAGTGAATTATTGCCATCACCTAAATTTTAGAAAATGTCAAATAAAGAAGATAACCAAGTACTTATTCAAAATTTTGAACGTGTACTTACCGAAGATAAATCTATTTACTTAGAACTAGATGCCTTTGAAAGAATTATCCATCACTATCGCCAAAAACAACAATGGGACAAAGCCCTCATCGCCTGTGAATGGGCTGCCACACAGCACCCTTACTCCATAGAGCCGCAGCAGGCAAAACTAGAGATACTTGCACAGCTAGACCGTGTAGAAGATGTAATCACACTTGCCGAAGAACTTATCGAGAACTATGCCTATGAGACAGAGCTTTTGTTCTTTATAGAAACTATCTATACTACCTTGGGTTTTTTTCAAAAAAGTATATACATCCTCGAAAAACTAGCCTTGCAAAGTGATGAGCTAGAAGATGTTTATTTTAGAACGGGCTATGCCTACCAAGGGCTAGAAGAGTATAGCCAAGCCATTGAATATTATAAGAAGACTATCCACCAAAACTACACACATGAGGCAGCAGTCTATGAGCTAAATTATTGTTTAGATATGATTGGTGAATTACACAAAGGTTTGGCTTTCTATGAGCAATTCGTAAATAATGACCCTTACTCTAGCTTTGCTTGGTATAATTTAGGGCTTTTTTATAGCAAAACTCAAGAGTACGGCAAAGCACTGCAGGCATTTGATTATGCCAGCACGATTGATGATGAGCTGGCACAAGCATACATAGAAATGGGGCATATCTACATGGATACAAAAAAATACAGTGAAGCTCAAAAATCATATACACAAGCCCTTGAGTATGCAGAAGATAATCCTGATTTACTCTGCTGCTTGGGGGCTTGCTACGAAAAACAGGGTGACTACGAGTCAGCCATCATCAACTACAAAGCTTCCATTAAGATAGAGCAAGCCTGGGAAGATGCCTGGTATGGACTAGGAGCCTGCCTCTTTGCACAGCAAAAATGGAATGAAGCACTGCACTTCCTCAGAAAGGCAGCACAGCTTAATCCACACAATGAAATCTTCTGGATAGCCATTGCAGACAGTGAGTTTCAGCTCGGAAATGTGGTAAACAGCCTTGAGGCATACAGAGAAGCCGAAAAAATAGGTGCATACAACCCAAAGTTATGGCTCAACTGGTCAAAACTGTACTATGAGCAAGGAGATACTTTACAAGCCATTGAGCTCATCTATGAAGGACTGGAGCAATGCCCCGAAAGCGCTTCTTTGTATTACAGAGCAGTAGCTTATGCCCTCAGCCTTGGCAACTATCAAGATGCCCTAGATAACTTAGAAATGGCACTTGCTCTCAATTATGAGGCACACCAAGAGCTGTATGAGTTTTTTCCAAAATTAGAAAGCCAAAAAGCCATCTATAAAATCATCCAACAATTTAAAAATAGATAATATCTACTAAATTGCAGATTAATTAAGTAGTGAAACACTTCACCTTAAAAACACATTAAAATCATTGATAAAGAAAATTATTTATCATCATTAAAATCCTAATCATCAAATGAGCAATTACTATTTAAAAAATCTACCCGAAAGAACACAAAAGCCAAGAAATGAAGGGCTAACTATGGTCATGGACAAGGGGCTGAGTGTGCGTGAAGCCGAAGATATGATTAATTCATCAGGTGAACACATCGACATCGTCAAGCTTGGCTGGGGCACCTCTTATGTATCTCCTAATCTTGAAGAAAAACTAAAAGTATATAAAGAAGCCAATATCCCCTTTTATTTTGGAGGAACACTCTTCGAGGCTTTCGTCATCAGAGATCAGTTTGATGATTACCGCAAAGTACTTGACAAATATCAAATCCCCCTTGCAGAAGTATCTGATGGCTCTATGGACATCGAGCACGAAGATAAATGTAAGTATATCAGCACCTTGGCAACGCAAGTGCAAGTACTCTCCGAAGTAGGCTCAAAAGATGTAGAAAAAATAATCCCTCCTTACAAATGGATTGAACTCATGCAAGCCGAGCTAAATGCAGGTGCTTGGAAGGTAATCGGGGAGGCGCGTGAAAGCGGCACAGTAGGGCTGTTTCGATCCTCAGGAGAGGTGCGTTCAGGGCTTGTACAAGAGATTCTGACCAAAATACCCTCTGAGAAAATCATCTGGGAAGCCCCCCAAAAAGCACAACAAGTCTGGTTTGTGAAGCTCATCGGAGCAAACGTAAACCTAGGCAACATCGCCACCAATGAGGTCATCCCGCTAGAGACCGTAAGGCTTGGACTAAGAGGTGATACTTTTGACCACTTTTTAAATCAAAAAGCATAGCCCTTGTCCTTGAGATAATCCAAATTTGAGACAATTTAAAACCTGACAAGAAGTAAAATCACAGCCATAAAAGCTGCCTTACTTCTTGTTTTGAGTGATACAAACTTACCAAAAGCCTAGAGCATTTATTAAACTTATGAACACGCCCCGCCAATTATTTCTCATCTTTCTTCGTGGAATAGCCATGGGAGCAGCAGATGCCGTGCCTGGAGTGTCAGGGGGTACAGTTGCCCTGATTACTGGGATTTATTCCAGATTAATTCAAGCCATCCGTGCCTTTGACGCAGAGGCTATTGGGCTTTTTTTAAAGGGAAAATGGGTAATCTTTTGGAAAAAAATAGATGGTTCTTTTCTTGTGAGCCTTCTTGCAGGCGTGCTTGCTTCACTTGTCGCACTTTCACGAGTAATTCTCTACCTCTTAGCAACATACCCCGAAGTATTGTGGTCTTTTTTCTTCGGGCTGATAGTCGCATCGGCTTGGATAATAGGCAAAAATATCAAAGGATGGTCTGTAGGGCTGATACTTAGCCTCCTGATAGGTACTATAACAGGCTACCTCATCACGATACTCAGCCCCGCCGAAACTCCCGAGACAGTACTGTATATTTTTGCTTCAGGGATGATTGCCATCTGTGCAATGATTTTGCCTGGCATCTCAGGAAGCTTTATTTTATTGATCTTGGGGAAGTATGATTTTATTCTAAAAGCACTCAAAGAGTTTAATATATGGGTAATCCTTACATTCGTATCAGGCTGTTTAATTGGTTTACTGGCCTTTTCTCATGTTATTCACTGGTTGCTGCGCAAATACCACACAATTACTATGGCATTCTTGACAGGAATCATGCTCGGCTCACTCAATAAGGTCTGGCCCTGGAAACAAATACTCACTACTTATACAGACAGACATGGAGAGGTAAAAGCATTGACAGAGGCAAATGTGCTCCCTCAAAACTATGAAGCCCTCACAGGCAATGAAGCACACCTGCTGATGTCTGTCATCTTTGCATTTGTGGGCTTTGTGCTTGTGTATGTGATAGATTATCTGGGGCAATCTTCTGAGCCACAAGAAATGCAAAAATAAGGCAATACACTATATTAAGTGTTTGTAAGTCTTGCATAAACCATGGTTTTTTAGTAGTTTGGTCTGATTGATAATATCACATAGTTTATTTTCGATGCCCACATATTTAGTACACAGATGTCTTTGTATAATGGGCTGATAATTAGCAAACCAAGAAATTTACTTATCAAAAACATAGCAACACCATGGCAAAGATATATGGATTGATTGGCTATCAACTATCTCATTCTTTTTCTAAAAAATATTTTACAGAAAAATTTCAAAAAGAAAACATAGCAGACAGTCAATATGAGCTTTTTGAGCTTGCTAAAATTGAAGATTTAAAAGAATTAATGAGAAATAATCCTGAAATAAAAGGATTAAATATAACTATTCCGTACAAGAAAGTAGTTATTCCTTACTTAAGCTCACTCTCAGAGTCAGCACAAGAGGTAGGTGCTGTCAATGTCATCAAGATAGACCAAGAAGGGCGTTTAATCGGTTATAACTCAGATTATGACGGCTTTTTACAATCTCTGAGGCATTTTTTAGGAGAAAATCCTGCGGATGGCATCCAAGCATTGGTACTAGGTACGGGAGGTGCCTCACAGGCAGTGCAGGCAGCTCTCAAGGCACTAAATATTGAGTTTTTGTTAGTGTCAAGAGATGTAAATCAGCACTCAGAAAATAGCATAGAATATGGGCAACTCAATGGACAAATCATCAAAAATCACCATCTTATCATCAATACCACTCCACTGGGAATGTACCCAAAGACAGACAGTATGCCCCCTATACCTTATGAATCTCTGAACCCTCAACATTTACTGTATGATTTGGTTTACAATCCAGAAATCACAGAATTTTTGAAAAAAGGACAAGAAAAAGGGGCAAAAATCAAGGGAGGCTTGGAGATGCTTCACCTACAGGCAGAAAAGGCTTGGGCAATATGGAATGAATGAAAATAACTTTTAGACGAGGCTATTTGATTGCTTTATATTTAAATAAGTACTTTATTATGTAATAAATTTAAACTTTTGTGAGTTTTTTAAAAAAAAGAGCTATTTTAGCTAACTGTTAAGAGTAGTCTTTTGGCAGAGATGTTTCTTTGTAAAATTTACAATTCATAAAATATGATTTGTATCAAGTTGAGCGCCGAGATTTTATGCAAAAATAATCTATCAAATACTTTCTGACTTTCACTATCATGACACCAAAAATTAAAAAAAATCTACTTTTAGGGATAGCTATGTGCTTGTCTCTATCTCCAGTCTTAGCACAGACAGCCTCGGAGTATATCGAAAGTGGTAAGCAAAAAATGGAGGCACGTGTTTACACTGCCGCCCTTGATGATTTTGGCAAAGCCATAAAACTTAACAACAAATCAGAAGACGCTTATTACCAAAGAGGTCTTACCTACTATGCAATGGGGCTTCATGTAGATGCACTTCAAGATTTTAACACAACAGTACAGTTGGCTCCCCAAACAGCTATGTTTTATTACTGGAGAGGTAAGACACAGCTCGAGCTTGCAAACAAGTCTATGGCTCTCTGGGATTTTAACAAAGCCATCTCCATCACAGACAATAATCCTGATTTTTATGTAGCAAAGGCAATCACCAATTTACAGGAAGCAAGATACAATCAAGCATTGGCAGACTGCAAAGAAGCCCTGAGCGTCAGAAGTCTGTATCCACCCACAATCAGCACAATAGGACTTATTTATCTGAAACAAGGAAAAAACCAGGAGGCTCTAGATTACCTCACGAGGGCAGTAAACCTTGACCCTCAAAATGCTTCCAATCATATCAACCTTGCACACTATTACTTTGAAAACAATGAGAAAAGCAAAGCCGTAGAGTATTACACCTCAGCCACCAATATAGACAGGTCTAACTCCGAAGCCTACTTCAAAAGGGCAATGCTAAAACTATCCCTAAACAGTGATGGTGAAGCACAGCGTGATGCAAACCGTGCCATTTTGCACAATCGCCGCTTTCAGAAGGCTTATGTCATCAGAGGCATTGCTTCTTACAATCTTAAAGAAATAGAAAGACACGAGTATGACTTCCAAAACTTCCTCTCACAAGCAAAAAATGCCGAAGATTATTACTTTATAGCACAGCAAACTTATCTTTATGCAAAGGAAGAGCAATACCCCGTAGAGGAGAAGATTGTACCTAAATCTGAGGTATGGGCAAACAGAGCTGCAGAAATGAAAGAAAGTTACGAATACCAGCTACTTTATGCCCAAATCTTATACAAAAATAAAAAAACAACTCTCGCTGCAGAGGCTGCAAACAAAGCACAAACACTTGCAAAACGTGAAGACAAAGATGACAGACAAATAAAAGAACTGATAGCTCAGATAGAAAGAGAAAAAATAGACCAAACTCCGCCCGTTCTCAGAATATTTGCACCAGAGGCAAATAGCAGGGGGGTCATTTTAGTAGAAGAATCAGACAAAATCACCGTCATAGGGCAGGCAACAGATGAAAGTGGCGTGGTCAGTGTACTCATTAACGGAAACCCCGCTCGGCTACAAGCAAACGGCAATTTTGATGGTGAAACAGTACTGCGCAGCGAAAGTAATCAAATCACGATTAGAGCCATTGATAGCCGAGGAAACGAAGCCAAAGCTCATTTTCAAGTAGATAAAGCAGCCAAAAAACCTTTAGCAAACAACCGTAAAGAACAAAAAAATGATACAGGTGGCAACAAAATAGCCCTCATATTCGCAACCAATGTATATGACTCCTGGTCTCCACTCATAAACCCCATCAATGATGCCAAGACACTGGGAAAAGACCTCGAGGAAATCTACGGATACCGAATAGATATACAGATTAACCTGAGCAAAGAACAGATTTTACTTAAAATCAAAGAGTATGTGCAGCTACAGTATGGACCCAATGACCAACTGCTGATTTTCTTTGCAGGGCATGGGCAGTTTGACTATGGCTTCGGAGAGGGCTATGTCGTAGCCAAAGATTCTGACTTTAATGATCAATCTAGGTCTAGCTACATTGCCCACTCTAACCTACGCACCTATGTCAATAATATCAACTGCAAGCATGTGCTGCTCATCATGGATGTATGCTTTGGAGGTACGATAGACCCACTCATCGCTATGAGAGGGGCAGAGACCACCTTCGAGGATGACCGTGAAGAACTTATCCGAAGGAAAATGAGCCTTAAATCAAAAATATACCTTACCTCAGGTGGAAAAGAATATGTGCCCGATGGAAGACCAGGGCAGCACTCGCCTTTTTGCCGCCGCTTGCTAGAAGCACTCAGAAGTGAAGGTGGAAGTGACCGTGTGCTTACTCTAGGTGAGATTATGCAGTTTGTGGGGTTGATAACTCCCCAGCCTCTCTTAGGGCAGCTAGGGCAGAGTGATCCTGGAGCAGATTTTCTCTTTATCCCCAAATAAAACCACCGCCATAATACACAGGGTATGGACTTGCAAAGACACAATAAAAAGTAGCTTATTAAGTTTAAAGCTTGTAAGTAGTTAAATTTATTTAGTTTACATTATTTTCTATACAATGGATGGATAATTACCAAATTAATAAATTAGCATACTTACTTAAATGATAAAAGTCTGAAATAATTAGAATATTGCCAAGTCCATACTTCTTTTTGGATTCAAAACCTAAGAATATGATGAATCACAGATTAGCCATTACACTATGGATGTTCCTCCTGAATGTAGTCATGCTATTGCCAGCTACAGCACAAGAGTTTCAGAAAGGATGCGTACTAGACCAGACTCTTTATCAAAAAGTACCCCTTGCCCCCTCACTCGTCAGAGGGTCTTATGAACTAAAGCCTAAAATATCTCTCCGAAAATACGCCCCCATACCCCAAAACCAAGGAGCTTATGGCACTTGTGTAGGCTGGACAATCTCCTATGCCGCACGAACCATCATGATGGCACACCAAAAAGGATGGGATAACCCCACACTCATCAATGAAAACGCCTTTTCTCCTTATTTTATCTACGAACAAGCCAAGTCCATTGATGATATTTATTGCCAAGAAGGCACAAGCCTTTACAATGCACTAGAGATTATCAAAGGAATAGGCACTGTCGGATTCTATGAATTTGCAGGGCAATGCGGGCAAATGATTACGCCGCAACTTGAGCAAAAAGCTGCCAAATACAAAGTAAAAGAATACCGACGACTTTTTGACAGTGATGAACCCGACAAACTTCTGAGAGTAAAGAAAAGCATCTCAGAGGCTCGCCCCGTAGTCATCGGGATTCAGTGCTGTGCGGTATCTTTTTTAAATGCCAAGGGAATAGATTACTGGAAACTCCAGCCCGGAGACAACCCCAACCCTGAAGGTGGGCACGCCCTCACAGTGATAGGCTATGATGACAACAAAGAAGGGGGAGCCGTAGAGCTCATGAATAGCTGGGGCACTGCTTGGGGTGATAATGGCTTCATCTGGATGTCTTATGATGAGTTTGAGCAATACTGCTTTGAAGCCTACGAGATGGAAATAGAAAGCATAGAAAAAGAAACCCTCACAGGCAAACTTCAATTTAGCCTCACCTCAGACCAAGATATGAAGGCACACTACAAAGAAAATGGTGCTACTCGCTACTATGAAATGCAAAAGTCTTATCACTCTGGCACACAGTTTAGATTGTATATAGAAAATGCAAGCCCAGCATATGTATATGCTTTTGGTACAGACCTCTCTACCAACACTTACAAGGTCTTCCCCAATAGTGAGAATGTAAGCCCTTTACTTAGCTATAGCAAAAACAAAGTAGCCATTCCGAATGAGCATCAATACATGCAGCTAGATCACAACATAGGCACAGACTACTTCTGTGTGCTTTATTCCAAAAATGAAATCGATTTGGATAAAATCCTGATAGAATTTGCAAGCACAAATGGGACAATCTTAGAAAAACTCACACAAGCCCTCAAAGAACATCAAAGTAAATCTTCACAAATACGCTATTTTCAGGGGGGAGAAATAGGCTTTAGTGGCACACTCCAAGAGGATGACATCGTGCCGCTCATCGTGGCGATACCCCACATTGAATAAAGAAAAATCCCCTTGTGATAGAACCCCTCCAAACAAAACATTTACCTTGGCTGGTTTTATTAATGATTAAATTCTTGTAGTTTTACGCTTGATATACCAACACGCAAAACTTATAAAAATGTCTGAAACTATTTTTTTAACAGTAGCCAAAGATTTAGAAAATCAAGGCTTTAGGGTAACATCCTCTGACTTCACTCGCCCATGGGGAGGTTTTTTTGTGATTGATGAAAGCCAAATACTCAAGTTTGCCCAAACTTATTTTCCGCATTTGGCAAATTCACTTCCTGAAAATCAAAAAATGAGTCCCAAAATCTTGGTAGTAGCCCCCAATACACGCCTATCTTGGCAATACCATTTCCGTAGGGCAGAAGTCTGGCGGGTAGTAGAAGGCCCCGTAGCCGTAGCCCAAAGTGATACCGATGTGCAAGGCGAACCCCAAAACTACCAAAATGGAGCGTTTATCACCCTCAAGCAAGGAGAGCGGCACCGTTTGATAGGCTTGGATGATTTTGGAATAGTTGCTGAGATTTGGCAACATACTGACCCCGAAAACCCCTCAGATGAAGAAGATATCGTAAGGGTTCAGGATGATTTCAAAAGAAAATAACAGGCTGCTAAAGGAAGTCCTCACCAGTAGCGCTTCGCCAAAGAAGTGAAGGCTTCCTAACTGCTACAGCAGTATGTTTCTGCCCATACTATTATACATTTTATAGGGATGTAGTGCTTTTTCAAAAAGTGCCACATCTAATCTCTTGATTATAAGTAAGATACTCCGTGAAAATATCTTAGGACTTCTATTATCTCTATTTTTGTATGGCAGTATGTTTCTACTAATTTGCTTCACAAATTTGCCAATAATCCATACCTTTGGATTTTATCAAATTATCAAAAAATAACAAAAACATGAACCCATGCATCGTAGTAAGTGGAGGAAGTAAAGGCATCGGAAAGGCAATCATAGAAAGATTTGCTCAAGCTGGCTTCGATGCCATCACTTGTGCCAGACAAAAGGCTGATTTACAAAAATTAAAGGAAGAAATAGAGCAACAATACCATACAAAACTGCATTACAAAGTGGCTGACTTATCTCAAAAAGCAGCCGTAATTGATTTTGCAGATTTTGTGCATCAGACAGGCCTAGAGGTGGCAGCACTAATCAATAACACAGGCGTGTTTATGCCTGGCTCTGTGATAGAAGAGGAAGACGGCAACCTCGAAAAAATGATGGAAACTAATCTCTACAGTGCCTATCACCTGACTCGACAGCTTATCAGACCAATGATGGCACGAAATTCGGGCTATATTTTTAATATTTGTTCTATTGCAAGTCTGGTAGCATACCCCAATGGTGGCTCATATTCTATCACCAAGTTTGCACAGCTTGGTATGAGTAAGGTACTGCGTGAAGAGGTCAAAGAATACGGAATCAGGGTAACAGCCGTGATGCCTGGGGCTACACTAACGGCAAGCTGGGCAGGAGTAGATTTGCCTGCCGAAAGGCTGATGAAACCCGAAGATGTAGCAGAAGCAGTTTTTGCAGCTTTCTCTCTCTCCAAACAATCTGTAGTAGAAGAAATCGTGATTCGTCCACAGCTAGGTGATTTGTAAAAAAGACCCAACAAAGAAGTTAAGATTATGCATAGGTTCATCATTTTAGTATTTGCAGCAATGTGGATGGCAGTGGGCAGCAGCAAAGCCCAAGATACCCAAAGACTGTATGTCATAGACGAAACCCAAACACTTCGTGCACGTGATATAGACTTGCTGGAGCAAAAGCTGAAAAACTATGATGACAGTACCTCTACACAGATTGCCATCCGAATCGTCAAGACTCTTGCTGGGCAAGATTTAACTGCATACAGTCATCAGTTTGCTAGTGAGCTGGGCATAGGGCAGAAAGACAAAAATAACGGGCTACTTATTTTGGTAGTGAAGCAAGAACGCAAAATAAGAATAGAAGTAGGCTATGGTTTAGAAGGGAATTTGCCTGACCTTGCCACTAAAGAAGTAATAGATAAAATTATCACACCTCAGTTTGCACAAGGTGATTTTTATCTGGGGCTAGATGCTGCCGTAGATGACATCATCAACAGACTATCAGGAGAGTACAAAGCCACAGTATCTGACAGTAAAAGAACAAGGAGTCTTAATGCTTTTTTTGACAGTGATTCTGCCATTGCAATTCCTATAGTCTTGCAGATTTTTATTGCCTTTGTTTATTTCGTGTATGGGGTAATGACTCCTTACGGAAGGAAACCTTCTTATTTAAGAGATTTTAAAGGGTATTTTATTTTGTTTGGGCCTATTTATTCCTTTCAAATCGTACAGGCTTTTGTAGTCAATGATTTTGGTATTTTGGGCTCAGAAATATTCATTGTGAGTCTGTTGTATATAATCGGAATGGACCCTAGCTCCTCGAGTGGCGGCGGTGGTGGCAGCTATTCTAGCAAAGGATACAGCAGTGGTAGCTCCTACTCAAGTGGCAGTTCTTACTCAAGTGGCAGTTCTTACTCGAGCAGCAGCAGCTTTGGCGGTGGTAGCTTTGGGGGAGGAGGCGCAAGTGGCAGTTGGTAAAAACGGTGATACTATTTTTAAACCTATTTACACAAAGATTTTATGGGCTTTTGAAAAGCAAGTCTGCTGCTGTTTATCTCTGTGGTATAACTTTATTAAAAAATGCAATTCAAATGAGTAATTTATCTTCTAAAAAACAAAAAATATGAATCCTTTTCACCTTGCCATACCTGTGGTTGATTTAGAAAAATGTAGAAAATTTTATGGAGAAGTACTAGGCTGCCCCGAAGGCAGAAGCTCCTCACATTGGGTAGATTTTAATTTTTTTGGTCATCAGCTTGTCATCCACCAAAAAGAGGCAGCCCTGATAGAAAAACCAGTTTCTAACCCTGTAGATGGGCACGATGTGCCTGTGCCCCATTTTGGCGTAGTACTAGACTGGGATGTCTGGACAGAATTATCTGAAAACTTGAAGGCAAAAAATATCAAATTTGTGATAGCACCTTATTTGCGTTTTGAGGGAGAGGTAGGCGAGCAAGCCACGATGTTTTTCTTAGACCCCGAAGGCAATGCTTTGGAGTTTAAGTCTTTCAAAGACATCAGTCAGCTTTTTGCGAAGTAATGCCAGACTATCTGAGCTAAGCGATTGATAGTCAAGGTGCTATACAGATTAAGGCGGTCTTCGCTTGCTTGGAAAACACAGACAAGCGAAGACTACTTTAAGACTCTTACACAAAAAAATCAGGCATTAGTTCTTCATCTTTAGTGCCTGGTACGAAGGCATATTTGCCAAAATCAGTAAGCCCTTCTGCTTTTAAGACTTCTTCATCTATGAAGAAGTTGCCATTGCATTCAGCCTTATCTCTACTAAAAATAGCAAAGGCACTGTCTGACATAATCTCCACAGTGCGTGATTTTTTCATCATGGCATCACCACCAAGGGCAAAATTAACTGCCGCCGTAGCGATGGCAGTGCGGGGCCAGAGGGCATTGAAGGCAATTTTCCCTTTAAACTCACCTGCCATTCCTAGCACACACATACTCATTCCGAATTTTGCCATCGTGTAAGCCACGTGTGGCGCAAACCAGCGGGTCTCCATATTGAGAGGCGGGGCAAGGTTCAGGACATGCCCTATGTCAGATTTTAGCAAGTAAGGGATACAAAGCTTGGAGGTCAAAAAAGTGCCACGGGTATTGATTTGGTGCATCAGGTCATAGCGTTTCATGTCAGTCTGGAGCGTGCCTGTCAGTTGTATGGCACTGGCATTATTGACCAAAATATCAATCCCTCCAAAAGTTTCTATGGTTTTGTCTATGGCGGCCTGTAGTGTGTCTTCTTCACGCACATCTACGATGACAGGCAGTGCTCTGCCTCCAGCTTTTTCCATGTCTTCGGCGGCTGTATAAATAGTGCCAGGCAGTTTGGGGTGTGGCTCGGCAGTTTTGGCGGCTATCACGATGTTAGCACCTTCTTTGGCGAGGCGTAGCCCGATGGCTTTGCCTATTCCACGGCTTGCCCCTGTGATAAAGACAGTTTTTCCTTTAAAACGACTCATAATTAAGATTTTTTTAATGAAAGATAAAACACCTAAAGTAATGCTTTATTTTTAAAAAATATAATTAATTACGGAATTGTCTGACGAGAAGTGCTGAGCCTTCAGCCAGCTTTTCTTTTTGAAAGGCAAGTGAGGTAATTAATTGTTAATAAAACTCACATATCAATAAAATTACCTTAATTTGAACTGTAATTGACAAAAAGTTGCTTGCAAGAATGCAAAACCTTTCATAAATATATTATTCACATAAAATATACTGTTCCAGATGAAAAATCAGAATATTCGCATATTAATCGTAGAAGATGAAAGAGAAATAGCCGATGATTTGCGTGAAACGCTTGAAGAGTTTGGCTACCAAGTAACCGATGTAGTCAGCTCAGGTGAAGATGCCTTGAAAGCCATTGAACGAATAGAACCTGACTTGGTACTGTGTGATATAAAAATAAATGGGTATATGGACGGCATCCAAACTGCCGAAAGAATCAAGAAACGCTTAAATATACCTATCATTTTTTTGACAGCACATTTTGAAAGGGAGCTGCTAGACAGGGCAAAAAAAACACACCCTGTCAATTATATCCTCAAGCCTTTTGATGAAGACCGATTGCGTATAGCCGTTGAGTTTGCCATCTCTAATCATAATTCAAGCGTAGTTGCTTCCAAAGAAACAGAAGCCAGTGCAGAAGACACAGAAACAGAAGACCGCAGCATACCCGAATACAACATCAACAATGACCGCATATTCGTCAAAATAGATGGTAGATGGGTCAGAATTTTTATAGATGACATCTTATTCTTGAAGGCAGATGGCTCAGGATGCAATATCATCACTACACAAAATCAGATGATTTCTATTCGCTCCCAAAATCTTAAGACTTTTATGGAGCGGCTATCACACCCCAAGATTATCCGCACGGACCGCTCTTATGCCATTAATATCGACAAAGTAATGGGAGTAGAGGGAAACACACTTTTATTAGAAAAAAATAATGACAGTGCTAACAACATTCCCATTGATATTCCTATCAGTGATACTTACAGGGTGGAGGTAATGTCAATCTTAAGATTAAGGTAGTCTGTCTAAAAAAAACAACCACTCGTCTATAAAATTTGCTTTTTAGATAAATAAGCTGTAACTTGGGTACGCAAATTAAAAATATACAAACTGCCCTAAATAATGGCGCTATTATACAAACAAATATTGGGTTGGATAAGCAAAGAAAAACTTGATGCTGATTTAGTAGAGATACTTGTAATCAAAATACATCAGGAAGAACTCATCAGCAGTAAAGAAATAGAACCCTACTTCCAGAGTCTGCGGAAAAAATTTCAGCTTAGGAGGCTGAAGTTCATGGTCTGGAATATCCCTGAAGACAGCTGCTCACCAGCCGAATTACAAGGCCTCATTAGTCCAAAAATCAAAAAAGTATTGCAAAAATATGGAAAAGGGGGCGATATACTGCTGATAAACCCTCAAAAGGAACAACTTATAGACAGACTACACCCCAATATGCTTTTTTCAGAAATGAACCAACGTCTAAAAGACTATGCCTAAAGCCAGCCTCATTGGTCTATTTATGCACGTATTCTTCTATATGCCTTTTCTCTGACAATGCCTCAACCCGAAAAAATTTATGTACCAGCTCTTTAGAGGTATAACAAAAATAAACCAACCAAGTAAAAATTCCTGCGAACTTACTGCCATCTTCAAAGATATACTCCTGCTGTATCACAATATCTATTGAGACAGACAAAGCAAAAAACACAAGTGCTACACCTAAAAGAATGTATCTTGTCTCATTTAAAATCAATACACGAAACCTCCATAGAAAAAAAACAAGCACTCCTGCATAGACTGAGTAAATCAGCAGCTCAGGAATCCCTATGTAAGGAAATACTTTTTCGTGAAGTAAAAATAAATCATCAAAAGCAAGTACAGCAGTAAAAATCCCTCCTGTGCTCAAAAAATAAAAGTAGGTAGATGATTCAGCCTTCTGATAAAATAGCATGGCACCAAACATACAGACTGAAACCGAGGCTGCCCATAGCAAAATACCAAACTGTGATAAAAAACCAATGTAAGGCGGGGCAGAGGCCAATACACTGACATCACTTGTGAGATACCTTACGGGAATCTGAGCCCAGAAGTGCAGTGCCAGCACAAAGCCTAGGATGAAGAAAACAAACATTAAGATACATAGAAATATGGGCAAGTTGGCTCTGATTTGTGCTAAAAAAGACTTAACCATTGTGTGTAAAGTGTATTATGCAATTATTAGGTAAATATTACCTTAATGTTACTATCAAAAATAGTGGCAAGTTCTGAGAAATGAAAGTTTAAATAAAAAAATAGCATTTAAAAGGATTCTCACTGCTAAAAAAGCATAAAAAGATTCTCAAAATACCAAAAGTAATATTACAATAAACCCAAGCGTTTTATAGCTAAATATGGAGGGGATGGTCAAAACTAGCTTTTAAAATGAGTGCATTGACAAAAACCGAGGCACTGCCATTACTTATACACACAAAATAACAATCCAAAGCACTGTAAGATGAGACAAACAATGAATGATACCACAGTTTTATTGATAGATAGACAGTCTGCTGTATCTTCGTTTTTACCCTCTTTGATTCATAAGTTAGGCTATACGCTTTTGGCAAGGGTAGATAATGGCAAGGCAGCTCTAGAGCTAGTTCAAAAAAATAGCCCAGATTTACTTCTGGTAAGCACTCAAATTGAGGGAGAATGGGATGGAATCCAGACCGTAGAGCAAATCCAAAATATCAGGCTTATTCCAGTGATATATATTAGCTTTCAAAGAGACAGAAACACCATAGAGCGTGCCAAAAAAACACATCCAGTAGATTTTTTACTGTATCCTCTCCGAGACAAAGAGCTTGAAATAGCCTTAGAAATAGCCATGATTAAAAAAAATTAAACCCAACACTCCAAACTCAGAATAGACGCTGAATGTTATGCTCTAAAAATAAATGCCATGACACAATCTAAAAACATTATACCCCATCTAGCACCCTTATTCTTTTGTTGTTTGATACTGAGCACCTCAGTAAAAGCACAGATAGAATCAGACATGGACTATGGTGAGATAGTAAGCCCTAACCCAGAAAAAACAAATACTACAGGAGCGCTGCCTGTCGGTATCTATACCAACTTTAACCAGCTAAAAACCCTCAATGCACAAAACAATACCCAATATACACTCAGGCAACGCAAGGAGTTTTGGGGCTATACCTACCAGTTAATGATAGGAGATACCAAGAAAAAAGAAAATAAAGTCTATGCCTATTCTAACGGAGAGAATATTTATCTCAATGCAAGAAATTTTAGAGGAGGAAATTACTTTGTCAGAATAGAGCATTACGGAAAGTATAATTTCTTCAGAGCTTGGATGAACCGCAGGGGCCTCGGTATCGGGCTAGGTGTGGGCATCGGGCCTGTAGGAGTAGGCAATAACAACGCAGGCGAACTCACCGCACTGGTGCTGAATACTGAAAATGGGGAAGTTATCAGACTAGCCCCCAAGAAAATGAAAATACTCCTCAGTGCACAGCCCGAACTCCTCAAAGCATATAGCCAAGAAAAAAATAGGGGGCAAATCTCTGTCATGGAGCATTACATTTTATTGCTCAATGAAGCCTCAGCAAAATAATACTCCTCAACTAGGTTTGGAAATAATGCCTAGAAAGATTACTTTTGAAAAATAATAGGCCTCGTAGTTCAACGGATAGAATAGGCGTTTCCTAAACGCTTGATCCAGGTTCGATTCCTGGCGAGGCTATTTTTTCTTTAATTCCCAAAAACTCGTCTGAATCTATCACAAAATCTTGGTGCTTTTGGCAAATCTACCAAAAATCAGCCTTCCTAAAAATACCTCACCAAGTAGCAAAAGAAATATACAAATCATTGAAAATCATATACTTACACCAATATTTTAAAACACCTGCCGAGGGTGGAGCAATACGCTCTTATTACCTTGCCCGAGCACTCGTGCAGGCAGGACACCAAGTAGAAATGATTACAAGCCACAATCAGCAGACATACAAACAGCAGCAAATAGATGGAATCTCTGTGCATTACCTGCCTGTGTTTTATGCCAATCAGTTAGGATTTTGGCAAAGAATAAGGGCTTTTGTGGTTTTCTTTTGGAAGGCTTACCAAAAAGCAAAAAAAATCCAACACGCAGAGATATGTTATGCCACTTCTACCCCCTTGAGCATCGGGCTGCTGGCTTGGCTGCTCAAAAAAACGACAGGACTCAAGTACATCTTTGAGGTCAGAGACCTGTGGCCTCAAGCACCCGTAGCTTTAGGCATTATCAAAAATAAATGGCTCATCCGTGTTTTGTATCAAGTAGAAAAAAAAATCTACCAAAATGCCGAAACCATCATTGCCCTCTCTCCAGGGATTCGGGAATCTATCCAGACCAAAGCCCCAGACAAAAAAGTAATCTTGATTCCTAACTTGGCTGATACAGTTTTTTTTCAGCCCAAAATACGCAGCGATGACAGAGAAAAATTTACGATTTTATACACAGGCACACTCGGCACTGCCAATCATCTGGAGCATCTCTTAGATTTGGCACACTATGCTATGGCACAAAGCGAAAACAGACTTTGTTTTAAAATAATGGGAGAGGGCAAAATGCGTGATACACTCTTGCACAAAGCCCAAAAATTGGCACTTAATAACCTAGAATTTTTGGAGGCAGGAAACAAGGAAGCCGTCAGAGAAGCACTTTATCAGGCTCAAGCCGTGTATGTGTCTTTTGCAGATGTGCCTGTGCTACAGACCAACAGCCCCAATAAATTTTTTGATGCACTGGCAGCCGCCAAGCTTGTCATTGTCAATGTCAGAGGGTGGCTCAAAGACTTGGTAGAAGCACATCAATGCGGGTTCTATGCCTCCAATGAAAACCAAGAAAGCAACTTGCGGCAGCTTAGAGAATTTATCGAGAGCTCCGAAAAACTAGAAAAATACCAACAAAATGCCCGAAAACTTGCCCTAGAGAAGTTTAGCTTAGAAAAAAACATTCCTACCGTGTTGGCTTTGTTTGGTGATGCAGCAGCGGCTCATTGATTCTTTCTCGAGAATAATTTATCTGCCATGGGCTTCGTGAATATGTAAAAAAGTGTATTCAGACCAAAAGCAATGCCAGCCAACATCAGTGCAAATACAATCAATGTAGGCATCAGCGTAAGAAAAGCTACTAAAAAATCACTACTTCCAGCAGAAAAAAAATTCCACAAATACATAAATACAATTCTGAATACATCTAGGCCGTGTTCATCCAGATGTGCCTGATTGAGGCTATAAATCCAGAAAGCAAGGTATATCAAAGCCATATTCATCAGCCCTATACACATATATTTCAGTGTGCCTATCTGCCAAGAAGATTCTCCTTTGTAAAAAGAAAACAATACAGAAGATAAAATCCAAGTAAGCCACAGCCCCAAATTAAGCACCCAAACAGATACATTTTCTGAACCATTGCCCACCAGAAACACATGGATTAGGTAGCTCAGCAAGGCAAAAACGCCAAGCCAAGTGCAGGCATAAATGATGCCTTCAAAAAACAAGGAATGAAAGAACTTTTTAATCATTTGAAAGCTTATTTCCTGCCAAAAAAGCAGCAATGTCTAACCTTTTTTTGCCTTCTAGCTGTAGCGCTTTGATAGAAACCAAGCCATTATTTGCCTTAAAGACAAGATAAGACTTGTTGTCTGTCAGGTATTCTCCTGCTTGCAGTGCATCGGTAGTTTCTGCCTCTATGCCCTCGGGCAGCTCTAGGCTGCTGAGATACACCTTGCAGCTTTTCCCCATTAAATCCATCCAAGCACTCGGGTATGGGGTCAGTCCTCGTACAAAATTATGTATTTCGGTGGCAGTCTTGCTCCAGTCTATCTTACAGGTTTCACGGTGAATCTTGGGGGCAGGTTTGGTAGGAATGCTTAAATCTTGTGATTTTTCTTGATAATCATTGTCTATGATTGCCTCTACTGTGCGTATCACGAGGTTTGCCCCTTTGTGCATCAGTCGTTCATAGAGTGTACCTACATTATCTTCTGGATAGATGGGCTCTTTTTCTTGAAAAATCAAGTTGCCTGTATCTATTTTTTGTTTTAAGAAAAAAGTACTGACTCCTGTTTCGCTTTCTCCATTGATGATGGCCCAGTTGATAGGGGCTGCACCTCTGTATTCGGGTAAAAGAGAGGCGTGTAAGTTAAAAGTACCTTTGGGGGGCATAGCCCAGACCACTTCGGGGAGCATTCTAAACGCTACTACGATTTGTAAATCAGCCTGATAGTTCTTTAGTGCTTCCAAAAAATCGGGTGCTTTTAGGTTGGAAGGCTGTAGCACAGGGATATTTTTTGACTGTGCATAAGCCTTTACGGGAGAGATAATGGGCTGATTTCCTCCACGCCCTCCCATCTTGTCTGTGGCAGTAATGACTGCCGTTACTTCAAAATTATGCTCTACGAGTGCTGCCAAACTTGGCACTGCAAACGCGGGTGTGCCCATAAAAATTATTTTCATTTCTTTAGTATTATTTTAAAAAACCTTGATGCTGCCTGCCCCTAAACATCACCCTTGGGAGTGAGGGGGCTTCCTGTGCTATAATCTTGTTTGAGTTTTTCTAAGCTGGTCTGTATTTTTTGGGTGCGTTCTATTTCCAAAAAAATCTTGGCAGGGGCTGCACGCTCTGCACAGTCTAAATCACTGCAACGCTCACAGGTTACGCCTACTTTTCTTTTGGTAATCTTGGTATCATTCCAAAACTTGACTTGTTTTTTAAATTCATCATTCACCAAAAAACCAATCGTTACACTGCTATTCATAGATGTATTGGGCAGCACAGGCCTTGCCAAGGAGATACACAAGAACTCATTGTCTGAGCCTATATAATTAGAATGCTGTGCTTCACAAATAAGCTGCGGAGTAGCCTCTTGGTCTTCTTGCTGCTGTGCCAGATTTTTGAGAATATTCAGCGATACCCAGCGGCGGCAATAATGCTGGTGCAGCATGTTGCTGTGCGGGTTATAAAGTCCTGCCAAATGCAGCTCTTTGTCAAGGTGAAAAAAGTTACTTCCTTTTTGATGATTAAACCTCAGAAAAAACAGTTGTTTTAGCCCAAAAAATCGGGGCACGATGCTCGTCAGGCGGTGGGCAAACATTTCGGGCGATGCCTGATAGCGCTCTATAATGCCAATGAGCTCTTGCTCATTCCATTTTTTGAGGTGCATAAATTTTTTAATATCTGCCACTATCTGTGCCCGAGGGATGAGCAGCGCCCCTGCAAAGTAAGAAGCCTTGAAGTTATTGAGCAGTTGCTCAAAAGATTCTATTTTAATCCAAGAAGAGGTATAAGCTCTTTTTTTAAGACGCATATACTGGTAGCCAATCTCACGCCCTAGGGCGAAGCGTTTTTGGGTATCTGTCAGGTTTTTATTGAGCAAAAGGTGGGGTGTTTTTTCGGAGATAAGTACAGTTCGTAGCCCTTTTAGCTCAGGATATGCTTCAAAATCTTGCTCTTCTATTTGATAATGATAGGTATCTTTCAGAATCTGAATCAATACAGAAGAAGGCAGCGGCATTTCTTGGCAGCTAGGGTATTCTGCCCTAAAATTATCCACAATTTCTTCTAAATCTTCAAAATAATTTTCGTGCATCTCTTGGTAAGAACGCAATACTGAAAAATAAAAATTTTCTACACCTATGTTATAATTTCGGGCTATTTCTATCAAAGTACTGATAAAGGCACTAATCTTAGAAGGCGTATTAGAGATTAAGTCCATCAAATCAGCGGGCTCAATCCCAAAAATCTCTAGAGGAAGGTTTGTGAGCAGGTCAGACTTAATGAGCTCGGCAATGGGGCTTAAGTTTTTGGTCAGTTGCATAGACACCATCCAGTCATAAGAGACATCCAGTGCTTTCGCCATTTGGGCTATTTTGTTGGCTTTGGGGTATTTCTTACCCTTTTCTATTTCATTTAGATATGACACAGAGATACCCGAAGCTTTCGAGACTTCTAGCAGGGAGAGTTTCTTTTCTATCCGAAGTTGTCTTAACTTAAGACCAAAAATTAAGCGAATATTTTCTTCTTTGATAATCAAAATAATGAATTGTTGATGATTGCTTCTAGAATAGCACACTTAAATAGGAGCTATATTAAGTGAAGATAAAGATAATTCATCAAAAAATAAACTTGCTAGAATTATTTTACCATTGCAAAACTACACAAAAAACATTTTATGTGTTTTTTTACTTATTTTGGCGATTATTTAATAACCGAAATACCTTAAAAATATGCTAACTCCCATCCATGCCACCACTGTCTTAGCTGTATTACACAACGGGCAAGTAGCCATCGGGGCAGACGGACAAGCGACCATGGGCAATACCGTAGCCAAAAGTAATGTACGCAAGATTCGTAAGTTATCTTCAGGCAAAATCATCACCGGATTTGCGGGCTCTACTGCAGATGCTTTCACACTGCTAGAGCGTTTTGAAGAAAAACTCAATGCCTACGGACAAAATATGAAGCGGGGCGCCATAGAGCTTGCCAAAGACTGGCGGACAGACCGCTACCTACGCCGCCTAGAAGCCATGCTTATCGCTGCCGATAAAGACGAGTTGCTCGTCATCTCGGGCACAGGGGATGTGCTAGAGCCTGACAATGGCGTAGCTTCTATAGGCTCAGGAAGTATGTATGCACAGGCGGCAGCCATTGCTCTGACCAAACACGCCCCACAGATGACTGCAAAACAGATTGTGGAAGAATCTCTGCACATTGCAGCTGATATATGTATTTATACCAATCATAACCTGATAGTAGAAGAAATCTCGTGATTTGATGAGTCAATGACTTCAATAGCCCAAAGTTAGTTAAGAAAAAGCGCTTCGCTTGCATCTCCTCCATAAGCAAGCGAGACGCTTCTCTGTTTTTCTTCCAAAAAACACTTCTTTAATATTTCTTTTGATCCACTATACATTTTATTAACCTGTACTGCTTTTTTAAAAAGTGATACACCTAATCATCTGATTATCAGCAATATAGTGTGTAAATATATCGTAGAATTTTTACACACTCTTTTTTTGTATGGTAATGTGTGGCTGGTTATATTTATTTTGTGTTTTTAATGATATTTGCTGTGATACCTTATAAACAATTTATGAAAATTAGTTACTCATTACTCTCAGCGATCTGCCTTGTCTGCACCGTAGCACAAGCTCAGGATAAAACAGTATTGGATAGTCTAAACAAAGTCCAAGCTAAGGCAAAGCATGATACTACCAAGGTCTTGGTATTGAATGAGATAAGCCAAGAATACATCAATCATAATCCTGATACTGTGTGGCTCTTTGCAAAAGAAATGCAGCAACTTAGCGAAAAAAGTAGCTTCAAACGGGGGCAAGTCTTGTCTTGTTCTTTGCAGGGCATTGTCTATTTTATACAAGGTAAGAAAAAAGAATCTATCCAGACCTTACAAAAAGGTATTCGGATAGCGGAAACTTCGCCCCAGAAAAAAAACCTTGCCTTACCTATCTATGGCACATTGGGCAATATTTATTTTATTGAAGGAAACCATCCTCTAGCCTTAGAGTATATGCAAAAAACCCTCAAAGGCTATGAAATACTGGGTAATGAACAAGGCATGGCAGTCTTACTGAGTAACATGGGGCATCTCTACTTTACAGAAAAGGAATATCAAAAAGCACTGAAATTCTACCAAAAAAGCCTGAAATTGCATCAAAAATTCCAAGATACACAGGGCATTGTGCATGCTCTAGAAGGGATTGGCGTTTCGTATAATAAATTAGAAAAGTTTGATACAGCCCTTCATTATTACCAAACAGCATTGGACAAAGCAAACTCGCTATCCGAAGCAAGACAGGCTCAAATGAAAGCCTTGATAGGCTTCGCTCACCTAGGGAAAAACGACTATGCCCAAGCCCAAAAATATTTTGAGGAATCTCTCAAAGTACAGAGAGACAAGTCACTCCCCGTGCAATTATTCAATAACTTAGACGGACTCGCACAGCTACATATCAAAATAAAAAACTATCCAAAGGCTATTCAATATGCCGAAGAAGGGCTAAGTATCGCCCAAAAATACCAACACCTATTTTTTGTGCAAGAGTTTAGCAAGCATTTATCTATTGCCCACAAAGCACAAAACAGCTTCGAAAAAGCCCTCGAATACCATGAGCTTTTTCAGCAAACTACGGACAGTCTTTTTAGTGTAGAAAAGAGCAAAGCCATTGCCAATCTTGAGGCAAAAGTTGAGATAGAAAATAAAGAGAAAGAGATAAAAATTTTGAACCAAAAACAAAAATTCTTGAAAAAAGAAAAAGAACTTCAGCAATACATTCTTTACGTAGTGCTGGCAGGCTTGGCTTCTGTGCTTGTTTTTGCTTATTTTACTTTTAGAAGTCGCCAAAAAGAACGAAAAACCAACAAGTTGGTATCAAAGCAAAAAGGAGAAATCCAGCAAATCAATGAAGAACTTATCTTTTCTAATAAAACATTAAATCAACAAAGCCAAGAACTAAAAACCCTCAATGATGCCAAAGACAAAATATTTGCCATCATCGGGCATGACCTCCGCAGCCCTGTCAATTCTCTCTATGGCTTGCTTAGCCTGCTCAAAGACAATACGATTAGCCAAGAGCAATTTTTACAACTTTCTAACAGTCTGCAGATTGGTGTGGCAGGGCTGTATTTTACACTTAATAATCTTCTTCAGTGGGCATACAATCAAATGCGAGGACTCAGCACTGACCCCACAAAATTTGATGTGAGCAAAGTAGAAGATGCTGTAGGGGAGTTGTTTGTAGAAGTGGCCAAAAGTAAATCCATCACCCTCAAAAACCTTATCCCAGAAGATACCCTCGTCTTTGCTGACAAAGATCAAATTACCCTCGTTTTTAGAAATATCATCAACAATGCCCTCAAATTCACCCCAAAAAATGGCGAAATCACGATTTCAAGCCAAGAAGAAGCAGATTTTTACCAAATGAAGGTGCAAGACAATGGCTTAGGAATAAGCCCAGAAACCCTCGAGAAACTCTTTCAAGACGCACCCATGAGCAGTAAAAGAGGTACAAACAACGAAACAGGAACGGGCTTGGGCCTTATGCTCTGCAAAGATTTTATACAAAAAAATGGCGGTCAGATTTGGGCAGAAAGTGAAGAACAAAAAGGCAGTAGTTTTTATTTTACTTTGCCAAAAGGTGAAAATTAAACTGACAAAATTAGGAGAGAATAGATACTGATTATTATTTAAGAGCAATTTATAGTTCTTCACATCAAGAATTGAAAAAAAGAAGGAACTATACCTCGTTTTTTTAAGGACAGGGGGCACTCCAATCAGCTCTGTCCTTTGTGTCAAAATCTTTTTAATCCTGAAATCCTGTCTAATAAGTTTTTGTATAGGTATGAGATTTCTTGTGAAACTTGATGGGGCAGAACTACATAATCATAGAAGAAGAAACCTGATAGAAAATATAGTTGTAAAAAGTGAAACTGACTAGGCATGACAATACACCCTCGTTTTTTTATAGCCCAGAGGTTACAGCCTTTGGGCTATAAAAAAATGTACTTACAGAATGTTTGATTTCTGCCAAGTTGAGAGTAGGCTCTTCACTTATCAGACCTACGGATATTAAATCATAAAATCCAAAATCACCAATGCCAATGCTGAGAGAGAACCTATCCAGCCTTTTTGATTGGCTTTGGCATAGTCTAAATCACTAAATGCTTTGAATGCACCCCTAAACATCGGGATGCTAAACAGCACAAATGCCAGCAGGGCATAAAAACTAAAACTGCCTAGCATCGCACCGACACCAATGCCAAAGAATTTGCTGATGACTGAAACAGCCGAAGTGCCTAGCAAGGCAAGAGAAGAACCCCCAAAAATAGCTGTCTGTACTGTCAGTGATTTGCGGGTTTGTAAGTGTTTATCGCTCATAGTTATAAAATTTGTTTGCCAATGTTTAATAATCTTTGTCTATTCAAAAGGAACACTTTAGCAAGTGTAGAAATACAAAGGCGTATGCCTTTTTAGCAAAAAAAGCACCAAATTGTCTTTTCACCTTTGTACTTTACATGCATTACCAAATATACGATTTTTTATTATAAATCACCAACAAAATACTTACTTATTGGTAACAAGTACTACCTTGCCTTGCACTTTGCGTTCTGTCATTTCTTTGAGTGCTTCTACTACCCGCTCAAGAGGATAAGTGCCGTGTACGTGGCTTTTAAGTGTGCCTTTCTGAAACATTTCCATCATTTTGATAAAATTCTCTGCATTTTTCTGAGGAAATTTCTGTGTGAATGCTCCCCAAAATACTCCTACAATTTGTGCACCTTTGAGCAAAGGAAGGTTGAGCGGAAGCTTGGGAATATCTCCTGCCGCAAAGCCCACCACCAAAAACCGCCCTTCCCATGCTATGGAGCGGAATGCTGTTTCAGAGTAATCTCCGCCTACAGGGTCATAGATGACATCTACCCCTTGAGCACCTGTGATTTCTTTGAGGCGTTCTTTGAGGTTTTCTTGGCTGTAGTTGATGACTTCATCTGCACCATATTCTTTGCAAAGGGCTAACTTTTCCTCTGTAGAAGCCGCTGCGATGACCCTCGCACCCAGTGCCTTGCCAATATCTACGGCTGCCAACCCCACACCACCTGCAGCACCCAGCACGAGCAGGGTTTCACCTGCTTTTATCTTTGCCCTATCTACCAAGGCATGATAAGAAGTGCCATAGGTCATCATGATAGAAGAGGCTGTTACAAAATCCATGCCCTCAGGAATCGGGAATACCATCCGAGCATCTGCAATGACTTCTTCGGCATATCCTCCAAAAAGCACTCCAGTAAATACGGCATCGCCCACTTTAAAATGACTTACGCCTTCGCCTACTTCCTTAATCACGCCTGCTACTTCACCCCCTGGAGAGAAGGGCAGGGCAGGCTTAAACTGATAAAGCCCTTGAGTAATGAGTATATCAGGAAAATTGACACCACAGGCTTTCACCGCAATGACGACTTGTCCCTTTTTGGCATGGAGTGAAGGGATTTCTTCTACCACTAAATTTTCAATAGGCCCATATTCTTTGACCAATACTGCTTTCATCTTTAATTCTAATTAAGTTAAAATATTTTTATATAATGGTAATTCTAAGCATTTTTCATAGATTTCTAAAATTATTCGAGAAAAAATAGCCCGTGCGTGTGTTTTTAAGAAAAAAAGACCGCAGCCGAGAGGAATCTCTTTTCTAAGAAATGCCCTTATTTACTCAGCAGTGCGGATGGTTTTGACTATCAAGTATGTTTTTTGTGAAGAGTAAAAATAAAATAGGCAGAAGAGTGAAAACACACAATAGAATGAACCCAAATACACCTCTTTTATATAGCTTCATGTTGCTTTTATGCACACTCACTGCACAGGCACAAGAAGTACAGCAGAAAAAACCATACCTACAAATGGGGCATCAAAAAGCGATTTCTGTCTTGGAGATGAGCCACCAAGGGTTTTGTTTTGCTACAGGAAGCACAGACAATGAAATCAGGATATGGGATACGGACAAAAAAGTAGAACGCTTCGTCTTGAAAGGGCATGAGGGAGACATAGAAGGACTGGCATTTAGCAAAAATGACCAATACCTTGCAAGCAGTGCCGCAGATGGTAAAGTGATGCTCTGGAGTGTGCAAGAAGGAAATTTGTTGTATGTTTTTGAAGGACATACTTCCAATGTGAAAGCGGTGGTTTTTCATCCGAATGACTCTTTGCTCATCAGTGCTGGCTCAGACAAAAAAATAAATGTGTGGAATATATTCACAGGAAAATTACAAAAAACCTTTGCAGCACATCCAAAAAGCATTTATACACTTGCTTTTGATAAAAACGGACACAAACTCCTCTCCGCAGGGCTAGACCGACAAATCAGACAATGGGATTTTAAAACAGGCAAACTAGACAAAGTACTGGCAGAGTGCCAATATCCTATTTTTGACATAGAAATCAGCCCCAATGATACCCTGTTGCTCAGTGCAGGCGGAAGTAAATTTGAAGACAAAGGCGAACTCAAACTTTGGGACAGGCACAGTGCTTTGCTCAAAGCAGATTTGCAAGGGCATCAGGCAGAAATCTACCAAGCCAGATTTAGCCCCGAAGGTACGTATCTGCTCAGTGCAGGTGGGAGTGATTTGAGGAGTGAGCTTAAGTACTGGAGTGTGAAGGAGGCGCAGCTTCTTAGAAATTTGGAGGGACACAGCAGCAGGGTAAGGGCAATTACATTTAATACAGATGGCTCAAAAATCATCAGTGCAGGTGGAGAGAATAACGGCAATCTTTCCGAATTAAAAATATGGGATACCGAAAGCGGCAGTTTATTACAAAACCTACAGAGCAAAGGCTCACCCGTTACTGCATTGGCACTCACACAAGACAGTGAATGGCTCGCCAGTGGCTATGCCAATGGAGAAATTAGACTCTGGAACTTGCAAGATGCCCAGAAAAACTACCTTCTCAAAAAGCACCAGAAAGCAATTACAGACCTTTGCTTTCACCCCTCTCAGAGTCTGCTGGCAAGCACAGGTGAAGATGGTGCAAGCATTGTCTGGGATTTTCAAAATACGGACAGCCTCCAAACAGCACAAATCCGCAAGATTTGGCAAGATAATTTTCCCAAACAATGCATCGCATTTAGCCCCAATGGCAAAACCCTTGCAATGGCTGGCATAGCCGATATATACCTTGCAGAGCTGGCATCCCTCAATATGACTGATACCCTCAAAAATGCCCATGATTTATACATCTATGGGCTGCGTTTTGCAGCAGATAACCAGACACTGTGGAGCATAGGGTATGATAAAACCATCAAAATATGGGAGCTATCTTCCAAAAAACGCATCAAACACATTTCGCAAGATGCCCCCCTCATTGATTTAGACCAAAACACAGCTCTAGACAAATACCTGACAGTATCTTATGACAACAAAATAAAAATGTGGAGCAGCGCAGGGCAATTTCTAAGCAACATCGGAAATGCGGAGATTCAAGCAAAAAAAGCAATATTTCTCAAAAATACCTCCCAGTTTGCAGCCATAGGAGCACGCAGTGAAATCAGCATTGTCAGTCTTCAGCAACGCACAAAAACACTCAAAGGACATTTATCAGGCGTGAATGCACTTGTAGCAAGCCATAACGGCAAATACTTGGTCAGTGGGGGCAAAGATGGCATGGTGATATTTTGGCAGATAGACACAGCTACAGCTGCACTTTACTTACTACATTTTGACGAGACAGCGGGTGCGTATTTAATCTTAAATGCCGAAGGAAAATACACCACATCTTCAGAGATGAGAGATGCAGTGTATTGGGGCAATGACAAAACCTTAGGGGCATTGTCTCCTGAGTTGAGAGAAAGCAATGTATTGCAAAGGGTTTTAGAAAAATGAACTTACTGGGCTAAAAAACCCAATGCCGATAGTTCTTCCTCATTAAACACCCTTGACTTGGTAACGAAGCGTAGGCCCATCGGTATTTCAAGAGAGAAACTAGCCCCTCTGCCCTCTGTAATGTCTATAATAAGCTGTGTATGTTTCCAATATTCATATTGAAAAGAAGCCATATAAAATGAGCAGCCTTCTATCTCGCCCATCAAAATATCCCTTTCACCTATTCTGAGCTCTCCTTTTTCGTAGCACATAGGTGACGAGCCATCACAGCAGCCCCCACTCTGATGAAACATCAGTGCACCATACTGCTCTTTGAGTTGTCTGATGACTTGAGCTGCCTTTTCTGTAACGATTACTTTTTGAGTATCCATAATTTTATATTTTTTTTTGAAAAAACAATATAATACAGAATCCTAACAATTCCAAAAGAAGAACTAGATTATATCAGTGTGTAGAGCCACGCAAAACAAGCTCCGTAGGGAATGCCTGCGTAAGTGGCACAAAAGATTCACTGCTTTTTTTAAGGTTGGCTTGGTCAAGATAAAGATTCATCACAGCCTGTCCCATCTCAAAGCCTGGCTGTTTTACACTGCTCAGTGTGGGGCTGATAATCTGGCTCATGGGGTCATCTCCGAAGCCCATGACAGAGACCTGCGAGGGACTCTCTACCCCTGCTGCCGACAATGCCTGCAAAGCACCTATGGCAGTATCATCATTGACCGTAAAAATGGCATCAAAATCTACCTTATGCTCAATCAATGTCTTGACTGCCGCATCGCCCTCTTGTCGGTTGTCTGCCTTCATCACCAGCTCAGGCAATGCAGGAAGCCCAAATTGCTGGTGTGCCTCTTGGTAGCCACGGTATCGCTCGTGCGTAATACGGAGGTTTTTGGGACCCGAAAAATGAACAATCCGTCTGCATCCTGAGCGGATAAGATACTGCACTGCTGCAAAAGCCCCCTCAAAATCCTCGATAATGACACGATGTGTGGGCAAACTTTCACAGACTCGGTCAAAGAAAATAAGTGGAATATTTCGTTTTTCTACCATTTTAAAGTGTTCTATATTTTCGGTATAGCGAGACATAGATACAAAGATGCCATCTACACGGCTCGAGAGCAGTGCCCTGATATTTTCCATTTCTCTTTTTTCATCCTCATTGGATTGTGTGATGATGAGGTTATAATTATGCTCATGTGCCACAGACTCCATGCCACTGATGACCGTAGAAAAAAAGTGATGTACCAGATTAGGAATCACCACTCCCAAGGTAAAAGTCTTGCTTTGCCTAAGGCTTTGAGCGATTGTATTGGGTTGATAGTCCAGCTTTTTGGCAAGCTCATTGACCTGCCGCTTGGTTTCTTGGCTAATGTCAGGGTGATTTTTGAGTGCACGTGATACCGTAGAAGGAGAAACATTCAGCTCCTTTGCAATGTCTTTAATCGTAATTTGTCCGCTTTTCATGAGTTATTTTTTTTGAGGTTGATAGATAATATTTTAATAATCAATCAGTAGTTGTGAGTGCTTCATCAAATTATCACTTATTGTATCATCTCACGAACAACACCTTTGTAAGATACAAGTTTTTGTGCAATAAATTTAAATCCGAGAATCTCAGCCTGCTATAGCCTTAGAATCTAGGTGTATCAGACTGCAAAATAATTAATAATTGTATTTAAACAAGATTTACTGTCATAACATAGCTGTAAAGTTACATTCTAAAAAGAAATGTTTTTAGTGAAGCAAGCATTTTGCTAAAAATTTGCAATCGTTTGCGAATACGTTTCCATAAAAAAAATAACATTTTTTTGCTCAAAATAGGATTTTTTAAGAAAAAAGTTTACTAATATTGATATGAAGTACTTCTTGAATTGTAAATAACACGGTGCCTTAAAAGCATTTATTTAAGAAAAATTACTTCAAAAGTATCAATATCTAAAAACAGTTGAATAATTAAAAACCAATAAAATGATGGAACATCCCTACAGTCATCAAAACTGCCCAAAAGCACAGACTCCAAAGTCAGCTTGGCAAGGCAAATATGCTGGTGTGGCTCAAAAGTACAGCAAAAGTATCTTGGGCTTTGCAGTCATACTATGTTTTATGTTTTGCTCCAATCTCTATGCACAAGAAATGACACTCACAGGCACAGTCTCCGATGCTGCAGGCACAGGCGTGCCAGGCACAAGCGTATATATCAAAGGCACTACCAGAGGTACTGTTACTGACCTCAATGGCAAATATCAACTTAAGGTAAACAACAATGAAGTGATTGTTTTTCAGTCTATAGGGTATGCTACCCAAGAAATCACTTTTGGAGGACAAACTACGCTGAATGTAGTATTGGCTGAGGATGTACAACAACTCAAAGACATTGTGGTCATCGGGTATGGTACACAAGAAAGAGTAGATGTTACGGGTGCGATTACTTCAATAAAGGGAAGTGATATACAAAATATCCCTACACCTAGCTTTGATGCTGCCCTACAAGGGCGTGCAGCAGGCTTGCAGGTTACCCAGTCAAGCGGTATTCCTGGCTCAGCAGTACGTATGCGTATCAGAGGGCAGGCTTCACTCTCAGGTGATAGTGAACCTCTCTACGTATTAGATGGTGTACCCATCACTACGGGTGACCTTAGTAAAAGAGATGGCTCCGCCAATGGTACTAATGGTAATGTACTTGCTGACATTAACCCCAATGACATTGAGTCTATTGAAGTATTAAAAGATGCAGGTGCTACAGCCATTTATGGTTCACGTGCTGCCAATGGTGTCATCCTGATTACTACTAAAAGAGGTAAGTCAGGCAAAACAGTTTTTAATGTAGGTTATAACTTTGGAATCACTGATGTAACACGTAGAGTTCCGTTCTTAAATGCTACGGAATACCTTACACTACTTGATGAGGCTTACAGAAACAGCAACGACGGGCTGCCTTTGCCAGCTGATTTTCCATTGCAGAGAGGGCTTACGCCTGGTGGAGTAGTAGATGCAGGTACAAATACCAATTGGTTTGACCAAGTGCTGAGACAAGGTACTTCACAAGAAGCCAATATCAATGCTTCGGGTGGCACTGAAAAAACAAGATTTTATATTGGAGCAACTTACTCAAAACAAGAAAGTTTTTTTCAAGACAATGCTTTTGAGCGTCTTAGTGGACGTATCAATATTGACAATGCTGCCACAGACAAGCTGAACATAGGAACACAAATCTCTATCACAGGCACTACCAATGACCAAGCACCTGCCCTTTGGGGAACAGTGCAGTCAAGTGCTTTACCCATTTACCCGATCCGCAATGCTGATGGCTCTTACTTTGGGAGTACTTTAGAGCAAGGCTTTAATACTGGCTCAAACCCTGCTGCGCAGCTCGAGAATCAGTTTATCACAAAGGGTTTAAGATTGTTTTCAAATGTATATGCGGATTATAAAATCGTAGATGGGCTGTCTTTCCGAACAGAGTTGGGCTTAGACATCTTGAATCAATTTGATGAAATCTTAGTGTCACCTTTTAACCGTTTTATATTTCCTTTCGATTATGCACAAGTATCTTCAGGAGGGGAGGCCGTAGCACTGCCTGTAGTGCAGGCTGGCTCATTTGAAGAAAGACGTCTTCAAGTATTTAACTGGAATATCAATAGCTTCTTTACTTATAACAAGACTTTTAATGACCTACACCGCTTCACCTTTGTAGGAGGTTTTAATGCACAAAAATCTACACAACGTGTTACAGGTATTTTCACCAATGGCAATGCTGGATTTAGAGACCCTTACTTTGACAATTCTGTTTCAGGCTTACAGGTTTTTGATAGAAATTTGGTCAATGGTTACCCTGTAATGGGCGGTTATAATTCTGACCTTGATAATACCTTTGTGTTTGCTTCTTTCTTTGGAAGGTTAGATTACAAATTTTCAGACAAGTACCTCCTTATGTTAAGTGCTCGTGCTGACGGGTCTTCAAGGTTTGGCGAGAACAACCGTTTTGGTTTCTTTCCTGCTGTTTCTGCGGGCTGGGTACTTAGTAGCGAAGATTTCTTCCAAAACTTAAATCTGAACTTCCTTGATTTTTTAAAGCTAAGAACAAGCTACGGCATCACAGGAAATGCATCTATTGGTAACTTTGGCTTCTTAGGTACTTTTTCGGATGCAGGAGGCTATTTAGGAACATCTGGGCTTGCACCATCACGCATTGCTAACCCTGATTTACAGTGGGAGCGTAACCGTAATTTTGACTTAGGGCTTGAGTTCACTATGTTTAAGGGCAGAGTAAGTGGTGAGCTTGGGTATTATAATAAATTGAGTACAGATTTATTGTTCTTGAATCCTATTCAATCTTCTACGGGTTATTCAGGAGTGATTAGAAATACAGATATTCAAATCCGAAATCAAGGGCTTGAATTTAACGTTACTACCCGAAATGTGGTAGGTAAGTTTACTTGGACTACTGATTTTAACATCAATAGCAATCAAAACAGAGTACTTTCCACTGGCGGTTTAGATATTGAGGCTTTTGCCTCAGGGCTAGGTGAAAGCCGCTTGATTGAGGGCTACCCCGTAGGGCAAGGCTTTATGATGCAAAGTGGAGGTGTAGATACTAATACAGGCAGAGAGTTATTTATTAGCCCTACGGGTGAGCGTGTCGCATTGACCATTGAAAACCCTGACTGGCGTGTACCTGTAGGAAAGCCTTTCCCTGATTTCTTTGGTGGTATCAATAACACATTGACTTACCAAGGCTTTGAGTTAAGCTTCTTATTTACTTTCCAATCAGGCAATACAGTTTTTGACAATGAGGCAAAATTTCAGATTGGTGACATATTTAACAATTCACAAAGGCGTTCAGTACTTAACCGCTGGCAAAGCCCCGAAAATCCTGGCGACGGCGAAACACCTGGTTTGTTTCTCTCTGGTGCAGGCTCAGGGCGTTCACTTAACTCAGACAGGTTTATGTATGATGCTTCTTTCTTAAGGTTAAGAACACTCACACTTGCTTATAACATCCCAGCTACTGCAGTACAAAAGCTTGGAATGAATAGCATCAGGGTATATGCTACTGCTCAAAACTTATTTGTATTTACCAAATTCCCTGGCTGGGATCCTGAGTTCGTAAACACTTCTAATGTAGGAAATACAGGGCAGTTTTTCCGTCCTTTTGGAGCAGCCTCAGATGTTTCGCAGTTTCAGCAGGCAAACATTACCTTCAATGCTGCACAAAACCCATTCCCACAGACTAGGGTCATTATATTTGGTGTGAATGCAAGTTTTTAATCTTAACAACTAAAATTAAATTGAAAATGAAAAATATACAATCTTTTTTACTGCTTTTAGTAGCACTTTTAGGGCTATCTTCTTGTGATAGTTTTCTAAATGTAGAGCCACAGACTCAGATACCTTCTGAGCAAGTACTAACCTCAGGCACCAATGTAGAGTCAGTGCTCATTGCAGCATACAGTGATTTGGTGTCAGGTAATTTCTTAGGAAGCCGTGTCCAGCGATACAGTGAAATCTTAGGAGATAACATCGCACTTGGAGAGATTAGCTTTAATGCAACTGATTTTACGGGTCAGGTTGCTTTTAGAAGCACCAATATTCTAAACAAAGATATTGATGATATGTGGCTGACGGCTTACCGTGCCATCTCAAGAGCAAATGCGGTCATATTCGCAGTAGAGACAGGTACTATCACTGATGGCACTCCAGATGAAGAACAGGAAATCTGGAGAGGTGAAGCCTTGTTTATCCGTGCAGTAGCACATTTTGAATTGACAAGGCTGTTTTCTCAGCCTTACAGTAATAATCCTAATACAGATTTAGGGATTCCAGTGCGTATAGAGTTTCTTAGTAGTGATCAAAAGTTGCCACGTGCTACTGTAGCACAGGTTTATGACCAAGTAGAAATTGACCTTAGTGATGCCGTTGATGCTTTGCCTGCAAATAATGGAAACAGAGCAAGTGAATGGGTTGCAAAGGCTTACCTTGCACGTGTATTATTTGATAAATTGGACTACGAAAACGCTTTTGTCGTAGCACAAGATGTGATAGAGAATAGTGGCATTGGTTTGAGTGGAAATGTACTTACACCCTTCAGAAATGTGGGCAATGTCAATGCCTTGGGAGGTGTGATTTTTCAGATAGTTACTGGGGGTAATTCTTTTGGAGATTTTCGTTTGATTTCACAGCGTTTTTCTATTGCACAAGGCTCAAACAGTGCTTTTGACATCATCGTTGCCAGTATGAATGATGAACGCTCGTCAGAAGGTTTTCTGAGCGAAGCAGGCGATAGAGTATTTTCAAACAAGTGGGATGCCAATGTGCTTAATATCCCTATTATCAGAATAGCAGAAATGTATCTTATCCACGCTGAATCAGCAGTACGCTTGACCACTCCCGACTTATTAGCCGCAGCAAGCAGTTACAATGCTTTGCGTGGCTTTTATGTGAGTCCATTCACACCTGTTACATTTAATTCTGCCAGTGCTGCACTGACACTTATTCAAAGAGAGAGACGCATAGAATTAGTTTTTGAGGGTGATAGATACCATGATCTCCGCCGTCGGCGCGTTGAGGGTTTTGGAGAGGTGAGAGCGGGGACAGATGTGTTACGCTCGGCCGTTGATTATAATTCACCCCAGAATTTATTCAAAATCCCTGTCAGTGAAACCTCAGGCAATCCAAACTTGGTGCAAAACCCATAAAAAAAGCCCTGAAAAAATAACAATTTTAAATCTCAAAGTATTATAATGTTAATAAAAAATATTAAAAAAATGAAAAATATCATCTCTCATAATTTAGTACTTCTAGTAGTAGCTTCTTGGCTACTACTACTAAGTGCTTGTAATGTATTTGATTATCCTGAGATTGAGGAGCCTATCTCTGTCAAGGTTTCAGAACTGAATGGCACTTGGCGTGTAAGTAAAGTAACACAGTTTGATCAAGAGGCAATAGACAACGGATTTCCAGAAGACGTACAAAAAAGAGATATTACAGCACAATTTCCTTTTGCAGAATATAACTTGGCATTTACCTTAGACGCACAAGGCAGACCTGCTACCTTCTTAGTAACACCAGGAAATGCACCTAACTTTCTAGCCATCAACAGTGGCAGCTGGTCTGTAGATCATCCTGTATTTACTACACAGATTAATCTATTTGATGCTACCAATCCTAATAGTGCAGCTTTTAGAGTGAAGCGAATAAGTAGTGATGTTATTGCACTGCAGCTGCTCCGTAATGCGGCTGATGATGCCAATACATTGTACTTGTTTTATGAATATGAATTTACCAAAAACTAATCACGATAATCAAAAAGAAAATCAAGATGAAAAAAATATTTAGTTTTATCCTATTGCTGGCATTGTTCAGTGTCAGTGCATTTGCACAAGTAGAAGTAAGAGTCAAAGCCACTGCTTCTACTGCTCCTGATGATGGATTTATACCCCCTGATGGCAATGATGTAGTGCTGTTTAGCTTTACCGAACCCGTAAAGATTATTGTAGATATATCCGAAGTGCCCAACTTGGCTGGTGCAGGAGAGTTGTTTATATGGGGCTTTTTGAATGGCTGCTGCGGTGCACCTACTAATGGAGAATTTTGTGGATCGCCTAATTCATCAAGGATGGTGCAAGAGGGACCAAACTTATTTAGCTTCACTATTCCTTCTGTGCGTGATTATATGCAGACAGGGTTTAAGCAAGCAAGAGATGCTGCTGTATCACGTGGTAGAAATCCAGATGAAACACGCTTTGGGTTCTTAGTAAAGCTCAGAGATGGTTGTAATGGAGGGCAGTCAGGAGATATGAACATTGCCTTTACAGGGCCTGTCTATGTGAAACAAAAATATGAACTATTTCCCTTTAACTACTCTCAAGGTGATGTTATCACAGTAGTCTATAACCAAGACCTAGAAGACGAAGCAGGCATGCAAAGCACCTCAGACGTATATTTGTATGCAAGAGCCACACTCGCTGGAGGAGGTACAAGAGAAGTTTCTGGCATCACACCTGAGCTAAAACTTAATAGTGAAACTTCAGATAGATTTACGATTTCATTTATTCCAAAAGAGTTCTTTGGATTAAATGAAGGAGAGCAAATAAATAACATCACCGTTGAGATACGAAGTGCTATAGCAGGTGTGGGCAGTGGTGAAGGAATTGTAGGAAGTGTATTTACACTAAGAGAATAATAACCCATTTTAAACTAAAAGATATGAAACATTTATTGCATTTAATTACACTGATGTTTGCCGTCATCTTATTTACGGCATGCGAAAAGGAGTTCCCTAATCCAGAAATGCCCGATTTGTCGAGTGTTCCTTCTGATAATATTAGCCCCTTTGAATTGATATCGCCCGCAGGAGGCGTAAGCCTTACGGTATTTCAACCAAACGATAATCAAGTAACCATTAGTTGGCAGGAAACAAAAGCTACTGGTGATAGAGCCGTAACCTATGAGTGGATTGCCGACAATGCAGACGGAAACTTCAGCACGCCCCTACTTGCAATCCCCTCAGGAAATGAAGGGCTTGACACAGAAGTAACCCTTACATTAGGTCAGATTGATGCAGCACTTGCAGAAATTGGCGTAGAAGTAGGCACAGCACTAGATTTGAAGTGGACAATACGTGCTACTGCTGGCACTGACGTAAGACTGGCAAATACGCCACGCAAAATATCAGTACGCCGTGGTGGATTAACCATAGAGGTATATGTACCAAACAATACTCCTGCCGACCAAGATGTATATCTAGCAGGTATGTTTGAGTTTGCAGTAGGTCAGAACTGGCAGACACCTGGCAGTCAGCCTGGTCTAAAAATGACTAATATAGGAGGCGGTCGCTACTCTATTACCATAGCACCTCCAGCCAATGGAGCTACTTTTGAATATAAGTACTTCTTAGCGACCGCTGCTGCACCTAACTGGGGAAATGGAGAGCGCAAACCAACCTCAGGAGGTAATAATGATGGTGGTGGTATCAGAAATAGAAGGCTTACTTATCAGGCTGGCAATGACCTTGTTTCTGATGTAGTGAGTATTTGGGAAGGGTATCCTTATGACCATATCGTTTTTAAAGCTACACTACCTGAAAGCACACCACTTTTCCCAACTCGTGAAGTGTTTGTAGGTGGACAGTGGGATCTGATAGGAGGAGCAGCACCAAGTTCGTGGCAGCAGCCAGGTAGCAACGGAGCATTAGAAATGACCAGAGATTTTGATATCGAAGATGAAATTGTTTTCTTTTATGCTGCTCCGCGTCCTGCAGAGGGCACAGTCGCCCAATACAAATACTTCTTATCATTAGTAACTGCCCCTACTTGGGACAATGGCGAAAGCCGTGGAAATCGTGGCTATACATTTGACCCCGATGTGGACTTGATAGAAGACACTGTAGAGGGCTGGGATAACTTGTAAATTATTGATAGGTAAAACAATAAAAACACAGTTTTATTAAATCTACAAAACAGCATAGTGTCCGCTATGCTGTTTTGGTTTATAAACATCACCCTCATACTTTCAAGCCAAAAACATATTTAGCAACCCTTAACTCCACATAAGACATGAAAAATAATCCAATTACATACATTATCATCTTACTAAGCCTCTGGACTCATAGTCTAAAGGCGCAGGTTACGGTAGAACCAGCCATTTTTACAGATGGACAGGCAGTAACCCTCACTTATAATGCTATCCAAAGCCAAGGACAGCAGCTTGCCAATCTCCCCACTAGTGTTACCTCTATCACGGCACACGTAGGCGCAGTCATAGCAAGTGCTTCAAGTACAAGCTGGACAAATGTACCTGGTACTTGGGGAGACCCCTCAGCACAGCCAAAATTTACAAGGGTAGGCACAAGCAATACTTATACACTCACACTTCCGAACGGGGTACGCAGTCTATTTCCTAGTTTGCCCTCTTCTACATCTCTTTTCAGAGTCGGGATGGTATTGCGTGAAAATGGTCCTTGTGGAGATTTTGCAGGAAACAGCAATCCATGCAGAGAAGGTAAATCAAGCACAGGTACGGATATATTTTTAAACGTAAACCAAGGTCAGTTTGAACTTGTGCTTACCAACCCCACAGTCAATGAATTGCTCGTAAATCCTTCACAAAATATCACTATCAACGCTAGCACTTCTTTTGCCTCAAACTATACACTTTCTGTAGACAATGTGATAGTGCCAGCGGCTTCCGTAACAGGAGTCACAAACTTCAATTATACATTGGTAGCGGCTACTTCGGGTAGAAAAGAAGTAAAGATTACCGCCACAAATGGCTCACAGACACTTGAAAGAAAGTTCTTTTATATCGTAAATTCAGCCCCTACCGTAGCCGACCTCCCCGCAGGCTTACAAGATGGCATTAATTATATCAATGCTACTTCGGTTACTGTTTCGCTTTTAGCACCCCTCAAGAGTTTCGTATATATCGTAGGAGATTTTAATAATTGGGAAATTCGCCCTGAGTTTTTGGCAAATAAATCTACCAATGGCGAGCGTTATTGGCTCAACATTACAGGACTGACCGCAGGTCAAGAGTATGGCTTGCAGTATGTAGTCTATGATGCCAGCAATAACCCTATCCGTGTGGCAGACCCTTATTCTGAGCTAATCCTTGATGAGTTTAATGATGGCTTTATTCCCGAGAGTGTTTATCCCAATCGCAAGCCTTACCCTACGGGCAAAACCAATGGCGCAGTTACCGTCATTCAGACCAACCAAACGCCCTACGATTGGCAGGTAACTGATTTTCAACGCCCTGCCAAAGAAGATTTAGTAATTTATGAACTGCTTGTGCGTGATTTTGACACAGAAGGTTCGTACCAAAATGTCATTGATAGACTGGATTACTTACAAGATATGGGTATCAATGCCTTAGAGCTTATGCCCATCATGGAGTTTTCGGGCAATGATAGCTGGGGCTATAACCCTATCTTTTTTATGGCAACGGACAAAGCCTACGGCACACGCAACAAGCTTAAAGAACTGATAGACGAATGCCACCAAAGAGGCATTGCGGTCATTTTGGATATTGTACTCAACCATGCCGATAGAGAATTTCCGTATGTGAAGTTGTATTTTGATGGGAACAAGCCCACAGCCAACAATCCTTGGTTTAATGTAGATGCCCCACACAGTGTATTGACTTTTTTCTATGACTTCAACCACGGAAGCCAATACACCAAAGATTTGATAGACCGTATTAACAAATACTGGATAGAAGAATTTAAAATTGATGGCTACCGATTTGACCTTTCCAAAGGAATGACACAGACACCCAGCAGCGGATTTGGTGATTGGGGCGCTAGAGACAACGCACGCATTGCTATTCTGAAGCGCATGGCTGATAAAATATGGGAGATTGACCCGACTTCTTATGTAATTTTAGAACACTTTGCCGATAATGGAGAAGAAAGAGAATTGGCTGAATACCGTCTAAATGAGGCAAGCAAAGGCATGATGCTTTGGGGAAATATGCACGGAAGTTTCAAGGAAAATGTCTTGGGATTTTCTAACAATTCTAACATCACTGGCACATATGCCCGATCGCTCACCAATGGAGGTGGCAGAGGCTGGAATACACATGGTTTGGTGGGCTACATGGAAAGCCACGATGAAGAGCGGCAAATGGTAGATGCCCTCAACAATGGCGCAAGCACAAGCGGCTACAATGTCAGAAATCTTGCTACAGCACTTGACCGCATCAAAACCGCCAACGCATTCTTGTTTGCCATTCCTGGGCCTAAGATGTATTGGCAATTCGGAGAAGTAGGCTATGATGTCTCTATCAACGAAAACGGAAGAGTAGGACGCAAACCCATTCTTTGGGAATATTTTGACGAGCCTAACCGCAATCGCCTTTACCGTACTTTTGCCGAACTCATCAAGCTCAAAACAACTTATTCTATTTTTAAAACCAATGATGTTTCTATCATAGGAGGCAATAGCCTACAAAAGCAAATCACCCTTACTCCACAGCCTTTCACGGCTACCCCCGCCAATGCCAATGAAATGAGTGTCCATGTTTTAGGAAACTTCGGGACAACTGCACAAACTGTCAATGCCAATTTTCAGCATACAGGCATTTGGTATGAGTATTTTTCGGGAAGCGAAGATGCACCCATGACGGTGAGCAATGCCAATATGCAAATCACTTTGCAGCCTGGCGAGTTTAGGCTTTATACCAATTATCCGCTGCCTTCGCCTGAGCTAGAGTTGCATAATTATACACGCCCCAAAGCCCCTAATGCTGCTACTGCTACTGCCTTGTCAGATATTAACGTAGAACTTACTTGGGAAGATATATCAAATATTGAAACAGGATATCGTATTTTGAGGGCAAATACTTCTAGCGGAACTTTCAACGAGGTAGCCAGCTTGCCTGCCAACAGCATTTCATATATTGATAATAGTGGACTCGTGGGGAATACGACTTATTTTTATAAGATTGTAACGGTTACGAGCATCAATCAAAACTCATCTGAGGAGTTAAGTGCTACTACATTGCCTCCTGCAAGTACACCACCAGTAGCTCCTAGTAATTTAGTAGGTACTCCCTTGAGCAATGCTATTGTGCTTAATTGGCAAGACAATGCCAATAATGAAACTGCTTATCTCGTGGAGCGAAAAGCGGGTACAGGAGGGTTTGTGCAGATTGCATTGCTTGACCCAAACTCGAATACTTTTCAGGATGACATCATCAACCGTGATATACCTTATACTTACCGTGTGGCAGCCGCTATTGGCTCCGTAAAGGCATATTCTAATGAGGTAAATATCACAGTGCTTGCCAATGAGAACAACGCCCTCGCCAATTCTATAGAAATATTTCCGAATCCGAGTGCAGAGCGTCTGCAGCTCAGATTGCAGAGCAGTGCTTATCAAAATGTGCGCTTTGGATTGACGAATGGCCAAGGGCAAGCCATCAAGCAAAGCCCTACAGTGAGCAATACACAGGCAGGAGTATATGAGTGGAACATTGGCCAACTCAGTCCTGGTGTTTATTTCTTAAAAATAATGACTTCACAGGGGTATGCAGTGAAGAGAATCGTAAAAAAATAAGCGAACATAGCTGTCAATAGCTTCAAGGCTTGTATAAAAGACAAGCAAACAAAAGCACTTGACAAGACCAAAAAAAATCGGGTGTCGGTCTTTCAAAGACTGACACCCGATTTTTTAATTAAAGTCTCAACTGTCTAAGACAAAAGGCGTTGCTTTCTTTTCTCAAATTCTTCAAAAGTAATGACACCCTTCTGAAACAGAATATCAAGTTTGTGAATCTCATCAGCTACATTGACATGGTTGGATGTATTGAGGGGGTAGTAACCCTGGGCTATAGAATCCTTGTTATATTTCATATCAAAAATCTCATCACTCATCGTGATGAGCTGTACGAACTCTACAAAAGAGATGATACGTGTGAAGAATGCCCCGATAATGGTAATCGTTCCTATGATAAATCCTACCCCTGCATTGTTCTGACCTAGATAAAATCTATGTACTCCAAAAGGACCTAGAAATAAGGCAAGAAGTCCCGCAACTATTTTATTTTTTTTCGGCTTATCAGACATAATGTATATGATTAATGGTTTTATTGATTTTGAACGAAATTTTTTATCAATGGTTTGAGATTTTTTCTTAAAAAAAAGAATAATTTAAAATAGTCCAAAAACTCATCAAGACACCCATCTTTAGGCATCTTTCTCAGCAGATTTTTCAATCAGAGTAGTAGGGTCATCTTTTTCTGCCTGAAGGGCTTCATTTTCTGACTCTACCTTTGAGAGTGTTTTTTGCAGTGCATTGTGTTGTATGAGCAAGTTTTTGAATGTTTCTTCTAATTCTTTTACTTTCTTTTTCTCATCTTCTAAGCTATTTTCGAGCTCTAATTTTTGTTCTTCTATGAGTTGATTTTTTCGCTGCACTTCCTCTTGTGTAGCCACGAGCTCTTCTAGGTTTTGTCTCATTTCCTCTTCTTGAGATTTCATTTGCTCACTAAGTTGGATAGATTCACGCAAGAGTGTTTGCGTTTGTTTACTGTTTTTGACGGAGGCAAACGTAGAAGCGATACTTTCTCCAAGTTTCTCAATAAATTCTATTTTATAAGGCTCAAAATAATTAAAGGAAGCCAACTCTAATACACCATAGATTTCTTCATTGAGTTTGAGCGGAATCATCAAGATACAGCGTGGATTGGCATCACCCAGCCCTGAGGTAATATGTACATAATCTTCAGGCACATCGGTCATATAGACTTTGTTTCCTTCACGATAGACCTCACCGATGAGTCCCTCACCTTTGTCTATTCTTATGTTGAGGTATTTGCGTTTTTGGTAAGCATAAGAGGCTACCAGTTCTAAGTGAGAGTCTTCATTTTGGTCATCTTCTACAATAAATAATCCACCTTGATTTGCTTCTACATACCTGACCAGCTCAGAGATGATGATATAAGTAAATTCTTCGGAGTCTTTTTTATTTTGAAAAATATCTGCAAATTTGGCAAGTCCTTCAGATACCCAGTTACGCTGCCCATCTTGCTCACTTACTTGGCGCATCTTATCACGCATTTCTAAGAGTGCCGAGCCGAGTCTATCGTGTTGGGCATCAGTGCCTGTGGGTCTTTGGTATTCGGTGTTGAGTTTTCCTTCTCCGATATCAATGATAAACTCAGTCGCATTCCGTAGATTTCGAAAAAGTGTATTGATAGATTTTGCCACATCTCCGAGTTCGTCTTTGCGGGTGTAGTCTATTTGCCTGTCAAAGTTACCCTCACTGATGATATTTTCTATTTCGTTCAGTTTAGAAATGGGGCGGCTTACATTGGTAAACACATATACAAACATCCCTCCGATAGAGAGCATATTGATGATAAACACAGACAAGAACACGGCATCTCTGAATCTTTGTTGCCCATCAAAATGAATAAGATAGGCTTTCACGAGTTGGTCATTGGCTTCTAAGATTTGACTGCTATTTTCTAACAAATATTTAAGTGCATTGATGAACCTGGCATTTTCTAAGGCGCTGCTGCTGCTGGTTTTTACGTCATTTTCTTTGACGATTTTGGCGTTTTCACGGAAGTCTTTCCAGTTATTTTCCAAGCCATTATAGATAGGCACGAGCTCATCGGGCATTTTGTTAATGTAGGTGCTTTTATCTACAGAAGACACACCTCCTTTTAGTAGAATCTCTAAGACTGTATCAAAGTTAGTAATTACCTGCCCTAGCCTGAGTCTATACTCTTCTTTGCCTTCATAGATATATTTGGCATAGAGGGGGACTTGCTGTGAGTAGGTGCTGTTTTTTTCTACCAAGTTGATGGTTTTTTCGATTTCTGATAGGTTGCTATCAAACCACTGCACTACTGAGAAATTCACCACAATCAGAAAGGCAATTAGACCTAATTGTAAGAATACACTATTCTGAATACTAAGACGAAAACTAATTTTAAAACCTGCCATGTTCTTTGTTAAGTACAAACCACTTGCTCAAATCAATATGAGCCAATGGGCAATGATGGATAATGATTAATTTACAGCATTAAAATCTCAAATTAAGCCTTTTTGGGCGAAACCTAAAATAAATTTGCTTAATTTTTTTCTTTTATTGGGCTGCAAAGCACTATATACCAAAACCAAGCCAATCCTTTTGCTGTATATTTGCTTAAAATTCAGTTACTTTGCATCAATGAACCCAAACAATCTATGAACTTAAATACCCTTACAGCCATTTCACCCATTGATGGACGCTACCGCAGTAAAGTTACTGATTTAGTGCCTTTTTTTTCTGAATACGCCCTTATTCGTTACCGTATTTGGGTAGAAGTGGCGTATTTCTCGGATTTGGTAAAGTTACCCTTAGATGCTTTTAAGCATTTTCCAAAAGAAAAATTAGCGCAACTGCCTCAGTTATACCTTGAGTTCACAGAGTCTGATGCAAATAAAATCAAAGAAATTGAAAAAACGACCAATCACGACATCAAAGCCGTAGAGTATTTTATGCGAGAGAGGTTTGAGCAGATAGGGCTTGGAGAGTATAAAGAGTTTATTCATTTTGGGCTTACCTCCCAAGATATTAACAATACCGCTATCCCTCTTTTGCACAAAGAAGCAGATGCACAAGTCTATTTGCCTCAGCTAGAGCAGCTACACTTGCAGCTCAAAAAACTTGCCCGAAACTGGGCAGACACCCCTATGCTTGCACGCACACACGGGCAGGCTGCCTCACCTACACGTCTCGGAAAAGAAATTTGGGTCTTTGTAGAGCGGATAGAGCATCAGATAAAGCTAATTAAGCAGATTCCGTATGCAGCAAAGTTTGGTGGAGCTACAGGTAATTTTAATGCACACCAAGTTGCCTACCCCAATGTACATTGGATTGCTTTTTCTAACCGACTCTTAGACTCCCTCGGGCTGCACCGCAGCCAGACCACTACGCAGATAGAGCATTATGATTATCTTGCCACAAGACTAGACAATTACAAACGAATCAATACAATACTGATGGACTTGGCAAGAGATATGTGGCATTATATCTCTATAGATTATTTTAAACAAAAGGTCGTTGCGGGAGAGGTAGGTTCTTCGGCAATGCCACACAAGGTCAATCCCATTGATTTTGAGAATGCAGAGGGAAATCTAGGAATCGCCAATGCTTTGTTTACACATCTTAGCGAAAAACTGCCCATCTCTAGACTCCAAAGAGATTTGACAGACTCTACAGTGCTACGAAATCTAGGAATGCCCATTGCACATACATTGATTGCTTTTCAGGCACTTGCCAAAGGACTCAGCAAACTGACACTGCACCCAGCCCGAATCGAGCAAGACCTTGCCGAAAACTGGGCCGTAGTAGCCGAAGCCATCCAAACCATACTGAGGCGTGAAAATTATCCTCATCCCTACGAGGCACTCAAAATGCTCACACGTGGCAATCAAAAAATAAATCAAGAGACACTCAAAGAGTTCGTAGAAAACCTAGAGGTCAGCAAAGAGATTAAAGAAGAACTGCTGAGGATTTGCCCTGAGAATTACCTAGGAATCCCACCCAATATGAATTAAGTAACAAAAAAATGCCGTGTACTTTAGAAAAATAATACAGGCTTCGATTCTTTCGTTTAAGTAATCATATCCATAAAATCGTAAACAATGAATACAATCAAATACCTTGTCTTATTATTTTGGCTGGCTTTTGCTCAAATGACCACACTCTCAGCCCAAAAACTCAATCTAGCCGAAGAAAGGATATTTCGTGCCGAAGCCGCAAGACTGGTAGAAGAATACTACAAGGCTCTGCCCGAAATACTAGGAAAATCTAAAGACAGTGTAACCATACAAGAAGACAATGAGGAGGGAGATTCGGTAGATAAAAAGGTATCTTACCAACAACAATTTATCAACCGTTTTTTTAGAAATAATGACATTTACATCTTCAATGACCTTAGCCCTGACAGTGAGCCTGACCCCTCCGCACAGCGTGTAATGACCATAGACGAATACCTAGGACAGCTAAAGTATTATTATGGTGACCAAAGCAAGGGAAAGTTCGAATCAAGAATGAACAGTGCCAATGTAACCCAAGTGGGCTACAATAGCCAAGCCCCAGAGAAGTTTTTTTATGCCAAAGTAGAGGTAGAACGAAAATTTAAGGGGATGTATCTAGGCAGGTATTTTACAGACAATACCAAGAAACTGGACTTTTATGTGCAGACAATGGACAAGCCTGACACTCGTCTGAAAGAATTTAAAATTATTGGGATTGATTTTAAGAGTGTGCAAGTCATCAATGAAAACCTCAGTGCAGCAGAAGCCACTGCCAAAGGGCTAAGACTTTTTGATGAAGAAGATTTTGAAAAGGCTTTTAAATACCTCATCAAGCACAAAGATGATAAAAAACTACGCAAAAACAGCAATGCTACCTGGGCATTGGGTTATATGTATTTCTGGGGAAGAGGCACAGAACGCAGTGATAAGGAAATGGTAGAATGGCTCGAGCTTTCTGCCAAGCAGGATAACCTGTATGCACTCCATTATTTGGGTGAAAATTATTACTTTGGGGAGTATGGTGTAGAAGAAGACGAGGACAAAGCATTCAAATACATCAAAGAAGCAGCTCGGAAGGGTTTTGCAGAGTCGCAGTTTTTTTTGGCAGAACGCTACCAAAAGGGCGAAGGCATCAAGCAAAGTGACAGACTTGCCAAAAAATGGTATGGAAAAGCTTCCAAACAAGGACATCTCAAAGCAAGGTATGCCCTCAAAGCGATAGGAGGTTGATCTTTTTAGACGGCTGCCCAACAAGAAAGGGCGTTAGGATATTTACCAAATACCCTTTTTTTATATAAATCCATTCAAAAAATTACACGATGTTTTCTTCAAGTTTATTTATCACAATATTCAAACGCAGTACATGCCAAAAAACATAAAAATTTAATGTTTTGCATAACTCTTCATCCCAGAGACAGGCACTTGCGAAGATGATTTTACCTCCTCAGATTCTAGAGCTTTTTTTGTCTTAAAATAATATAAAATCAAACTAAAGGCAGTTGCCATAGAAAGCAGACTGATAAGCAAAACCAACTGCGGAAGCGTCTGAAGCGACCAAGCCATCAAGATAAAAAAGATATTGACCACATACAAAATCACAGATGCCTGAATGTGGTTAAAACCTATGTCTATTAGAAAGTGATGTATGTGGTTGCGGTCTCCTCGAAAAGGAGATTTACGATGTACCAAGCGGATAGAAATGACCCTTAATGTATCAAATAAAGGAATAATCAACACGGCAAAAGCAAATACAGGTGCAAAGGTGGGTTTGAATAAAAAATTGGTCTCGTGGCTCAGCTCTATAAATTTCATAGAAAAAATACCTGCAATCAACCCAATAGTCAGAGAGCCTGTATCTCCCATAAATATTTTGTTGCGGAAGTTAAACATCAAAAAACCAGCCGAAGCCCCTCCCAAAGCAAAGGCAAATATCGCCAAGTTCTGCTGGTTCATTTGCCAAAACAACACGCCAAAAGTACTACTGATAATGATGGCAAGCCCTCCCGCCAATCCATTAATGCCATCAATAAGGTTAAAGGCATTGACAATCCCTAGCAGTGTAACCCCTGAGAGTAGCACACTCCAGAAATAAGAAATCTCCTCTATGCCCAGCACGCCATACATATTGGTAAGCCGAATATCACACTTGAAAATTATGATGGCAATGCTCAGAAGCTGTGCAATGAATTTCTTTTTGGGGGTGAGCGGAATAATATCGTCTTTCAGACCTGTAAAAAACAAGATGGTAATGGCTGAAAAGGCATAACCCAACTCTGGATTTTGAGCAAAATCAAGAAAAAAAGTAGTCGTAATCACAAATCCTCCGAAGATAGCAATGCCACCAAGGGCAGGAATTTGATTTTTGTGGTCTTTACGTTCACCATCGGGCTCATCATAGAGGCCTTTTTCGTCAGATAATTTGATAATGGCAGGCACACTGATATAGGTAATGATAAATGCAACTACACTTGCTAAAAAAGTATTGGTTATTTCCATAAAAATTTGATTTGACTCCTCTCTTTTCTAACGCTATTTCCGCAAATAATTACGAGTTTGTGAAATAAGGTGCATGTATGAAAAATCTTAAATTTAAGCTGAATACTAAATGTTCTATTTTCTTAGATTACTTATAAAATGAGTGTTTAGTAAAGTTTGAATTTAAGTATTTTTAATCCACAAAAATCAAAAGGCACATTTACGTTTTGCGTATATTTATTTGAGTGTTTAGAAAGTTACAATATTCACATCACAAAAGTACTAGAAATTCATTAAATTAGGGTAAAAGTTAGTGATTTACCCTTATTATTTTTTGTATCACAGACTAAGAACAATGTGTAATGATGAGGATATTTGCAAGAAGTGCATTTATAAAATTATTTTATGCAAATATAGAATAAACCTAGTGAAAAGCAGTAGAATACCAGAATAATGAAATTTATTATAAGAATAGTGTTGTGTTTTAGATTGTCTGATAGAGGTTTATTCTGATAGATTAGATGTAAGAAACAAGGTCAAGTTAAAGCATATTTAGTACTTATCTTGAATCATCTTCGGAGTTTCGTCTAAATTTATCAAGTTTTGAGGTTGGTTTGCGGTAGCCATAGGGGCAATGCTTGCAGGTAGTTTTGCAGCAATATCCTCTTTTGAGAAGGTAAGCTGCATAAAATATCTGAACACCTTTCTCTAGATAAAAATCTACTCCTTCTATGGGGGGCTCAGGCATTTTTGAGGTAGTTGATGAGTTCGTAAATAGAAAACACAGTAGATGATTTGCACTGGTTTTGTGTGACTTCCCAAGAAATACCCGCATTGGTCTTTTCATTGATTTCTACACAAAGAGACCCAGAGGTCAGACTTGTGCTAAATCCATTTTTTTCAAGTGCTTGCTTGGTCCAGTGCCGAGCTGCCCCCTGTCCTTTGAGCTGTATGGGTGATTGGTGGCGGTGATGAATCTGAAAATTACCTGTATGTTTATCAAAAGAGAAGCCCTTCTCAGGGAAAGTTTCCGTAAATTTATCTTGCAGAATCATGTCTTCGGGTGTGCCTATGCTCATCTTTCCTGCTCGCTTCAGAAGCCAGACTTCATCACTGACTTGTAAGGCAAGGTTAAGCTCGTGTGTACTTGTCAGGATGGTTTTTTTTTGATTTTGGCAGAGCTGCCTCAGCATCTGAAAAATCATAATTCTATTGGGCAAATCCAAGTGTGCAGTAGGTTCATCTAGCAAAATCAGGGGCGTATCTTGTGCCAAAGCCCTTGCAATCATTACTTTTTGGTGCTCACCATCACTCAGGGTATAAAGTTTTCGTTTTGCCAGTGCCTCTAGTTCGGTCAGTGCCAAGGCTTTTTCCACTGCTTTTTGTCCAGAGAGATTCCCTCGGAGTCCTTGCCAAGCTTGGTGCGGATACCTTCCAAGCTCAATTACTTCATGCACCCGCAGTGTAGGGGCAATAGGGCGTGGAGAAAGCACCATTGCAATGTTTTTGGCACGGGTGGAGGTAGCAGATTTGCGCAGGGCTGTGTTTTTCCACAGAATATCTCCAGACAGAGGGGGCAGCAAGCCCGCCAAGGTATGCAGCAGGGTAGATTTGCCAGTGCCATTTGCCCCCAGAAGACTCACAAATTTACCTTCGGGGATTTCTAAATCCAGTCTTTCACTCAGCAAAGGTTTTTGAGCAGTGTATCCTATTTGTAGTTTTTGGGTGCGTAGCATGTTTTACGGAGTAAGTTTACTTTCTTACGACTGCCGCCACGATGATAGCCATCATAGTGCCGATGAGTAGCTTCACCCTCAGTTCATAAAAAGCCAAGCGTGAGGCACTGGTATTTTGAATGTCTTTGAGGATTTGCTTGTAATTTTCTTCACCAAAAGAGGCGATGCCCTGCTCAGGGTTTTGAGTCAGTGTATTGCTCATATACTGGATATGTGCCTGCAATACTTCAGGGTGTAGATATTCTAAAAAAACATAAATAAATACTGCGCCAAGGCTTGCCATTAGGATAACGCTCCCGCCTCCGAGCACAAAACCCTCCCAAAAACGCATTCTGCCTTGATTGAGCCTAAAACGATACAAAATATTGGCAATCACGATGACACCCATATACACAAAAAAATCGGGAGACTTTGCCTCTGTTACAAAGGGGTTTTCGTGGAGAAGGTACATTGCCCAGAAAAAAGTGATGAAGGCAATGCTCCCTGCAAACCCTGCAAGCAAAGTAGTATAGATTAAATGTTTAGGCATTTTGGTAAAGTTGATTTTGATGAATGACTGCAAGTGCTTTGCCTTGCAAATGATGCCCTATGAAAGGACTATTTTTAGAATGTGAGCGAATTTCTTTTTCTGTCAGTGTCCAAGTCTTTTCGGTATCAAAGAGGGTGAGGTTGGCGGCTTCTCCTTCGGCTATTTTAGGGATGGGCAGCTTGAGTATCTGACGAGGGTTGTAGGTGATTTTCTCAAGTATTTTTTCTAGTGGGAGGGCATTTTCTCCTCTTTTGACATTCTGTGTGTGGCATACCGCAAATACACTCTGCAGCCCTATCACACCAAAATCAGCCAAATCAAATTCAAGATTCTTACTCTCCTCATCTTGGGGGCAGTGGTCAGATACGATGGCATCTATGGTGTCATCTGCCAGCCCTTGCCAGAGTGCTTCTTGGTCAGACAGCGTGCGAAAAGGCGGATTGACTTTGAGCAAGGTATCAAAGCCTTGCAGGTCAGCATCTGTGAAAGCCAGTTGGTGGGCTGCCACATCACAGGTAACTTGCAAACCTTGGCTTTTGGCACTGCGGATAAGCTCTACAGAACGCCTAGAAGAGATGAGAGAAAAATGAATCTTACCTCCTGCATACTCTAAAAACTGTAAATCTCTCTGAATCATCATTTCTTCGGCAAGTGCGGGCATTCCTTTGAGCCCCAGCAAGGTGCTATATTTGCCTTCGTGCATCTGCCCAAATTTTGTCAGGAGGGTATCTTCGGGGCGGTTGATGAGCAACCCATCAAAAAACTGTAAATATTGCAGTGATTTTACCAAAATATCTGAGTGCCAGACGGGGCGTGTCCCCTCTGTGAATGCCACAGCCCCTGCTTTGTGCAGGTCTATCATTTCGGTGAGTTCGTGCCCTTCGGTATGGAGTGTGATGGCAGCCGTAGGGTGCATTTTGACGAGTTGCTGTTGGTTATGCTGCTGTATAAAGCTAAGGTTGCTTTTGTGCTGAATCACGGGTTCAGTATTGGGTAGGAGCATGATTTCTGTAAATCCGCCTGCTTGGGCTGCCGCTGCACCAGAGGCAAGGGTTTCTTTGTGCTCTAGCCCAGGCTCAGGAATCAAGACACGCATATCCATCCAGCCAATAGAAAGTTTTTTGTTTTTGGCTTCTATGACCCTGCTGTCAGGGGCAGCATGAGGCGACTCATCTCCAAGGTGTTGGATTTTTTCGATGATGCCTTCCTTGATGTAAAGATTGACAAGTTGGAGGTGCCAAGGGGAATTTTTATCCCAGATTTGGCAAGATTTTATTAGACAGTTCATTAAAATTCAAAGGAACAAAAAAAAATGAAAAAAAGGGCATTTTGAGCATAAATCTGTAGCAGACAAAAAATAATTACTTGAAATATAGTCTATGAATATCTCAATAAATGCTAATTTTATACTTTCGTCATTAAGTTTAGAGGTGGTTTTATTTTAATAACCAGTAGGAATAGAATATTTAGTGAAATTTTTAATAAAAAAACGCATTCACTTTAAAAGCATATTGCTTTATCTGCCTGATGCACAGGAGAGACCTTGGCAAGTATTGGCAAGGTTGAGCAAGATTTTGTCTTTACTTTTGATAGGCATCTTGCTGATGTGTGCAGGGATGAGTACTGCATTGGTTCTTGCTTATTTTTTACCAAAGACAGGGCTGATATGGGTCTTGGTCTTTGGGATGCTCAATGCAGGCTTGATTTTTTTATTTCTGAAAATTCAGCAAAAAGGCAACCGAATCTACCACAGGTTTATGGCCGCCGTAGAGCAACGCCATCAAATGCAGAAAACAACACAAATCAAACCTGAAAGCCAGAAGATACTCCAACAGTATTTATTTAAAATACAAAACACATGGATAAAGTGGGTTTTGCTTATCTTCTTAATGCCTCTTTTGGGGCTGAGTGCATATCACCACTATCAAACCAACCAAACTTTCGGGATGCCCAGCAAAGTCAGTGAAAGCATAGCAAACCTTATCCGCCTCAAAAAAGACAAAATAGAAAAATACCAACAGTTTATCATCCAAAGTGAGGATAAAATCAAGACAGCAAAGAGAGAATACGCAAGGCAATATACACAACTCGAGCAAGCCAAAAGTGCTTTGATATTTCAGAGCAATGCCTTTTATCAAGCCCAAAGACTGAGACAACAGCTAGATAAATTTTATCAGACATTGAATACACAAGCCAAATCTGTGGCAGAAAAAGAAACAATGCTTCGCCAAAATGAACAAATCTATGCACAAGCCAAGGGAGCAGTAGAGGTAAGCCTTGCTCTCAAAGGAGAGGAGGAGGCACAAGCAGAAGAACTTATCAGACAAGAAGGAAAACTCTATGAAGCTTTTCAGACCTTGCGCATCAGGCAAGATAACAGCCTTGCCAAAGCACAGAAGGCACTTATACAAGAGCAAGCACGTAAAAAAGAACTTGAGAAGAAGGTAGAAAGCCAAAAGCAAATCTTAATAGCATTTTTAAAACTGACGGATGACTACTGCCACCAGCAGCAAAAAGTACAGCAAGAGCTCCAGAAGCTTTCAAAAACACGGATGCCGGTCAAAAAATAACAAAGAATTTTGCTTGATTTACACGCCAAAAAACATGTTTTTAGCCATTGTAAAGAATTTATTTGCTAAGTTTAAAACTTATTACATACTTTGCAATCTACTTATGTATTAAACTGAAGATACACTACTAATTATATGAAACTAAAAAACACTTTAATTTTATTCATTTTATTTATACTCTCTACTTCTGTAGGCTATGCCCAAGAAGATAGTACACTCATACAAAGCAGTAACAAAGCTAAAGTGCTCACAATAGATGATCAGATTAACGCTGTGATGACTCCTGCTACCAAGGTTATCTCTGATGTTGTTTTCTTTGAAGTAGGTGCAGGCAAGTATGTAGTTCCTTTTGTGCTGGTCTGGCTCATCTTAGGCGCATTGGTCTTTACGATTTATATGGGCTTTATCAATCTGACAGGCTTTAAGCACGCCTTGGATGTAGTAGCAGGGAAATTTGATAACCCTGACGATTCAGGTGAAGTATCTCACTTTCAGGCACTTACGGCTGCCCTATCGGGCACGGTAGGCGTAGGGAACATTGCAGGCGTAGCCATTGCGATTTCGCTAGGAGGTCCTGGGGCTACTTTTTGGATGATTATTGCAGGATTTTTGGGAATGTCTTCCAAATTCGTGGAGTGTACTCTGGGCTTAAAATACCGCAAAAAAAATGCAGATGGTTCTGTCTCAGGTGGGCCAATGTATTACCTAGACAAAGGACTTGAGAAGCGTGGCATAGGTTGGCTAGGCAAGATTCTGGCTGTATTCTTTGCCATTGCGTGCATTGGAGGCTCTTTTGGAGGCGGTAATATGGTGCAAGTCAATCAGGCCACACAACAGCTCATCAATGTAACAGGGGGTGAGAGCAGTATATTTTTTAATCAAGGTTGGTTATTTGGTGTGATGATGGCTCTTTTGGTAGGTTTTATCATCATCGGAGGCATTAAAGGCATCGTAAAAGTAACCGACAAAATAGTGCCACTGATGGTAGGTGTATATGTGATTGCGGCTTTGGTCGTGATTTTTGGCAATATCACACAAATTCCTACAGCTTTTAGCCAGATAATTTCAGGAGCATTTACACCTGAGGCAGGTTACGGAGGTATGATAGGTGTGTTAATTATGGGCTTCAGAAGGGCTGCATTTTCTAATGAAGCAGGGATTGGCTCGGCATCTATTGCACACTCAGCCGCCAAGACAGATGAACCCGTGAGTGAGGGAATCGTAGCACTCTTAGAGCCTTTTATAGATACAGTGGTGATTTGTACGATGACGGCCCTCGTAATCGTGATTACGGGTGAGTATCAAAACCAAGTCTCGGGCAATCAAGAAGCCATCTCACTTACTTCACGTGCTTTTGGCTCGGTCATTTCGTGGTTTCCTGTGGTGCTTTCTATTGCGGTGATTTTATTTGCACTTTCTACGATGGTTTCTTGGTCTTACTATGGCTTGAAGGCCTGGACCTATATTTTTGGTGAAAGCCAAGTTTCAGATTTGATTTATAAATTTATCTTTTGTGTGTTTATCGTGATTGGCTCTGCCATCAATGCCACGAGTGTATTTGATTTCGGAGATGCAATGATTTTTGCGATGTGCTTCCCCAATGTGTTGGGTTTGTATATCTTAGCACCTGAGGTTCGCCGTGATTTAAAGAGCTACATGGCACGCATCAAAAACGGAGAAATCAAAAGGTTTTCGTAATTGTTTGGATAGGTTTTTTTTGCAATACCATAGGCGTGAAACCTTTGTAGAAAAATAAATACAAGTCTGCAAACCCCCGTAGGGGTGGCATCCTCGAGATGGTTTTAAGCCTGAACGGACAGCCCCCCAATAGGTACAGATTTTCTTAGCACTAAGCTGCTCAAAACATAGACCTCGCTCAAAAAGCTACTCAAAAAAAATGCTTTGCCCACTTATTCTAATATATTTGGGCAAAGCATTTCTTATTTTGTAAGAATGGAAATTATCTCTGAGGCATAGCCAGTGTGGGGTAGGCTTGATTTATTTTTAGGTTTTAATTCCAATCACCAGAATATCATCTGTTTGGCTTTGGTCTCCCTGCCATTTTTTAAGTTCTTCTTCTAGTTGGTTTTTTTGCTCTTTCATGGGTAGTGAGCTAATCTGGAGTAAAAACTCTCTAAAATTTTTCTTATAATATTTGCGGCCTTCTTCCCCCCCAAACTGGTCTTGGAAGCCATCCGTAAAGATGTAAAAAATATCACCAGGCAAGTAGGGAATGGCGTGAGACTCGAATTTTTTCTTAGTTTTGTACTGTGTGCTACCTATCGGGAATTTAGCCCCTTTTACTTGATGCAATTCACCATCTCTGACATAGTAGAGAGGGTTATTAGCCCCTGCAAAAGTAACCACCTGATTTTCATCATCAAATATGAGCATAGCGATGTCCATTCCGTCATTGACATTGTGCTGGCGCAGCTTCATGAGCAGCTTGCGGTCAAGTACAGACAGGATTCGGCTAGGGTTGGTTACTTTATTTTCATTGATAATCTCATCTAAGAGTGCATTGCCCATCACCGTCATAAATGCCCCTGGTATGCCATGCCCCGTACAATCTGCTGCTGCAATGATTTTAAAATAAATAGACTGCCTGTCATCTGAGCCTTTGACAGTGCCCAGCCTTTTGACTTCTGTGTACCAATAAAAATCTCCCGAGACGATGTCTTTAGGTTTGATAAGAATAAATGATTCTTTAAAGTTAGAGCTGACAGCATCTTCATTGCCGATGATTGCCTTCTGGATACGGCTGGCATAGTTGATACTTGCTGTGATATTTTTATTTTTTTTCTCTATAATGGCTGTCTTTCGGATAATCTCATCTTTTTGGTTTTCTAGTTCAATATTTTTTTGGCTGATTTCTTGGGTTCTTTTTTCTACTCTATCTTCCAAATCTGCGGTCAGGTCTTCTACAGCCGTAAAAGAGCGTGCATAACGAATAGAAAGCACCATGGCTTGTGTAAAAGTAAAGATAAGAAAGCCCAAAGAGACCCATCTGCCCGTATTGATGATGTGTGCCGTATAAAGTAAGTCATTGATGAGTGTGCTGGCAAAAATTAAAAAACCAAGCAAAAATACAGTGGCAGCTTCACGCCGATTAGACACTGCAAGTATCAATGTATAAAAAACATAAACCCCTACTGAGAGCATCAAAAACTGCATCACATCCAATGAATAAGAAAAAATACTCACAGGAGTAAACAGCACAAATAGGGCAAACGAAATGCCAATCCACCTGACAGTGAGCATGACCTTGCGTGAAAACTCTTTGGGATACACTGAGCAAAAGAACATAATATAAAAAGAAAAGCCCAGATAGACCGTCAAGTACTCTGCCCTGATGGCTATCTCCCAAGAAATTTGAGGAAATAAATACAGCAAATACCGCTCATCTGTGATGAGGGTATGCACTACAAAAAATAAACTTACCACACTAAAATACAAAACTGAGCGGTCTTGCTTACGGAAGGCATAAATCCCGAGATGATAAAAGGCCATAATCAAAAGACAGCCAGCCAAGAGCAAATCAATGGCAATGAGTCTATCACGGCTGATTTGTATTCTTTGGGCTTTTCCTAGCTGTATGCTGTGCCAGAATCCTCCGTGCCTGTGATGAAAATTAGCGACTTGTATGCTGATATTGAGGGTATCGCTGTTGTTTTCGAAGTGAGCAACCAGCGGCAGCGTATAAGGTGATGTGTCAGTTTTGAGTGTTCCTACTTTTCCGTTTTGGGCTATTTTTTTTCCATTGACAAACATTTCGTAAGCTGTGCCAAAGGATAATAACTTAAATGCAAGAGGAGGGTGCTCTCTGGGTAAGATGACTTTGAGCTGGTAAGTAGCATATCCATACGAAGTTTTTTCAGGGTTATAAGGGTATTGATTCCAAAAAGAAGGTACATTTACAAAATCCTGAGGCTGATTCTTTTGGTTATCTATCAGCAATTCTTTCCAGTGAAAAGCCCACTCACCATCTAAATCAATGGTTGGGTCTTTGTCTGTATCCCAATCGCTAAGATTTAAAACGCCTTTTTTTGCAACATAAGATCCAGCCTGCATATCTTTCTGAAACTGGCAGCTCCAGAGCAGTCCGATAAGCATTAGAAAGGGGATGATATGTCTTTTTGGTTTCAATATCTTAGTTTGAGATTAAGTTCTTAATAGATAGATAATTTGTTGAGTTTACGCATTATCTGTCTTACTTACGTAAATTTAGTAAAAATCATACCACATCCAAACGAAATAAGAATTTAGGCTAAATTTAACTTGCTATGTCCTATTCTTTCAAACATTAGACTTAGCGTTGGTTGAGTTAATTTTTTAATACAAAATCCTAAACTTGATTGTGTGCTTGATACTTTTTAGCTCTTGGATTACTTGTTTTTGATATGCCTTGTCTATGTCTGTAATTACATAACCTACTTTTTCATTGGTTTTGAGGTATTGCCCTAGGATATTTACTTCATTTTGTGCCAATATTTGGTTAATCTTTGCAAGAATGCCTGATACGTTGTGATGCACATGGATGAGTCTATGGGCATTGCTTTGCTCAGGAAGCTGAAGGTTGGGGAAGTTTACACTTCCATAGGTGTCACCTTTATTGACATAGCCTATGATTCGGTTAGGCACAAAATTAGCGATGTTTTCTTGTGCTTCTTGGGTGCTTCCTCCGATGTGTGGCGTCAGGATAAGGTTGGGCAGCCCTCTGAGAGGAGACTCGAAGGGGTCATCATTCGTCTTGGGTTCTTTCGGAAACACATCTATGCTCGCACCCCTTACTTTTCCTTGCTCTATGGCTTCTTTGAGTGCCTCTATATCTACTACAAAACCTCTGCTGAGATTGATAAAAATTACGCCTTCTTTCATCATCTCGAAGTGCTCTTTTCGGAGGATGTTTTTGTTGGTTTCACGTCCATCTATGTGCAAGGACACAATGTCAGAGATGCTCAGAAGCTCTTCAAGGCTTTCACATTTTTTTGCATTGCCGAGGGCTAGTTTTTCTATAATATCATAGTAATAAACCTCTATCCCGATAGACTCTGCAAGCACAGAGAGTTGTGCTCCGATATTGCCATAGCCGATGATGCCTAGTTTTTTACCCCTGATTTCGTTGCTGTTGCTGGCTGATTTATTCCAGATGCCTTGGTGCATTTGTGAGCTCACATCAGGGATATTGCGCATGAGCATAATCATCTGCCCGATGGCAAGCTCTACCACTGAGCGGGTGTTGCTATAAGGGGCATTGAATACCACCACGCCTTTCTCAAGGCAGCCTTCTAGGTCTATCTGATTTGTCCCGATACAAAAAGCACCCACGAGCATCAGTCTATTGGCATGCTCAAGCACCTTGGGTGTAACTTTGCTTTTGGAGCGAAGCCCCAAGATAGATACATTCTGAATTTTTTCGCAAAGCTCTGCCTCACTCAAAGCTCCTTTGACACACTCTACATTATAGCCTTCTTTTCTAAAAATAGCTGCTGCTTGTGGGTGTATATTTTCCAATAAAAGCACATTGATGCGGCTTTTTGGGTAGGAGACAGGCATAGGAAGTTGGTTTACATATAAAAACTCTTCTAAGGAGGGGGTGATATGGTCTGCTTTTTCAGAGATACCATCACGTGCGACATTCTCGGTAAAGGCAAAAAACTTATTTGCAAGCCCTGCTTCTCTGATTTCGTAATCTGTATAGCCATCACCTATCACATAGACATCTCCCTGTAATTTGAGTTCTTTGAGAAGTTTTACCTTGCCCTTGTCTTGAGTAAGGATGTTGCTTTCTTCGTAACCTGTGATATTGCCCTGAGCATCAAAGGTAAAAGTATTGGCATAGACATTTTCGGCTTTGATGCCATAGGCTGTAACTATGGGCAAGATAAACTCTTTGAAGCCACTAGATATGATATAAATCTGGTCGCTGAATTTTTCTAAAAAGGCCTTATTTCGCTGAAAAGAATCCGAAACACGCTCATGGAGGTGCTCCACCAATATTGTTAAGTGATTTTGATGTGCATGGAGGAGGTTAATTCGCTGGCGCAGGGAGTCAGCAAAATCTATTTTTCCTTGCATGCCTAGGTTTGTGATTTCTCTGATTTTGGCTACATTTTCTTGTGCTTCGGGCTGGTCTTTGAGTGCGATGGCACTCAGTTCGTCTAGCCCTTCTACTTTGGTAAATGTACTGTCAAAATCAATAATGATGTATTTTTGTGGACTCGTATTCATGGTATTTTATATCTTTTATTTTAATCCTCTGAGTGGTGATTGTGTTGTTTTTATAAAGTAAGCAGTTTTATTTTGTATTTTTCCTTTATCTAATACTTATTTATATGCTTGGTGGCTTAGATGCTACGAATTTAGCAGTATTCTGATTAAAAGCCAATCTCGTGTTCTTTTTTTTAATGTGCTTTTTGTTTTGCGTGTAAGCATACCCAAACTAAAAAAGCCCCAAAGCTACAGCTTTGAGGCTTGATATGATTTAGTACAAATAATCTAAGAATAAAGATTAAAAAATTTCAGGCTAAAAAAACAGACTAAAAAGTAAAATCAAAAAAATAGTTATTTGATGAGTAAGCAAGGGAGAAAGGCACTGAAAACAGGCTTTTGCTCCCTTATGTTTTAGCATTATTATCTAACACTGAGCAAGAGGGGGGTGATTACATCATTCCGCCCATTCCGCCCATGCCGCCTGGCATTCCGCCACCCATGGCACCTGAAGAGTCTTCTTCAGGATCATCAGCGATGACCGCCTCAGTAGTAAGCAACAGACCAGCGATAGAAGCTGCATTTTCTAGGGCAAGGCGTGTAACCTTGGTTGGGTCAATTACACCTGCTTTGATAAGGTCTTCGTATTCACCTGTGCGTGCGTTGTAGCCATAAGAGTCTTTTCCTTCACGTACTTTTTGGATGACTACTGAGCCTTCACCGCCTGCATTGCTTACGATGGTTCGTAGAGGTGCCTCGATGGCTACACGGATGATGTTTACGCCAGTGGCTTCATCTTCGTTACTTGTTTTTACGTCATCTAGGGCACTGATGGCACGCACAAGGGCGATACCACCACCCGTTACGATTCCTTCTTCTACGGCTGCACGTGTGGCGTGGAGTGCGTCATCTACACGGTCCTTCTTTTCTTTCATTTCTACTTCGGTAGCTGCACCGATGTAAAGAATGGCTACGCCACCTGCTAGTTTGGCAAGGCGTTCTTGTAGTTTTTCACGGTCATAGTCAGAGGTAGTATTCTCCATTTGAGATTTTATCTGAGCTACACGTGCTTGGATGTCTTCTTTGCTCCCGATGCCATTGATAATGGTTGTATTGTCTTTGTCAATCGTGATTTTTTCGGCACTTCCGAGGTAGTCAAGCGTTGCATTTTCTAGTTTGAATCCACGCTCTTCAGAGATTACTGTACCTCCTGTAAGGATGGCAATGTCTTCTAGCATAGCTTTGCGGCGGTCTCCGAAGCCAGGTGCTTTTACAGCGGCTACTTTTAGAGCACCACGGATTTTGTTTACTACCAGTGTAGCAAGTGCTTCACCATCTACATCTTCTGAGATAATCAAAAGAGGGCGAGAAGTCTGTGCGACAGCTTCTAATACTGGAAGCAATTCTTTCATAGAAGAAACCTTTTTCTCAGAGATAAGCACAAAAGGATTTTCTAATTCAGCTTGCATTTTTTCTGTATTGGTTACGAAGTAAGGAGAAAGGTAACCACGGTCAAACTGCATACCTTCTACAGTTTTTACTTCTGTCTCAGTGCCTTTAGCTTCTTCTACAGTGATGACACCGTCTTTGCCTACTTTGTCCATTGCATCTGCAATCATTTTACCGATTTCTTCGTCGCTGTTGGCAGAGATAGTCGCTACTTGTGCAATTTCGTTAGAATCACTGATGGGTTTAGATTGTGCCCTAAGATTGGCCACTACGGCGGCTACGGCTTTGTCTATACCACGCTTCAAGTCCATTGGATTTGCTCCAGCAGCCACGTTTTTGATACCTACATTGAAGATAGCCTGTGCTAGCACAGTAGCTGTAGTAGTACCGTCACCAGCTTGGTCAGCAGTTTTTGAGGCTACTTCCTTCACGAGTTGAGCACCCATATTTTGGATAGGGTCTTTTAGCTCTATGTCTTTGGCTACACTTACACCATCTTTGGTAATGCTAGGTGCGCCGAATTTTTTATCAATAATGACATTGCGACCTTTGGGCCCCAGTGTAACTTTTACGGCATTTGCGAGTGCATCTACTCCACCTTTGAGTCTGTTACGAGCTTCTGTGTCAAAAAATATTTCTTTTGCCATGATGTTAATTTGTTTTTGGTTATTTTTTTAGATTAAAAAAAATGCTGATACGAAATTTGAATTGGGCTATAAAACTGCAAAAATGTCTGACTCACGCATGATGAGGTATTCATTTCCATCTACTGAGATTTCTGTGCCAGAGTATTTTCCGTAAAGTACGGTATCACCTACTTTTACAGTCATAGGTTCATCTTTTTTGCCATTGCCTACAGCCACAACTTGTCCTTTTTGGGGTTTTTCTTGTGCAGTATCAGGAATGATGATACCTGATGCAGTTTTTTCTTCGGCGGCAGCGGGTTCTACTAGAACACGATCTGCTAGAGGTTTAAGACTTACAGACATATTGATTTTGTTTTATTAAGTTTAAAAATTTATGAATTTTATGCTTTATACCTCGTATGTATCATTTCTTATGCCAATGGCTTTTGGGTATATTTTATGGCAGAATAGGCTGACATTTTTTCATACTATGTGCTAAATTTTATGCTTTGTCAGGTTGTTTTTTTCGGTAAAAGGCTTTAATTTTAATAGATTCTTTGGATAAAAAAGCCTTACTTATCGTATATAAGATAATTACCATGTTTTGTCAGAATAATACTCATAAAACTGACACAGCACGCACAGAAAACTGACATTCTGTGATAAAAGATATTTACTACGTATTTGATTTTAATTAAACTTATTTTTTTATGAACACACTTGGCAAAGATTGGCTCACAGAAGGACTGATTGATTACGAATACAAAAAATATGTCTTGCTGGCATATCTACAGGGGGTCAAAAAGGATTTCGAATCTACTTACCTTTACCCTCAGTTTTCTGATTTGATGTTTCACTATCAAAATTTGAAGGATTTGAAAAAAAACAAAGAACTATTATTTGAGAATTTTCCGAAAGAAATCTCTAAAGCAGATTTTGAAAAGTTAAGCCTCGAGTATAAAAAAATGGTTCAGGATGATGATTTACTCCAAGAGATGGAAGATATTATTTTATTTGCATTGCCACAGATTCAACATGTGATGAATGAGGGGAAAGAAATCTATGAATATGTGGAAAATAACATAGAGATAAGCCCTGTGGGCATTACTCCGCTTCATTTTAATGAGGGGTATTTTTTTATTCAGGAGAGTAACAAGAGAGAGCTTCAAATATTTGAATATAGACTGACTATCTTTGATGGAGCCAAAGAGCGGTTTCGTGCTATGCAAACTGCTTTTTTAGAGAGTGTGCATAGAAATCTGGGTATTACACTAGAGAGTATCAAGCTAGACTTAATCCGAAAATACCAAAAAATGCCCAACCCTGCCACTTACCTCATTGCGGCAAATGCCCCGATTCCCTTAGAAGAAACGCTTTTGCCTGTGGCCAAAAGACTCCTTGTGCGGATGGTAAGTAAGATTTAGCATGGGTGTCGTAAATCACTTCAATTGCCTAACCATAACCTTGTCAGGCTTTATTTAAAATAAAAAATAAAGTACTATAAACCTGACAAGGTCAATATGATTTTTTGACGATGATTTTAATGGTATGCTTTTTAAGAATTTCTCCTCGCATAACTTCTTGAAATATCATTTTAGTTTTACCTTTTTTTAGGGCTTCAAAAATGTAAGTTTGGGTAGCTTTATCACCTCCGGTCATTCCTTCTACTTGTACTCTATGATAGGCAAAATGCTTATCAATGTATTTCAGTATTTCTTCATCTTTTATATTTACTACTATTCCGATGCCTACTGAGCCATGCATAATGCCCTGATAATAGGCTTTCTGACCTACTTTTAGGATAACTTTCCGTTTAGAAAGCTCTACCATGCCTGATTGGGGTTCAAACTTTTCGGTCTGGGCTTGTGTAAGTCCAGAAAAACAAACGAACAGCAATACAAGAAAAAACAAATGAGTAAGTTTCATAAAAGAGTACATAAGTTAATTAAATAAATGGTATATTACGGATAAAATACCTAACAAAAAGACTTGAAAGCAGGTAATTTTTGCTTACTTCATCTTACTTCTTTTGATGAGATAAGCAGTTAGGATTTGCTCAAAGCTTTGTTTGATATCTACTTCTATAAAGTCAATCTTGTATTGCCCACATTTCAGTTTGAGGTCTTTGTAAACCGTCTCTACGTGTTTGCGGTAGAAGGCTTGCACTTGAGAGGGTTGGAGTTTAATTTTTTCTCCTGTCTCTAGGTCTATAAATTCGTGAGGTCTTTCTTCAAAGTCAAAATCTCTTTCAGTTTTTTTGTCCGTAACATGAAAGAGTAGAACTTCATGGTGATTGTGCTTAAGGTGCTGTAGGGCTGAGAAGACCTCTTCTTGGTTTTCTCCTCCTTCAAACATATCACTAAAAATAATGACTAGAGAGCGGCGAGGGATTTTATTGGCTATTTTATGGATGGTTTCTGCTATCGAGGTTTTGCTGCCTTGCTGCTTCTGTGGGCTGTGTAGCAGCTCTTCTAGCATCAAAAATATCTTATGGATATGTGAAGGCGTAGATTTGGTGGGCGTATGTTCTTCTATATCTTCTGCAAAAGTACACAGACTGACGGCATCCCTTTGCTTCTGGAGCATATAAGCAATAGCTGCCGCTGCCATGATGCTAAAGGTCAGTTTGCCGTGAGCAGGCTGCGGATAAAACATAGAAGAAGACACATCTATCAGTAGCTGTGCCCTGAGGTTGGTTTCTTCTTCATATCGTTTGGTATAGAGTCGGTCAGTTTTGGCGAAGGCTTTCCAGTCAATGTGTCTGGTGCTTTCGCCTGTGTTATAGAGTCTGTGTTCTGCAAATTCTACTGAGAATCCGTGAAATGGTGAGCGGTGCAGCCCCGTGATAAAGCCCTCTACCATCTGTTTGGCAAGGAACTCTATATTTCCAAATTCTCTGATTTGGGATAAATCACTCAGGTCAAGTTTTTTGTTTGCCATGGTCAATGATACGCAATAAATTTTTAGGAATTTTTTTGAAGTAAGATGATTCAGACACCCAGAAGGAGGGGTTGTTTTTCAGAGATATTTTTATCTCTGAAAAGGTCTTACATATCCTTTCTTTTTGATGAGGTGCAGGTATTTTTTTTCTAATATTACAGCATCTTCTTTGTTTTCAAACTCTCCGAGCAAGACTTTATACAAAGTGTCATTGCTGCTTTTTTCGGCACGGATAAATATTTTTTCATCTTCAAACCCATTTTTTCTAAGCATTTTGCAGTACTCTTGTGCTTTTTCGGGGCTGCTATACCCGATGAGCTGTATGGTATATCCTGAAGGGTTGAGTGCCGTGCCCCATTGGCTGTAAGTCTGGTCAAGACTAAAACTGCTTGCACTTGCACTACTCTCTGTGGTGGCGGGGTTTTGGGAAGCGATGGCAGTACCAGATTTCTCTGAAGGACCTTCTGGTTTATTTCCTTCGGTTTCTTCGGTCTGGGGGAGGAGTTCGATTTCTACTTTGGCAGTGCCTGTGGAGATAAGGTCTATTTTTAGGGCTGCTGCCTTAGAGATGTCCATGATTCTGCCATAGGCATAGGGTCCACGGTCATTGATACGCACAATGACAGACCTGCCATTGGCGAGGTTGGTTACTTTTACTTTGCTATCAAATGGAATCTGATTATGGCAGGCTACTAGGTCAGTATTGTCAAATTTTTCTCCATTGGCAGTTTTGCGGTCAGCAAATTTATCTGTATAATAAGAGATAATGCCTCTCTCTTTATAACCTGCTTTGTATTGAGCCTTGAGAGTGGGGCTGTGATACACAACTAAAAACAGAAGTATGCTCAATTTGCTTAAGAGTTTCATAAGTTTAAGGTTTATGTATAGGATTGATGCCTAAAACCCAAAAGTATTAAATTATTTAGTGATATTACAATTTTATTAGCAAAAGTGCTTTGTATCTAAGTATTTATGTTATAGTTTTACCTTTGATTTAATCAAAAATTATAGGACTTTGGAAGAAAATAGAGAAAAAGACGAACTTTACTCGAAAAGAGTACGTGCTGGGAAGAGGACATATTTCTTTGATGTGAAATCAACACGCTCGAATGATTATTACCTTACGATTACAGAAAGTAAGAAGAAGTACAAAGAAGGTGGATTTTTTTATGAAAAGCATAAGATTTTCTTGTATAAAGAAGATTTTGAGAAGTTTTTAGAAGCCATCCAAGAGGCGGTTTCTCATGTAAAAACGGATTTAATGCCAGATTTTGATTTCACCCAGATAGAAGATAAATACACAGAGTCTAATAAGACAGATGAAGTGGATGATGAGCTAAAATGGGATTAGGTCTTTTTTGAAGGATGAAAGAAATACAAAAAACGCTTTGGTTGTGTACGACCAAGCGTTTTTTGTGTTTTAAAAAAACCTCTACAATGTTATGATTATCCACCCTCGTGCCAGTCTAAATTTGGCGTTGGTAGCAAGCACATTGTTTGCCATCTTTTGGTTATTTTCTGATATTATTGTATATGTATTGGTTTCATTGGTGATTTCATCAATATTAAGACCTGTAACAGATTACATAGACAATTTAGAATTTTTCAGAGTAAAAGTGCCTCGCTGGCTGGCAGTCTTTGTATCTTTTTTGATATTAGCAGCCATTCCGCTTTTGTTTACACTGATGTTTGTGCCTTTGATTATAGAGCAGGTCAATGTACTTCAGGGCATTCAGTTTAATAAAATCATAGCCAGCCTTCAAAAGCCTATGAACCAAATAGACGCATTTATTATTCAGAATATCAGCTCAAAGCACGAGTCAGGTTTTTTGATTGATGAGGTCAATGATGCCATCTTGTCTTTTATTGAGAGTATCCAGATAGCTGCCTTGCTCAATTCACTTTTGCAGTTTACAGGCACTATTTTTATTTATCTTTTGGCAGTGAGTTTCATCACGTTTTTTCTTCTTTATGAGAAAGGTATCATACGGCGAAGCCTTTTGGCAGTTATCCCGAATGCTTATTTTGAAGTAGGCATTACCACCATTTATAAGATAGAAAAGCTGCTTTCTAATTACCTCATCGGGCTGCTTCTACAGATTATGATTATGTTTACAATCATTGCACTAGGGCTGACCCTGAGCGGCGTGAAGTATGCCCTGACCATTGCCGTGTTTGCGGCCATCGTGAATCTTATCCCTTATCTGGGACCTATCATGGGGCTTTTGTTTGGTCTGATAGTCATCGTCTCTACCCGAATGATGGATGCCGACCTGCATAATTATTTTATTCTAGGGCTCAGGATTGTACCCGTCTTTGCCGTGGCCCAGCTGATTGATAATATCTTATTGCAGCCTATTATTTTTTCAAAAAGCGTCAAAGCACATCCTCTGGAGATATTTATTGTTATTTTTGCAGGGGCGGCTGTAGTGGGGGTATTGGGCATGATTGCTGCCATCCCTACTTACACTATTTTGAGGGTCTCTTATATAGAGTTAAGCAAGGGCTATCGGCAGTATCATATCTTTAAGATGAGTAGCCCTCTGCCACCTTTTTCTGCCAGACAAGATGGCTGAGCCAGTGATAATATATAAAACACTCAAAATCATTAAGTTATCTTGTGTGCCTAGAATTTTATTCAAATACAATAAACCATTCATAACAATAAATTAAATAATATATGGGTCTTCAATGTGGAATAGTAGGGCTGCCCAATGTGGGTAAATCTACACTGTTTAATGCACTCTCAAGTGCCAAAGCCGAATCAGCCAATTATCCTTTTTGTACTATAGAGCCTAATGTAGGCGTGGTTACTGTGCCAGACCCCCGCCTCAAGGTCTTAGAACAACTCGTAAACCCTCAAAAAGTAATCCCAACCATCATAGAGTTTGTAGATATCGCAGGGCTTGTTAGGGGTGCGAGCAAAGGCGAAGGGCTAGGAAATCAATTTTTGGCAAACATCAGAGAGGTAGATGCCATCGTACACGTAGTAAGGTGTTTTGAAGATGAAAACATCGTACACGTAGATGGAAAGATTAACCCCGTCAGTGACAAAGAGGTCATAGATACAGAGCTACAGCTTAAAGACTTAGAGAGTGTAGAAAAAAGAGCCGAAAGAGTCAAAAAAATGGCGAAAACAGGCGACAAAGATGCCCTCAAAAGAATGGAAGCCTATGAAAAGGTCAAGACACGCCTCGAGTCAGGGCAAAACGTAAGAGGAATAGAGCTAAGTGATGAAGAAAAACCTTGGATAGAAGAGCTAAACCTCCTCACCATCAAGCCTGTGCTGTATGTAGCCAATGTTGATGTGGCATCTCTTCATGAAGACAATATATTCGTGAAAGCACTTCGTGATTCTATCAGTGCCGAAAACGCCCAACTCATCAGGGTAAGTGCTGCCATAGAGGCAGAAATAGCAGAACTCACAGAGGAAGAAGACAAAGTAGAGTTCCTAAAAGAATATGGCCTAGAAGAATCAGGTCTAAGCAGGTTAATCAGTGAGGCCTATACATTGTTGAATCTAATCACTTATTTTACGGCAGGGGTCAAAGAAGTAAGGGCTTGGACTATTGAGAGAGGGTGGAAAGCACCCAAGGCTGCCAGCGTGATTCATAGTGATTTTGAGAAAGGTTTTATCCGAGCCGAAGTCATCAAACTGAGTAATTACGAGCAATACAAAACCGAAGCCGCTTGCCGTGAAGCAGGCAAACTGGGCGTAGAAGGAAAAGAATATGTGGTAGAAGACGGAGATATTATGCACTTTAGATTCAATGTCTAAGCACAAAACTAGCCCTGAGGCTAGAGTATATCCTGTGTCATCTTCTGATTCTGATAAAAACCTAACTCCGAGTGAGTTAGGTTTTTTTATGTTTTTTTGATAAGTTACTTTTCACCGTGTCTTCACAGAAGACGGCGGGATTGAACACGGCAACGGCGTGAGGTGGAAAAATCTTTGTAGAAAAATAAATAGAAATCTGTAAACTCCCAGAAGGGTGGCATCTTCAGAATGGTTTTGTATTTAAATGGAGATACCTAAACAGTTACCTTTTTCAGTAAAAATAAAAATTAAGCGCTGTTTTTAGCCATTTTTCAAAACATTTTAAAAATAGCTTAGTTACATCCAAAGGTAACATATGCCATATCAACATCCACAAAACAGAACAGAAGCGTGAGGGTAAGAGTAGTATTTTCTTTGAATAATCGTGGTGGGAATGTACCTTTTCATCATCAATATTTGTTGTCAAATCTCATTAATGAGCTGCTAGAAGAGGGAGAAGCTCAATATGAAAACTATGAGTTTTTTAACTTCTCAGGGCTAAAAGGCCAGACAAAAATCAGCCGTGAAGGACTTCATTTTTATTCTTCTAAAGTTACACTGGTGCTTTCTTCTCCCAACCAACACTTTTTAGACTATCTCTTAAACCAGATTTTTGAGAGGGATACGATCCAGATAGGTCAGTTGTATTTAAGCCCCCACTCCATAGAAGCCGAGCCCAACCCTGACCTCAGTGGAGCAGTCAAGTGCATCTGTATCTCTCCGCTGGTGCTAACAGACCCAGCTCGGGATCAATATTACGCCAAAAAATTTATTTCTCCCGAAGAAGACACTTTTTCTGACTTGCTCTATGAATCTACTATGAGCCGTATGGAGCGAAGCCAAAGGTTTACAGAAGCCGAAATCGCTTCCTTTTACAAATTTCAAGTAGTGCCTGATAAGATTTACCTCAAAAGAATCCGTGAGCAAGAAAAAAAGTTTGCAAGAATTTACACCTTCCAGCAGGTTCAGCAAAAGTACGAAGTAAGGGGATATACGTTTCCTTTTTTACTCTATGCCGACCCCAAAGTGCAGCAGTTTGTGTATGAATGCGGTCTAGGTGCTTTTGCTTACCACGGATTCGGGATGATAGACCTTGCCAGCCCAGACCCAAGCAAGAAGACCATCATCTATGAGCCTGCCCAGAAAGATTAAGCCAAAATCAAGGTACAAGTGTAAACGAATCTAAAAACGCTTTGCTGATTGACTCATTCGGAAAACCTTTGCTGCTCGTAATCACAAACTGAAACATCGTGTCCTTTGTGATAAGTGTACGAAATACAATGTACATACCGTCATTGCCCCTGATGCGTACCTCTTCGGCAGGAAACCCCGCTACCAGCATGTTCTTTTTCCTATCCACAATTTTATCCGAATCTTTTTGAGTGAACCCATTGATGCTTTCTTCAAGAAGTGAAGAGGCTTTTTTGATGTCAAAATTCCTTTTGTAATGGGCTGCCACTTGAAAATTCATGCCATTTTCTTCTGTCTTTGCCAATAAAAGATTGTCTTTGTCTATGGCCGTAGGAAGTTTAGGGAATTTCATCTTAAAACTGGCAGATCGAAACAAGTAAGTGCCCCAGTTTTCTTGCCAAGTAAAAGAGGCCATAATAATGAGCAAGAAAATACTTGATAACAGGCGTATGCTTATGTTTTTCATGTGATATATTATTGAGCGTAAATGAACAACCAAGAATATATAACAAAAAAGCCTCCAGTTAGGAGGCTTTTCTTAAATAAAATGATGTTGCAGAGTGCTTACTCTTCGCCACGGGCATTTTTCATGTCCTGTACTTCTTTGCGAATATCTTGGGCAAGGTTTTTTAGGTCTTGCATTCCTTTACGCACACGAGTACCAGCGGCTTGGTTCTCTTTATCATAAAACTTTTCAAAATCACCCTCTAGGGCCATTACTAAATCACGAAGTTCTTCGAATCTTTTCATACAATTAAGAATTAATCACTAGGTTAATTAAATGAATAAACAAATTAAAACAAAAAAAAGGGTTTATGCGTGAATATCATAGATTTCTTGCGCATAAAGTTTATTTTTCAGCTTGTGAGCCACTTGCTCAAATGCTTTGAGTGTAGTTTCTACATCTTCTAAGCTGTGCATCGCCGTAGGGATTAACCTGAGCATAATGACATCTTTAGGGACTACAGGATAAATCACTACCGAGCAGAAAATATGTAGATTTTCTCTTAAATCTACCACGAGTTGTGAGGTTTCACCAATCGTAGCAGATAAAAACACGGGTGAGACAGGTGATTGTGTGTTTCCAATATTAAATCCTCTTTCTTTCAAGCCGCCTTGTAATGCTTTTACTATAGTCCAGAGTTTTTCACGGTGCTCGGGCTGCTCTCTAAGTAGCTCAAGGCGTTTGAGTGCTCCAATGACGATAGGCATAGGCAAGGATTTGGCATAAATTTGTGAACGCATATTGTAGCGTAAGAAATCACAAACCTCTTTGGTAGAAGATACAAATGCCCCAATGCTTGCCATAGACTTGGCAAAGGTAGAAAAATAAACGTCAATCTGGTCTTGAATCTCTAAAAACTCTCCAGTGCCTGCTCCAGTGCTACCCATCGTGCCGAAGCCGTGTGCATCATCTACGAGCAGTCTAAACTCATATTTTTCTTTAAGTTGGACGATTTCTTTCAGCTTTCCTACTGTTCCAGACATTCCAAATACACCTTCGGTGATCACAAGGATACCTCCGCCTGTTTTTTCGGCAAGTTTCTGAGCACGGACAAGCTGCTTCTCACAGTCTTCTATGTCATTGTGCTTATACACAAACCTCTTTCCTAGGTGCATTCTGAGCCCATCTATGATACAAGCATGTGCTTGCTCATCATACACTACCACATCTTTGCGGTTAAGGAGGGAATCTACAGTAGATAAAATGCCTTGGTAGCCAAAGTTAAGCAATACTGTATCTTCTTTTTTTACGAAGGCAGAAAGCTCTGCTTCTAGCTGCTCGTGCTGGTCTGTGTTTCCAGACATCATACGAGAGCCCATCGGGTAGGCAAGCCCCCACTCTGCAGCGGCTTCAGCATCTACCTTACGGATTTCAGGATGATTACCTAAGCCCAAGTAATTATTAAGGCTCCAGGTAAGTACCTTTTTACCATTGAACTCCATGTGTGCAGATAGCTCACCTCTGAGTTTTGGGAAGGTGTAGTAGCCATGGGCTTCTTCTGAATATTGCCCTAAAGCTCCTTTTGCGGTTCTTAGTTTTTCAAATAAATCCACTAATCATTATATTTTAATGTACGAATTTGCTTAAGTTTATATAAAACATTCCAAATTTAGCCTTAAAACTAAGCTTTTACAAACGCTAAGACCTAGTAAAGCACAAAAACATGAAATATATACGCATTTATTGTCTTTTTTTTATATATAATTGTAATAAATCAATTTTGTGTCTTAAAAATTATTAAAAATACACGAAAGACTGTACTTTAATGCCTTGTTTAGAAACTTGTATTGCATATTTAAAAAACATCGTATGAAAATAAAAAAGATATTAATCGCCAATCGGGGTGAGATTGCGCTGAGGGTAATGCGCTCAGCACGTGAAATGGGCATCAAAACCGTAGCCATTTACAGTGAGGCAGATAGGCAAGCCTTGCATGTACGCTATGCAGATGAGGCTGTGTGTGTGGGCCCTCCACCTTCTGCCCAATCATACCTTCAGATAGAAAAAATCATAGAAGTAGCCCAACGCTTGGGCGTAGATGCGATACATCCTGGCTATGGGTTTTTATCTGAAAATGCCAAGTTTGCAGAGGCAGTCAAGGCTGCAAACATGATTTTTATAGGTCCTTCTTCGGCATCCATTTCTGTCATGGGCAGTAAACTTGCCGCCAAAGATGCCGTCTCTCAGTATGACATACCGATGGTGCCAGGTACTCCAGAGGCAATTACAGACATCAGGGCAGCCAAACAAAAAGCCAGTGAGATAGGCTACCCTATCCTGATTAAAGCCAGTGCAGGCGGCGGCGGAAAGGGCATGCGTGTAGTAGAAAAAGAAGCAGATTTTGAAGAGCAAATGGATAGAGCCATCAGCGAAGCTATCTCTTCTTTTGGAGATGGAGCGGTCTTCATAGAAAAATACATCACCTCTCCCAAGCATATTGAGATTCAGGTATTGGGAGACATGCACGGCAATGTAGTGTATCTTTTTGAGAGAGAATGCTCCATACAGCGAAGACATCAAAAAGTAATAGAAGAAGCCCCTTCACCCGTGGTCAGCCCTGAGATGCGCAAGGCCATGGGAGAGGCTGCCGTCAAAGTGGCCAAAGCCTGTGATTATTATGGAGCAGGCACGGTGGAGTTTATTGTAGATGAACAGCTTAATTTTTATTTTTTGGAGATGAATACTCGCTTGCAAGTGGAGCACCCCGTAACAGAAGAAATTACAGGGATAGACCTCGTAAAGGAGCAAATCAAAATAGCCGAAGGGCAAGCCATTCAATTTACGCAAGATGAGCTCAAAATCAAAGGACACGCCATAGAGGTCAGGGTATATGCCGAAGACCCCCAGAATAATTTCTTGCCTGATATAGGCAAGCTGCACACATACCGCAGGCCGCAGGGCATAGGTGTAAGGGTAGATGATGGCTTTGAAGAAGGAATGGAGATACCGATTTATTATGACCCTATGATTGCCAAATTGGTTACTTATGGCAAAGACCGTCAAGAAGCAATCCAGAGAATGAGGCGTGCCATTGCAGAGTATCACATCACAGGCATAGAGACTACTTTGGGCTTTTGTGATTTTGTGATGGGGCATGAGGCTTTTGTTTCTGGAAAATTTGATACTAACTTTGTAGCAAAGTATTTTAGCCCCGACAAACTACACGAAAACACCTCAAAACAAGGGGCAGAAATAGCAGCCTTGCTTGTGAATCATCTTTTGGATGACAAACAACAAAAAGCATCTGCACAAAACACACACCACCCAACCCAAAAGGCAAGCTTATGGAAAAAAAACAGAAGCTAATTTTAAAATTTTAAACTAAAAAATACACTCATGGATAATTACAATGATGACATCGGAGAGCTTAACAAACTCTTTTACAGGGCCGATAACCAAATCAAAGATGGACTTATAGGGGAGGCACTAGATACACTCACCCAAATCATAGGGCAGGATGCCCAGTTTGGAAAAGCGTATAATCACCTCGGCTGGATTTATGAAACCAAAGAAAAGGACTATCAGAAAGCAGAGGAGTGTTACCGCTTGGCGCTTAAATATGCCTCAGATTATACCCCTGTGTATCTCAATTATGCCATCTTACTCTCTACACTCAAAAGATACACAGAGCTAGAAGAGCATCTGGACCGTGCCTTAAAAGTGCCCGGCATCAACGAATCTAAAATCTGGAATGAAAGAGGGATTATGTCGGAGCTTCAGGGCGAATACGCAGATGCCATCAGTGCCTACAAGAAAAGCATACAACTCTCATTGGTTAATGAAGACATCGAGCGCTTTGAGGAGTCTATCAAAAGATGTAAAAAAAAGAAAAGCATTCAAGAAGATGTGGACTAAACCCAGTGAAATAAAAAAAATCCCGCTCAATCTGAACGGGATTTTCTGCTAAAATAATAAAGTGTTAAACAGGTGTGTTTGAATAAAATTTTTCTTGTTTGCTACTCTATATACTTTGACAGCACAAAAAGTAACTGACAATATTAAAAAAAATCATATTTTTTTAATATCAGTTCGTAACTATCTGTTTTTTAGAGAGTTATGGAAGCGTGGTTTTTTAAAAATAATAAAAACATCCCTAAAATCTACCAAACCATCAGGTTGCAGCCCCTCACCTCACTGGCATCCATACGCCCTAAAACCTTAAAATGATGTGCTCCGAGCCAAGTCCCGATGTCTTGTGTAGCAATAAAAGCACAAGAATCTACATTTGCAAGGTCTATGATATTGATAGCCCCTGAGCGCTGCCCATTGTCTATGCAAAAAGGGTCTCTAATGTCTCTCAGATAAATCCGCATCCAAGCAGGTGATTGAAACACCTCTTCCTCTAGAGAGTATGCCTGTGATAAAAGCTCCGTCATGCCATATTCAGAGTGCACAGTAGGTAGCCCAAAGGCTTCTCCTAGTATCTGGTGCACTTCTGTTCTGAGCAGCTCTTTGCGTCTGCCCTTCATTCCGCCTGTCTCCATGAGGGTGATTCCGGCCAAATCCATGGGGTATTGTGCCGCAAAATCTAGCAGCCCAAAGGTTACCCCGAGAAGCAGTACTTTTCTGTCAGATTTTTTTTTGAGGTAAAGAAGGCTTTCTTGCAGCTTCTGGAAATCATCTAAATAAAAACCCGAAAAATCAGACTGACTCTCATCCACAAAATAAGCCACCATATCTACCAAAGAAGCATTGTTACGCTCTAAGTAGGAGGGAAGCAATGCCAAAATATGGTAGTCTGTCAGTTTTCCGTAGAATTGCTCAAAGATTCTCTGAGAAAGCCGATGATAAAAGCCTGCCTCTGCCACATAATGCTGGCTGCGAAGCTGCCCTGTAGTGCCACTGCTCTCAAAAATACGCTCAGGCTCAAAGCTGCCTGTCGTTACAGTATGTTGCTTAAAAAACTCAATCGGAAGGAAAGGGATCTCTTCTATTTTGCTGACTTTCTCAGGTTTAAAATGAAGCAGACCTAGATATTCTCGGTAAATTTTATTATGTTTGGCTTGGTAATAGAAAAGCTGAAGTGCTGTCTCCACAAAATTTTGTGAACTAACAGTGAACAAATTCTCCTTAAAATTTTTTTTGAAGTCCATACGTTTTTAAAAAATAAAGAACACAATCTTAAAACCTACTATACCATGAGCAACTCCATAAAGAAAGTACAAATTCCATTTTTTGTTTTGGTTGGCTTGTTATTTATCCTCAATGCTTGCTATGAGAAGCCTGAGTTTCCTGTAGTGCCTCAGATTGGTTTTAATAGCATCAGCGCCTCAGCAGGACAAGACCCAAACACACTCTCCCCAACTGATGTGGTTACGATTACGATTGATTTCCAAGACGGAGACGGAGATTTAGGTTTGAATGAAACAGATACGCTCCCCCCTTACCAAAAAGAAAATGAAGATGGTAGCCCCAATGAGTTTAATAAAAATTATATTTTGGACGTATTTCTTGAGCAAAATGGGGAATTTATCCCTTATCCGCTACCAAACCCAGAGTTTAATTTCAATGGGCGTTATCAGCGGCTCAATGTAGAGGGTAGAAAGACTCCCCTAGAAGGCATCATCAATCATAAGGTGATTTTTCAGCGGAATCTCACCCAGCCCAATACACTTCTCAAATTTCGGGTACAAATATTAGACAGGGCACTCAACAGGAGCAATGTCATAGAGACGGATACCATTCGGATAAATATACGTTAGAAACACTTGGATGATTTATTCAGAATCTATCAAGACCTGCTCAGGATGTCTTAGAATCTCTAGAAATCTCTCCGAAAAGTCTATGAAATCTTCTATCTCTGTTTGCTGCAGTGTAGATTGAGATTTATAGAGTAACATTCGGTTGTTTTTGACCTCTAGATTAAGCTGCAAAAATAGATGCTCTTCTAAAAAGCGAATTACTGCAGGTCTGAAGATAGCCCTAATATCAGCTTCTTTTTCTCCATTCAAAAGATAATTTTTTGAGAAAATCGGAAATTCAGGAAAGTTAATGTCCTCATAACCAATGCTTTGCCACATTTTGTCCATAAGATACTCTTGCTGTAGGTTAAAATCAGGCAAGGGCATGTCTAAGACCGTAATCAGGCAGACAGATACCTTGTGGTTTCTGTCGCTCATCCTGAGTCCTCTTGATAAAAATACGTCTGAAAACTCAAAAGGGGTACTCCCTAAAAATTTTAAGAATTTATTCTCTCTATACCTAATCTCAAAACCTCTTGCAAAAGCAAAGCCCTGCAAGACCACACCGTCATAAGTCAGGCTTGTCTCAAGGCTGGTGTTATTGGTGGCTGCCACGGCTTGGAGGTCTAACTGCCGTTCATTGAGTAGATTTTCTATTTTTCTAAAATAGCGGTTTCCTCGGGGTTTGTTTTCATCTTCTTTTTTGAGGGTAGCGAGTGGGTGTTTTGAGGTGGGGTAGTGGTTTTTGAGCCCCTGTAGCTCCATTCGCCCATCATTGAGATTGTTCCAGTACGCAAACTCATAAATCTGCTCTAAGAAGCCATGCTCTACCACCTCACACTGGCTTAGGTCTATGATGATGCGCTCATGGTGCAAGACTTTTTGTAGGCGATTCTGGATAGACAGATAGTTTGTCGACAACGCTGCCTGATGTATGTCGATTTTCGCCTTATTTTTGCCTTTCATAGAAATAGTAACAGGTGCATAAAGCAAGGCAAGATAAGAGTTGCTCAGGTTGCTATAGACAATCAGTGCAAAGATGACACCGCCTAGGAGTCCTAGCCAAATCCCCAAGAACATCGTCAATAAGAAGCTCACCGAGAAAATATAAAACTGCTCTTTGCCCGTTTCCCATATTCCTTGGTAGAGTTTGGGGGAGTTAAGTTGATAAATGGCATATATCAGCACCGCTACGAGGCTCACATGAGGCAAGTAACGAAGCACCCAAAAACCGATGCCTAAAAAACACAAAAGCAACAAACCCTGAAAAAACCCAGACCAGTGTGAGCGCGCCTTTTGGTTGATGTTGAGTGTGCTGTTTTCTACTGTGGTGATGAGCGGAAGCCCCCCCAACAGTCCGCAGGCTAAATTACCGATGCCCAAGGCCATCAACTCTTGGTTTATAGAAGATTTTCTACGCCAGATATCCAAGACCTCTGTATCACGTGTGTTGAGTTGGCTTTCTAAACTGCTCAAGATGGCTATCAAGAAGGCATAACCCAATGACTGACCCGTGAAGACCATGCTGTAGTCAGGACTTATCCAGAGTTCGCTCCAGTTCTGAGGGAGATAGACAAGGTTTATCTCACGAACTGGCAAATCAAAATAAACCCCAAAACCCAAACCAGTCAAAAATGCCCAAAATACACCAGGTAGGTTTTTAGAAAATCTCTGCCCTAAGATAGAAGGCAAAAACAAAACCCCCAATGTAATAAAACCCACACCAAGCACCCATGTGCTTGCGGATAAAAAACGCTCAGGCAATTCTAAGATAAGCCACAGGCTAGGCTGTACAAAATCAGTGAAGCCACTCAATAAATAAAGCTGCTGCACAAATACGACAGCACTAATGCCCGAAATTACACCATATACCACAGGTGTAGGGATGAGGCTAAACCACTTCCCGAGTCTGAGCAAGCCTATCAAAAACTGAATGATGCCCGCCATCACCAGTGCTGCAAGGGCATAATTGAGCCCTGTGCTAGGGTAGTGGCTCAGCTCTAAGACCGCCCAGCTCATCACCAATACAAGGGCTATGCTAGGGCCTTTGATGCTAAGTGGGGAGCTGCTCAAAAGGCTTACAAATAGCCCTCCTACAATGGCAGTAATCAGCCCAGAAGATACAGGAAAATTACTCGCCTGTGCAATGGCAAGGCTAATCGGAAGGGAGAGCATAAATACCCACACACTGGCAGAAAAATCTTTTTTCCAACTTCTTTTGAAGAAGATAAAATGGTTTTGTAGGTAAGAAAATAGGCGCATATAGAGGCTATTGATTTTAAGGTGTCAGTTAATTTTGTCAGAGATGCTTTGATTTATAAAAGCACTCACTTTGAAATACTAATTTAGGAGATATTTGGAGATTTAACATCAATCAAGCTAAAAAATACAATGAATTACAGTGTTTTTTAGCAAGTCTCAAAGGTAGATGTCTGATATACGCACCAGACAATACAAAAAAAGAAGCATAGCTCCGCTGATAGAGCTCCAAGCCTGCCTACTTCGTCTTGAGCAAGCAAAAATTTTAAGTGAATCTTTTACTTTTTGAAGATTAATGTTTAATTTTTCGCTAAGATTTATTTGTATCATTTAAAAACCAAAAACCAAAATGCCCACAGTAAGAGATTGGGATTTACTAGAAGCCGAAAACCAGCAGCTCAAACAAAAGCTAGGGGCACTTGAGCAGCAGCTACATACAGGCTATGCACACCAAAATAAACCCTCTGTGCCCGAAGAAAACCAAGCTAGATTTCAGGAGGCTGTCAATAATCTTAACCTGTACGGAATAGAAATTAGCATCACAGGAGAGATTATTTACTGTAATGAATACCTACTTAAAGTAACAGGATATGCCTCCGAAGAAGTCATAGGCAAAGATTATTTTGAAGTATTTGTACCCGAAGAAGAGCAAGAACCTCGCAGAAGAGAATACCAAAAAGCCATAGAAAGACAAGGCTTTTGGGAGAATGCCGCACGAAGTTTTAAAATGAAATCAGGGGAGATTCGGTATATTAATTTTAATTCTGTAGTGCTTAACTACCATCAAGGAACTACCACAGGACTCACCAAAATAGGCGAAGATGTAACACAGCAAAGAGAGGTGTCTCTGGCTCTCAAACGGAGCAATGAAGCCCTACAAGACCTTTTTGACAATAGCAATGACCTTATCTTTATATGCTCTGTAAAAGGAGATTTATTATTCGTAAACCGTGCTTTTAAAGATAAAATAGGCTACAATAATGAAGAGCTGGCGCAACTCAATGTCAAAGACCTTATACACGAAACAGCCAAAAAACCTACCTATCGAAAAGTATTAGACATCTTAAACGGGGAGTCAGCATCTAAAATAAAAACCATCCTCATGAGCCGAAAAGGCAAGCTGATTTACCTAGAAGGAAGTGTCAATATTCGCTCAGAGCAAGGAAGCCCCGTAGCCGTCAGAGGCATTATGTATGACATTACAGATAAAATACGTGCCGAAAAAGCCCAAACACTCTACTACAGCATAGGCAACCTTACCGTAAAAAGCAAAAACCTAGACCAACTCTACCAGACCATTCACCACGAGCTAGGCAAGGTCATAGATGTGCGTAATTTTTATATCAAACTTTACAATGATGCCAAGAGTGAGATATTATTCCCCTATTATACAGATGAAGCCCGAGACAATGAAGCCAAAATCAGAAGGAGAAGGGCAGGAATGGGGCTTACTGACTATGTGATGAAGCGAGAAAAGGCCCTCTTTCTTTATGAAGAAGAAATAGTGAGCCTGCTGCATCAAGGAAAAATCAAACTCTTCGGCCCCTTGCCCAAAATCTGGATAGGTGTGCCACTTAAATTTGAGAATGAAGTCATCGGGCTGATTTCCGTAAAATGCTACAGAAGCCGAAGTACATATAATAGCAGTGATTTAGAGCTCCTAGACTTTATCTCAGGGCAGATTGCACTCGCCATCCAAAGAAAAAGAAATGAAGAACAACTCAGCAATCAGACAGCAAGACTTGAGGCCATCTTCGAAAGTAGCACACACATGATGTGGTCCATTAACCGTAAATATAGGCTTACCTCTTATAATACCAATTACCTCAACTCCCTAGACAAACAGTATGCCCTGCAAGCCCAAACCAACTCTAGCTTATTAAACCTACGTGACAAACTCATGAAGAGCGACTTGTATGAGTTTTGGGAAGAAAAATATAAACTCGCTTTCAAAGGTGAAATGCAGCATTTTGAACTCAAAGACCAGCTCAAAGACTCTAGCTACCGCTGGAGAGAAGTCTATCTAAACCCCATCAGGCTTGAAGATGGCTCCATAGAAGAGGTCTCTGCTATCTCACATGACATTACCGAAAAAAAACTCTCCGAAATAGCACTGATAGAAAGCGAAAACAAATTTAGAAATATCTTCGAATCTTTTCAAGACATTTACTATCACACAGATTTGGACGGAATCGTTACCTTGATTAGCCCTTCCATACAAGAAATCTCGGGTTATCACCCCACAGAAATACTAGGAAAACGAATCGCTAATCTAGTGCTAGACAAAGAAAAACTCAGCACCCTCATGGAAAACTTAATCCGTGAAAAACGCATCAAAAATTTTGAAATCGCACTCCAGACCAAAGACGGAAAACTGATACAGTCCATCTCTAATATCAGGCTAGTCTATGACGAAAATGACCAGCCCACAGGCATAGAAGGGGTAGTGAGAGACATCACAGAGCTCAAAAAAGCCACCGAAGAGCTCATGCACGCCAAAGAAATTGCCGAACGCTCCCTGGCTGTCAAAGAAAGTTTCTTGGCAAATATGAGCCACGAAATCCGCACACCTATGAACGGGGTCATCGGCATGATAGACCTCATGATGGACACAGCCCTTAGCCAAGAGCAATATGGATATATGCACACCATCAAAAAATCTTCTGAAACATTGCTCCACATCCTCAATGATATTTTAGACCTCTCTAAGATAGAAGCAGGAAAAATGAAACTGCACACACGCCCCATTGATTTAAGAATCACACTCGAGAAGGTCTATACCCTCTTTATGTCACAAGCCCACCGAAAAGAAAATAAACTGCACTACTTCATAGACGAATCTATCCCGATAAGCTTAGAAATAGACGAAACCCGCCTCCTCCAAATCATTGCTAACTTGACTTCTAATGCCATTAAATTTACAGAAAAAGGGCACGTCTGGCTCAGAATGTTTATGGTAAGTAGAAAAAAAGGCAAAGTCAAAATCAAAATAGAAGTACAAGACACAGGCATAGGCATAGACCCCGAAAACGTAAAACTACTTTTTCATACCTTTAGCCAATTAGATAACTCCTCTTCCAAATCTTATGCAGGCACAGGGCTGGGCTTGGCAATCTCTAAGGAGCTCACCGAGCTGATGAAAGGGAAAATAGGTATTAGGTCTAAAATCGGAAAGGGTAGCACTTTCTGGATTACCCTAGAAGCTAAAGAATCCCAAGAAATACCCGTCAATCAAGAAACATTCTTGCCTGCTTTTAGCTCAGGAAATCACTTCGGAAAGCTCATACCCCGAATACTCATCGTGGATGACAATGCCGTCAATAGAAAAGTGGCAGGTGAAATACTCCGAAAAGCAGGCTGCCTCGTAGAACTTGCCTCCAGTGGTGAAGAATGCCTTTACAAAGTCAAAAATCAAGACAAAGCCAACTTCTATCAACTTATATTTATGGATATCCAAATGCCTGACCTAGACGGAGTAGAAACCACGGCACTGCTCAGAGAAATCCCAAAAATAAAACTTCCTCCTGTAGTGGCCATGACTGCCTACTCTATGCACGAAGACCGTGAAAAATTCTTATCCAAAGGATTAGATGATTATGTAGCAAAGCCCATCAAAGCACAAACACTCATCAATAAAGTCAAAGAATATCTCCTAAAAACACCCCAAGAAGAAGAAGAAAAAATACTACAACAAAAAAATGACGCAGATACAAAAAAACAAAGCAAAAAAGAAAACATACTAGACCACAAGGTACTTAACCAACTGGCAAAATATGGAGGAAAAACACTCATAGAAGAATCACTCCAAGAATTTGAAACAGATACAGAAACGCTGCTGCAAGAAGGGCAAACAGCACTCCAGACCGAAGACTGGGAGGGCCTCAGACAATCTCTGCATACACTCAAAGGAAATGCAGGCACGCTCGGTGTCATCAAAGTAGCCGCACAAGCTGCCAAAATAGAAAAGTACTTGAAAGTGAAAAATTATCCAGAAATTAGGGCAGATTTTGAGGTGCTTGAAAAGTATTTTGTAGAATTTAAAGAAAATTATGTAAGTTTAATCTAATGAATTTTAATTTTGCGTTCTCATAAAAAATCCTCAAGCCTATTCATAATTCTCTAAAACAATATTCTAATTTTAAACTTTTAACATCATTAAGATATGAACAACAAAAAAATACTCATCGCCGAAGACAGTTCTGTCATTCAAAACATCGCCAAAAAAGTCTTAGAATTTCAAAATTATGACATTGACTCTGCCAAAAACGGAAAGGAAGTACTCAAAAAATTAGAAAAAACAGCTTATGATGCCATCCTCATGGATATAAACATGCCCCAAATGGATGGTATGGAGTGTGCCAGACAGATTCGTGCATTGGAAGATACTAAAAAATCTAAAATACCCATCATCGCCATCACTGGCAATGCCCAAAATTATTCTATGGAAGATTTTAAAGCGGCAGGCATAGACGAATACCTCCCCAAACCCATTGATTTTGATAATTTGGTAACTTTACTCAAAAAAATGTCGCCAGATGACTAGCTGCTCTCTGTCATTCTGAGCTTTACCCCTTCGGAATAGCAGCCCCTAAGAAACTGATAAAAACAATATATGAATCTAAAACCCACAGCCAATACCCTCCGCACATTAGAAAATATCCTAAAACAAGGAGGGTATGTGCTTCGATACGAAAAAGGAAATTTCAAATCAGGATACTGCCTCATCAAACAGCAAAAAGTAATCGTGGTCAATCAATACTACCCACTAGAGGGCAAGATAAATTGCCTCATAGAAATCTTACAAAACGTAGATTGGCAGTTTGAGGCACTCGAAGAAAAAGAAAACAAAGTCTATCAAGAAATCATTAAACAAAAACAAGATTTGTTTTCCAAGCCTCAAAATTAATGTTTTTACTTTGAATCCAAAAAAATGAAAATAACTGTTTTAGGAAGTGGCACTTCACAAGGCGTACCTGTCATCGCTTGTGGCTGTAAGGTGTGCAAATCCTTAGATTACCGAGACCAAAGGTTGCGTCCTTCTATCCATATACAGACACAAGGCAAAAGTTTTGTGATAGATACAGGGCCTGATTTTAGGCAGCAAATGCTCAGAGAAAACATCAAACAACTGGATGCCGTGATTTATACACATCAGCACAAAGACCACACCGCCGGGATGGATGATTTACGCTCATTTAACTTCAAGCAAAGGCAAGATGTGCCTATCTATGGGCGAGTGCCCGTCATAGAACAGCTACGCCGAGAGTTTGCTTATATTTTTGTGGACAAAGCTGTCAAATACCCTGGAGTGCTCTCTGTAGAAGTGCATCACATTGATAATCAGCCTTTTGAGATAGAAGGAGTGGAGATTATTCCTATAGATGTATTTCATTATAAACTGCCTGTATTTGGCTTTAGGTTTGGAGACTTTACGTATCTGACAGATGTGAGCAGCATCCCGCCTGCGGAGTTTGAGAAGCTCAAAGGCACACGCTACCTCATCTTAGATGCACTCCAAAAAGAAGAGCATATCTCGCATTTTACCCTGAGCCAAGCCATAGAAGTAGCACAAGCACTCAAGCCCGAAAAGACTTATTTTACTCACATAGGGCACCGCATGGGCCTTCACGCAGAGGTAGAAAAAGAACTTCCTCCCAACATCCACCTAGCCTATGATGGGCTTAGCTTCGAAGTTATAAAAAAATGAAACGGGGAAACCTGCGTGAATTTTTTAGGGAAGTGCTAAAAAAGATAAAGGAGGTATGAGCGGGGATGCTCATTTAACCTCCAATATCCTTCAACCAGCTATGGACTACAAAATTACAACAAGTCTTTGATTAAGCAAATTATCACTAGATTTTTTTATGAAAATTTTCAAATTTAGTAAATTATCCCTTCCGCTTTCTTAAATAAATCTCTCCTAAGCATAATTTGATGCCTATAAGATTGCCAGAATTATCAAATAATTCATAATTTTACGGTAATTCTCAAAGGCACACTAAGTGCCGAGAGAAGCAATATATTTGTAGTATAAATTTTTCACTCTAAAAAATAAAAATATGAAAATTACTGTCGTGGGTGCCGGAAATGTAGGCGCTACTTGTGCTGATGTATTGGCGTATCGTGAAGTAGCCAATGAAATAATCTTACTTGATATCAAAGAAGGTTTTGCCGAAGGAAAAGCCCTTGATATATGGCAAAAATCACCTATTGATTTGTATGATACTCGCACTTATGGAGTTACCAATGATTATAGCAAAACTGCTGGCTCTGAGGTTGTAGTCATCACCTCTGGGCTTCCTCGCAAGCCAGGGATGACTCGTGATGATTTGATTTCTACCAATGCAGGCATCGTAAGCTCGGTAACTGAGCAAGTAGTAAAATACTCTCCAGATGCCATCATCATCGTGGTTTCTAACCCATTAGATGTAATGACTTATGCTGCTCATAAAACTTCGGGCAAAAGCCGCAACAAAGTAATCGGGATGGCTGGTATCTTAGATACAGCTCGCTACCGTGCATTCTTGGCTTCTGAATTGAATGTATCTCCAAAAGATATTCAGGCTGTACTCATGGGCGGACATGGTGATACCATGGTGCCGCTTCCTCGCTATACTACTGTAGGTGGAATCCCTGTAAGTGAACTGCTTTCAAAAGACAAGCTAGACCCTATCGTGGAGCGTACCAAATCAGGTGGCGGTGAGCTCGTCAAACTCATGGGTACTTCGGCTTGGTATGCACCAGGCTCGGCAGCCGCTCAGATGGTAGAAGCCATCGTGAAAGACCAACGCCGTGTATTCCCTGTCTGTATCAGCCTAGAAGGTGAGTATGGCATAGATGATTGCTACTTGGGTGTTCCTGTGATTTTGGGCAAAAATGGTGTGGAGAAAGTCTTAGAGCTTGACCTCACCCCAGATGAAAAAGAACTGCTCGAAATCTCTCGTACCAAAGTAAAAGAGGTCATGGCTGTCTATGATAATCTAGGAAAATAAGCTTCCTAATGGCTTTATAGTTTTAAAGGCAGATTTGTAAATCATAAATCTGCCTTTTTTTATATCAAAAAGCCATAATGTTTCACGCCTACGACGTTTATTATTTTTGGCTTTCTTCTACAGAGATTTCAGTTTTAATGGATTTAATAAAAGCCATAGGCTTGCCATCTTTGTAGCAAAAGAGGTTAAAAGGCGTATAATATAGGATACAACACCTTTGGGAGTGGCATCTTTGCCTCCTATTCTGAGTTTAAAAATTTCTATCAGTTTGACTTTGGTGAGACACCAAAATTTCCGAAGGTAAGACACCTTGCGGGTAAGATAGAATAAAGTGATTTACAAAGCTACTTTTTACTTACAAAAATCTTTGCAACAGGGCTTTGAAGCGTGTATAGCCGTCTGCTGTCAGGTGTAAGCCGTCATTGGTGTAGTTTATGTTAAGTTGGTGATTGCCTTCTGCTTCTTCTAGAGGGGCAAACATATCTATAAAAGTAACACCTTTTTTTTCTGCCATCTCTTTTAATTTTCCATTGATTACCATGAGTTGCTCGTTCTTGACATTTTCGCCAAGTAACTCATACCTGACGGGTAAAAGACTAATCAAATAAGTCAGTGTTTGTGGAGATTCTTTGGAAATTCTGCTCATTATCTGTGCATAATTTGCCAAGAGACTATCCTGAGAAATGCCATTGCTAAGGTCATTAAAGCCACACTGTAAGAATATTTTGTGGGGCTTGGATGCCGTAACTTCCCCTAAGCGATTCAGCACATCTGCCGTCTTATCACCAGCTACTCCACGGTTAAGAATACGGGTATTTTGGAACATCTCGTGCCAGTTTGCCCCTTCTATCAGGCTTGCTCCCAGAAAGATGACTTCTTCTTTTTGATTGGGCAGGGTCTCAAACATAGAAGCCTGCCGCTCATGATAAGCTGCTGTGAGTGCTGTACGGCGGTACTTCAGACTTTCGGGGTAGAAGTAAAAAAATGCAAAAGTTGTGGCTATTAAAATAAAATTTAAGATGACAGAGACCATCAATAATCTTTTCATAATTCAATGTTTTTGGTGGGTGAAATCGTATTTTTGTCTTTTTTGAGGAATTCTTTAGGCTTGCGTGGGCTAAGGCGTGTTGAATCTATATTTTTATCAGCACCATCCTTAAAGAAAAGAATTCCTTTGCGTTTGGGCTCTTGGATATGCGGCTCTATGGCATTTTTCCATTTTTGGTAGCCCTTTCCGTTTAGGTGTAGCCCGTCATTGCTAAATTCTTCGTTTAGTTTTTTATCTTTTTCGAAGGGCGTATAAATATCAAGGTAAGTAGTATTAAACTCTGCTGCCAGTGCTTCTAGTTTTTTGTTAAGTTTGAGTATATTCTCATTGTTGCGTAGGTTTTCATTTTTACTTACGGGCAGAAGGCTATGTATAAAAATGCCAGTTTTTGGAGATTGTACAGCGATTTCGGTAATAATCTGCCGATAATTTTTTAAAATATCTTCTTCTTTGATGCCTGTAGCCAAGTCTTGACTGCCAATCATTAAAAAGACCTTTTCGGGTTCGGATTCGCTGATTTCCGCCACACGGGCCAGCAGACCTGCCGTATTATCTTTATTGATTCCTCTGTTGATTACCTTTGGGTTATCCAATAACTCCCTCCAAGCAGCGTTTTCTATCCACTCGTCTCCTGCAAAGACGATTTCTTCGCCTACATTGGGCAAAGTCTTAAAATGTGCCGCTCGGCGTTCGTAGTATCTTTCAAAATATTTTTCGGAGCTGAGTGCTGCTTGAGTGTTGTACGCATTGAATGCCCCAATGAGCACCATGATAAGAAGCAGGTTAAGTCCTGCTGAGACCCAAATTAACCTCTTTTGGGATTTTTGTCCGAACATTGTCATATATTTACTTTAAATCCTAAAAAATGAGAAAAACAAAGTTAGTCATAATGACTGTGAAAAGTAAATTTGTAGATGGTTTTGTGCTTAAACACAAATTGTGATTATTTTTGGTAAATGCCTCCAATTAACCAAGCATGTGGAGCAGTGAGGATAGAAATCATTACAAAAAATGAAAAAAGCAAACTAGATATTTCTAAACCAAGAAAATGCAGTGTGCCGAGTATTAATCCAATCCCTATAAAGCTCATGAGTGAAAAAATGAGTGCATCTTGTACATAGTTCTTCCAATTATATTCTTTGGAAAATTTTTGGCGAAATACTTTTATTTCTTGCTCTATGGTCTGTAAGCTGTGCCAAAGTGCAAAATAAATTGCAAACGACCATAGCAGAGAAGTACTCCAACATAAAAATACAATCAGCAGCAAAAGCCCTAACTCTTGCCCGATTTGCTTCAGGTGAATCTCATCACTAAGGTAAGCCAGCAAAAACCCAAATAAAAGCAGTGCCATACTAGACAGACACAAAGGCAATAGCCACAAAAATACTTGACTCATCAGACCCAAAAAAGGTGTGTTTTCAAGAATGGACAGACTTTGGTCTGCATGGAAGCCCAATATCAACAGCAATACAAGTGCCCCCCAGACAAGGTAAAGCAGGATTTTGAGCCAAGAGTTTTCGGGGATAGAAAGGTAGTGAAGCTGTGACTGGCCAAAGTGATAGGCTGAAAACAACAAAAAACCAATAAAACAAGCTACAGGAAAAAAATACCAAGCCAAACTGTAACCCAACATAATACCCAAATATAGCCCTAAAAACCGCAGCCAGTCAAACCTAGAGGATACACGGTGTCTAGAAAAAAATACAAGGTGGTCTGTCGCCCCGTGTGGAATCCCTAGAATGAGCATCAGCAAAATAAAAAGACTTATCTCAGTGCTGGGATTTACTTCAAAAAGCAAGGAGAAGACACCCAAACTAGCCGTGAGAAGTATCACCCAAAGGGAGACCAGTCCAATTTTGATTTCGCCTGCCTGATGTAAGCCAAGATAAATTTTGTTCATAAAGTACATTCAAAAAGGGTTTCCAAGGCAGATTCATAAATAATTGCATGTCCTCTGTCCAGTGTGTTTCTTCGTCCAAAAATTTGAGTACCTTGTGCATCTCATTTTTTTGAAATAAGGCTTCCATAATCTGCTGAAATTGCTGAGGCTGATACTTGATGATGTGCAGCAACAAGCTGTCATAAAACTTAAAACGTTTGTTTATCTTCCCAAAGTCTGCAGGAGGATTTTCGTAATTGCTTTGCCATTTTTTGACGAATGCTAGAGAAGATTTTTGAATATTTCTGAAGGTATAGCCACTGCTAGGCTTCGTCATGCCGCCTGCTGTACCAATATGAAATACACGCTCTGAAGATTTAGAGGGCATGGGCTTTGTAGTCATCGGAATAATTCCTTTTTCTTCCTCTAAGATTTCGTAATCTTGGATGCCTAGCTTTTCTTGGATATAAACTTCTAAACCTGAGCGATATTCTTCTGGATTTTCTCTGTTTTTGCTCAATACCGTACACTCTACCAGTGCCTCTCTGGAGTGGTAAGGCAAGACATAAAAGAACTTGATTTCACCAGATACAGTATTCATAGAGAAATCCATCAGCTTTGCCGTATCTTTTGTAAAAAAATCTTTTTGTGTTTTGATAAAATAGCCTTTAAAATACTGCTTTACAGTGTCTTCTGGCAGCGGAAAGGCAGGGCTAAACTGAGGAATACTGTTGAAAACCCATGCAGCCTCATACCTGTTTTGCTCGGTATAGACCTCTGTGATTTCTTTGTGTGTATTTATTTTTTGGACTGACTCCTGCCTAAATTCGATGTTGGGGAAGTAAGCAAGGTGTGCTTTCAGTTCATTGTAAAAATCAAGTCCTTTGATATGATAATAGCGGTAAGGATGAATAAGGCTGGTTTTGTCAAAGTTTTCCCCACTAAATGAAAGTTTATCCCAAAAGACCTCCCTTGCTGATTTAAAGTTGGGTGTTTCATCTGACCAAAAACACCAAGTACGGTCATTGGTATGCTTGCTGTCTTTGTCTAATAAAAGTATTCTTTTGTTAGACAAATCACTTTTAGAAAGATGATACGCAAGACTCAGACCTGCTGCACCTGCGCCAGTGATGAGAATGTCAAACTTAGCCATGTCAGTAGGGTTTTGGAATGGAGTAATTTCAAGGATTATTCAGTAGAGATAATCTGAAAATAGACTACCCTTCTGATTAGAAAGATAGTCTATAGATGATATTTCAATAATTTCAAAATTAAGCGTTTGCTTTTTTCTGCTTCTCCATAGAGTTTACAGCTAGGCTGTAGATTACTAGACCAAAACCGATTTTGTTTACGGCATCACCAAGGTTATAAATCAAATCTAAGCTTGCAAGTGGAATTACATTGCGTAACCAACCATCTGTTTCAATAGCCATATAACCGATAGGATAGATAGCCCAACCTACCAATACAAACCACGCCAAAGTAGTGAATGCAGCCTGTAGGATAGGATCGTTTGAATTTTGTGACAACTTTTTTGCAGAACCTAACCATACTTCATACAAAATACCTACGTAACCTATTGTTGAGATAAAACCCCAAAGTACACTGTTATCACGGTAAACTGTCTCACCAAGATAACCTGCTACCAGCATCAACACAGAGTAACCTATCATTTTCCATAATAAGTCAATTTTTGCTCCGAATGATTTTAGGATAAGGTAAAACTCAACGCACATCAAAGGCACAGTCAATGTCCAGTCTATGTAACGGAATGAAGTAGGTGAGGTCTGGTTAGCAATCCAGTAATCACGCATGTACCAATAGTGTGCAGCTGCGATGAATGTAATCAAGCCAGACACCAACAAAGAAGTTTTCCATTTGCCTTCCATACGTGTGCTTTCAAAGAAGAAAAACACAGAGGCGGCAGTCATAGCCATGAAGCCGACAAAAAATGTGAAACCTACGTAGTCCCCCTCTTTTAAATCGGCGGCTAAGAGTAGTGATAAAAAGTTGCCTGTAGTCATAAAATTAAAGAGTTTAGTTATAGATAGAAAAAGTAAAACAAATTATGCTGCTACAACTTGCTAACTTTATTTTTTGTTTAGGAATTGATTAATAATAGTAAACAAAATAGATAAATAGTAATGGGATAGCCATCAGCATAGGTAACTTTATTATTGGAATAGTTACAATATATAGGGTAATTATTCTATAATAATCTTGTTTTAATCTTATTTTCAGCTTCGTATAAAAAAGGCATGATTTATTTTTATTTTTTTTTAGAAAAACTTTTGGGGCTGCCAAATAGATGATTTGATGGAGATATAAAATTAGGTATTGGTGTATTTATAAATAATGTCTAACTTCGCTCACAGTAAAAGACAATTAAATCTAAGATAAATGAAAGTATTACTTCTATTGCACTTTTTGGTAGAGGCTATTTTTGGGCTAATTTTTATTTTTGTGCCTGAGGTGATTCCTCTTTTTGTGGGTGCAGAGCCTGTTACATTGTATTTAATTCGGATGTATGGGGTAGCGGCTTTGGTGTTTGGCCTTATGGGTCTTCGGCTGTTGCTGAATATACATGAGCATGCATTTCTAGTGCAAGGTCTTTTACTTTTGGCTTTGTTTCATACAGGGATTATGGCAAGTCAGTTTATCAATGGTTTAGAGCTCAAAGACCAACTGCCTGCAGGGGTGTTGCATTTGCTGTTCTCGATTGCTTTTTGGGTGTTTTATCTAAGAGAACGCTAAGATAAATTCAATCACTACACGGCATTGCGTTCTTCTCCGCTTAGCTCCAAATCTTGGATAATGCCTGCTGCTGTAGGGCGTAGGAAGGTAAATATCACCATAAGGATGATCGCAAAGCCTATAAAGAAGACATCACTTGTGAGTAAAAAAGCAACCAAAGTAAACAAGCTAGGACCTTCTAAAAGTGCAGACCTAATAAGAAAAGCCACTCTGTAGGTATCCATTTTTTTACCAATATTTTCGGAAGTGAGGGCTTTTTTCATGAAGGACTTAAATACAAAATTTCCACCCAAAAGCCCTCCAAAGCCAAGAACAGGCACAAGTATTTTGAACAGGTTTGCCAATTCATCATCAGTCTGGGTTATGGTGATTTCATCTCTCAAAAAAAATAAAACACCCGCAAACATTACCTGCCCTGAGAGCATAGCAAAATGGATGATTTGAAGTGTTTGTAGAGGTTTTTGACCGTTCATAATTCATAAATTTTAGTGGATAGACTTCGTGGCTAGGTTTGGTGTATCTCTTTTTTGGAAAGATACAAATAGCTTTAAAATTTACCAAAACCACAGCAAAAAAACTACAGTATTTAGCCTTAGACCATTCCTAAACGCCACAAACCACAGACAAACAAGATAAACAAAGAAAAAGGAATCAAGACTTTCCAGCATAGATACATAAGCTGGTCTACACGCAGGCGTGGGTATGTCCAGCGAGCTACCATCTGAAAGAACACCAGTACAAAAGTCTTGATAAACACCCAAAAAATACCTGTCATCGTACCATAGACCGTGCCAGGTGCACCACTTGTCCAGTCTGCCAGTGCCAAAGAGCCTATATTGGGGAAGGGGGTATTCCAGCCACCCAAAAATAAAATTACGCCCAGAAAACTCACCAAAAGCATCATCCCATATTCGGCAAGCATCACAAATGCCCAGCGCAAACCCGAATACTCTGTATGGTAGCCTCCAATCAACTCTGACTCTGCCTCAGGAATATCAAAAGGGGCACGATTACACTCTGCCAAAGAAGCAATGAAATAAATCACAAAACCGACCATCAGCAAAGGCATTCTAAAAATATTCCAAGTCAATACTCCACCAACATGGGTAATGTCTATGCCTGTGGCCTTAAGTCCGAAGAGGTAATTTTGGCTTGTGTTGTGTGCAGGGTGGGCTTGTATCCAAATGCCTTGCTGATAGCTAATATTCTGTAAATCAAGGCTTTGGCTAATCATCACTACTGCCAAGATAATCAAGCCAATCGGAATTTCATACGAAATAATCTGTGCAATGGCACGCATCGCACCCAAGAGCGGGTATTTGCTATTAGAAGCCCAGCCCGCCATCAAAATCCCGATGATGTCTAGTGAAACAATCGCCAAAAGATAAAAAACACCCACATTCACTGCCGAGCCTATCACAGTGGGCGTAACAGGGATGGTAGCAAAGCCCGCAAAGACCGCTACAAAAATAATCAAAGGAGCTAATTTGAACAGGCGTTTATCGGCTACCTGTGGCACGATGTCTTCCTTCATCAATAGCTTTAAAATATCTGCAAGGGTCTGCAAAATCCCTCCGTAGCCTACTTCCATCGGCCCCATACGGTCTTGGATATATGCCGACACCTTGCGCTCTGCGTACACACCCAAAAGGGCAAAAAGTGCTACAAAAGGAAGAAAAAATAAAAATGCTATCAAAATAGTATAGGTTTTTGTGTGTTGTTATGTGTTTCTCTTGAATTACCACCTCCAAACGAGGTAAGAAAACTTACCTAAGTGTAGTGTTCAGCTCCTTTGCAAGCTCAGGATGGTCTGAAAGCATGATGTAAGACAAATTTAATTCTAGAAAACATTTACAGTAGTTTGTATCTGATTACTTTGCTGCCACGAGTGTATTCTTGCTTTTTCTTATGACTTGATGCGTTCGTCTTAAATTCAAAAATACGCAGAACTTGAAAACTTATCCTTTTCTTAGCCAGAAATATCTTTTTAGACAAAGAATTTGTTTAAATTTATTGGGTATTTTTGTCTGTAATCTTGAGATAAGCCAACAGAGAAATTGTATCACAGAGAGTTATTTGCTTAATTTGCATTATAAAAATCAATTACCCTAAAAATAAATACTGAACCCAATAGTTATTCACTCCCTAAACCATAAGATTATGTTTGATACAAACTTTGACAATATACCATCCTTAGACCTTGCCGAATTTACCTCAGGAAATCTAGCACACAAACAAGAATTTGTGAACAAGCTCGGAGATGCTTTTGAGAAAATCGGTTTTGTAGCTATCAAAAACCATGGACTTAGAGACCAACTGGTTGCCCAATTATATGATACATACCAGCAGTTTTTTGAGCAATCCGACTCCCTCAAATATAAGTATGAAGTGCCAGACATCGCTGGGCAGAGAGGTTATACAGGCAAAGGCAAAGAACACGCAAAAGGACGCTCCACAGGTGATTTGAAAGAGTTTTTTCACGTGGGGCAGTCTGTAGCGCCAGAAGATGTCAGCCAATTTGACTACCCTGAGAATGTATTTGCAGATGAAATAGAACACATGAAAGAGGTAAGCCTAGAAGCTTACCGCACCCTTGAGAATACGGGCAAAGAAATCTTAAGAGCCATTGCTTTGTATCTTGGCTTAGAAGAAAACTATTTTGATGATAAAGTCAAGAATGGCAACAGCATCTTGAGGGCCATACATTATTACCCCATTGAAAACCCCGATGAAGTGCCAGAAGATGCAGTGCGTGCTGCCGAGCATGGAGATATTAACCTCATTACTTTGCTCATGGGTGCCAGTGCCGAAGGTTTACAGATTTTGAGAAAAGATGGCAAGTGGGTTTCTGTAACGGCCTTGCCCGAGCAGATTGTGGTCAATGTGGGCGATATGCTTGAGCGGCTGACCAATAACAAATTAAAATCTACCATACACAGGGTAGTGAACCCCCCTCGTGAAAAAATGCATACTTCTCGTTATTCTATTCCTTTCTTTATGCACCCTCACGCTGAGATGGATTTGAGCTGCTTGGAAGCTTGCACTGATGAGCAAAATCCGAAGCAATATGAAGACATTACGGCAGGGCAGTTTTTAGACCAACGCCTCGCTGAGATTGGTTTGAAAAAATAGTGCGTATCTTAGCGGCAAACTAAGTAATTATGCAAATTAAAAAAATCCGCAATTACATTTTCTTGAAAGATGTGGCGTGGCTATCCATCATGGCTTTTGGCGGGCCTCAGGTGCATATTGCTTTGTTTATAGATATGTTTGTCAAAAAAAGAGCTTACCTCTCCGAAAAAGATTTTATGGAGTTGAATGCCCTTTGCCAGATACTGCCAGGCCCTTCTTCTACGCAGACCATTGTGGCACTGGGTTTTAAGATAGGAGGGCCTACACTTGCTTATCTTACCCTCTTGATTTGGTGCTTGCCTGCCGTTACGATGATGACCGTCTTTGGCTTGGGCTTTTCTTATTTTGACAATCAAAGCATTTCGCTTGATTTTTTTCGTTTTGTGCAGCCTATTGCTGTGGGTTTGGTGGCGTATGCGGCTTTTAGAATCATACGCCTCGTGGTCAATACATACACGGGTTTTGTGCTGATGAGTATTTCTACTTTGGCAGCTTATTGGTTTAGCTCACCTTGGGTTTTTCCTTTGGTAGTGGTAGGAGGGGGGCTTGTTACGGCATTTAATTTTAGGCGACAAGAGAAAGAGCCTGATAAAAAGATTAAGATTCGCTGGGGTAATTTTGTACTTTTTGTAGGTGTAGCACTTTTGGCTGCCATTCTTGGTGGGCTTACCAAATCACTTCCTGTGCGTTTGTTCGAAAATTTTTATCGGAATGGTAGTTTTATTTTTGGTGGGGGTCAAGTACTGATACCCGTGCTTTTCACAGAGTTCGTACAATTTAAGCATTACCTTTCGGCAGATGAGTTTTTATCGGGTTATGGTCTTGCTCAGCTAGTGCCAGGCCCTGTTTTTTCATTTACCTCTTTTATCGGGACATTGTCTATGCGTTCTTATGGCATTTGGGGGCAGATTTTGGGGGCCTTTGTGTCGGCAGTAGGGATATTTTTGCCAGGTATATTCTTGATTTTCTTTGTCATCCGTTTTTGGGAGCAGCTCAAAAAGTATCGGGTGGTTAAGGCTTCATTAGAGGGCATCCATGCCGCAAGTTCTGGCTTGGTGGTGGCAGCAGCTTTGCTTTTGTTTATACCTTTGAGTGGGAGCATCATCAGCATTGTGATTATCATTACCACCATTTTGATTTTAGAATTTACCAAAGCACCTCCACCTCTTTTAATTTTTTTGGGGCTTATAGCAGGATTTATTTTCTAAATGCAATGGTGTGTCCCTACAGTTTAAGTGCAAAAATGGTCATATCATCTTTTGGGCTTATATTGTCTAAGTGGAGTGCCAATTCAGTATCGAGGCAGCCCACTTGTTCTTTGAGAGGCAGGTGAATCATTCCCCTCAAAAATTCTTTAAATCTTTCCATACTGTATTCTTCTGAGCTTGCATTGGGTTGATTCATAAACCCGTCTGTGCTTAGGTAAAGAATATCTCCTCTTTTGAGTTTGATACTTTGGTTCTCAAAAGTAATTTGTTTTTGGATATCTCTTCCCCCTATGGAGCGTGGCGAGCCTTTGATCTCATTGATTTCCCACCCCTTGCTATAAATCAAAGGGCGGTTAGCGCCAGCAAAGGTAATGGTCCACTTACTTTTGCCCTCTGTGGGTTCTTCTAAACAGCACAGACACACATCCATGCTGTCTGAGCCTAGATTTTGATTTTGATGGAGGGCTATTTTAAATTCTGTATTGAGGGTTTCTAAGATAAGAGAAGGGTCATCAATGCCTTTTTCCCCGATGATTTTATGCAGAAGCGTATTGCCAATCATAGACATAAAAGCCCCCGAAACGCCCTTTCCAGTACAATCTACCACAGCTAAAAAATACTTTCCTCGTGTTTTCATAAACCAGTAGAAGTCTCCAGACACATCGTATTGAGGTTTGTAAAGGATGAAATATTTTTTGAAATACTGTTCTATTTCGTGTTTAGGCAAGATAGCCTGCTGTATTCTTTGGGCATACGTAACTCCATCCATCAGTATTTGGTGGTTGAGTGCTATTTTGTCTGATTTTTCTCGGATTTCGCTGATACTTTCCTTTACTTTGGCAATCATATAGCCTACATCTTCTGATAGAAGCCCTAGTTCGTCTTTGCTGCTTACACGGGCAAAGTGCACTTCTTCGGCAAAATTACTCTCTACTATCTGATGTATAGAAGATGACAAGCGACTAATCGGTTTGCTCAGAATGCGGGTGATCAAAAAGCCAAGCACAATAATGAGTGCCGAACCTAGAAGGATAATCATAATCTGAATCCAATTATTTTGGCTTCTCAGTGTGCTTATCTGTGTATTTACGGAGATATTGATGAGTGAAAGACTTTTTTCTATTTTTCTTTCAGCGGTTTTTATTTTTCCTTTGATTCCTTCATTTTCCGAAAAACCAATTTTTTCTTCTGTGTAGGCTATTTCTTTGAAGATTTTTTCATACATAGTGAGCAGCCTAAGGAGGGGCTTGTTGTTCTGAATTTGGTTGGCTAGCTGCTGTACTGCCTCTGAGAGTTTAGAGGTATAGTTGGTATCTTTGCGAAGCATAAAATCCTTTTCATGTCGGCGAATCATCAGCAGTTTTGCCATGTCAGCACTTGCTACACTTTCTTCTATTTTATGGATATAATCTCTCATTTGCCCCTCTAATCCATCATCTTTGAAGCCCCTTTCACGGATGAGAGCGATGATTTGGGCAAAGTTTCTTTCATATTCATCCAGAGTCTGTATGGCTTGCTGGGTCTGTTTAATGACTTCGGTGCTGCGTATCTCTTGAAATTCTTCCAGGGTCTGCAGGTCAGCTTTGATTTGTGAGATGTGTTTTCGGCGGCGGTTCAATACTTCACTCTTGCCTGTTTTATGAAAATACGGGTTGATGGTTTCATCCTGAAAAAACACGTACTCATCTTTTTCTGCTACTTGTAGGTTGAGTTCTATGTTTTGTAGTATCTCTGAAATGTTAGAGAGTCTTTTTTCACGCATATCAAACCAGAGGTCAGCCAGTGCCAAAAAACCAACTATGACCAAAAAAACCATAAAGCTAAATAATAGCTTTGATTTGATGGTTCGGAATATAGTAAAGATATTCATTTTCTTCTTTGCTCTTTTTTGTTTTGTGCCACAAAAGTACAACTTCTTAGGCAAGCAGTTTTTAAGCCAATGTTATGCTTTCATGAAGTTTAGAAGCATTGCCAAGGTGGGGAGGTTTTAGGAGAAGTAATGTTTGAATGAATATGTGCAAAATACAGTAAAATACGTGAAGTCAGTGGGTGTATTATTTGGCTACTTCTGCGGATAGCAGCAAAAAAAACAGGCGGTTGGGGTCATTTGCATTGAGTTTGAGTTTGCCCCGTAGTGTGATGGGCTTGGAAGTATAAGGTATGGGCTTGGAGGCAGAAACTTCTACAACAGACTCAGGGCCTGAGCCACCACAAAAGAAACATACATTTACGGGATAATAAGACAGCATAAAAAACTCATGCTTTGTAGCCTCTTCCAAAGGGTACATATAGCCTTTGATGGTGATAATCTTGTCATCTAATGCCTTGACCTCAGATGTAAAATGTGGGATATACACCAAATCTTTGTAAGTAGATTTTACTTTGAGTAGTATTTTCCAGACATCATCATGGTTTTCAAGAGTGTTGAGGGCTGTGGTATGAGGTGTGGGTGCAGCAAAGCTGCTCCACAAATGAAAAGACAAAAGTAGGGTGGTAAAATACATCATTCTTAGGATTCTAATGAAATTCTATAACAGTTTATTTCTTTTGAAAACGATAAAATCAGGTGCTTGTTTTCTTTAAGAAATAAATCCAGCAAAGTAATCTTGAATCAGTCAGTTTTTACACTTAGTAGATAAATCTTACCCATTGTCTGGTGTAAGTTAGTTTTCACTTTATCTTATGTGCAGCCTAAACAAGGCAGGCAAACTAAATTAAATGCTTAGGTAAAAAAGCTCAAAAGCCCAAGAAGTATGCTACTTGGGCTTTCTAAATGTCAGATAAGCTATACACTAAGTGCTTTGAGGCTTTCTTTGGTGAGTGGCTTATTGATATATTCTTTTACATTGGCATATCTTTTTGAGCGTCTTACATCTTTTGAATTGATGGAAGAGGTAAGCATGACGATTTTGCAATGTTCACGAATATTTTGTGATAAATTTTCAAATTCATCTAAGAATTGAAAGCCATCCATGAGTGGCATGTCTATGTCCAGAAATATAATTTCGGGCATAAGTTCTTTCTTACCAGCTGAATCTGCAATTTTTTCAGCATTTTTTAGAAATTCAATGGCACTTCTGCCTCCTGTGTGTGTAAAGATGTGGTTACAGATGCCAGAGGATTCAATAATTTTTTGATTAATCAAATTATCGATTTCATTGTCATCAATAAGCATTACTGCGTGGTACTTAGCCATAGTTTAAACTTATGTTATATTCGTTTATTCATTGTTATGATTTTACAAAGCTTTCAAAGCAAAGCATTAAAGTATGTATTTTTACTGAATAAGTAAAACTTATGTGAGAAAAAATAACCTTTTTTGTAAAAATAGAGTCTGCTTTTCACAAAACCAAGATACTAACTTTATATTTCTAAATCAAATTTTATACCTTGAGCTAGAGGTAAACTTTGACTATAGTTAATTGTATTGGTCTGTCTGCGCATATAAATTTTCCATGCATCTGAGCCAGATTCTCTTCCGCCTCCTGTTTCCTTTTCACCTCCGAAGGCACCGCCTATTTCTGCTCCTGATGTGCCTATATTCACATTGGCTATGCCACAATCAGAGCCTATTTCTGCCAAGAACCTCTCAGATTGAAGTAAATTTTGTGTAAAGATAGCAGAAGAAAGCCCTTGTTTTACATCATTTTGTAATTTAATGGCATTTTGTATATCTCCATTATACGAAATCAAGTACAAAATAGGTGCAAATGTCTCACACTGCACTGTAGAATAATGATTTTCTGCTTCTACAATGGCAGGGCTGACATAGTGTCCTTGTTCAAAAAGAGGCTTTTCTTTGAGGATTTCCCCCCCTGTGAGTAGCTTTCCTCCCTCTGCCTGTACATTTTCTAGTGCTTTTTGGAAGCTTCGGACAGCTTCTGCATCAATCAAAGGGCCTACTAGAGTTCCTTCTTCGAGGGGGCTACCGATGTTTAATTGAGGATAGACCTTACAGAGTATTTCTTTGACCTGATTTAAGAGGCTTTCGTGCACTATCAGTCTGCGAGTAGTGGTGCAGCGCTGTCCACAAGTGCCTACAGCCCCGAATACAGTAGCCCGCAGGGCCAAATCTAGGTTGGCGTGTTCGGTGATGATGAGGGCATTGTTTCCTCCCAATTCTAAGAGAGATTTGCCAAGGCGTGCAGCCACATTTTTGGCTACTTCTTTGCCCATTCGGGTAGAGCCTGTGGCAGAGACAAGGGGGATTCTTTCATCTTGCGCCATCCATTCACCTAAGTTTCTATCACCTATGACGAGGTTAAAGATGCCTTCTGGAAGCTGATTTTCGGCAAGTACTTCTGCCACGATGTGCTGGCAAGCGATGGCGGTCAAAGGTGTTTTTTCGGAAGGCTTCCAAATACAGACATCACCACATACTGCAGCAAGCATGGCATTCCAGGCCCATACTGCTACAGGAAAATTAAATGCTGAAATGATGCCTACAATGCCTATAGGGTGGTATTGCTCAAACATTCGGTGTTCGGGGCGTTCTGATTTCATCGTAAAGCCGTGTAGCTGCCTTGAAAGACCGACAGCAAAATCGCAGATGTCTATCATTTCTTGGACTTCTCCTAGCCCTTCTTGGTAGATTTTACCCATTTCTAGGCTTACAAGTTTGCCTAGTGGCTCTTTGTATTGGCGTAGTTTCAGACCGATTTGCCTCACGATTTCTCCCCTTTGTGGTGCTGGGGTGCTTTTCCAAGTTTCGAAAGCTGTGTGTGCCTGCGAGATGACTTGTTGGTATTCTTCTTGGGTAGCCATGGATGCCTCTGCCAGTTTTGAGCCATCTATAGGTGTGTGTATGTTGAGCTTGGCAGCCGAGCTGCTCCTCCCTGACTTCTGTCCTGTATAAAAGGAGTCATTTTGAGGCTTGATTTTAAGGGTGGTAAAAATTTCTTCGATAAGGTGGCTATGAGATGTCATAGATTTGTATTTTTTTTAATTGTAAGCTTATTTGATTTTAAGTATTTTGCACTTATTTAATTTGCATGATTTTTTGTAGAATGCAGTAATAATTAACACATTAGCAAACCAACCAAATGGTACATTCACTTAAGGCGGGCAATTTAGCAAAAAAACTATAAAAACTAGCTACCAATGGCATAATAGTCTTTTTTTCCGTCAGGATAGACGCCATCTAAGGCAATTAGCTGCTGCTGCTGTTGTAAGAGTTTTGATAAATCAGTGATAGAGTGAATCTCTTGTTCATTCATTTTAGTGATGATAAAGCCCTGCTTGATGCCTGATTTTTGGAATTTCCCCTCTCCGAGCCAGATTATCTTCACGCCATAGTCTAGCCCAAGTTGAGATTTTTCTTCGGTATTTAGTTCTCTTAATTTTGCACCAAGAATCAAGGGTTCTCTTGGCTTGAGGCTGCTCAGGAGTTTTATTTTTCCTTCTTGATTTCTGAGTGTGGCAGTAGCTGTTTTTATTTGTTGATTTCTTACAAAAGTAACCTTTATTTTATCTCCTGGCTGGTGCAGTGCGATGCTGGTCTGTAGCTCTGCCGAAGAATTAATCTTGATTCCATCTATTTCTTGAATAATGTCCCCTGCTTTGATGCCTGCAAGGTGTGCTGCACCATTTTTAATGACAGACCGTATATAGACACCATTGAGGCTTTTGAGCTTCATTTCTTCTGCAAGCAAAGCATCTACCTCTTGAATACTCACCCCAAGGATGGCTCGTTGGATTTCACCAAACTTGCGGAGGTCTTCCATTACTTTTTTAACCAAATCAATGGGTACTGCAAAAGAATAGCCTGTGTAATAGCCTGTCTGTGTAGCAATGGCAGTATTGATGCCAATGAGCTCTCCTTTTAGATTCACTAAAGCCCCGCCACTATTGCCTGGGTTTACGGCGGCATCTGTCTGTATAAATGATTCTATGGCATATTGTTGGTCTTTGAGCAAATTAATACTTCTTCCTTTGGCACTGACAATGCCTGCCGTAACAGTAGATGTCAGGTCAAAAGGATTGCCGACTGCCAGCACCCATTCACCTACTTGCAGTGATTTGGTGCTGCCATAAGGTATAAATGGAAGCTGTGTAGCATTGATTTTTAGCAGGGCTAGGTCTGTGGCAGGGTCTTGCCCGATGAGTGTAGCGATATAGCTTCTTTTGTCATTAAGTATAACTTCTATTTTGCCTGCATCTCCTATTACATGGTAATTGGTAGCGATGTAGCCATCTTCGGAGATAATCACACCTGAGCCAGAGGATTGTCTTGGAGGATGCATAGGGTTGCCTCCATGAAAATGTCTCATCATATCTTCTATTTCTGATGACTCCCCATAGTTTGCTTCACGCCTGAGCATGGTAGTTTTGATATGCACTACTGCAGGGCTGGCTACTCTGGAGGCATATAAAAAATTAAGCCCCTCGGGCACCACAGCATTGCTATCTGTGAGGCGTGCAAAACTTTGCTGTTGAGATTGTTTGATAGAGCTGTAGGGGTCTTGAGGTGTCAAAAGTAGAAATGCCCCCAAAGCGAAGCCTGCACCCATTGTAGCTGACAAGAACATCATGAGGAATTGTTTTTTTTGCATAAGTACCTTGGTCTTGATTTACGAAGCATAAATATAAAATAAATTATGCGTATTTTGTTTAAGTTTTCTGAAAATTTGGCAATAAAATTAAATTCCCAAACTTCATCTATTTTGAGAGGTCTCTGTAGTCAATCAGTCTAAGAAGAAATGAGAAAAATAATGAAAAAAAAAAGATTAAAAATTTGCAGATGTAAAAAACATGTACTTATTTTGTAACTCAATCAAGCACAAACAGTCTTCCTTAGCTCAGCTGGTTAGAGCATCTGACTGTTAATCAGAGGGTCCTTGGTTCGAGCCCAAGAGGAAGAGCCTAAAAATCAAGCACTTAGCACTCAAAAAGCTAAGTGCTTTTTTTATGTGCCTAACATTTCAATCCTTAGATCACATTCAAATACACCACATCGCTCACCACGCAGGATTGCCTTCTCCATCAGGAGAGGTTTGTGTGCCGTAATTTGGCAGTCCACTGATCTGAAAGAAGCAGAAAAGGCTACGCAGTATAGCAGATTCTTACAAAATGACAACAAAAACAGTTTAGACCGAAGCCACAGATAAATGTGTGATTTATGTAATATTTTATAATAATATGTAATGCTTTTAAATTTAAATGTACTGAACTTTGACCTCAGTATTTTACAATTAGAAATTCACTTTTTAAACCAAAATTATTATGGCAGAAATTAAGATTGAACAGAAAAAAAAATTTTCGATGTGGTGGTTAGTTGTTCTTGTCATTGCTGCCTTGTTTGTATATTTTATCGTATTCTATGATGATGGCAAAAGTACAGCGGCAGTCACCGAAACAGATTACGACACCAATACAAACGAACCTGAGCTATTGGAGGAAACAGGAAACAATACCACTGTTGCGGCTTACGTAAATTTTGAGGAAACCAATAAAAAAAAGATGGGGATAAACCACGAATACACCAATGAAGCACTTTTAAAACTAATTGAGGCTACCAGTGCCATTGCTGATGAAGTTGGATTTGAAGTTCAGGCGGATTTAGAAAAGGTAAGGGGATATGCAAAAATGATTACGAAAAATCCACTTAAAACAACACACGCAGCCAACATTAGAAAAGCGAGCGATATTTTGAGCAATGTATTGCAAAATATCCAAAAAGCAGCATATCCAGCATTGACAAATGAAGTTGCAGAATTAAAAAATGCATCTACATTGATTTATCCAGAGGTGCTTACACTTGAGCAAGAAGAGGCAGTTAAAAATTACTTTGCAAAGGCTTCCGACCTTCTTCAAAAAATGAATTAATCAATCTTTAAAAATTAAAATAATGACAGTTACAAACAAAAACCTTTTTAATCTGGATGAATTATCGGGCTATGAAGTTGCCGAAAATTACAGCGATGTAAGGGGCTGGAACGTAAAAGACGCGAATAATCGCAGTATTGGGAAAGTAGATCATTTGCTGGTAAATAAAGCGGCTGAATGTGTGGTTTATCTTGATGTAGAAATAGACGCTGCCTTGATAGAGGAAGGGCACAATGTGTATCAAAATCGGGTAAGTGCGGGTGTGCACGAGTTTTTAAACAAGGAAGGGGAAAATCACCTGATTATTCCTATCGGCATGGCAACCATTGATACACAAAACAAATCAGTAAGCACTGACCAAATTGACACTTTAACCTTTGCCAAAGCCAAGCGATTCAGAAAAGGAGATGCCATAGATTTTGAATATGAATTAAATTTAATTCGCCATTATAGAGGAGATGATACGATTCATAGCTCGAGCAGGGTTGATGGATTTTATGAGCGTGAAGAGTTTAAAAAATAGTTTGTAGCCCTCCATTTTCTGTGGTTTTAATGGCAGAGTTAGACGTTCATCCTCAAAGAGTGCGTGAGAAACAGCCTCAGAAGTCCTATAATTTCTTGGAAAGTAAGATTTTTATGATCATATTCTTAGCCAAAGAATGACTGCTCAGTATTTTAGAAATGGCTGTTGAGGAGCTTGTAAAAGATTAGGAGTTAGTTTACAGCCATTTCGACACCAAGCACCCGAGTGAAGATTACTCACCAATCACATACTCACTACTTAAAAAAACAATGAAACGAAAAAATTACGATACAGTTACCGAAGCCATGGCTGACCTTAGGACACTTGGCTACACAATTGATTTCTCGATATTGACTGAAAAAGAATATCTTTTTTGTGACATAACGAAACACGTATTATCACCCGATGATTTTGAAATTGATAGTTTCTATAGATTTGAGGGCGAAAGCGACCCAGGCGACTCTATGATTGTGTATGCCATTTCCTCCAAAGGCAAGAATCTGAAAGGAATTGTTGTAAATGCCTTTGGGATTTATTCACAAAATGCCTCTTCTGCCATTGTAAAAAAATTAGATACGCATCCAAATCAGTAAAATATGGACATCATTGACTATTTTAATGCTGTAAT
>JAABSX010000049.1 GCA_011390205.1 Microscillaceae bacterium | reverse complement strand
CAAAACCATTGGCGACTGCTATATGGCGGTGGCGGGTGTTCCTACCGAAACGAGCACACACGCACTAGATTTGGTCTTGGCAGGTTTGCAAATGCAGGCAGCTATCAAACAACTCAATGCTGAAACCTCTGAAATGGATGCTTGGCGACTGCGTATGGGCATACACACAGGCGATTTGGTAGCAGGGGTAATTGGCAAGGTAAAGTTTGCTTATGATATTTGGGGCGATAGCGTCAATCTTGCTTCTCGCCTAGAAAGCACTGGCGAAGTGGGCAAAGTTCAAATCAGTGAAGAAACCTACCAAGCCATCAGAGAATATTTTGTCTGTGAAAAACGCCCTGAAATGATAGAGGCAAAAAACATAGGCAAGGTGCAAACCTATTTTGTAACACGCCTCAAGCCTGAATATTCGCTGGATGAGCAGGGATTAATCCCGAATGAGATGACTAAAAACCTGTAGCCCAGACTTCAGTTTGTGTGTGTTTTTTACGCCCAGGTTAAAGTCCGAGCTACATTGTAGCCCAAACTTTGGTTTGTGTATGTTTTTTTTCGTTCAGACTGAGGTCTGAAGTACGGTTTAGAAAGCATACCTCAGCCCAAACTGAAATTGACGTGGGGGAGCGGCATTTCTGCGTACCAAAACTCCAGTGCTCCTTGCACCCACTTGGATTTGGTTACTCTGGGTGGCATTGTTGGCGTAGCCGCTTAGATTTTCTGCATTCAAAATATTAAAAATATCAGCCCTCATCTCTATGAAAGATTTTTTGCCCGTTTTGAGTTGGTATTGCACCCCTAAGTCAAAAGTATTAGACCAAGGCAGGCGGTCATTGTTGCGGCTTTCTCCAGGGGAGCGGTCGCTGTTGCCTACATAAGCATCGCCAAAAGAGCGTCCATCTCCATTCAAATCTGTAGTTCCGTAAAGTGTAGCATCAGGGATTCTATTGATGGGCTGTCCGCTTTGAATCAAGGCGGCTAGAGTAAAATTCAAGCCTTCTAAAGGGAAATATTGAAAAATACCATTGAGAATGTGTGTGCGGTCATTAACTGAAGGCCCCCATTCTGCCCCAAAATTATTGGCATCTTGGGCTCTGAAGTTAATATCATCGGTATTATTTTCTAAGAAAGAAAGCGTATAAATGAAGCGATAGGCAAATTTATCTTCTCCTTGACGCTTCTGAAAATTAAAACTAGCCGCATAGTAGCGTGCCTCACCTGCCGTTTCGGAGACAATCACATTTCTGGCTACACCTTGCACACTTTGCCCATTAATCGTAGCCGTTCCGTTTTCAATCGGCACGGGTCGAGTGGCATCTGCCTCGGCTTGTGTCCGCACGGTTACATTGTCGGGGTCGGTGAGCGGATAGGGTGCGGGAGCATTCAAATCTCGTATTCTGAAAAGATTGTAAGAACGGTTATGCACCAAATCCACATAAAATAAATTGTGTTGGCTGATTTGCTGCTGATAGCCCAGTGAGAACTGATGCGAGTAAGGATTTTGGTAGCCATTGGGATTTAAGATGCGTCTTTCATTGGAAAAAGCATTGTCTCTTTCATTTTGGAGAGAAGCCGCAGAAGGCCCTTGTAAGTAAGTTACATTGTTGGCAGAAGCAGAGAGATTGCCATCAAAAGTGATTTTGTTTAAATCTGTATCCGCAGGCAAGATTCCTTGATTGACAAGCTCCTGAAGCTGTGCTTTGTAATCTGCCGAAGTGGTGTTTTGCTGGAGTGCATCACTATAGACTGCATACAAGATTTTATCATAAAAAATACCATATCCACCCCTCAGACTGCTTCGGCTGTTGATTTTATAATTAAAGCTCAACCTTGGAGCTATGTTGTTAAAATCTCCCTCATTTCCTCCTCCTTTGGATAGATTGTCATAGTCATAGCGAAGCCCTAAGCTAAGATTGAGCCTGTCATTTACCGAGATTTCATCTTCTAGGTAGAGGCTAAATACATTTTGAGTCGTGCCGAAGGTGTTGGGTCTTAGCTCCACATTGTAATTTAAGACAGTTACCTCAGAGGGTATGTCATTGATACTGAGGCCACTACCTAGATTGGCATTTTGCAATGTGTTCAGTTGGCTAGGAGAAAGCTGTACGGTATAGTTTCCGTTGGGATTGCCTCCACCTGCCAGTGAATGATTGGCACTAATCACCTCAAAACCCGCCTTGAGGGTGTGTTTCCCTGCGTAGTAAGCGATTTTTTGTTGCGTCTGAAAGGTGCTTTCGGTAGCATCAAAGACATAACCTGGATGCCCTAATACTGCAATCGTCTGATTATCAGGTGCTAAAACACTCACTTGAGGAGAATTAGGATTGTCTGCCTTGCCATAGTTCCAGCGAAAGCGAGCATATTGGTAATTGGATTCAAATGTGAAATTACCTTGATTGTAGCTATTTTTCAAGGCCAATAAAACCGAATTTCGGTCTTGGCTATTGCCTGATGAAGGAAAACCTACGCCGCCTTCTAAGCCTCCGCCTTGTCTTTCTATATTGACAAAACCTACATTTGCCCTGAGCGAAGAGTGAAAACTTTTAGACCAAAGTTGGTCTATTTTGGCAGAGAGATAGTTGAATTTATTTTGCCCTCTGACGGTTTCATTGATGTTTAACTGGGTTACATTGAGCAAGTTATCTTTTAAATCAGTGCTATGCTCGGCATTGATAAAAAAGAAAGTTTTGTCTTGCACCAAAGCCCCTCCAAGTGCAAAGCCTGCTTGGTAGCGCTGAAAACCATCTTTGACGGGATTGCCCGAAAGGTCTCTTTGGGCATAAGGCGAAGAAGCATCCAAGGCAGGGCCAGGGCGAAGTACCGAGAAAACTTCTCCACTTAACACGTTGCTGCCTGAGCGAGAAGTGATATTGACCACTCCGTTGGCGGTGTTGCCGTATTCTGCTGAGAAATTATTGGTCAATACACTCACATTCTGGGCAAAACCTATGGGAATGGCAAATTTTTGTCCGCCAAGGAAGCGTTCATTGTTGTCTAAGCCGTCTATGAGGTAATTGGTAAATAAGCCATTTGCTCCGTTGATGCTCACATTGGGGGCTTCGGGATAGAATCCTGTGGCTTGACTCACATTAGGTAAGCGGTAAAGTGAGCGTGTAATGTCCCTGCCTTCTATCGGAATTTCTAAGATTTCTTGGCGTTGGAGTTGTGAAGATACTTCAGCATTCAATGTATTTATCTGTGTACTATTGCCCGAAATTACGATTTCGTTCAAATTGAGTTCGGTCTTTTTGGGTAAGAACAAGACCACACTTGCACTGGTATTGGAGCGGAGGCTAATTTCTGGTGAAATCACCTCATAAAAGGTGTCGGTTTCTGCCACTGAAGCCAAATATACTCCCGAGATTTGCAAGGCTACAAAGCGAACTTTGCCTTGGCTGTTGGTAGTTTTCTCTTGGCTGTAGCCGATTGCTTCATTGTCTAGCCTGACTACGGCATCAGGCAATGACTTTCCTGTGGAGAGGTCTATCACTGAGATTTCTAAATCTACTTGTGCAGATAGAGAGGCAAAGCTGCTCATTGTCAAGCAGATAAGTATGTGTAAATATATTTTTTTCATGTTTTTTTTTAATGAGATGTAGAAAAAATTTTCCTGTCATTCTGGAAGAATCCGCTGTATTGCGTAGCCTTTCTTTCCTGTCATTCTGGAAGAATCCGCTGTATTGTGTAGCCTTTCTTTCCTGTCATTCTGGAAGAATCTGCTGTATTGTGTAGCCTTTCTTTCCTGTCATTCTGGAAGAATCTGCTGTATTGCGTAGCCTTTCTTTCCTGTCATTCTGGAAGAATCTGCTGTATTGCGTAGCTCTGTAAATTATGGATTTGAGGGAGGCGCTCTGAGGCTTTTTTGAGAAAAGTAAAAAACGGGCTGATACAAGTAGAGATAAATAATTTCCGAAAAAAACGAGGTAAAAAATAAAAGTTGTATGCTTTTCTTAAAGCGATGTGTGTAAGGCAAAAGCTGCATGACCTCTGCCCAATCCAGATAGTTGTCTATGTCTGATTTTGTACTCAGAAAACAAATTTTAGCATCCAAATTATTCAAATACGCAATTAAATCTTCTCCTAAGTTTTGCTTTTGCCAAGCAAGATGAGTGAATTTATTTTTCTGAAAATGCTGCCGAGTTATGCCAATGAGGTAAGTCCCTCCATCTTTGGCAAGTCCGATGCTGGCTTGGTTTTTTGAGAAGGCCTTCAATGTTTTTTGAAAATCTCCTAGCGAAAGACTTGGGCAATCATCTCCGATGATGATGATATGTTGAAAACCCTTATTGAGTACTTGCTGGGTAGCGTGGCTGATTCTCTCACCGAAAGTTTCACCTACTTGCTCCTCTGCACCTATCCAAAAGAGGGGGAGTTTGGTTTTCTGGGCTATGTGTTGGGTATATTCGAGGAGTGTAGCCGCAATTTGCTGGTTTTTGAGTGCATCTTTGTTTCTGAGAAACACTTTGTCATTTGCTCGCTTTTGCTGAGAAAATTTAGAGAATAGCAGAATGGCAGTGTGTGTATTTCTCAATCTAATTTTATTGATGGTTTGCAAAGAGTTTCAAAACAAATGTTTTTTTGGGTATAAATCTGAAACAGAATGTTAAAGTTGCTGTTGTGTCAAAATTTGGGTAAGATTATTCTCCAGAGAGGCATTGCCAAGGATGTTCAAAAGTAGTTTATTTAATTTTATACCTACTTTTTTTGAACCAAAAACTGTTTTATTTTTTGTAAATTTGTTTTAGAACTAACGTAAAGCCACTAATTACAAGCGCATGCATTTTTTAAAGGTATATTATTTTATTTTTCTTCTTCTTTTATTTACATCCAGCCTAGGAAAAGCACAAGATACACTTTCAAGGTCAGTAAGGGGAGAGGAATCTTTTTTTGACAAGGTATTAAATTATGTGGAGTTCAGGAATGAGGCTGATCGGCAGCGGGATACCACTAAATTTAGGATAAAAACAGTGGTTTCGCCTGTGGTTACTTATGCTCCTGAGACAAACTGGGGCTTTGGGCTCGGCATTAAATTATTGTTCAAACCCAAGCATGCAGGTGAAGAAACACGGACTTCTAATATGCCCATTTCTGCGATTTATACGCTTGAAAATCAGCTTTTGCTTCGCTCTGGCTACACTATTTTTTTTAGGAAAGAAAATTGGATGCTAAAGGGGGATATTGGGTACTCTAAGTTTCCGCAGCTTTATTATGGATTGGGCAATAATACCAATGTCAGCATGGAGGAAGTCATAGAGTATCAGAATATTTTATTCTCTCCTTTGCTGCTAAGGCGCATTACTGAAAAATTTTTTCTGGGAGGGGGGATTCGCTTTAATCGTATCTGGGATGTCAGGCATTTTGTGGGAGACGAAGAGATTTTTGATGAAGATAATCCTGTATTGGGTTACAATGGGTCTATTTCGGCGGGTTTTGAGTTGGCAGCTACTTATGACAATAGAGACAATGTGCTGAATGCTTTCAAAGGTTCGCTTTTAGAGTTTAGGCAAGGGTTCTATGGTACATTATTTAGTGGGAGTGCTTTCCAGAATATCAAAATAGACCTCAGAAAATACATTCAGGTATCTAATACCAGAAGGGATGTGTTGGCAATGCAAGGTTTGGCATATTTCACGGATGGCAATGCGCCCCTCATAGAGTTGGGTACGCTCGGAGGTGATGCACTGATGCGGGGCTATTATGAAGGTCGGTTTAGAGACAATAACTTGATTGCGGGGCAGATAGAATATCGGTTTCCTTTGGCTGCTCCTTTGGGGATGGTAGTTTTTGGAAGTGCGGGGCAGGTCTATCGGGAACGAGAAGAGATAGGTTTTGACAATCTGAAATTTGCTTATGGCATGGGGCTTCGTCTTAAAATCGTAAAGACAGAAGACCTTAATTTACGATTTGATGTGGCTAGGGGTGATAAGTTTAATTTTTATTTCGGGATAGCAGAGGCATTCTAAATTAAATAAAAAAAGAAAGGGATGCTTTTTGGTAGATGTACCGTTGCGTCCCTTTCTTTTAAATAGTAACTCACCTAAAGATGTGCAGTCATGTGCTGTTTTTGAGCTTTACTTTTCTATCAGTTTGATTTCTACTTTTCGCTCAGTAGAGGAGCTAATGCTCGCTCCGTAGAAATCAGAGGATATTTGTTCCATCCTGATTCCTAAGCTTAGAAGCTCATTTCTGACAGCATCCGCCCTCATTTTAGAAAGAATCAGGTTTTGTTGTGCATCTCCCACACTGTCAGCGAAGCCCTTTAATTCATAATGATAATTAGAAGTATTTCGCTCTGCCACGAGCGCCTTGATTTTTGCTTTGTCATCTGCGGTCAGGGTATAAAATCCGCTTGCGAATGATATTTTTAGTTCACCCAGTACCTTTGCAGAGGGCTTGCTGGCGTTTTCAGACTGCTGAAGTGCAGTGATTTTATTCTCTAGATTCTGGATTTTGACCTTCAGCTCCATTACTTCTTTGGGGCTGACCTGAGGGCTGTCTGGGTCTGTTTGTGTTTTCTTTATGTTTGTTGAATCCTTTTGAATAGTTGGGTTTAGGGCAGGTTCAGTCTGTATGTTGCCTAGGCTGTCAGCCTTTTGTTTTTGTGCTTTGAGAATCTGCCATGCCACTAGGTCAAGTTTTTCTTCTACGCTTTTAAGTCTTTGCTCAGTAGAGAGGGCAGTGCTATCACTCGAGTCTGCTGTTGTGTCTTGGTTTGTATTTTGTCTAAAATCAGCCAAAGGCACTACGACATTGTTGCGGTTATTAGTAGGAGTGTTGGGGTTTTCGTATCTATAATTTGGCTTTCGGTTAATTCTGTTGGTTTTTTCTTTTTGATTATTCTCGAGAGGCGATTCATAGGTATTATAGACCGAGGGAGCACCTTGGTAAGGGTTGTATTTGTAGATGCCTTCCTCTGTGAAGCCTTCTAACCTCGTAACAGGCTGATAATCTGTATTTTGCAAGCGTGTAGTTCTGATTGTATCTCTTATATACCTTCGTACTTGGAGTGTATCTTGGGTTTGCGGGCGATAGATAATTTCCTTGATGATGTATTGCTTGGGCAGACTGTCAGCTAGATTGATATACGTGGTATCTCTTGTTACTACAGTGCTTCCCTCTGTCTGATATTTGGCAATAGAAGGCGTATAAGTATATTCTGATGTATCATATTGATAAATCTGGCTGGTGGCAATGCGCTCTAAAGGCTTGTTATTTTGATATAATACAATGCTATCTTCTTTGAGAACTATTTCCTGTCTTTCTATCATCTGTGGCTGCAGAGCGCTGAGGGTGTCTTTGACTCTTCCTAAGCTGTCTTTTTTAGCTATGCTCATTTCTTTGGGATAGGGAGAGGCATAAATTTTAGGAGAGCGGAAGGTTTGTGTTTTTTTAGCAAAATTATAATGCAGCGAAACCGAGCCATAGGCATAGGCATCATTCCAAGTGTTGTTAGGGTCTGCAAAATTATCCAAGTTATCCGTAAAAGTCTGCTTAACCATCATTTCCATATTGAAATTAAATCTGCTGCCAAGCCTTAGTTTTAGCCCCAGTCCAGCTTGCAGATTAAAGGTAGTGGTATTGTAGCTATTGGGATTTTCTTCACTCAGATTGGTCTCAAATACACCATCTTGGGCAATTTCTACTGCTCCTGCTGTGCCTTCGGGCTGGTTTCTGATGGTTTGGTCAGTCCAGTAATAATAGGTCTGCCCCTGTGCATCTTGTAAATCACCAAAGACCTGAAAACTGCTAATGCCTGCCCCAAAAGAAAAATAAGGGCTGATAAAGCTTTTTCTGCCGAATAGCTTTCCATTGTCGGTGTAGTAAGTCATCAAAAGTCCAAAATCTTGGATTTCGGTTTGTGCATTGAGTCCCCTGCCAAAATTGGGTGAATCTGCTTCTATCTCATTTTTCCAGTTTCGGCGGATGTCATTGGCCCTAAACATTCCGTTGGTGTAGGTCGCTTTCCAGCTCCATGCCCTAGAGAAGGTGTTTTCAAGAGAGACTCCATAAGTAAGAAAATCTGTATTTCTTTCTTTGCTCAATAAGGGGTTGGGAGGGAAGAGTCTGTTTTCTAGCTCTCCGTAATAATTGGTAAATCCGCCATATACCCCTAATCTCCAGCTGAATCTATCTTGCTGTGCTGTGGCACTTTGATAGAGTCCTAAGAGTATGAAGGCAAGGCATAATATTTTTTGACGCATAGTATTTTTCTTTAAGTATTCGGTCTAAATTGATTTGAGGTATAAAGTGTTGCCAAGCGATGGGTTACAAAGTTTTGTGCCTCATCACTAAAAATGCACCATTGCTTATTTGCGGAGATTAAACCAAATATCTAAATCTAGTGTCAGCCCCACGAATGGCTTAAAGTATATCTCCTCATCAGGGATGGGGTTAAGCGTGCTGCTGCTGTCATATTCACTTTGTAAGATGACTGCCCCGCCTATTAGGCGCACAAAAGGAAGTATTTTATACCCCAAACCTACATAAAAAGGCACGCCCACGAAAGGACCTGTGGCACGCTCGCCGTTTCCTAAATCAAAGTTTTTAAAATATACACCCGCCAAGATGGCACTTTTGCTCCAGAATGGCTTTGCCAAATCACGTTTGCCAAAGGGCAGGGTGATTCCTGCATTGAAACTGGACTCATAGTCTGTATCTCCTCTGTTAAAAAAGATGCCACTGTATCCGCCATGAAAGGTAAGGATATTTCGTGTGTGTTCGGTTTCTAGGTTATCCATTACACGGCTTTCTGCCAAGACTGCCAGCCCTGAGTTAAACAAGAAAGAAACCTCTTGGCGCAGCATTGCATCTAGTTCTTCTATGTCTTTTTCACGCTCTGCAGCTACTGCTTCTCGCTTGGACTTATTGACGAAGAGTCTTTTGGCTTTGCTTCCGCTTCCTTTGTCTATCTGCTTGAGTTTATCAGCTATCAAATCTGAAAAAGACTCAAATTTAAGGCTTGCTGGGCTGTAATAATAAGTGAGAGATTCGCGCGCTATGGAGTTTAGGTCGTCTAGTGCCTCACTCCACTGCCCTGAGAGAGAGATTTTTGATTTTCCAGAGATGAGTGTTTGGCTGAGATAAGCATCGAGGGCGCTGTTTAGGTCGGCTTTGATATTCTGAATTTCGGTAGGGTTTGCCCATCTGTAGTAGCGTATTTCTATGTCATACTCTTGATCTCCTCTAAGTTTGTAGGCTATGGGCACATAAAAAGATTTTGCTTCTGTATCCATTCCCCTTTGCCAAGTGGCTTTGTAAAGAGGGTTGGGTTTTTTTTGGTTAAGTCCATTTTTGGTATAGAGTTTTATTTCTACTACAGCCACTTCTTCAAAAGCAAAGCCCGTGATGGCAAAATGCTTTTCGGCTGGAAGCTGCTGATTGTTTTCGACCATGTTTTTTTGGTAATCATACGTGATTACATCTTGAGCAAAAGCCACAAGTCCAAAGTATGCTACGATACAAAGAGTGAGTAAGGATTTTTTCATTTGATTTGTCAATATAGTAGGTATTAAATGGTGTTAAACTTTTACAATAATATAACGAATTATTTTTTTTTGAAAACTAACTAAAAAGAATTTTTAATTTAGCTTTTGAAGAGTCAGTTATATGTAAGATAAATCTTAGGATAAAAGTCACTGAGCAACCTTAAATTTAAAGGGGAAGGCCTGGCTGATTGTATTTTTTTGTGATTTTGATTATTTTTGCAAGATTTTCATCATTGCTTCATATTCTTGTTTTTTTAGTTCTTCTTGCAGGCGCACATAAACCTCCATGAAATTACCAATACCTGTATTGCCAATGTAGGTATATTCTTGGTCTATATCTACATTCAGTCCTTTTGCCTTAATATCTGCCAAGATTGTGTTTCTCCTTTCAAAGTAAACATTGGCTAGGTCAGTAAAGTTTTTTTCTATTTTCAAGAATGCCTCTTTAAATCTCTGGTTTTGGACAATTCCTTGGTAGGTTTCAGGTTCTTTTTTTTGGGCGTGAAGCAGATATTTTAAGATATAATATTTGAATTCCATGTGAGCGAAAAGTGTCCCGTCTATGTTTTGCATATATTCCAGCCATTTTTCATCTTCAGCTTTCAGCTCATTTTTGTAATAATCATAGAGTAAAAAAGAGGTCTGGGTATCCATTCGGTAGGCATTCATTTCGTCTAATAGTCCGTAGATACCTTGGTCTTGTGTGCTAGAGCTTCCCTGTATGTAGGTACTAAATCGGAAGGTTCGGAGTTCCTTAGGGATGGTATTGGCAAGCGTTTTAGAAGGAAAGGTAGGACTGGTTTTGACCAGTATTTTTTCTTGAGAATTGATAAAATAGACCAAATAATCATCTCCAAACGTATAGGGAATCTTTCCATTGCTTGCTTCAATGATTTGATAAGGCAGGTGAGAAGTGTAGCCATGGTTAAACTCATGCACTGCCGTGCCTAGAGATGCTAGAATATCCTCTTTTTTACGTCCGCTGACATAGCGCATAAAGCTTCCAGGTTCATTGAGTGTAATCGTTGTTTCGCCTATTTTGTATTTGTAGGCTGCATTTTCATAAGTATTGATGACTTCGTAGCCTTCTGGAGCGTATTTTTTAAGAATACTAAGTGCATAGCTGCGGGCTTGTGGCTCAGTCATTACTTGGGCTTGTGATGTAGATTGAAGGATAAAAAAAAGGAGAAACCAAGTTATTTTCTTCATAGTTTTGTCGGTGTTGATGTTTTTGGTTTGAGGAAGCAAATTTAACGAGGTATTAATTAAATGGATGATTTAAAACAAGGAATCAAAATAAAATAAAATACTGATTATCAATTAGTTATCTTAGTATAGAAGTGCAAGTCAATTTTGGTAATTATTTATTTTTAAGAAAATAATACATACATGAAACGCAAAATATTGAGAATATTTTACAGTAAATCTCATGATTTTTGTACTTTGTTGACTAAAAAACTTTACACAGAATCACGCAGAGTACGTAAAATGAAAAGTAAGTAAATTTTTAAATAAAAAAAAATAAATTATGAGTTACATTGTAGTAGATGTAGAAGCAGACGGACCCATCCCACACAAATACTCCATGGTGTGTTTTGGTGCTGTAGTCGTAGAGCCTAGCCTCAGCAAAACATTCTATGGTAAAACAAAACCCATCTCTGACGAGAGCTTGGCTGATGCCTTGGCTGTGAGCGGATTTAGCAGAGCAGAGCACGAAAGTTTTGAAGCTCCTCAGCAGGTTATGCAAGCCTTTGCCGATTGGATTACCCAAAATACTCAAGGAAGACCTGTCTTTGTGAGTGATAATCCTGCTTTTGATTGGCAATGGATAAATTATTATTTCCACACTTATCTAGGCAAAAATCCTTTTGGATTCTCTGCCCGCAGAATCGGAGACTTGTACTGCGGAATGAAAATGGACACAGGGCTCAATGCAGAATGGAAAAAACTTTACAGAAAAACAAGACACGACCATAACCCACTAAACGATGCCATAGGAAATGCCGAAGCACTTTTAGCAATGCAAAAAATGGGTCTAAAAATGCCTTCTCGCTGATTGGATGTAGGTATTTCAGATATGACCACATCATTTAAGGTTCTTATTTTGAGTAAGTCTGCCACAGAAGAAAATAGAGACGTGTTTTTTTATGCTTCATACATCAAGACTCCTAGCTTGTTATCTTCTGAGATTGATGCTATATTTGATATTCAGAAAAATTAAAATAGGAGACATGAATACCAAAAAAATTGCACTCATTACAGGAGCTACCTCAGGCATAGGCAAAGCTACTGCCGAAATATTTGCACAACACCAAATAAACCTCATCTTGTGTGGAAGACGCTCAGACAGGCTCGATGCCCTCGCAAAAGAACTCGAAGGCAGCGTAAAAGTACATACACTTCTATTTGATGTGAGAGAAAGAGAAAATATCCAAGAGCTTGTCCAGAATCTCCCTGCCGAATGGCAAGACATAGATATTTTGGTAAACAATGCAGGAAATGCCCACGGACTAGATACCATCCAAGAAGGTAACTACAAAGATTGGGATGCCATGCTTGACATCAATGTAAAGGGGTTACTCTATGTCAGTGAGGCGATTATCCCACAGATGATTCAGAGAAAAACAGGGCACATCATCAATATAGGATCACTTGCAGGCAAAGAAGTCTATGCCAAAGGTAATGTGTATTGTGCCAGCAAACATGCTGTAGATGCCATCAATCAAGGCATGAGAATAGACCTTCACGCACACGGAATCCGTGTGTCAGGCATTCACCCTGGCTTGGTAGAAACCGAATTTTCGGAAGTAAGATTCAAGGGTGATGCAGAAAAGGCAAAACAAGTATATCAAGGGTTTTCAGCACTTCAGGCTCAAGACATTGCTGAGATTATTGCCTTTGTGGTTACTCGCCCTGCACACGTAAACATTGCAGACCTACTTGTGCTGCCTACTGCACAGGCTACTTCATATTTGGTCCATAAATCTCTCTGATTTAAGAAGGGTAAGCTGTTACTCGGGGGTTCAAGTCTGCGCACAGCCCCCACTCCATAGCCCATAGGTTGCAATCTATGGGCTATATAAGCATTTAGAATTTTTCAAATAGTTGATTTTACACAAAATGAAATATAAAAAATACATCAAAGACTCAATAAATATCTCTGAAATTGGTCTTGGAGCTTGGCAATTAGGGCAAAACTCTGGTTGGAAAAGTATGACAGAAATGGAAGCTGTTGAGCTTGTTCACAAATCTGTAGATTTGGGTATCAATTTTTTTGATACAGCACCAAATTATGGACACGGCACAGGTGAAGAAAGATTGGGCAAAGCCCTCAAAGGCAAAGACAGAAGTAAAATTGTAATTAACACAAAATTTGGTCATACCCATACAGGTACTTTAAATTTTAGCTCTGATTATATTAGAGAATCCTTAGAAGGTAGTTTAAGAAGACTTCAAGTTGATTATATTGACTCACTCATTATTCATAACCCACCATCTGAGTACTTTGATGGAAATAAAAATGACCATTACGAAATACTCGAAAAGTTAATTGAAGAAGGAAAAATAAAGGCATACGGGGCTTCTTTAGATACATATGAGGATATGAAGTTGTTAATAGATACGACAAATTCAAAAGTGATTGAGGCGTTTTTTAATATTTTTCATCAGGACACCCTGCGTGGATTTGAAAAAGCACAAAAGAATGAAGTTGGCATCATTGTGAAAATTCCGCTTGATTCTGGCTGGCTAACTGGCAAATATAATGCTGAAAGTAGCTTTGATGATATTCGAAGCCGATGGTCTAAAGAAGACATTGAAACCAGATTTATGCTGCTGAGCAAAGTTAAGTCCATTATCGGGACAGAAGAAAACTTGGCTCAAATGGCAATAGCATTTTGTTTGGCTTATGAGGCTGTTTCTACAGTTATCCCTGGCAATACAAATACGGAACAACTGATAAACAATGTCAAAAGTGCAGATATTGTCGTTTCACAGAATATTATAAAAGAGCTTGAAGATTTCTACCAATCTGAAGTTAAAAACCTGAATCTGCCATGGTAATCGTAGAGCAAACATTGCTTGGCAAAAATAAGGTGTATTTAGGAGATAGAATAACTGTACGATGCAAGGAGGCTTCTTGATGTAGGGATGGCTTAATTGAAGACAAACAAATGCCAAGTTGGGTTGCTATTTCTTGGACACCAAGAATGGGTGAGTAAATCAGTCTTTGTTGAAGCAATCATTTTTAAAAATGATTGCTTCAAAGATAAACACGTGCTGCACTATTTTATTAGCTTTTCAAGATTCCTATCTGCTGCTCGTAGTAAGCTTTTTTGTCTAGTTGCGTCTCTCTGTCCCTCAGTTTTGTATAAATGGCTACTGCCTCCTCTAGTTTTCCATCATTGAATAGCTGTATGGCAAGTCTTTCATTGAGTTCTTCATCTTTTTGTTGCTCAGGTTGGTATTCAATTTTTGGTTTTTCAGTGAGTATCTTTGGGCTTTGTTTCAGTCCTTTTTTGGGTTCTTCTTCTTGATTTTTGATGACATTGATTTGGCTGAGGTAATAACTTGCCTTTTGTGGGTTTCTCTCTAGCAGTTGTTCGTAGATTTCTATCGCCTCTTTGTTTCGTCCTTGATTAAAGAAGTGAATTGCTTTGGGTTCTGAGATATCTTCGCTTAGGGTAGCCATGTATCTTGCAGGCGGTTCGTTTTCGTTTTTGCCAGCACTAAAAAGCTGACTATCGGGCTTAGGCTCAGGTTTAAATTCAAAAGGTTCTTCGGTTTCTGAGACGTCTGCTCTTTTTCGGTTCAAGTCTTCGAAGGGATTTTGCTCTGAGTCTGCACTTCTCTCTATCGTATGGATGTCTTCCACTGCTGCCAGTTCTAAGAAAAAATCCTTTTCATTTTCTGTGATTTGATTGGGATGGGCAGTATCAGGTTTAGAGATTATTTGTTCTGGGTGATATTCGGTCTGTTCTTCTTCGTCTTCTTCTGTATTGAGGGTATCAAAGAAAGAGTTGGGTGTATTTTCTTTTACTTCTGTATATTCTTCTATCTGTGTGCTGTTTTCTTCTTCTGGGTGTTCATCCGTATTTTTTAGCGTATTTTCATCATCTTCTCCTATTCCTTCAAAAAAGGACTCGCTTTCGGAGATACTCTCTGAGGCTTGGCTGATGAGAATTTCGGTTTCGGAGAGGCTTGAATCGGGTATATTTTCAAAGAAAGGAGAGGCTTGTTTTTCTTCTTGCGGTTCATGTTCTTTGGCTAGTTGGGCATATTCGGGTTTGTCAGTCAGGATTTCTAGTTGTTTGTAATAATAAGCTGCTTTTTGGGGGTGTTGCAATACCAGTTGCTTAAACATCTGCTCTGCCCCGTCGGTATCTCCATCGTGGAAGAGGCCAAGAGCCTTTGCTTCGCTGATGTCTTCTGTGTCTGTATTTTCTAGCTTTTCTTTTTCTATGCTTTCTACGCTTTCATCTGGGGAGATTTCATCAAAGAAAGAATTATTTTCAGCACTATCTTCGGTGCCTTCATCTTGTATATCGTCTATTTTGCTTTCTTCGCGGGGTATATCTTCAGCAGGTGCTGTGTCATTTAGGTTATCTTCTGGATTGTCTTCGAGGTTTTCTTCTTGCTCTTCTATGACTACATCAAAGAAAGAAGCGGATGTTTGGTCTTCTTGTTCTTTATTTTGGTCTATATGCAGCCCTGCCAAGTTTTCATCTACTTGCTCAAAGGCACTTATCATTCTTGGGGCATCCGAATCTACGGATTCGAAGTGTGTTTTTAGTTTGATATCTCCTCCGTTATTTTCATTTTTTGCGGGGCTTTCTATGAGTTTTCGGAGTTGGTTTCGGTCATAGGCATAAGAGGCAGCTCTTCTTATTTTTTGTGGAGCGAGCATACTTTCTTTGTCCTGCGTATATTTTGCAATGAGGAGGTGAGTCAGTTGGAAATAAGGGTAGGTAGTAGCTATCTCTTCTAGCCTTTCTAGGTCATTTTCTGAGATACGCTGAGGTTCATCTATCAGATTGAGGAGTGTATGTTTATCCATGCTATTATTTGTATAATTTGGGGTTTACCAGTCGGCTACGGTTTTATTAAAAATATCTAGAATAACTTGCTCAAAGATTTCATCTATTTTGGCGTTTTCTACTTGGTCAAGGGTTTGTTCTTGTGGAAAATCCGAATAAAATGAAAAACTTTGTTTAAAGTTTTTTTCATCATCCAATGTATTTACAAAATCAACTTCTACACTGATACTCAATCTATTCTGGGCAGCCTGTGAGTCTCCAGAAGGGGCAATAGGCAGCACTTGGTATGTCTTGATGTGCCCTTCTATGATGAGCTCTCCGTCGGCATCGGCGATGGCAAGGGGCGAGTTTCTTTGGTAATACTCTTTGAGTCTTTCCGTAAAATCTTGTCCTAGGTTTGGCGGGCCATTGCCTGCTCTATTCTGAAAGTTGGCCACAAAGATGGTAGTTGCTTCTGTATTTACCCCTGTGAGTGAGTATCTTACGAACTTACATTGGGTCAAGCCCAGCAATATACCCAGATAACATACTAAAAGAAGAAGGTGTTTTGGATAATTCATTTTTTTGTGTTCCTTGATTTACCGAAGTCCTGTTCAAATATTAAAATTTTTAGGAGTAAAATCTAATAAAAGCAATAATATTTTGTCAGATTCTACGGATTATTTTTCTATTTCATATTGTTTAATCTTTCTGTAAAGTGTTCTTTCTGAGATACCTAGGTCTTGGGCGGCATTTCGGCGGCGGTTGTTGTTTTTTTTCAATGCCTTGATGATAAGTTCTTTTTCTTTATCTTCTAATGAGAGGGAGTCATTTTCTTCTTCGTAGATGATGTCGTGTGTATTGTATTTGTCATTTTCTTGTTTGTCTAGCTCGTTGCTTGGTTCATTCTCTTTAATTTCGATGATATTCTTGTTTTCTGTGCCACCTCGGAGGCTATTCTGTAGCAAGATTGCTTCTGCTCGGGTAGGGTAGGAGCTGTACTTTTCACTTTTTTCGGGATGATTGATGTCATCAAAGAGGGTTTTGTGATTGGTGATAAACTCACTGCTAAAATCACCTGCTTGGATGAGCTGCAGCACCAGTTTTTTGAGTTCGTTTACATCTTGCCTCATTTCAAAGAGTATTTTATAGAGAATTTCTCTTTCAGAAAAGCTTTCTTTGGATTGGGCATTAAACAGGGTAAGTGCTTGGCTTTTTTCTTCTTCGGGTTGGTATTTTTGAATCACTCTTGCGTCTATTTCAGCCCCTTCCTCTTCTAACAGGGAGATTTGTTCTGCAAGGTTTTTGAGCTGTCGGATATTGCCTTGGAACTGCAGTCTCAGGAGGGCATTTTTACCTTCTGCTGTAAGCCTTACGGGTATAATTCTGTGTTTTTCGGCAAAATCAGTGATAAATTTTCGGAAAAGCAAAGATATATCTTCTCCTCGCTCACGGAGGGCAGGCACTTCTATGGGCACAGTGCTTAACCTGTAGTAAAGGTCTTGTCTGAATTTTTTTTCTTCTATTGCCTTGAATAAATTTACGTTGGTAGCTGCCACCACTCGCACATTGGTTTTGAGGGGTTTAGAAGAGCCCATTCGGATAAATTCTCCATTTTCTAAGATTCTAAGGAGCATAGACTGAGATTGTAGGGGCATTTCTCCGATTTCGTCTAAAAAGATAGTGCCACCGTCTACCACTTCAAAGTAGCCTTTTCGCATATCTGTAGAGCCTGTGAAAGCCCCTTTTTCGTGCCCGAATAGCTCCGAGTAAATCGTTCCCTCTGGAATAGCCCCACAGTTAATAGCAATAAAGGGCCCGTGTTTGCGAGGGCTAAGGCTATGGATTATTTTTGAAAATGACTCTTTGCCTGTGCCACTTTCGCCCATTATTAGCACACTGAGTTCTGTTTGGGCCACTTGTATGGCTCTTTGTATGGCTTCATTAAGCAAGGGTGCATTTCCTATAATCCCGAATCTTTGTTTTACTGATTGAATATCTGACTCTTTCAAAATCCTTCTCCTTTCATTTTTACAGTGATGAAGTGAATGGGTGAATTTGAGATTGAATGATTACTCATTCATTCACCTATTCATTCACTCACTTACTCACCTAATCGCTTAATCTTTAAACTGATTATCACCTAAGAGTTCGTGAAGATGCTTTTCTAGGTCTTCTTGTTTTTGTGAAGTATAAGCCCCCGAAGTAGCATACACTATTTTTCCGTTTTTGTCCATCAAGAAGAAATACGGGATTTCTCTTGCTCCTTTTGATTTTCCTAGGTCTAGCACTTCATAGTCATTGAGTGTTTTACCTTTTACTACCACGATGTGTTCTTTCCATTGAGGCTGCACATTTTCTTCTAAGGCGGTGAACACCTTTTTAGTACCTATTTTTTTTGCTCCTGTGAGCAGCACCACAAATTTAATATTGGCATCATAAGCCTCAAAATCGAATAAATCTGTGCCTGGTGCTTGTATGAATAAATCAAACAAAGGTTTTCGCCAATTTTTAAGATACTCTTCTGATTTTTGAGAATAAGCCAAGGCGACCAAGGATACTTTTCCTGTTTGTGGCAGATTCACGGTTTTATTCATCAGACTTTCTCCTGACATTTTGGGATACTGTTTGCCCTCTTGTGCATAGGCAAGTGCCGCTATACTGAGGCATAAGGCAAGAAGAATTGTTCTTTTTAGCATTGGGTTTTGTGTTAAGTTTTTAAAATATGCGTTACTTTTCTTTTAACGTGCTTTGCCTTGCATTTGGTACGCATTTTTGTTTCAGACGGCTTCTCCTATGAGGGTGGCCTGTGTGCATTCATTCACTCTGACCATGACATACTGGCCTATTTTAAAATCTTTTTTGGGAAACACAATGACTTTATTGGCGGTATTTCGCCCCATGAGATGCTCTTCTGAGCGTTTTGAATAGCCCTCTACCAGCACTTTAAATACCTTGCCTATGTCTCTTTGGTTGCGGTACTGGGAGTGTTCGCTTTGCAGGGCGATGATTTCTTGTAAGCGTCTTTTTTTGGTTTCTAAGCTGACATTGTCTTCAAATTTTTTGGCTGCGTGCGTATTGGGTCTTTCCGAATAATAAAACATATAGGCAAAATCATACTTTACCTCTTCCATGAGTGTCAGGGTTTCTTGGTGTTCGGCTTCGGTCTCATTACAAAAGCCTGAAATCATATCTGTGGAGATGCCACAATCTTCGCCTATGATTTCTCTGATGGCTTTGATACGCTCTAGATACCACTCACGGCTGTAGCCTCTGTTCATTCTTTCTAACACCTCTGTATTGCCACTTTGTGCGGGCAGGTGTATGTAGTTACAGATATTTTCATACTTTGCCATGGTGTGCAGCACGTCGTCGGTCATGTCTTTGGGGTGCGAGGTAGAGAATCTTACCCTTAGCTCAGGGCCTACAAGTGCGACCCTTTCTAAGAGCTGTGCAAAATCCACGATTTCTATGCCCGTAAGGTCTATTCCTTTTTTAATGGCCTTTTTTTCGGCAGTGATAGAGATGACCTCAGGGTGAGAGCTCCATAGGTAAGAGTCCACATTTTGCCCCAATAAGGTTACCTCTTTGAAGCCTCTCTGGTAAAGGTCTTGAGCTTCACGAACGATGGAGTGTGGGTCTCTGCTGCGCTCACGCCCCCTTGTGAAAGGCACTACACAAAACGAGCACATATTATCACAGCCTCTCATGATGGAGATAAAAGCCGTGATTCCGTTAGAGTTAAGGCGTACAGGAGAGACATCTGCGTAGGTTTCTTCACGAGAGAGGAACACATTGACGGCTTTTTGCCCCATATCTACCTCACCCACAAGGGAGGGCAAATCACGGTAAGCATCTGGCCCTGCTATCAAATCTACTATTTTTTCTTCTTCTAGGAGTTGGCTTTTGAGCCGCTCTGCCATGCAGCCGAGCACCCCTATTAAAAGTTCAGGCTTCTTTTTTTTGAGTGCATGGAGGTTGCTGAGTCGGTGTCTGATTTTTTGCTCGGCATTGTCTCTGATGGCACAAGTATTCAAGAATATAAGGTCAGCATGCTCGGGCTGATTGGTGGTATCAAAGCCATTCTGATGCATAATAGAGGCGACTATCTCACTGTCAGAGAAGTTCATTTGGCATCCGTAGCTTTCTATGTATAGTTTTCTGCTTTTGCCCGTATTTTGCTCTTGGCTAATACTGACCGTTTCGCAGGCCTCTTTATCTTCGGGGCTCAGGATGTCTAAGTCTTTGATAATTTCGTTTTGCATGAGATTTATTAATTAAGTGGGCAAATTTACAAAAAAACTCAAAAAATGACATTATGACAGGTCATTAAGTTTTATACTTTTTGACAAAGTTTGTGTTGTATAATGATTGTGGCGTAGTGGAAAGTTCCATTGCTATAAAAAGCTGTGCTATTTGGGCTTATAATTTGATATGAATTTAGGATAAGTCCTAAAAAAATTAAATTTTGATTGTATTTTTACGCATTAATAAGCTAATTACCGTCAGTTAAGTGATGAGTTGTCAAGAATGAAAGCTAAGTTTATGAAGTAAATCATTGTCAATCAATTATTTACGGTAAAGTCAGCATACAAACTAACTCAGATGAGGTACTTAGTATAAGCTAAACTACAATCTTTGACTTTGACAAGTTAAGTGCTTGGAAACATTCGGTTTGCATTATCCTTTGTGTAAAAAACTGATAATTAGCATTTTAGCTTGTTGGTGAGTTAGTACATTTATTTGCGTTATTTGAGGATAGAATCGATACATAAACGATAAACTACCTTGTGCTTTCACTTTACGCATCAGAGGGCATCCTAAACTTAAACGCTTGATACCAAACACATACACACACACACTCAGAATCTATTTTTGGGTGCTATAAATTATTGACTTAAAGCACAGAAAACCATCATATGTTACTCAAACTACCACACACTTCCATTTGGAAAAACACCATCATAGGGGCTATCTATCTTTTGGTGGCTGCCTGCTCTCTTAGCTCATTAGAAGCACAAATCAATACTTATACAGATGCCGAGCGGAGCAAAATGCTCAAAGAAGCAGATGATTTGATTAGGAGATACAGTGCCAACCTAAACTCTATAGCCAGTGCCACCAGTGAGCAGTTTAGGAATGATGATGTAGATGCCACACTCGTCTATATGTTTGAATCTTCTAATACACCCATTTATGATGATTTGTCAAGAAGCAACCCTGAGCAAAAAACACTGTTTGCCAGAACTTATCTGGAGCGAATCCATGCGTACTACCCAAGTGGCGTAAAATTTGAATACAGTACCAATCTAAAAAACCCTTGTTATCAAAAGATAGACAATAAAAACTTTTACCTCGTCAAAGCTGAAGTTTTTAAAAAAGTAGAAGGCATCTTAGACATAGACAATGCCATGAATATCAATAGGGATTCTGTGGATGTATATGTCAAATTTCCGATTCTGCAAAACCGACCCTCCCTTAAGACAGGCCCACCTGTGATTTATCAAATCCTCACACACAAAGAAACAGACTGCCCTGAAGTAGATGGAGTCAGACCCCCTCTTTTGGCAGAGTATGAGCAAGAATATGTCAAAGAAAGGGCAGAGATTTTTGTGAATGATTTTGCCCTTACGCTAAACATCATCGGCAATAAAAAAATCAATGAGAGATACAACACCCTTGATTATTTTGACTCCGAAGCCACACCCGTTTACAATGATTTATCTCCACATTTTTTATTAGAAGGCTTCATAGCAAAGGAGTATTTTGAGTACATAGAGCGTTGGTTTCAGGAGGGCATCAACTTTAACTACCGTAGTGTCAAGGCTACCAATATTCTTTTAGAAGATAATTATGTATCTGTAGAAGTAGAAGTAGATAGGGTCATCCGTGTGCCTGTCAAAAATTTTCGAGACCAACAAGAAATCAAAATTTTTGTGAAGTTTCCTTTTTCAGGAGATGGGCGAGTAGGCATGGAGCGAGTAACCCCACGCATCTATCGGATAGAAGAGAAAGCAAGACAGACCAATGACCGCAGATACTTGGCAGTAGGGCTGCAGCTCAATACTGCAGATTATTTTGGCGACCTCAACCCCGTCAATGCTCAATTTAGACCAAATTTTGGGCTGAGTCGTATAGGCTTTGGCATACATGCTACCAAAAAAATTAATTCATTTGCTTACCTGAGAGGAAGCATCGCTATGGGGCGCATCGTGGGAGATGACAATACCTCTGCCGACCCCAGTGATGAGTCGGGTAAATATCGATATGTGAGAAATTTGCACTTCCGAAATTTTATCACTGAGTTTTCTTTAATGGGAATATTTGACTTATCTCCCAACAAAGGGCTTTATTACAGACGTAAAAGCATTACCCCTTATGTTTTTGCGGGGATAGGAGTAGCTTTTCACAGCCCAGAAGCAAGGGGGCCTGGCATCCTCAGAAATACTTGGATTCCGCTCAGAGATTTAGGCACAGAGGGGCAAGGACTTCCAGGCTATGCCAAGAAATACTCTCTGGTGCAGCCTGTCATCCCTGTAGGGCTTGGCTTTAAATTTAGGCTTGATTACCGCTGGGATATTGCCCTAGAGCTTGGGCTTCGCTACACCTTCACAGATTATTTAGATGATGTGAGTACTGTATATCCTGATCCAGGTGATTTTCCAGACAATACAAGTTATTTACTTTCTAACCGAACCTTAGAGCCTATTTCTGCCTTTGATGGCAGCTCTCGGCAGGTAGAGCTAGACCGATTTATCAATGGGGTATCTCCTGTGATAACTTTCATAGGCTCAGACGGTAACCCCTACCAAACCGTCAATGGCTATGGCAGAAAGGGAGAGCAAAGAGGAAGCTCGGAGGTCAATGATTTGTATTTGTTTACAGGTTTTCATGTGAGCTATTTGCTTAATGTAGGCCGCCCGAGAGCTCCCCTACAGAAGCCTCCTCAATATCAATACGAGTTCTAATTTTCTGACAAACACAGTAATTAACCAACTGCTGCCCCAACCAAATGATTAAAAGTCGGTTAGTTTTGTGCTTGTACTGAATAAATCCATACACTAAATAAACCTAAAAAAACATGTCTGCTTTTAATGTAAAAAACCTAATGAAATGGGTAGAAGAAAACAAAGATACCCTTAAACCACCCGTAGGCAACAAAGAAATATACCCTGGAGGTGATTTTATCGTCATGGCCGTAGGTGGCCCCAATCAGCGCAAGGACTTCCACTATAATGAAACACCCGAATTTTTTTATCAGATACAGGGCAATATTATCTTAAAAACGATTGAAAACGGCGAATTTAAAGACATTCATATCAATGAAGGGGATATTTATTTGCTCAATCCCAAAACACCACACTCTCCACAACGCCCCGCAGGAAGCATCGGCTTGGTGATAGAGCAAAAGCGTGGTGAAGCACACCAAGACGGATTTCAGTGGTATTGTGAGCAATGCACGCACCTACTACACGAAGAATATTTCCCCTTGAAAGACATCGTAAAACAGCTTCCTGAGGTTTTCGCCAGATTTAATCAAAATACCAGTCTCCATACCTGCAAAAATTGTGGACATAAAAATGTTTTTCCTTGAAAAAAAGTATGCAGAGGCTGTTTGGTGGGTAGTTTAGCTACAAACTATTTTTCTCTATTCTTTTAAGTATAAAAACAATATACTGTTTCTGCCAAAACCCAAATCAACTAGTAAAAAATAAACTTTATGTGGATACAAATAACACACAATGAACAATAACCCCTTTGAGATTTTAACACCTGATAGAAGATGGGCACCAGCACAGGCTCAAATTGATGCTTTCAACAATAAATATGAAATGCTTTTAGCTCCACTTGTTCATAAAGTGAGAAAAGCAGTTGAAGAATGGAGAAACAAAAACTATGAAGGAGCAACTGAAACAACAAAACATCTTCTCAATCACTGGTTTAACAGAGAACATACAAATGAAAATGGCTCAAAATTTAGCTTTTACTTTGCACAGCGAGAGGCTGTAGAATCTGTTATTTATTTGTTTGAAGTAGCCAAAGCAAAAGATAAGTATGAGCTAATCAAATATGATGGTTCAGGACGCATAAGTACAGGTATGTTTGATGAAAATTGGACTCGCTATGTTGTGAAAATGGCTACAGGAACGGGCAAGACCAAAGTGCTGGGCTTGGTGTTGGTTTGGTCTTATTTCAATGCCAAGTATGAAGAAAATACAGGACTTTCTAAAAACTTCTTGGTAATCGCCCCAAATATCATAGTGCTAAACAGAATTAGAAAAGACTTTGACGGATTAAGATACTTTTTTGAAGACCCATTTATCCCAGAAAACGGCTGGGCTGATAAAGATTGGCTCAACGACTTCCAACTAACTTTACATATTCAAGACGAACTCAAACCCATTACTGATTCGGGTAATATCTTTTTGACCAACATTCACAGAGTTTTTTTGAATGAAGATACCAAGCCAAGCGTAGAAGAAATATTTTTAGGCAAAAAGCCCAAAGCAGATGCTGATACATCTAAAGGTCTTGACCTAGGCAAAGTGTTGCGAAGTAACAAAATAAAAGATTTGGTGGTATTGAATGATGAAGCTCATCACATTCACGACCCATCTTTAGCTTGGTTTCAAAGCATTCAAGATATTAGCAATAAACTGAAACTGAAAACAGGAAAGCATATCAGTTTGCAATGTGATGTAACTGCTACACCAAAACATAATAAAGGGGCAATTTTTGTTCAGACTATTTGCGATTATCCATTGGTAGAGGCTATCAAACAAAATGTTGTCAAATCACCTGTTTTACCAGATACAGCCTCACAAAATAAATTGGAAGAAAAACCTTCTGATGATGTAGTAGAACGCTACAAAGATTTTATTCATCTAGGTTATATTGAGTGGGAGAAACAATACGAAGAACTGAAAAGCCAGAAAACACCTTTACTTTTTATTATGGCGATGACTACCAAAGAATCTGATGCCATTGCTGAATATTTAGAACGAACCTATCCCTTACTCAAAAATGCCGTTTTAAGCATTCATACCAACCGAAGAGGGGAAGTTTCTGAAAATTCTTCAAGCAAAAAAGCCTCAGAAGATTTAGACAAATTGAGAAAAGCAGCCGATGATGTGGACAAAGACGATTCGCCCTATAAAGCAATATGCTCGGTTTTAATGCTTCGTGAAGGCTGGGATGTAAAAAATGTAACCACCATTGTAGGACTTCGACCTTTCAATGCTGATTCTAAAATCTTACCCGAACAAGCCATTGGGCGTGGCTTACGTAAAATGTTTTCTTTAGATGTTAACGAAACCTTGTCAGTAATAGGGACACCTGCCTTTGTGGAGTTTGTAGAAACTCTAAAAACCGATGGTGTAGAATTTCAGTATTCGCCTATGGGGAAAGGGCAGCGTGGCAAAAATCCAATTATTATAGAAGTGGACAAAGATAATCCAAAGAAGAACTTAGATGAGTTGGATATTCCTATTCCACAAATGTCTCCACGAATCTATCGTGAATACAAAAATCTAGAAGAACTAGACATTACAACACTAAAACACGAAAAAGCTCCCTTTAAAACTTTTAAGGCAGATGAACTAAAAGAAATTGTATTTAAAGATATTGAAGATAAATTTTCGCACATTACCATTTTTAAGTACAGCATTGCAGACTACCGAAACGTGATTAGTTTCTTTACGCAAAGCATTTTGAAGGAAAGTCGTCTGGTGAGTGGCTTTAATATCCTATATCCAAAAGTGGAAGCATTTATCAAAGCACATTTATTTGCCAAAGAAGTTGACCTTGAGAATGCACAAACCATTCGCAACCTCTCAGAAGCACAACCTAAATTCATCCTTTATAAAACCTTTAAAAATGCCATCAATACTTTAACAGTTACAGACAGCGGCAAAACAGAACTCAAAAATTACTTTTCACTCAAAAACGTAAAGCCAAAAATAGCCAATGAACAACCTTTTTTGATACCCAAAAAATCCATCTTCAATAAAGTAATTGGTGATAATGGATTTGAATTGGAGTTTGCTTCATTTTGTGAAAGTCGTTTCGCAGATGTGCTTGCTTTTGCCAAAAACACAATGGGGGACAGCGGTGTGAATTTTAAAATCGAGTACCAAGCAGAAGATGGAAACATCAGAGAATATTTCCCTGACTTTTTTGTAAAAACCTCTGATACATCTATTTTTATTGTAGAAACCAAAGGACGGGAAGATTTGGACGATTTGCGAAAAGTAAGACGATTGGGGCAATGGTGCAAAGATGTAAATGCACAACAAAGCGAAAGAGAATACACCACCATTTACATCAAACAAGAAGATTGGGATAAACATCAATCTAGTTTAAAATCATTTAATGACGTGAAAGCTATCTTTAAATTTCCTTAACCTTTGACTTTTTTCACTTTACAAAGTTCTAAGTTTTGTCAAGGTCAAAAATAAAAATTATACAATGAATCTATCAGACAAAGAAAAAGACCAAATTATACAGTCTATACAAAACAATCAACCCATTGCAAAAGAGTTGATTTATAAAATGTATGCTGATGAAGAAGATGTTTTCCTTTTTTGGAATGGCAGAAAAGAAGATGTAACCAACGTAGCCCTGCCCTTTCATCATATAGAACACATAGACGAACCAAGAAAAGAAGCCAACCGAACACAAACTACTATGTTTGACCTCAAAGGCAGACAAAAAGCAGGGTGGCACAATAAACTCATCTGGGGGGATAACAAACTCATTCTATCTTCACTAGCTAATGGCCCATTAAGAGAAGAAATAGAAAAAGAAGGCGGACTGAAACTCGTGTACATAGACCCACCCTTTGCCGTAGGTGCAGATTTTAGCCATACCATAGAACTCAACGGAGAAACTGCCACCAAAAGCCAAAGCGTTCTCGAGGAAATCGCCTACCGTGATACTTGGCAAAAAGGAATTTCTTCTTATCTCTCTATGATGTATGAACGCCTCAAACTCATTCATAACCTCTTGGCTGATGACGGAAGTATTTATGTGCATTGTGATTGGAGGGTAAGTAGTTATTTAAGATTTATGCTTGATGATATTTTTGGAAAAGAAACGTTTAAAAATGAAATATTCTGGCTCTATGAAAAACCAACAAGTGGATTAGTCAAGCAATTTCCTAAATGCTCTGATAATATATTTTGGTATAGTAAATCAAAAGAAACATGGGTTTTTAATCCAAATGAAATTAGAGTACCACATTCACAAAAAACTATAGACAATTTTAAGGATGGCTTGGGAGGGTCTGGCAAAATATTTAAATCAGGAAAAAATTATGGCGAACTCAATGAAAAAGGTAAAATACCTGAAAATTGGTGGTTAATAGCTCCCGCATACAAGTCTATTAGAGAATGGATTGCATACCCCACCCAAAAACCTGAAGCCTTGTTAGAACGCATCATTAAAGCCAGCAGCAACGAGGGTGATTTGATAGCCGATTTCTTTTGTGGCAGCGGCACTACGGCAGCTGTAGCCGAGAAACTGAACAGAAAATGGATAACTACGGATTTGGGCAGGTTTTCAATTCATACCACCAGAAAACGTCTAATCAATGTGCAGAGAGAACTCAAAGCAAGCGGCAAAGATTTTAGAGCCTTTGAGATACTCAACTTAGGCAAGTATGAAAGGCAGTTTTTTATAGATGATTTGGTAAACGGACAACGCAAACACAAAGAAGAAGCCTATTTGGATTTGATTTGTAGAGCGTATTCTGCTCAAAGAATAGAAAGCTATGCTTCACTTCACGCCAAAAAAGCCAGTCGTTTTGTGCATATTGGTCCCTTGGATATGCCCGTAACCCAAAGCCGAGTCCAAGAAATTTTTGAAGAATGCAGAACCAATCTCATTACGCAAGTAGATGTTCTGGGCTTCGAGTTTGAAATGGGTTTGCAGCCTCGCATCAACCAAGAGTTTAAAGAGCAAGGCGTGGACATTCGTTTGCGATACATTCCAAAAGATGTTTTTGATGCCCGAGCGGTGGACAAAGGACAAGCAAAGTTTTATGATGTTTCTTATTTACAAGCAAAGCCCCTCATAAAAGGCAAAAAAGTAAAAATAGAACTCACAGATTTTGTAACCAACTATACCCAAGATGACATAGAAGACATACAAGAAAGTATGCGAGCAGGTAGCAAAGTAGTGATAGAAAATGGGCAAATCATTAAAGTAAGCAAAGACAAAAATGGAATCATCAGCCGTGAAACCTTGACTGAAAATTGGCACGATTGGATTGACTACTGGAGTGTAGATTTTGACTATGACAGTAAAAAAGAAATCATTCGCATACCCAACGAAGCAGGCGAAATAGAAGAACAATGGACGGGTAACTACATTTTTGAAAACGAATGGCAGACCTTTCGCACCAAGCAAGACAGAACATTGGAATTTATATCAGCCGAACACGAATACCCAAAGGCGGGCACTTACCGAGTGATGGTAAAAGTGGTTGATATTTTAGGAGTGGACACTAGCCAAATCATAGAAATCAAACTTTAATTTCCCGCCGTTGCGTAGCGTCTTCACGTGCAACAGCGGAATCTTCTCCCCAAAAAAATCAAGTAAACCCCATAACCTCCCCATTCAAACTCAGTTTAGTAAGCCTATAAAAACAACAAAACAATGATTCAGAACCAAATACAAAAGGGCGTAGTGATAGGTGCAGGCATTGCGGGCATTGCCTCAGCGGTGCGTCTTGCCAACAAAGGATACCAAGTAACTGTGCTTGAGGCGAATGAGTATCCAGGGGGCAAGCTTTCTCAGATTGAGCAAAATGGCTATAGATTTGATGCGGGGCCTTCGCTCTTCACGATGCCGCATTATGTAGATGAACTTTTTAAAATATCGGGCAAAAATCCCAGAGATTATTTCCAATATAAAAAGATGGATGTGCTCTGTAATTACTTTTACGAAGATGGCACAAGGCTGCATGCTTACGCTGATTTAGACAGATTTGCCCAAGAAGTTAGCCAAAAAACCAATGAAAAGCCCGAAAATATTCATAAATTTCTTGCCAAAAGCAAAGAAAAATATGACCTGACAGCCGATGTTTTCTTGCATAATTCCCTACACAAGCTCAGTAATTATTTTACCAAAAGCACAGCAAAGGGCGTTTTGGGTTTCCATAAATTAGATACTTTGCAGAGCATGCACCAAGTCAATCAAAAAAGCTTTGAAGATGAGCGAATGGTGCAGTTTTTTGATAGATATGCCACCTACAATGGCTCAGACCCTTATCAGACCCCTGGCACGATGAATATTATCCCGCACCTTGAGTTTGGTATTGGGGCGTTTTTTCCAGAAGGAGGGATGTATAGCATTACGCTGAGCCTCGTGAAGCTGGCAGAAGATTTGGGGGTGAAGTTTAAATTTGGAGTGCGTGCTCAGGAGATTCTCACCCAAGAAAAACAAGTGCACGGAGTCCAATACCAAGATGCTCAGGGCAAAGAACACGTCATCCAAGCCCAAATCGTGGTCAGTAATATGGACATCGTCAATACCTACCAAAAGCTACTTCCTCGCCTAAAAGCGCCCCAAAAGATACTCAAACAAACAAAATCTAGCTCGGCAGTCATTTTTTATTGGGGAATCAAACGCCAGTTTAAAGAATTAGACTTGCACAATATTTTCTTTAGCAAAGATTACAAAACAGAATTTGAGTACATATTTAAAAAACAAAGCATCTGCCCTGACCCCACGGTCTATGTCAATATCAGCTCCAAAGAAAGCCCACAAGATGCCCCTGAAAATGCCGAAAACTGGTTTGTGATGATTAACGCACCCAATAACCAAGGGCAAGATTGGGACAAGCTCATCGCCGAAACTCGCCAAAATGTACTCCAAAAAATGAACAGAATACTTCAAACAGACATAGAGCCCCTCATAGAAGCCGAAATGCTGCTTGACCCTCGCTCCATTGAGCAAAAAACAGCCAGTGTGCAGGGAGCTTTGTATGGCAATAGCTCCAACAATCGCTTTGCAGCTTTTCTAAGACACGCCAATTTCTCTTCTAAAATTAAAAATCTTTACTTTTGTGGTGGCAGTGTGCATCCAGGAGGAGGGATTCCGCTTTGCTTGCTCTCAGCCAAGATTGCTACAGATTTGGTGAAAAATAGATAAACTATACATAAAATGATGAACCACGATGATTTTCGCAAAAATGCACACCAATTGGTAGATTGGATGGCTGATTACTTTCAAGAAATAGAACAATACCCTGCAAAATCACAGGCAATGCCTCGTGAGATTTACAATCAACTCTCAGATATGCCTCCCCTAAAAGGAGAGCCCTTTGAGCTGGTCTTTAAAGACTTTTTAGAAAAGATAATCCCTGGAATCACACATTGGCAGCACCCTGCATTTTTTGCTTATTTTCCTGCCAATAATAGTTACCCTTCCGTGCTTGCCGAGATGCTCACTGCCACACTTGGGGCGCAGTGCATGAGCTGGGAGACCTCGCCTGCTGCTGCCGAGCTAGAAGAAAAAGTGATGGAATGGCTCAAGCAAATGATGGGCTTGCCCTCTGATTGGGCAGGTGTGATTCAGGATACTGCTTCCACAGCTACACTTTGTGCTTTGCTGACGGCTCGTGAGAAATACAGTGATTATCAGATAAACCGACAGGGTTTTGCAGCCCAGAGATTCAGGGTTTATACCTCTGACCAAACCCACTCTTCGATAGAAAAAGCCGTCAAAATTGCGGGTTTGGGCTCAGAAAATTTGGTGAAAATATTGAGTGATGAAAACTTTGCAATGCGTCCGGAGGCACTGGACAGGGCAATACAGACAGACATTGCCTCAGGCTATCAGCCGCTTTGTGTGGTGGCTACGCTAGGCACTACCAGCTCTACAGCCTTAGACCCTCTGCGGCCTATTGGTGAGATTTGCCAAAAATACGGTATTTTTCTGCACGTAGATGCTGCGTATGCAGGCACAGCCGCACTTTTACCTGAGAAGCAAACCATGCTAGATGGGCTAGAATTGGCAGATACCTACCTTTTTAATCCGCATAAATGGATGTTTGTCAATTTTGATTGTACGGCTTATTTTGTCAAAGACAAAGAAGCCCTGCTGCGTACTTTTGAGATTTTGCCCGAATATCTTAAGACAAGCCAAGACCACCAAGTAAACAATTACCGTGATTGGGGAGTGCCTTTGGGAAGGCGTTTTAGGGCTTTGAAGCTGTGGTTTGTGATACGTGATTTTGGCTTAGAAGGCTTGCAAAGTAAATTAAGAGAACACCTCAGATTAGCCCAAATTTTTAAAAATGCCCTCGTAGAAAGGGCTGATTTTGAGATACTTGCCCCTGTTTCTTTGAATTTGGTTTGCTTCCGATGGATTCCTCAAGCTGGGCTAAGCCTAGAGCAGCTCAATGAAGACAATGTGCAATTACTCAAAGCCCTCAACCAAACAGGCAAGGTCTATCTCACCCATACCAAGCTAGATGGAATCTACACACTTAGGGCAGTATTTGGGCAGACCTATGTGAGTGAGCAGCATGTAAGGCAGTTTTTGGAGTTACTACTAGAGATGACTGAAAGAATGGGCTAGAACCGTCTTTTATCTGAGGTGAAAATCGTATATTTGTGAAAATGAAGACGCTTTTTTATGGATAGATACATCCATCCTTTTACAGATTTTGGTTTTAAGAAGATATTAAACTACTATTTATCTATCTCGAGATGCCTAAGTTTAATAAAAGCATAGACGAGCTTGAAACACATTATGACAAGTGGCTTTTCTTGCTGAAAAACATCTCTAGACTAGAGCGTATGCCCGGTAAATTTAAGAAAAGTATTTTCGCCAAGTTTTTTGAAGTAGCTGAGATTGCCAATTACAATAAAGATGAGAGAATGGCTTATCAAGATAGTTTGAAATATTACAGAGATTTTAAAAATGTGATTGACACCGCAGTAGAAGAAGCCGTAGAAGATGCTTTGGAAAAAAGAAACATAGAAGTTGCCAAAAGCCTTATCGTGG